>CAZQNE010000001.1:0-176707 GCA_964594535.1 uncultured Lewinella sp.
AGGCCACTTCCTCACTGGGTAGTACGGCTACCCCGTCGGGGGGCACGGTCATGGCAAGGTTCCCGGCCTGGTCGTAGTAGTACAGCGTGTAGTGGTACTCCCGGGGGGTGTAGCGCAGTTCTGTAGCCTCCCCAGTTAGCGTTCCCACGGTTTAGTAGAAAGGTGACCCGTTTTTATCTTCATCTACTAAACTTACCCATCATGCCTAAGAGCAAATTAGCTACGCTGCTGCCTACGGCGGTCACCACTCCGCAACGGTTAGAAGCCTTAGCTAAACACGATGCCGGCGCGGCCGTAGCCGACCTGTGTCGGGAGCTACAGATCAGTGCGGCTACCTTCTACAAATGGAAGAAGGATCAGGCCAGTGCCGAAGACGATCAGCAGCGCCGACTGCAAGAACTAGAGTCGGAAAACAAGCGACTCAAGCGGATGTACTCCGAGCTGAGTATGGATCACGACATCCTTAAGCAGGGTTACGGGATGCTAAAAAAGAGGCAGGCCCAGGATGCCAAGCGGGCTTAGGGGGAGGGGCCCCTAAGGCTTAGCTCATGATTGACCAAATCAAGGTCGATCAGGGCAGTAGCGTGCGTCGCTGCTGCCGTGTCCTGGGCTTCAGAAGAGCTACCTATCAGCGTCGTAGAGCGGGTCATCGACCGGAGGAAGCGGATGATGCACTGGCTAAACTACTGCGTCACACCGCTACCCAGGACAAGTACCTGAGCGGGGGCTTTTGGAAGATTTTCCACCACTTACGCAACGCCGGTAAGACGGAGGCTAACCACAAGCGTGTCTACCGGATCTGGCGGCGTGAAGGAGCGTGAAGGACTACACTTACGTCAGCCCCCCAGACGTAAGCGGTTACACCGTAAGTTCTATGATCTGATCAGTCCCGACGGCGTCAACGAGGGTTGGGCCATGGACTTCGTCAGTGACTGGATCGTCGGACCGACTAAGAAGCAGGTACGTATCATCAACATCATGGACGAAGGCAGCCGCCGGGCGTTGTGGACCGAAGCCCACCGTAGTATCTCGGCCAAAAAACTCATCGAAGTGCTGGACAAAGTAGTCGAATACCGGGGCAAGCCCGCTTACATCCGTTGTGACAACGGCCCGGAGTTCATTTCCCACCGCTTGTGGGACTGGGCCAGGGACAACGGTATCGAGCTACGCTTCATCCAACCCGGCAAGCCGACGCAAAATGGACTTATCGAACGGCTCAACAAGACCCTACGTGCAGAATGTGTGAACCAAACGTGGTTCCAATCGATGGACCAGTTCAACGAGGAGTTGCAAGCCTGGTCACAGGTCTATAACTTAGAGCGACCCCACGAAAGCATCGGTAACATGACCCCCGACGCCTACGAAACCGAACATCAGAAATTCTACTATACCGCGGTAGCGGCTTAGGGGAAGGCTACACCCCCAATAAAGTCTCCAATTCGGTTCCAAACTAAAGTCAAAACACCCAAAATCAGGAAGCCTATCCCTGCAAAGTTTTCAGGTGGTAACCGTGGGTTCACCCCCTTATGCCTGCCGTACTGCCGGACCACGCTCACCAAACCTTGGTTTAGATCCATAGACCAAGAGAGTTCGGATCCTTCACGCCACCAGTACCTCCCCCAGCACCCGCGCCCCGCCGCCCAAAAGTTAGCCCCCCACCCGCCCCCAACTTAGCGGACCCTTACTTTTGCCGCACAAGCCCCGTCCATGCAACCCATCATCGATTACCTCAGCGGCATCGACCCCGTCCTCGCCGCATTTTACGCCAGTCTGTTCACCTGGGTGTTGACTGCCCTCGGTGCCTCCCTGGTCTTTCTCTTCCGCGGCATGAACCGCACGCTGCTGGACGGCGCCCTCGGCTTCACGGGGGGCGTCATGATCGCGGCCAGCTTCTGGAGCTTGCTGGCCCCCGGCATTGAAATGAGCCCCGGCGAAGGCTTCGTAAAGGTGATCCCGTCGGCCATCGGCTTCGCTACGGGAGCCCTGTTCATCTTTGGGCTCGACAAGGTCCTTCCCCACCTTCACCTCAATAATCCCATCAGCGAGGCCGAAGGGCCCGACAGTACCTGGCGCCGCACGACCCTGCTGGTGATGGCGATCACCCTGCACAACATACCCGAGGGGCTGGCCGTCGGCGTCCTCTTCGGGGGGGTGGCGGCGGGGCTCCCCCAGGCCAGTATCGGGGCGGCGGTAGCCCTGGCGATCGGTATCGGCATTCAGAATTTCCCGGAGGGGCTGGCCGTATCCATGCCGCTGCGGCGGTCGGGGCAGAGTGCCTTCAGGAGCTGGTGGTACGGTCAGCTGTCCGCCGCCGTAGAGCCGGTGGCCGCCGTGGCCGGTGCCCTGGCCGTGACCTTTTTTACGCCGGTCCTCCCCTACGCCCTGGCCTTTGCCGCCGGGGCTATGATCTTCGTGGTCATCGAGGAGGTCGTGCCCGAAACCCAGCAGGCCAGCAATACCGATATCGCCACCCTGGGCTTCGTCCTGGGCTTCATCGTCATGATGACCCTGGACGTGGCGCTGGGGTAAACAAAACACGCCCCCCCGGGCTCCGGGAAGGCGTGCATAAAGTGTTGTGTATAGCGTCTCAGTAACAATATATTCGTGCGGCGACTGGGCAACAATCACCAAGCCGTTCGTAGAACAACTAGTTGAACACAAAGGTGGCCCAAACCCCGCATTGGCAGATAGTAAAATTCGTGCAAGCCGTAGTACAATCCAACCAAATGCCCGGAAACGCTCACTTTTTTCCCTTCGCTGGCCCCCAACGGTCTCCCGTGACGACCATCTCCCCGATTGTTAGTAGGTTGCGCCATGACCATAGTTGACCGTACGAGTATCATCACGGGAGGGGCCTCCGGACTGGGGCGAGCCACGGCCCGGCATTTCCACGAACTGGGCGGGCGGGTAGCCGTCTTCGACCGCGATAAGGAGGGCGGCGGAGCGCTGGTGCAAGCGCTGGGGGAAGGAGCCCTGTTCTGCGAAGTCGATATCACGGACCCGGAACAGGTGCAGGACGCGGTGGACCGGGTGAGGTCCGAATTCGGTGACATCCACGTCTGCTGCAACTACGCCGGTATCGCCCCCGCCGTAAAGACCATCGGGCGGGACGGACCGGGCGACCTCGAGCTATTCACGAAGGTCATTCAGATCAACCTCATCGGTACCTTCAACGTCAGTCGCATCGTGGCCTACGCCATGGCGCAGAACGAGCCGGTTGACGAAGACGGCAGCCGCGGCGTCATCATCCATACCGCCAGCGTAGCCGCTTACGAGGGGCAGATCGGCCAGGCGGCCTACAGCGCCTCCAAGGGTGGCGTGGTCGGAATGACCCTGACCATGGCGCGGGACCTGGCGCGGAACGGCATTCGGGTGAATGCGATCGCGCCGGGGCTGGTCCACACCCCGATGTTCGATAGCTTTCCACGGGAGGTGTTCGACTCCCTATCCAGGCAACCCCTCTTCCCCCGGCGCCTGGCCGACCCCGATGAGGTAGCTCGGCTAGCACTTCAACTCGTAGAGAATAACTACATGAACGGCACGGTCGTACGCATGGACGCGGGCATCCGCATGCAGGCCCGTTAATCCCCCACCCCATGACCGACTTTACCGCCATAGTGGACGACCGGGAGATCGTCCCCGATCCGGACGAACTGGACCGGCTCGACATTCGCTTCCTCGGTCCGGAGGAAGGGTACCACCTCCTGCGCAACGGGCGAAGCTACCGCTGCCGAATCATCGATCGGCCCGGTGGCGATAAACCCCTCACGGTCAGCATCAACGGACGCGAACTGGAGGTGCGGCTCGAAGACGACCTCGATGCCCTCATCCGGCGCCTCGGCTTCCGTACCGTTGCGGCGACCGCCAGCGGGGATGCCCGGGCCCCCATGCCGGGGCTTATCCTGGACCTGATGGTCGCCGAGGGAGACGAGGTCAGGGCGGATCAGCCACTGCTTGTGCTGGAAGCCATGAAGATGGAAAACGTCGTCAAGTCCGGCGGGGCCGGTACGGTACAGTCCGTTCACGTCACCCGGGGTGAGGCGGTAGAGAAAAATCAGCTCCTAATCGAGATCGCATGAACAAACTACTGGTCGCCAATCGCGGGGAAATCGCCCTGCGCGTGATGCGGACCGCCCGCCGCATGGGGCTGAGCACCGTGGCCGTTTACTCCGAGGCCGACCGCGATGCCCCCCACGTACTGTACGCCGACGAGGCCGTGCTGGTGGGGCCGCCGCCCTCCGCCCAGTCCTACCTGGATATGGATCGCATCGTCCGGGCCGCCCGCCATACCGGCGCGGACGCCATCCACCCCGGTTACGGCTTTCTGAGTGAGAACGCGGAGTTCGCCGAGCGGGTCAGCGCCGCCGGACTCACCTTCGTAGGCCCGCGCCCCCACGCCATTCGGGTCATGGGCAACAAACTGGCCGCGAAAGAAGCGGTCGTAGATCACGGCATTCCGCTGGTTCCGGGCACGGAGGCCGCGCTCAATGACGAGGAGGAAGCCATCCGGATAGCAGGGGAGATCGGCTTCCCCATCCTCATCAAGGCCGCGGCCGGAGGTGGGGGTAAGGGCATGCGGATCGTGGACGGGGAAGCGGAAGTCCGCGAGCAGATGCGGCGCGCCATCAGCGAGGCCAAGTCCTCCTTCGGCGACGGTTCCGTATTCATCGAAAAGTATATTGCCTCCCCCAAGCACATCGAAATTCAGGTGCTGGCCGACAGCCACGGGTCGATCCTGCACCTCTTCGAGCGCGACTGCAGCGTACAACGCCGCCACCAGAAGGTGGTCGAGGAAGCGCCCTCCGCGGTACTCTCCCCGGAACTGCGCCGGGAAATGGGCGAAGCGGCGGTGCGCGTAGCCCGCGCCTGCGATTACGTCGGGGCCGGCACGGTGGAGTTCTTACTGGATGCCGACCACAATTTCTACTTCCTGGAGATGAACACCCGCCTGCAGGTGGAGCACCCGGTCACGGAGCTCATCACGGGGATCGACCTGGTGGAACAGCAAATCCGGGTCGCCCGGGGGGAAGCCCTTTCCTTCGCTCAAAACGACCTCCGCATCGACGGTCACGCCCTGGAACTGCGGGTCTACGCCGAGGATCCCACCCAGGATTTCCTCCCCAGCATCGGTACCCTGACCCGCTACCGCCCCCCGGCACGGGCCCGGGTCGACGATGGGTTCCGGGAGGGCATGACGGTGCCCGTCTACTACGACCCCATGATCGCGAAACTCATCGTCCACGGCAGCACCCGGGCCGAAGCGATCGAACGGATGCTACGGGCGATCGACGACTACCATATCGAGGGCATTGAAACCACCCTGCCCTTCGGCCGCTTCGTCTGCCGCCACCCGGCCTTCCGGGACGGAAGTTTCGGTACGGACTTCGTCAGCCGCCACTATACCCCCGCGGCCCGCGACGAGCAGGATGAAGACCTTCGGCAGGTAGCCGCCCTTTTCGCTGCCTACGTACACCGGCGGCGGTCAGCCGAACTCACCGTACCCCACCCTACCTCTACCGCCTGGCAGGACCGCCGGCACTAGCCCCAACCGAATGAACCCAACCGAGAAGCTCACGGAAAAATTGGCCCGGGCCCACCTGGGCGGCGGCCCCGACCGTATCGAAAAGCAGCACGCCAAGGGGAAGCTGACGGCGCGGGAACGACTCCGCCTCCTGCTCGATCCCGGCAGCCTGGAGGAGATCGGTGCCCTGGTCACCCACCGGACGACCGATTTCGGGATGCAGGACCAACAATTCTACGGGGACGGGGTGGTGACCGGATACGGTACGGTGGACGGCCGGCTGGTCTACGTATTCGCCCAGGATTTCACCGTCTTCGGAGGCTCCCTTTCCGAGACCCACGCCGAGAAGATCTGCAGGGTCATGGATATGGCCGTAAAGACCGGGGCGCCCCTGATCGGGCTCAACGACAGCGGCGGGGCGCGTATCCAGGAGGGCGTCCGCTCCCTGGGGGGCTATGCCGATATCTTTTACCGCAACGTCCGGGCCTCCGGCGTCATTCCCCAGTTATCGGCCATCATGGGGCCCTGCGCGGGTGGGGCGGTCTATTCCCCGGCCATGACCGACTTTACCATTATGGTGGAGGAGAGCAGCTACATGTTCGTCACCGGTCCGAACGTGGTCAAAACGGTAACGAATGAATCCGTGACCAGCGAGGAACTCGGAGGGGCCTCCACCCACTCCACGAAATCCGGCGTCACCCACCTCACCGCGGCCAATGACGTGCTCTGTATCCAGCAGTTGCGGCGGTTGCTTTCCTATTTGCCGCAGAACTGCGAGGAAACCGCTCCTACCCTACCCTTCGAGTTGGGCGATGAGCTACGCCCGGAACTGGACGACCTGGTCCCCGAAAATCCCAACCAGCCCTACGACATGCGCGACGTGATCTCCGGCATGATCGACGCGGATTCCTTCCTCGAAATTCATAAGGATTTCGCGGATAATATCGTAGTCGGTTTCGCTAGGCTGGCCGGGCGCAGTATCGGGATCGTGGCGAACCAGCCCTACAGTCTGGCCGGCGTGCTGGACGTGGACAGCTCCCGGAAGGCCGCCCGCTTCACCCGCACCTGCGATTGCTTCAACGTGCCCCTGCTCGTACTGGTGGACGTGCCCGGCTTCCTGCCCGGCACCGACCAGGAGTGGAACGGCATCATCACCAACGGCGCCAAACTGCTCTACGCGCTCAGCGAAGCCACCGTCCCCCGCATCACCGTAATTACCCGTAAGGCCTACGGGGGCGCCTACGACGTGATGAACAGCAAACACATCGGTGCCGATCTCAACTACGCCTGGCCGGGGGCGGAGATCGCCGTGATGGGGGCCCGGGGGGCCAGCGAGATCATTTTCCGCCGCGAAATACAGGGGGCCGACGATCCGGCCGCCAAGCTGGCGGAAAAGGAGGCCGAGTACGCGGAAACCTTCGCCAACCCCTACCGGGCCGCCGAGCGGGGCTTCGTGGATGAGGTGATCGAGCCCCGGGTCACCCGCCGGAAGTTGATTCGCGCCTTTGCCACCCTGGAAAATAAGGTGGTCGAGCGCCCCCGCCGTAAGCACGGTAATATCCCGCTGTAGGTACGTAATTGCGATATATACCCTCCGGTGGATTCCCCTCGCAACTGTCCCGTAGCGTAACGCAGGGCTAATCCGAGGTGTAGTTCACGTAGCGAAGGGTCCGAAATGCAATTTACCGTCTTTAAGAATAAGATTTGGGCGTTGGCGCGGGCGCAGGTGCGGGGGATACCCGTTAGCTGTCAGGACAATTTTTGCTACTTCCGGTTAATTCCACGACAAAATTTTTGGTAAATCCGATTCGGGGCTTACCTTGCGAATACCCATTACCCTATCCCGTAAAATTACCTAAACCCTAGTCCCAGGCCGATACCCCGGATAGTCGGGCCGGTCCCAGGTTCAATGTTGCACATTATCAATTGGCGTTCGCCGGACGCCCGGATACCCCTTTTTCTCTCCCTCCGGTGGGAGAAAGCCGCGGGGGTAGCCCAGCCACCGGTGGGCCCATATCTCTCATTCATTTCCTAATACCTATTCCTATGCGTTTACATCTTTACCCAATTTTCCTTACGCTGGTCGCTCTCCTATCGGCCTGCACCGAAGATTCCGCCATGGCCCCCGAACCCCTGGCCGCCCCCAATTCTTTCCTCGTCGACGAAGGGGAGAACGGACGGGTCGACGTGGTCGACCTGGGTTTACAGGAACCCATCATCGCACACGTGGACGGCCACTCGGCAAAGTTCGACGATGCGCGTATGGTTACCGAAGAGCGTCCTGACGGCACGGTAGACCATCTCTACCTGGTAGATGAGGACATCGCCCTGACCAAAGACCAGCTTCGCCAACTTCAGGCACTGGACGCCACGCTCGAAAAGCAGTACCGCACCAATAATCTCGTCTCCGATAACACCATCAGCGTGATCGGCTATACGGGCAACGGCTACGCCCTGACCAGTAAAATGCGGACGGCCCTCCAGTGGGCGGTCAATAACTACAACGCCCTCAGTACGAATAAGACCTTCAGCCTCTCCTTCCGCGCCAGCACCAGCGCCGACATCGTGGTGTACCGCAACGTCAGTAATAACGGCGCCGGCGGTCAGGCCGGTTTCCCCTCCGGCGGAAAGCCCTTCAAGTGGGTCCAGATCTACAACGGCATGAATAACTACGACACCAACACCAACGAACACGTCATCACCCACGAAATCGGCCACGCCATGGGCCTGCGGCACACCGACTGGTTCAGCCGCCAATCCTGCGGCCAATCGGGCGAAAGCGCCGGCCCCGACGGGGCGGTCCATATCCCCGGTACCCCGACCGGCTACGACCCTAACTCCGTCATGCTCAGCTGCTTCAGCAGTGGCGAGGACGGCGAGTTCGGATTCTACGACCGCGTCGCGCTGGAATACCTGTACTAACGGACAAATGACCGAATCGGCGGCCCGTCCCTCAACCGAAGGACGGGCCGCCGTTGTTCATGTCACTATTGTTGCGCATTTTTGCGGCCATTCCTTATTCCGATCCGAACACGGCCTTCCCCAAATCCACGCCATGACGCTTACCTCCGCACCCACCGAAATGAAACTGAAGCGCATTTTCATCCAGCCCCAGCTCCCCGGGGAACTGGCCGCGCTACACCGCATGAGCCATAACCTGCTCTGGTCCTGGATGCCCCAGGTAGCGAACCTGATCCGCGATATCGACCCCGAGCTTTTCGTGTCCCTGAACTACAACCCCGTCGCCCTGATCGAGAACCTAGCGCCCGAACGACTGCGGGAACTGGCCGATGACAAGGATTTTCTGAAGCAACTCGGGGAAGCGGAGAAAGCCTTCGACGACTATCTGGCCGAACCGGGAAAGCCGGACCTTCCGCGGATCGCCTACTTCAGCATGGAGTACGGCCTGCACATCAGCCTCAAACTCTACAGCGGAGGTCTCGGGGTACTGGCCGGCGACTACCTCAAGGAAGCCAGCGACAGTAACGTGGATCTCTTCGCGGTCGGTCTGCTGTACCGCTACGGCTACTTCAACCAGGGCCTGAGCATGAACGGGGACCAAATTCACCACTATCCGCCCCAGAAATTTACCCAATTGCCGGTCGAGCCCGTGCGTGGAGACGATGGCAACTGGCTTAAGGTACCGGTCACCATCCAGGGCCGTATCGTTCAGGCCAAGGTCTGGAGCCTCGCCATCGGCCGGATTAATCTGTACCTGCTGGATACCGACCACGAAGACAATAGCTCCGAAGACCGGGCGCTCACCCACCAGCTCTACGGGGGCGACAACGAGCACCGCCTCAAACAGGAAATTCTACTCGGCATCGGGGGCGTTCGGGCCATCGAGGCCATGGGGCTCGACCCCGACATCTACCACCTGAACGAAGGACACGCCGGCTTCCTCTCCCTGGAACGACTGAAGAACTACGTCGATGCGGGCCTGAGCTTCGCCGAAGCCCGGGAGATGGTCCGCGCCTCCAGCCTGTACACCACCCACACCCCCGTACCGGCGGGCCACGATCACTTCCCGGAGCACCTGATGCGCAACTACCTGTACCAGTACGCCGGTGAACTCGGCATCGACTGGCGGGAGTTCATGGCCCTGGGACGCCTCAACCCCGAGGATGCCGGGGAGGACTTCAATATGTCCAAGCTATCGATCCGCTTGTCGCAGCGCGTCAACGGCGTGAGCAAGCTTCACGGCAAGGTGAGTCAGGAAATGTTTACTTCCCTTTATCCGGGATATACGGCCGATGAGGTGCACATTGGCTACGTCACGAACTCGGTTCACTACCCCAGTTGGATCGCCGACAGTATGCACGATCTGTTCAGCACGACCTTTGGAAAGGACTGGGTGCGCGATCAGTCCAACAAGGACGTCTGGCGCAACGTCCACGCGATCGACGACCGCAAACTATTCGAGACCCGCCACCAACTGAAATTGCGCCTGCTTAAATACGTACGCGAGAAATTGTGGGTGGATATGCGCCGGCGCGGCGAAAGCCCCCGCATGACCTTCGACGTGCTCAGCAAGATCGACGAGAACGCCCTGGTCCTCGGCTTTGCCCGTCGATTTGCCACCTACAAACGGGCTACCCTGCTCTTCACCAATCGCGACCGGCTCCGTGAACTGGTCAATCGCAAGAATCAGCCGGTAATCTTCCTCTTCGCCGGTAAGGCCCACCCCGCCGATCAGGGGGGGCAGGATCTGATCCGCCAGATCGTACAGATCAGCAAAGAACCCGATTTCGCGGGTAAGATCATCTTCCTGGAAGATTACAATATGGAGATGGCCAAGCTCCTCACCCAGGGCGTCGATATCTGGCTCAACACCCCTACCCGCCCCCTGGAAGCTTCCGGTACCTCGGGAATGAAGGCCGCCATGAATGGATCGGTCAATTTCTCGGTCCTCGACGGTTGGTGGGCCGAAGGCTACCGCCCCGATGCCGGCTGGGCCCTGCCCCTGGAGCGCACCTACGAAGATCAGCATCTGCAGAACGAGCTCGACGCCGAGACGATGTACAGCATCCTGGAGGACGAAATCATTCCGACCTTCTTCCGTCGCAACGAAGACGGGATTAGCCCCGACTGGATGAGCTACGTCAAGCAGATTATCGCCGAGGTCGCCCCCACCTTCACCATGAAGCGAATGATGGACGACTACTACGAGCGCTTCTACCTCCCCCTCGGGAAAAGCGCCCGGAAGGTCCGCTCCGACGATATGCAGCCCGGCAGGGAATACGCCGCCTGGAAGGAGAAAACCGCCGAACGGTGGAATGGAATCGAAACGATCGAAAACAACAGCTTCGATTCGGTCAACCACGCCCTGCCCGTGGGCGAGCCATTTACCGCCGAGGTGGTGCTGACGACCAACATGATCGACGCCGAACACCTGCAACTGGAGGCCCTGTTCTACCAGCGGATCGACGAAGACCGCGTGGAACTACGCCGCACCAGTCCCTTCGATCTGATTTCCTCCACGGAGAACACCGCCACCTTCCGCATCGAGCTGGACCCCCGCCTCGCCGGGGTGTACGAGTACGGCTTCCGCCTGCGCCCCGTACATCCGCTGATGCCGCACGCTCAGGACCTGAACCTCGTATACTGGGTCTGATGAATGACGCCGCCACCGTACACATGCTCAATCTGAAACTGCCGACCGACCCCCGTTGGGTCAACCTGGCGGAGATGGACCTGAGCGAGATCCTGACCGACCACGCCTACTGCGAGCAAAAGGCGGCTACCAGCTGCATTTCGCTGATTCAGGGCTACCCCGATCGCCACGAGCTGGTCCGCGAGTTAGCCCCCATCGTCACCGAGGAATGGGGGCACTTCCGGGCGGTGCTGGCCGAGATCGATCGCCGCGGACTCACCCTGGGCCAGCAGCGCAAGGATGAGTACGTCAATCACCTGATGGCCTTCGCCCGCAAGGGTCGGGGGCGGGACGCCGCCCTGCTGGAACGGCTCCTCATCTTCGCCCTGATCGAGGCGCGTAGCTGCGAACGCTTCCGCCTCATGAGCCTCTACGTTTCCGACCCGGACCTCCGCAAGTGGTACCATAAGTTCATGGTTGCCGAGGCCGGGCACTACGTGCTTTTCATCGAACTGGCCCGGAAGTATTTCCCGCGCGATGAGGTGGACCGGCGCTGGGCCGAATACCTCCGGGAAGAAGCCCGAATTCTTTCCCACCTGGAAGTCAGGGGGGACCGGATGCACTGATTAGTTCGCCCCCCGCTGCCCCAGATACCGTAGGATTCCCGCCGCACTCATGTCCGGCGGATTGGCGGCCAGGTACGCCCAGAGGCGGTCTTCCCCGACGCCGTGCTCCCGAAGGTCATTCACTACGAAGTCGCTCAGCAGGGGGGCCACTTCTTCGGGAGAGCGGCCCGCGCGGAAGTGGGGTTCCACCCAGGCTACGTAGCGGTCCAGCCGATCCTCCAGTTCGTTCAGGTGGCGTGCGGGGTCGGTCACCGCGCCATAGTGGGTGAGGAAAAAACGTTCGGCACCCAGCGAGCGCAAACGGGCGATTGACTCCTTCCAGGCGGGAACGTCGATATCGGGCGGCGGGCAGGGGGGAATGACCGGTCCCCCGTCAATACCGCAGCCCCCCACGTCGCCGGTGAACACATCCGCGCCCAACTGCCAGGCGATGTGGTGTTTGGCGTGGCCCGGGGTGTGGTGGGCCACCCAGCTGCGATCCCCGATTCGGAGTTCGTCGCGGTCCTCCACGGATTGGATCCGGTCCGGCTCGATGCCCCGACTTTCCCCCCACAGCTCTTCCATGCGGTCGCCGTAGATCTGTTTGGCGGA
Source organism: uncultured Lewinella sp. (assembly GCA_964594535.1). GTDB lineage: Bacteria > Bacteroidota > Bacteroidia > Chitinophagales > Saprospiraceae > Neolewinella. The sequence continues at coordinate 12,332 of CAZQNE010000001.1, forward strand.
CTGGTACAGTCGGTCCGGGTCCACCATATGCCGGTACCCGCGGGGGTGTACGTACACTTGGGTCCCCTGCCGGGCCCACCACCAGGCCGCGCCGGCGTGATCGAAGTGAATGTGGGTCAGCAGCAAGGAGTGTACTCGCTCGGGATCGATGTGCACTTCCTTCAGACCCGCGATCAAATTACGGTGGGTACTGTAGGGACCACATTCGACCAGCGTGTAGCCGCTTTCGTCCGGAACGGCGAAAGCCGCGATGGCGTGCGGCCTTCCGAGGAATTTCAGGTCGATGGTGGCGATGGCGTATTCCATACTACTTAGGTTTAATCGAGCCCCAACAGGGCCGCTTCAATTTCCCGCGCCACTTCCGCGGCGGACTGCTCGGCATCGATGCGTACGATGCGTTCTCCCTGCCCGAATCGGTCGAAGGCGTCCAGGAAACTCTGCCGCACGTGGCGGAGCTTTTCGAGACGTTCGAAGAGTTCGGTGCGGGGCCCGCTGCGTCGGTTGATGCGGTGCATGCTTATCTCGGGGTCAAGATCGAGGAAGATCGTCAGGTCGGCGGGGAGTACGCGGCGGGCCTGGGCGTTCAGGGCGGCAATCCACCCCGGCTCGGCGTACTCGCTCTGGTAGGCGAGACTGCTGAAGTAGTAGCGGCTCGCGATGACGTGGTACCCCTCCTCCAGGCTCCTCAGTATACCGGCTTCGGGATGGTAAATGTGCTCCAGCCGATCGGCGGCGAAGAGGGCGGCCAGGGCGCGGGGGTCCATACGGGTCTCGTGGCGCAGGACGGAGCGGATCAGCCTGCCGGTGGGCAGTTCGGTTGGCTCGGCCGTCAGGCGGCAGGCCTCCCCCCGGGCCCGCAGGTAGTCGCGCAGATATTCGATCTGGGTGGATTTTCCGCTCCCGTCGAGCCCTTCGATTACGATGAAGTAGGGGCCTCCGATCATGCCTCGGCTTGGCTATCGGGTCGACCGCTGCGGTCGATCACGGTTGAACTGGCCTGCTGGGTTCCCTGCAGCACCAGGTCCATCACGTTCACGTGGGGGGGTTGGGTGACCATGAAGTGAATCGCTTCGGCTACGTCCTCCGAGCGTAGGGGCTGAAAGTCTTCGTAAATCCGGGCCCGATCCGCATCGCCGTCGAAGCGCACCAGGGCAAACTCCGTCTCTTCTACGTGGGCCGGGCAGATCTGGCCGACCCGGATGCCGTGGTGTACCAGGTCCAGCCGCATGGAATAGGTCAGCGCGTCCACCCCGTGCTTAGTGGCGCAGTACACGTTGCCATTCGGGTACACTTCCTTCCCCGCCGTGCTGGCTACGTTGATGATGAGGCCGCTACGCCGTTCGACCATTCCCGGACTTACCGCCCGGGTCAGGTAGAGCAGTCCCTTTAGATTGACGTCGATCATTTCTTCCCAGTGGTCGACGCGGCCCCGGTGGATGGGGTCGAAGCCCTTGGCCTTCCCGGCATTGTTGATCAGGATATCTACGGTCCGCCATACTTCCGGTAGTTCGGACAGGGTGGTCGCCACCTTCTCCCGGTCCCTCACGTCTAACTGGAGTGTGTGGACCTCCGTGCCTCCTTCCGTTAGTTCCCGGCGCACCTCATTCAGTCGTTCTTCCCGTCTGCCCAGTAGGATCAGTCGGTAGCCGGACCGTGACAGTCGCCTCGCCGTAGCCAGTCCGATACCGCTGGTGGCTCCCGAGATCAGTGCCGTCAGTCCGGAACCGGGTCGGGGGGGCGGGGACGCAGGTGCGGGCTGATTTTGCCGGGACATCAATTCTTCCAGTCGGGCAATGTTCTCCTTCAGGGAGCTCAGGGGGTCTTCCATGGATGGGGGTGGGGAGGAGGTGGATTCAGTAGATGCGGCCGGGACCGGAGTGGAGGGCGGGTGTACTTCCGTCGTCTGCAGGAAGGCGAGTTGATTATCGGGGGTGGCGTACCGTCCGTCCCGGGCGGTGGCCAGGATATAGTGGTTGCGGGCTTCCTCCCGGTTCCCCGCCTCGTGGTACCAGACGGCCAGCCGGTAGTGGGCGGCGGCGAATTCCGGATCTGACGCAACGGCACGTAACAATTGCTTGATGGCCTTACCGCGCTTACCGAAGCCAGAGTCCAGCAGGGTCCCGTAGCGGTAAAGGGTATCGGGGGCGGCATCCTTTCGCTTACAGGCGCGTCTGAGCAGGTTCAGCGCCATCGATTCGGCACCCGGTATGTGTTCGCTGAGTAAGATACCCAGCTGCAGGTCCAGATCGGGGTAGTTCGGTTCGTGATCGTAGAGGCGTTCCCAGTCTTCCTGAGCCTCGGCGTAGCGGCCCAGCGACCGGCTGACTTCTCCGGAGAGGTAGAGGGCGTCGGGATGAAGTTGCTGGTCTTCCAGAACCTGATCGAGCTCCTCGCGTGCTGCCGATAAATCGCGTTCTTCCAGTACCAGATAGAGGGCGTGTTCGTAGCGGACGTCCGGTTCCTCGGGAAAGCTTTCGATGGCCGTCTTCCACTGCACCCGCGCGCCGCCGCGATCCCCCGCCTCGGCCAGTTCCCACGCCCGTGCGATCACCTTTTCGGCCCGGTCCTGATGGGGGGGCTGGTACTGATGAGCGGGTACCGGCTGGTGCTGGAGGATCCGCGTCAGGGTATCCTCAACGGCGACGCTGACTCCCCTGATTTTGGCCGAGTACCGCTCGAAGGCCTCCTTGTCCTCACCCCGGTAGGCGGAAGCATCCCTGCGCAGGTCGATGTAGCGTTCCTGCCAGTAGTGCACGTACTCCATCCGCCCGGTGGGGGAACGGAGTTTGTCGAGCAGTTCGGCATCCAGTGCTAGTAACGAGCGCTCGGGCGTGTGGTCGAGCCAGTCGGTGGCCTCCACCAGGCAGTTCGGGTTGCGCAGGAACGCATCGCTGATCAGGATGGCTACGGGGCCGGTATGGGCCTCCAGGGCCCGGACCAGCGGGGAGTGGGCGGCATCGCGATCTACCGCAAGCTGGTGGAAGGGCACCGGCGTCGCCCACTCCCCGACCAGGGCGGCTACGCGGTCGGTGTCTTCGGCGGTGTGGGCCAGTAGGGTGGTACGCATGGGTATAGCTTGGGCGGCAAAATAGGCAATCCCGTGACGCTTGGGAAGTAAGGCCGGGCGGGTGACAACAACTGGCGCTATTTTTGCCTTTTGCGGGTGGCGAACCTTCCACCCCGAGTTTGTAGTCCCATGAATCGACGCCTTCCCCTCTACTTCAGTATCGTCCTGGCCGTCGGCCTCCTCACCGGGTTTCTGCTGCGCGTGGATGCTCCCCTGCTCCGGATCGGGGCCGAAAGCGGCCGCACCCCCCGCGATGGTACGGTCGAGCAGGTGCTGAGCTACATCGAAGCCCGCTACGTCGACGAGGCCGACCGGGAAGAACTGTACCGTACCGGAATCGAAGCCATTCTGAGCGACCTCGATCCACATAGCAGTTTCATACCCCGGGAAGAGGTACAGGCGCTGACCGAAAATATGGAGGGCAACTTCGTCGGCATCGGCATCGAATACCTGGTCGTGGACGACACCATCGTGGTGGTGAGCGCCCTGCCCGAAGGGCCGGCCGACCGGGCGGGGGTGCGGGCCGGCGACCGGGTGATCTACGTGGCCGATAGCCTGGTGACGGGGGTGACCGAAAACAATATCGATCCGGCCTCCCTGATGCGGGGAGCGGAGGGTAGCAGCATCGAGGTAAGCGTGGCCCGCGACGGCGTCGACCAGCTACTCCCCTTCGACATCGAGCGGGCCCCCATCCCCGTCAACAGCGTAGACGCCGCCTACCCGATTAGCGACCGCACCGCCTACGTAAAGATCAACCGCTTCAGCAAGACTACCTACACCGAATTTCTGGCGGCCCTGGAGCAGAGCCTCGAAGAAGCGGGGACCCGCGACCTGATCATCGACCTACGGGGCAACCCCGGCGGCTTCCTGCAGGAAGCCACCAAGTTGCTGAGCGAGCTGTTCGTGGAACGGGGCCTGCTCCTGGTCTATACCGAGGGGCTGCACTCCACCCGCCAGTCCTACAAAACCAGCGGCCGGGCCCGCTACAACATCGGGAACGTCGCGGTGCTGGTCGACGGTGGCTCGGCCAGCGCGAGCGAAATCGTGGCGGGAGCGGTGCAGGACCACGACCGGGGGATCGTGGTCGGACGACGCACCTTCGGTAAGGGACTCGTGCAGGAACAGTATCCCCTGGCCGACGGATCGGAGTTGCGCCTTACGGTGGCCCGGTACTACATTCCCAGCAACCGCAGCATTCAGCGGGACTACGAAGGGGTTGACGACTACCGCGGAGACCTGAACCGGCGCTACGTCAGCGGCGAACTTACCGGGCGTACCGGGGTGGCGGTGGATAGCGCGCTTACCTTTTACACCGATGCCGGCCACCCCGTATACGGCGGGGGTGGTATCACCCCGGATCACTTCGTACCCCTGGATAGCAGCCTGAACGATCCGGATTTTCTCCACCTGCGGCAGCAGATCAATAGTTACGTATTCGCCTACTTACGTCGGCATTCATCGGTACAGGACATTCCCGATCTGCGAACCTACCGCCGGGAGTTTCGCGCGGACCGCCAGGAAGTGATCGCCGATCTGCGCGAGCTGGCGCAACGGGACTACCCGGAGCTGTCCTCCGACCCCCTCCCCGCCCAGCTACGCGCGGAACTGATGCTCTACTTCCGGGCCCGGCTGGCGCGGCAATTGTTCGGTCCGACCGCCTTTTACGAAATTTACAACGAGGGAGACGACGTCGTGCAGGAAGCGCTCCGCCTACTCAGGAAGTCCGACCCCCTGGCCGCCGCCCGCGGCATCGAGTCGGAAATTTCGCGCTAATCAATCTCCGCGAATAGCTGCCAGATTTGGTCCCCGGCCGGCAGCTCGGCCGTAATCGTAACCGGCTCCTTTTTTACCGGATGCTGGAATTCCAGCCGCCGGCTGTGCAAATTGATGTTACCGTCTTCGTTGGCCTGGCGGAAGCCGTACTTCAGGTCACCGCGGATCGGGCTCCCCAGTTGCTCGGCCAGCTGGACCCGGATCTGGTGGGGCCGGCCGGTGAGGGGCTGGACTTCCAGCAAGACGTGGGTGCCGATCCGGCCGCGGACCCGGTAGTTCAGCGTGGCGGCCTTTGCGCCCGGGTGGCGGTTGCTGTTCGCCTTCGGAAGTAACTTGCTGAAGTTTTTCTTGGCGTCCTTGTAGATGAATCCCTTCAGCGTGCCCTCGATCGGGCTGGGTTGTTCGGTCACGACGGCCCAGTAGGTTTTAGTGACCTTGCGGTTGCGGAAGGCTTCGGTCATCCGGCTCAGTGCCTTGCTGGTGCGGGCAAAAAGAATAACGCCGGAAACGGGGCGGTCGAGGCGGTGGATCGATCCCAGGAATACCTCACCCGGCTTCTGGTAGCGCACTTTGATGTATTCCCTGGCCAGGTCCATTACCGTTACGTCTCCGGTTTCGTCCCCCTGGCTCAGGTAACCGGCCGGCTTGTTGACGGCGATGAGGTGATTGTCTTCGTAGAGAACCTGAAGTTGCATAGACCTGTCTTTGTAGTGCGCAGCGGCGGCGAAGTAACGTCACCGGTCGCTCAACGTTTCACCTTCGGGTAAATTACGCCTCGGATCGGCCCTCCGCGATGCTCCGGGACAGGTCCGGGGAGAATTTACCTGACATTACCCACTGAGTTAGCAAAATTTCCCCCGCTGCGTCCCCGGGCGAAGCGGAGGGGGCATCGGAGGCATATTTTGCGATATGTAATTTGATACCTCAATCTTATGTCCTACCCTACCCTGTCCCTGGGGTTTAGCCCCTGCCCGAACGATACCTTTATTTTCGATGCCCTGATCCACGACCGGATCGACACCGAAGGACTGACCTTCGCCCCCACCCTCGCGGATGTCGAAGAATTGAACCGCCGGGCCATGCGGGGGGAGTTCGCGGTGACCAAATTGAGTTACCACGCATTTGGGTTCGTTGCGGATCGGTACGTATTGCTGAATGCGGGGAGCGCGTTGGGTGATGGAGTAGGCCCGTTGTTAGTGAAATCAAAAAATGAAAATTTTGGAGGAGTAAAACCTCACCATACCGTTGCTATTCCGGGTCATTTCACTACGGCGAATTACTTACTGGGCCTAGCCTTTCCTGAACTCACCGAAAAAGAGGAGGTCCTGTTCAGCCACATCGAATCGGGGGTGGTGAACGGCACGTACGATCTGGGGGTCCTTATTCACGAAAACCGCTTCACCTACGCGGAACGTGGACTGGACAAAGTGGCCGACCTGGGAGACTACTGGCAGCGGCAGACGGAGCTTCCCATTCCCCTGGGGGGCATTGCCGTATCCCGGAGACTTGACCCGGAGCTAAAATACCGCATCCAGCGGGTGCTGCGCCGTTCGGTGGAATACGCCCGCTCCCACCCCGCCGCCAGTCGGGAATACGTGGCCGCCCACGCGCAGGAGATGGACGGCGGGGTGATGCGCAAGCACATCGATCTGTACGTCAACGACTTTACGGTGGATTTGGGGGAGAGGGGGCGGCAGGCAGTGCGCCGCTTCCTCGACGATGGCCGCAGCAAGGGCATTATCCCCCCCGGCCCGGACGACTACCTCGTTTAAAAATCGTTTATTTGCGCTTTAACAATCCACCCATGGCTAAGACCGCATTCCGGGCCGGCGTACTGCACGGCGACGAGGTAACCGAAGTATTCAACCACGCCCAGGCAAACCACTACGCCCTTCCGGCGGTGAACGTGACCAGCAGCAGCACCGTCAACGCGGTACTGGAAACGGCTAAGGCGGTCAATAGCCCGGTCATCATTCAGTTCAGTAACGGCGGCGCCCAGTTTTTTGCCGGTAAGGGACTCAGCAACGACCAGCAGCAGGCAGCCATCATGGGCGGACTGAGCGGAGCGATGCACGTCCACGCCATGGCCGAGGCCTACGGGGTGCCGGTCATCCTGCATACCGACCACTGCGCCAAAAAGTTACTGCCCTGGATCGACGGACTCCTGGAAGCGGGCGAAAAATTTTACGCCGAGCGCGGCTTCCCCCTCTACAGTAGCCACATGCTCGACCTGAGCGAGGAGCCGCTCGAAGAAAATCTCGCCATCAGCGCGAAGTACTTCGAGCGCATGGCTAAGATCGGCATGACGATCGAGATCGAACTCGGCGTCACCGGTGGAGAAGAAGACGGAGTGGATAATACCGACGTGGACAGCAGCCGCCTGTACACCCAGCCGGAGGAAGTTTTCGCCAGCTACCAGAAGCTCACGGCGATCAGCGACCGCTTCACCATCGCGGCGGCCTTCGGTAACGTCCATGGCGTGTATAAGCCCGGCAACGTCGAACTGCGGCCGATCATTCTCAAGAACAGCCAGCAGTACGTGAAGGAGCAGCTCGGTCTCGAGAAAGACCCCATCCACTTTGTCTTCCACGGTGGCTCGGGTAGCAGCCAGGAAGACATCCGGGAAGCGATCGGCTACGGCGCCATCAAAATGAATATCGACACCGACCTCCAGTGGGCCTACTGGGATGGCGTGCGGAAATACGAGGCCGGTAAGCGCGACTACCTGCAGGCCCAGATCGGAAACCCCGACGGAACGGATAAGCCCAACAAGAAGAACTACGACCCCCGGGTATGGATCCGCAGCGCGGAGGTCAGCTTCGTCGAGCGCCTCAAACAGGCCTTCGAAGATTTGAACTGCGTCGATGTGCTTTAACCCCGGCGGCGCAGCAGGTTGATGGCCCCGCGTAGGCTGACGACTTTCACCCGCTTACCCGGTCGCCACAGCAGGACGTCGCGGTCGTTGATCTCGATTTCCAGGGCCTGCAGCAGGGGGTTGCGCGTCCGGCCGAGATCCCGGTAGCTGCCACCGACGAGCCCGGTGGCCCGCCCCAGATCGAAGAGTTCCCACAGGGTCTGTTCCCGGTCGCAATTGATGCGCAGGGCTCCCGAAATGCTCCGGGTAATGCGGATGCGGCCTCCCCGCGGGGATTCGAGCGTCAGGTCGGCATCGATGTCCACCTGAGCGAGCCGCCGGAAGGCCGCGTCCATCCTATTTGGTTTCTTGGGCGGAGCCGGCGTTCTCCCGGTCGGTGGTGCGCACCCGCAGGGTACCGTTCATCTTCCACTTGGCCGAGCTGGCGTCGCTGCTCGTGCCGCTGGGGACGTAGAGTTCAAAATTGTCGAATTCGTAGGTGATTTCGGCACCGCGACCGGTGAGCTTGTCGTAGAGTCCGATGGCGAGCTCGGGCCAGCTGTTGGTTTCTTTTTCGTTTGCCATGTCAGGGGAGTTTGGTTTTGGGGTGCAACGCCAGGTGAGCCGAAGTGTTTTCACTTACCTTCGCGGCGTGGTCTGGCTGCTGCTTTTGCCGTTACTCGCTTGCGTTGCCGCCGTCGGTCACACCTACCTCATCTATCCCCGGCGGCTACTTCGGTTCGGTAGTGGAGAGGGGGCGGCGGAGCGCGGGTGCACGGTGAACCGGGAGCCGAGTACCTGGCCGGACGTTCACCTGCTGATGGCCGTCCATAACGAGGAGGCTATACTCGAACGGAAACTGGCCACCATCTCGGCCCAGGATTATCCGGGGCGACTGGTGCTGCACATCGGTAGCGACCGGAGTACCGACACAACGAACGCTATCCTCAGACGGTTTGCCTCCGCCTCCCGTTTTTCCGTTACGCTCCACCTGAATGCGGACCGGCGGGGCAAGCCGGCTACCGTAAACCTACTTGCCCGGGACCTACCCCGGAAGTCGATTCTAGTCCTGACTGACGCCAGCGTGCTTCTCCGTCCGGATACCGTGACCGAACTGATCCGCCCGTTGGCCCTGACTCCGGAACTGGGACTGACCGACAGCCGGATGGTCCATACCCTCGTTCGGCGGGATGGGATTGCCGCCGTAGAGGATGGCTACATCCGTGGGGAAGTAGCGTTGAAAGCGGCGGAGAGCGAACGCTACGGGCGATTCATCGGGCCCTTCGGCGGCTGCTGGGCGATCCGGGCGGCGGCCTTCCGTCCGGTTCCCGCCACTTTCCTGGTCGATGACTTTTACCTGTGCATGGCGGCGTACCGCGACGGGTGGCGGGGACGTACCGTACCGACGGCCACCGTACACGAAGACGTCGGGCAGACCATACGCGGGGAATTTCGCCGTAAGGTCCGTATCGGGGCGGGGAACTGGCAGAATTTGGTAGCCTTCCGGGAGTTGTGGTGGCCGCCCTGGCGGTCCGACCTGGCCTACGCCTTTTTCAGCCATAAGGTGCTGCGCTGGTGCACCCCCTTGTTCCTGATTACGGGGGCCGGTTGTTGGTTTTTGCTCGTGCTCCTGAGCGGCAACTATTGGTTGGGCCTTCTGTTTGTGGGGTTAATTGGGGCCTGGACCGTCGCGATTGTAGGGGAACGGCTACTGTCCGTTTTCGGGATACATTGCACCCGCGTCCGCGCCCTAACCTACTTCACCGTAATGAACCTGGCCCTGTTGTTGGGGATGTTGCGCTATCTGAACGGAATTTCAACGAATGTTTGGCAACCCAGTGACCGACCCCGAGCCGATGGACCCCGCCACGATCCGGAGTAAACTCAATACCATCGACGAGGCCGTCGCCGACATCCGCGCCGGAAAGATCGTGATCGTGGTCGATGACGAAGATCGGGAGAACGAAGGGGATTTCGTCTGTGCCGCCGAACGGGTGACGCCCGAAATTATCACCTTTATGGCCACCCACGGGCGGGGACTGATCTGCACCCCCATCGAGGAGCAGCACGCCGATGCCCTGGACCTGCCGATGATGGTCAACACGAATACCGACATTCACGAAACGGCCTTTTCCGTCAGTATCGACCTGATCGGTCACGGATGCACGACGGGGATAAGTAGCTACGACCGAGCCACTTGCATCCGCCGGTTAACGGAACGCAGCGCCCGGCCGTCTGACTTTGCCCGCCCCGGCCACGTCTTTCCCCTGCGGGCCGTGAAGGGGGGCGTACTCCGGCGGACCGGCCATACCGAGGCGGCCGTGGACTTGGCCCGCATGGCGAATTTATTTCCCGCCGGCGTGGTGGTGGAGATTCTTAAGCCCGACGGTACCATGGCCCGCCTGCCCGACCTGATCGAACTGGCCGAAGCGCACGACCTGAAAATCATCACCATCGAGGACCTGGTCGCCTACCGGCTGCAGACCGAACGGCTGGTGGAAGCCGAATTCAGTATGGAACTGGAGACCCGCTACGGCCCCTTCCGGCTCACGGCCTACCGGCAGACCACGAACGAAGACGTACACCTCGCCCTGACGCACGGCGAATGGCTGCCCGACGAGCCCGTGCTGACGCGGGTGCACAGCAGTACCAGTAGCCGCGACCTGCTGCATAGCCTGCTGAGTGGTTACAGCACCGGTCTGCACGGCCCACTGGAAAAGATCGCCGAGGCCGGCAAGGGGGTCCTGCTCTTTATGCGGCCCCACCAGGACGCGAATGACATCATCGCGGGCCTACGGCTACTCAAATCCCGGCTACAGGACGGCAAGACCGTCAAGCCGACCGTACCGGCCAGCATGGAGCAGCGGGACTTCGGCATTGGCGCTCAGATTCTGCGGGACTTAGGGATTTCGAAGCTGCGGGTACTCAGCAATGCCCCCCGTAACCGGGTCGGGCTGGAGGGATACGGACTGGAGATCGTGGAGTTCGTAGGACTATGACGGTCTTTTTCGCGTAAATAATACCACTTATCGCGCAGCGTGGCGGAAGTGCCCCAGGTGTGGTAGCTATTGCGACGGCAGTGGTAGAGGCGGGCGGGGGCTGGCCCTAGGTTTGGTGCACCGGAGTTATTTCCGGCTTCATACAATCCTTACCCGTGCACACTACCGACACTACCCAGTCCGCTAAACTACATTCGTTACCCGATCCGACCACCCGCAACGGTACCTATCCCGGGCCGGCCGATCCCCACTTTATCGATCGGGGGGAGGGGAAGTTCCACGACGTGCTGGGTTCCCAGATGCGGATCAAGCTCACCGGTGCCGAAACCGGCGGCCAGCTCCTGGTACTCGAAGACTTGAATCGCCCCGGGGTGGGCATACCGCCGCACGTACACCGCAGGGAAGATGAGGTATTTCGGGTACTGGAGGGGCAGGTCGAATTTACCGTAGGGGAGGTGACGCGCGTACTTGGTCCCGGAGATGTTGCGTTCGCCCCGCGGAATATTCCCCATGCCTGGCGCGTGGTTGGCGATCGCGTCGCCCGGTCGCTGATGGTGGCTACTCCGGCGGGGCTGGAAGGCATGTTCGCCGAACTCGGGGCCCTGCCCGCCGGGCCACCCGACTTGGCTCGCGTCGCCGCGATCTGCCGGTCATACGGTGTAGAATTTCTAATCCCCTAAAGTACTGACCCCATGCTTATTCCCTGTCGCGAATCACGCGCTACCGTCTTCCTGCTCCTTATGCTGATCTATACGCTTGCCCTGCCGGGTTGTGAGGAAGAAGATGGAACTACTACTCCCGCGCTGCTCACCGGTCAGCGCGTTGCCGTGGGTAACGGACAAGCCTGGACCGAGGTGGACTTTACCTCGGGGGGGGAGCCGTCCTCACTTGCCGTCGCGTTCACCGCAGAGGCACTGGAAGGGTTACCGGGGGGGCACGGCCCGGCCACCGAGTACGTCCTGCCTATGCCGGAGGGCGCTACCCTTCCGCCCTACGATCACGCTACGCTCGACTGGAATGCCCACGGTCATGCTCCTCCGGGGGTCTATGACGTACCCCATTTCGACGTTCATTTTTACTTCATCGGCGCGGCCGAGCGGGATCTGATCGGTCCTCTCGATAGCCTTGGTTTCAATACGCCGCTGCCCTCCTCCCAGTTGGCCGCGGACTACATCGAGACCCCGGGGGGCGTGCCGCGGATGGGTGCCCACGTGGTCGACGGGCGGAGCCCGGAAATCTCGGGTACGGGGCCGTTCACTCACACCTTCATCTACGGCAAGTTCGCCGGGCAGCTTAACTTTCTCGAACCTATGGTTTCCGAAGCCTTTTTACGGACGCAACCCAACGTAGAAGCCCCCATCCGCCAACCCCGGTCTTTCGGCAGGTCGGGCTACTTCCCGATGCGGTATGCCGTGCGGTATGACGCCGTCACGGATACCTACCGGGTTGCCCTCGCAGGGCTTACCCCACAGTAGGGGTAAAGTTTATCGCGCTGTATATTATGACGATGTTGTCGGTAACGGTCCCATTCCGTATTCGTTATTCGCTGCCGCTGGTGTATATACTATTCGCCACACGGCTGGTAGTCGCCCAGTCGGTCTATGAGGTCGACGCCCGTTATCCGGTGCACCCCCTGGATTCCCATCTACTGGTCGTGGCGGACCCGAGCGGGAGTCTGACGGACGAGCAATTACTCAGCGACAGCAGTCTTAGCTGGCAACCCCTTAGTACACTGCCGTTTTACACCGACGTCGGTACGGTCTACCATACCCGGTTGAGGCTACGCACCCGCGATACCCTGAGCGGATGGCGCTTACTGGCCGAGGATCACTCCTATAACGACGTGGCCTGGATCAGGGGCAACGGCAGGATGGTAGCCCGCGCTTACGCCGATCGTTCTTTACTCTGGGAGCGCACCTCCGGCGCCGACGTTTCGGAAGAAGAACGGGATCTGCCCGGGCACCGATCGCACAATCAGGTACGGTTTACGCTTCCGCCCGACAGTACGGTGACGCTACTGACGAGCATTAGCGCGAATAGTTTCGGCGTCTTTCCCCGCTTCAATATTACGCTGAGGGCGCCGGATTATCTGAACTTTCACCCGCCGGTCGGTGGCGGAGCGTACTGGAACATTTTTCTCGTAGGAGCTACCACCGTGGTGTTCTTGTACCAATTTTTGCTGTTCGCATTCCTGCGCGAACCGGTGTATGGGTGGTTTTCCCTCTGGCTGCTACTGAGTACGATCACTCAGGCCATGACCACTGGGTTCGAGCCGGTGGACTGGTTGGGCTTATCCGGCTTTCACAGTAGGTTCGTTATTCAGTTGATCGTCCCGCACGCGATGGCGTTCACCTTTTGGTTCTTCGGGCGGGCCTTCCTCCACGCGCGTGAACGCTACCCGGCTATCGACCGGTGGATACTCCTCCTGGTGATATTCGGTAGTTTACACATTTTGGTCAGCGTGGTGTACCTACTGGGGTGGGACCCCGTGGTATACATCACCCAGTTCGGGTACAATTACGAACGCCTGGCCCTGCTTTCGGCATGCGGTCTGGCTTTAGCCGTACGCATCAGCCTGCTCGATGATCCACTGGCCCGAATCTTTGGCGTAGGGGCCGGCCTGGGAAGCCTCTGCATACTGATCGGAGCCCTCTGGTCGCTTCGGTTGTTTCGTGTGTCTTTCGACCCCTACGCGGCCTCCATCTGGGTGCAAATCGTCGTGTACTGCTTCGGACTGGCCTACCGCCGCTCGCTGCGGGTGAAACGGGAACGAGAGACGGCCGTGATAGCCGAGCGCCAACGGGGGGAGATCGACCGCCTGGAGGATCTCGACCGGGTGAAGACCAAATTCTTCGCGAACGTAAGCCATGAGTTTCGTACGCCGCTATCGCTCATCCGCGGGCCGCTAGAGCTGGCTAAAGATCGTGCGGACCACCTGCGGGAACACTTCGATGCCTTCCAGCTTACGCGGGCGGACTACCGTACCATCCGGCACAACACCGAACGACTCGAAGCGCTGGTCGACCAGTTACTTACCCTGGCCGAACTACAGAACGGCGGACAGTACCTGAAGATACTGGAGGGGGATATCGTAGCGTTCGTCCGCAAGAGCGTAATGGCCTTCACCAGCCTTGCCGAGGGGAACAACGTTGCCCTTGGCGTAAGCTTACCACCGGCCCGGCGACCGTGCTGGTATGACGCCGACAGGCTGGAAACGATTGTCGTCAACCTCGTTGCCAACGCCATCAAGTTTGCCGGGGCGCCGGGGCGGGTGTCCGTATCTCTGGCCTTCGACGGCGATTTTACCGTACTCGAAGTGAGCGATAACGGACCGGGCATTCCCGCGGATGAAATTGAACATATCTTCGATCGCTTCTACCGCGTGGAGGGAACCGGAGAGGTGGGATCGGGCATCGGCCTCGCCCTTACCAAAGAGTTAGTAGTCGCATACGGTGGCACGATCGCGGTACGTAGTCTCCACGGACAGGGCAGTACCTTCCGTACCCGGCTGCCCGTTACCCAGGACGCGTTACCGGAGGGCAGCGTCATCCTACCCCCGTCGCTACCGAATCCCGGCCCTAGTTCATCGCCGGAAGCGCGGCCTACGCCTACCGACAATAGTCAGACCGCGGCAAAGCAACTCCCGACCGTGCTGGTGGTGGAGGACGACCACGATCTGGCCGCTTTCATCCGCGACGTTCTGAGCCCATTTTACCACCTGCTGCACGCCGGGGAGGGGGGGGCGGCCATTCGTATCGCGGTAGACACTACCCCCGATCTGATCCTGACCGACATAATGATGCCGGGAATGGACGGTATCGCGTTCTGCCACGCCATCCGCAACAATAGCAAAACCTCCCACATTCCCGTTATCATGCTAACGGCTAAGGCCGACCAGGCCAGTGTAAACGCCGGTCTGAACCAGGGGGCGGACGACTATCTGACCAAACCCTTCGACCCCAGGGAGCTGAAGATGCGAATAAGTAACCAACTGGCCTCCCGGCGCCGTCTGTACGAGCACCTGCGCTCCGCCGCCCTTACCCTTCTGCCGGACATCGACGCTACATCGTTGGACGACCGATTTGTTGAAGCAGTGACTACCGCCATCCGGGACCGACTCGACGACGATCGGTTGTCAGTAGCGGATATCGCCCGCAAGATCGGCTACAGCCGCTCGCAGCTGACCCGCAAATTAAAGTCGGTAGTCGGCAAAACCCCCAGTCAACTCATCAAGGAAATGCGGTTGCACGAAGCCCACCGACGCCTCGAGCGGGGCAGCGGCTCGGTGAGCGAGATTGCCTACGCGGTGGGGTACGGTAATTTATCTTACTTCGCCAAGAGCTACCGGAAACAGTTCGGGTACACCCCCAGCGAAACGCGGAACCAGAAAGAAAACCCTTCCTCCCCCGTAGCGGACTGAAGGGGCCCGGCAAACCCGCTTTGCAGTTTATCTTCGCCGCAAACTAGCACCCTATGGGACGCGCATTCGAGTACCGCAAGGCCCGCAAGATGAAGCGGTGGGCCGGGATGGCCAAGGCTTTTACCAAAGTCGGCCGGGAAATCAACATCGCCATCAAGGAGGGGGGGGCGGATCCCGAGTACAACCCCCGCCTCCGACTGGCCATTGCCAACGCCAAGGCCGTCAACATGCCGAAGGCGAACGTGGAAGCGGCCATCAAACGCGCCACGGAAAAGGACGCCACGAACTACGAGGAAGTCACCTTCGAGGGGTACGGCCCCCACGGAATTGCCATCCTGGTCGAAGCCACCAGTGATAACAACAACCGAACGGTTGCCAACATCCGCCACATCTTCAGCAAGTACGGCGGCAGCCTCGGCGTGAATGGCTCGGTAGACTACATGTTCAATCGCCGCGGTGAGTTCCGTATTAAACTCGACCAACTGCCCGGGGACCTGGAGGAGATCGAACTGGAACTGATTGACGCCGGACTGGACCGCATGGAGCAGGAAGAAGAAGAGGTCGTGTTCTACACCGCCTTTGAGGACTTCGGCAGATTTCAGCAGGAGCTCGAACGGCGAAAGATCGAAGTCGATAACGCGGAGCTGGTCCGCCTACCCACCCACACCAAAGCACTATCCGACGGGGAGACCGAGGAAGTGATCAAACTCATCGACATGCTCGAGGAGGACGACGACGTGGCGAATGTCTTTCACACCATGGACGAGTCGGAGTAGCGGATGGACGAACGCATCCTCGCATACATTGCTGGGCTGGACGCAGGCCCGGAAAAGTTCACCGTAAACCTGCGCTCCCCCGGTCGTATCAACGTCATCGGCGAGCATACTGATTATACCGGCGGTTTGGTCATGCCCGCGGCGATCGACCGGGCGATCTACTTTGCCGCCCGCCCCCTGCCGCAGCCCGAATGGCGACTCCACGCGATCGATATCAACCAGACCGCTACCCTCCCCCTGCCCGTGACCGAACGAACGCAACGTACGTGGGTGAACTACCTGGCCGGAATCGGCGTGCAGTACCAGGACCGGGGCCACCTGCTACCCGGTATGGAGATCGTGCTCGGTGGCGACTTGCCGGTCGGGAGTGGGATGAGCAGTTCGGCGGCGCTGGAAGGGGGTATGGCCTTTCTGCTAAATGAGGTACTGAATACGCAGCTGGACCGCCCGGAACTGGCCCGGCTCTGTCAGCGGTCCAGCAATACCTTCATGGGTATACCATCGGGTATCATGGACCAATTCGCGAGCCTGAACGGACTGGCCAGCGGCCCGATCGTGCTGAACTGCGCGACCCACGCCTTCGAACCGGTAAAAAATGCGCTCAATGGGTATTCATTTATCCTGGTCAATAGCATGGTTAGTCACGATCTGAGTGACGGGGCCTACACCCGGCGGGTGGAGGAGTGTGAGCTGGCCCTGTCCGCTTTACGACGTAGCTACCCAGAGCTACCGAATCTTTCGGCCGCCAAACTGTCACAATTGGAGCGGGTAAAAAGTGACATATCGTCAGTCGTGTACCGCCGCGCACGCTACGTAATCGGCGAAAATGAACGGGTTCGCGCCGCGATCCAGGCGCTCGAGGGGGGTGCGGCTAGCGAACTGGGGCGCTTGCTCAGTGAAACCCACCGGGGCCTGCGCGACGAGTACGAAGTCAGCTGTACCGAACTGGATTACCTGCAGCGGTACGCGACGAGCCACCCGGCCGTCAGCGGCGCCCGGCTGATGGGCGGGGGCTTCGGGGGGTGCACCCTTAATTTGGTAGCGGATGAGGGGATAGATAGCTTCACCGAGGGTGTACTTTCGGCCTACGAAGAGCAATTCAACATGAAGGCCGAAGTGTATCCCGTTCGTATTCGGGAGGGCACTTCGCTACTTCCCGCGGACCGCTAAAGGATTTTCTGGAGCGCACGCTCTATGGATGCGGCACCCCGCAGTCCTACCTCGGCGATCTTACCGTCGCGGTCAATAAGAAAGGTGGCGGGAATGGCGCGTACGCCGTAGGTTGCCGAGGCTTTGCCGTTCCAGTACTTGAGTTCGCTGCCGTGGTGGGGCCAGGTCAGGTTGTCCTGTTCGATGGCCGCGATCCACTTCTGCCGTTGGTTTTCCGTAGCCTGCTCCAGTTCCTCCGGCGTCATGCGCGCGGCCTGCGCCGGTCTCACCCCATCCAGACTGACGCTGTAGATCGTGAAGCCCTGATCCTTGTAGCGATCGTAGACCTTCACGACGTTCGGGTTCTCGCGGCGGCAGGGCCCACACCAGGCGGCCCAGAAATCGAGGAGCACCACCTGCCCCTTCAGGTCAGAAAGCCGGCGGGTGGTGCCGTCCGGACCGGGAAGGACCAGGTCCGGGGCGGGCTGCCCGGGCTGAATCCGCTCCTGGCTCCGCGCGAAGGCCAATTGCTGGCGGACCTGTTCCAGATAGGCGGCGTAGCTCACCCGATTGGGATCGTCCGGTGGTAACGACTCGATGACTTCTTCCTGAATGTGGAGTCCCGCTTCACCCGACCGTAGCAGCGTGTTGAAGGCAAGAAAGGTTGCCCCGTAGGGATTTTGCATGCCGTCCAGAATTTCGGCCACGTCGTCGACGCTTTCGGCACGCTGGATCCGATCCATGGCTTTCACCAGTTCGCTCGCACCCTGCGCTCCGCCGACCGTAAAATCGTAGGAGCCGAAGGAACTGAGTTCGCCGTCGATCGTCACGGTACCGGATGCTCCGCTCAGTGGAAGTGTGGCTTTTTGGGCGCCCACGCGGATTTGGTAGAGCCCCGCCGGCAGCGCATCGTCGTAGGAAAAGCTGAACGTGCCCGATTCGTCGATGGGCGTACTTTTTAGCATTTCCTTTTCACCGCCCAGGACGATCCGATCCAGGTTGGCGTTGAGTCCGGCGGCGTTTTCCAGGTGGACTACGATTTCGGTACCGGAATCAGCGTCCGTGCAGGCCGCGAGGGCGAACACCAGGCTGGCGATAGTCAGGAACAGGAGTCGTCTCATCCGTGCGGGCTTTAGGAAAGGAAGGCCCCGACGCCTCCTTTGGTTGAATCAGACCGTGGTACCGTCCAGGATGTCGGCCAGGGTGTTCTCGTGGCGGGCGCGCCAGAGGTGCAGGGCGCCCCAGTCCTCCCCGTCCACCGTCAGGTCGTCGCCCCGTACCCGGCCGAGTACGCGGTACCCGATTCCGGCCTCCCCCAGCAGGTCTTCCAGTGCTCCCGTCCTGGCCTCATCGGCGGTGACGACCACGCGACCCTGGCTTTCGCCGAAGAGAAAAGCATCGCGGCGCATGGTATCTTCCGTAGAAATAGTGTACCCGTGACCGCCGGCAATGGCCGATTCGGTGAGGGACTGGAACAAGCCCCCGTCGCTGACGTCATGGGCGCTTTTGATGAGCTCGCCGCGGATGATTCGCCCGAGCGCATTGTGAAGCCGGACCTCCCGGTCGAGGTCGAAGACCGGTACCGGACTGTGTTCGATGCCGTGGATGCGGCGGAGGTATTCGGAACTACCGAGGTCCTCGTGGACATCCCCGATCAGGTAGATCACATCATCCTGATCCTTGAAGCTTAGAGTAGTAGCGTACTTCACCTCATCGAGTATCCCCAGCATTCCGATGGTGGGGGTGGGATAGACCGGTTCGGTACGGCCGTCTTCGTACTGGCTCTGGTTGTAAAAGCTGACGTTACCGCCGGTGACCGGAGTACCAAAGGCACGGCAGGCTTCTCCCATTCCCCGGACGGCGTGGACGAACTGATAAAACGCTTCGGGATTGTAGGGGTTACCGAAGTTGAGGCAATTCGTGATGGCCACCGGGGTGGCGCCACTACAGGCGATGTTGCGGGCGGCTTCGGCTACGGCGATCATCGCTCCCCGGTAGGGGTCGGCGTAGACGTAGGCGGAATTACAGTCCGTCGTAACGGCCAGTGCTTTTTCGCTGCCCTTGATGCGGACCAGGGCCGCATCGGACGGGTCGTTTTCCGTTACGCTGTTCGTACGTACCGTGCCGTCGTACTGGTCGGTCACCCAATTTTTGGAGACCAGACTGGGCGCGACGAACAGCCGCTCGGCTGCGTTGAGCAGGTCATCCGGTTCGACAATCTCGGCGACATCGAAGGAGTCGATCTTTTCCAGGTAGGCCGGTCGGCGGTACTCCCGTTCGTAGACCGGGGCACCGCCACCCAGTACCAAGGGTTCGGCCGCCAGATCGGCTACTTTTTGCCCGCCCGCGAAGAACTCCAGGCGGCCGGTGTCGGTGACCTCCCCGATGTGCTCGCACTCCAGATCCCACTTCTCGAACACGGCGAGCACCTCGTCCTCCCGGCCGCGTTCGCACACGATGAGCATGCGTTCCTGGCTTTCGCTCAGCAGAATTTCCCAGGCTTGCATATCCGATTGCCGGGTAGGCACCCTGTCCAGGTCGATGCGCATGCCCGTACCGGATTTGGCGCTCATCTCGGAGGTGGAGCAGGTGATGCCGGCCGCACCCATGTCCTGCATGCCCACCACGGCGCCGGTAGCGATGACCTCCAGACTGGCCTCCAGCAGTAGTTTTTCCTGGAAAGGGTCACCCACCTGCACGGCCGGCAGGTCTTCGGCACTGTCTTCGGTCAGATCGGCAGATGCGAAGGTGGCTCCGTGGATGCCATCCTTGCCGGTAGCCGACCCGACGATGAAGACCGGGTTGCCGGGGCCGTCGGCGGACGCCGAGACCGTCTCCCCCACCCGGACGATGCCGACCGACATGGCGTTGACCAGAATATTCTGATTGTAGCTGGGGTGGAAATACACTTCTCCGCCGACGACCGGAACGCCGAAGCAGTTGCCGTAATCGCCGATCCCCTTCACCACTCCGGCTACCAGATGCTTGGTGTGGGCCAGTGCGGGGTCACCGAAGCGCAGACTATTCAGGGAAGCGATGGGGCGGGCTCCCATGGTAAAGATATCGCGGTGGATCCCTCCCACCCCGGTGGCCGCTCCCTGGTAGGGTTCGATGGCTGAGGGGTGGTTGTGGCTTTCGATCTTGAAGGCACAGGCCATACCGTCACCGATGTCCACCAGACCGGCGTTCTCCTCTCCCGCCCCGACCAGCAGGCGGCCGCCCTCCCGCGGTAGGGTCTTGAGCCAGCGGATGCTATTCTTATACGAGCAGTGCTCCGACCACATCACCGAATAGATGCTCAGCTCGTTGAAATTCGGGGTGCGGCCCATAATCTCTACGATGCGATCGAACTCCTCCGCGGTCAGTCCGAGTTGGCGGGCGGTTTCGACGGTGACGGTGGGTTCGCTGGAATGGGCCATGGTGGGTATTATCGGTAGTGAAGGGGCAAAAGTAGCGAAGGGTGGGCAGACCGCCGGAATAGCAGGTGGCTGACATTTTGACGGTCCACCCATCCTGGCACGGTCTTGGCACGGCCTACCGCGGCCCCCGGCTCGGTTCGGCGGCCATCACTTTTTAGCTTAACCTTAAAACACACTGTACATGAAGCCGATCAACGATCGCGTAGTGGTAAAACCAGCCCCCGCGGAGGAAAAAACCGCCGGTGGCATCATCGTCCCCGACACCGCCAAGGAGAAACCCCAACGCGGCGAAGTCGTCGCCGTAGGACCCGGTAAGGAAGGCAACGCCATGACCGTCAGCGTAGGCGACATCGTCCTCTACGGTAAGTACGCCGGGCAGGAACTCAAGCACGAGGGGGACGACCTGCTCATTATGCGGGAAGACGATATCCTCGTCATCCTCTAGCATGCACCCCGCCCACCCATTTTAATCAAACTTAAACTATACCATACCTATGGCTAAGGAAATTAGCTTTGACCGCAACGCCCGCGAAAAACTCCGCAATGGCGTTGACGCCCTGGCAAACGCCGTAAAGGTGACGCTAGGCCCCAAAGGACGTAACGTCGTCATTCAAAAATCATTCGGCGCCCCCCAGATCACCAAGGACGGCGTGACCGTCGCCAAGGAGGTCGAACTGGAAGACGCCGTGGCTAACATGGGCGCACAGATGGTCAAGGAGGTCGCCTCCAAGACCGCCGACATCGCCGGCGACGGTACCACTACCGCTACCGTACTGGCCCAGGCCATGATTCAGGCCGGACTGAAGAACGTAACCGCCGGAGCCAACCCCATGGATCTCAAGCGGGGTATCGACCTGGCCACCAAGAAGGTCATCGAGCACCTTAAGACCCAGAGTGAGGTCGTGGGCGATGACTTCGGTAAAATTCAGCAGGTAGCCGCCATCTCGGCCAACAACGATAACGAGATCGGTAGCCTGATCGCCGACGCCATGAAGCGCGTCAGCAAGGACGGCGTCATCACCGTCGAGGAAGCCAAGGGAACCGATACCTACGTCGACGAGGTAATGGGGATGCAGTTCGACCGGGGGTACCTGAGCCCCTACTTCGTGACCGACACGGAGAATATGACCACCGAGTACGAAAACCCCTACGTGCTGATCCACGACAAGAAGATCAGCAATATGCAGGATATCGTGCCCATCCTCGAGCAGGTGATCCAGAGCGGACGTCCGCTGCTGATCATCGCCGAAGACATCGAGAGTCAGGCCCTCGGCGTTCTCGTCGTGAACCGCCTGCGCGCCCAACTGAAAGTCGTGGCCGTCAAGGCCCCCGGCTTCGGTGACCGCCGTAAGGCCATGCTGGAAGACATCGCCGTCCTGACCGGAGGTACCGTCATCAGCGAAGACAAGGGCTACAAGCTCGATCAGACCACCATGGACCTGCTCGGTTCGGCCGAAAAGATTACGGTGGACAAGGACAACACCACTATCGTGAACGGAGCCGGTGACGGTGCCCTGATCCAGGGTCGCGTCAACCAGATCAAGCAACAGATCGAGTCCACGACTTCCGACTACGACCGCGAGAAGCTGCAGGAGCGGCTGGCCAAGTTGGCCGGTGGGGTAGCCGTACTTTACGTCGGTGCCGCTACCGAGGTGGAGATGAAGGAGAAGAAAGACCGCGTCGATGACGCCCTGCACGCCACCCGTGCCGCCGTGGAGGAAGGCATCGTGGCCGGAGGCGGAGTGGCCCTGGTACGCGCCATCGATGCCCTGGACGGGCTGACCGGCGACAACGAGGACCAGAAGATCGGCATCCAGATTCTCCGCAAGGCGCTGGAATACCCCCTGCGTACCATCGTGGAGAATGCCGGAGTCGAAGGCAGCATCGTACTGGAAAAAGTGCGGACCAACAAGGGTAGCTACGGCTACAACGCCCGCACCGACGAGTACGAGGACCTGAAGAAGGCCGGTGTGATCGACCCGACGAAGGTCACCCGCATCGCGCTGGAAAACGCCTCCTCCATTGCCGGAATGGTACTGACCACCGAGTGTGTCATCAACGACATGCCCGAGCCGGAAGGAGCCGGCGGTGGGCACGCCCACGGAGGCGGTATGCCCGGCGGAATGGGTGGCATGATGTAAGGCCATCCCCCGCCCAGAATAAAGTACGCCCCGACGGAGAACCCTCCGCCGGGGCGTCTTTTTTCGAACTTTACGAAACCCTTAAGACCGAACCCGCCTTATCCACCCATGAAACTACCCGAGGGACGCGACAAATTTATCGAAGCCTGGGGCACCTTTGGCAGCAGTTGGGGCGTGACCCGTACGATGGCCCAAATTCATGCCCTCCTCCTCATTTCCAACGAGCCACTCTGTAGCGACGATATTATGGAGGCCCTGCAGATCAGCCGGGGCAACGTCAACATCAATACCCGAATGCTGCTGGATTGGAACCTCGTCCATAAGAAGCTGATTCCCGGCGAGCGCAAGGAGTACTTCGTCGCCGAGAAGGACATGTCCAAGATGGTGAAAAACATCATCATCGCCCGCAAAAAACGGGAATTGGAACCCATGCTCCACTTACTTGACGAACTGAGCGACGTGGAGGGGGAAGGCCCGGAATCGGAGGAGTTCCGTCAGGTCATTCAGGAGCTGCGGCTCTACAGCCACAAGGCCGATTCCGCACTCGGCGCCTTAGTTAAAGTCGACAGCAATTGGATCTTCTCTAGCTTTCTCACCATGATCAAATAACTAACCTTACGGTTTCAATTGAAACGGGATAAGAAAATTTGAATGTGTGAGGACATCAAAAATAAAATTCGACCATACATACCACGTTTTAGGATCGAAAATTGCACTGTTTGAGCCGAAGGCGAGTTTACCTGCACTGATCGTCGCAAAGCTCCTCGGAGTTGCAATTTTCTCGATTTTTGCTACTTCACCCAGGGGGCCCCTTCCCCTGGCTTCGTCTTTCATCAAGGAAAAGTGGATAATCACGCTGGCAGAATACGTGAGATATATTTAATCGATTAACGGTCGAGCGCTTCGATCAGTAAATACCCACCCCGATCCTCGTTACTCTGCAGGGTGAAATTCCTGCGGTAGGGCGGTCGCAACACTTCGGAACGCTGAGTACCCAGGTGACCGACCACCGTCACCCGCCGTGGGATCTGCTCGTCCTCATCCAGTACGACATCAACCGTTCCGCGGCCGGGCATATAGTACACGTACGTCCCCCGTTCGTCCCGCCTGGCTGACCAGCGGTCGCTCCCGTTTTGCGGGGAATACAGGTCGCGAAACCGGAGGTGCCGCTCGACGGTTCGCGCCGCCCGGATGCTGTTCAGCCGGCCCTGGTCGAGTCCCGTATAGGCTACGCAACCGCGGCCCGTCAGTAACGATCGGGCAAACTGCGAAGCGGTACCGGCGATACTACACGGCAACCCGCCGGGGCGACTGAGTACGACGCCTAGCGCCGCCGCTCGGCGCTGCTGTTCGGGAAATGTAGGATGATCCGCTAACGAATCGCTGACGATCAGCAGGTTCCCTCCGCTTCCTTCGATCCGGTCTACCCACGGAGTAAGCGCATCCACCTCGATCGGGGCCTCCCTTAAATCAAAGCCCATCAGTAAGGTCGTATCGCCATTCACGGTGTAGCGGTAGGTCAGACTATCGACCAGTACGGTAGCGAGTTGCTTACGGCCGGGATTAACGTCCGGGGCGCGGCCGCAGGTGCAGAGTAATACGGAAAGCACGATGAAAACGAAACGGTACAACGTGAAGCTTTGGAGAAGTTAGCTGCTAAACCGACCAACCGGGTTGGGCTCCAACCTACAACCTACCGCCGAATAATACGTTGCGCCACCATCAATATCTCCCACCCTATGCCGGAAAAGAAAATAGTAGTCGCTATCGGTGGCAGCAGCGGATCTCTATACGCCAAAGCCGTCCTGGAATCGCTGAAAATAGCGAAAATAAAAAAAGAAAATGTTGGAGTAGTAATTACGGATAATGGTAAGTACAACTGGGAATTCGAGCTCGGCGATGATGGTTGGTCCAATTACCCCTTCCGGTACTACGGGAAACGAGACTTCACTGCCCCCTTTGCCTCGGGGTCGGCGAACTACGATACCATGATCGTCTGCCCCTGCAGTATGGGCTTGCTGGCCAGGATAGCCAGCGGCATCAGTACGGATCTGATTACGCGGGCGGCCGACGTGATTCTCAAGGAGCGGCGGCGGCTCATCCTGGTCCCCCGGGAAACCCCCCTGAGTTTGATCCACCTCCGTAATATGACTACCGTCACGGAGGCCGGAGGCATCATCTGCCCGGCCATTCCGTCATTTTACAGTGGCGTCACCGATCCATTGGGTATCGTGCGCACGGTCACCGATCGGGTGCTCGCCCTGGCCGGACTACCGGTCGAAGATGCCTACCGCTGGGGAGAGAGCGAACCCCTCGACGCCATGGAATGAGACCACCTACCTTGCGCCAAAACTGACCGATGCCCGAATCGCTGGACCTTGCCTTCCCTACTCTTGCCGGACTCGAAGAGGTGCTCGCCGCGGAACTGTCCGAACTCGGCGTGCAGTCCCCGACTATCGGCAGACGAGTGGTTACGGGCAGCGGTGATTGGTCCGTCGTCTACCGCTGCAACCTGGGGGTACGGACCGCCCTGCGGGTACTCATCAACATCGACCGCTTTCGGGTGGACCGGGAACAGGAGCTCTACGACCGCCTGCGGGCCACCAACTGGCGGCAATTTTTGCTACCCGAGGGAAGTCTGCGGGTGCAGGTAGTGGACCCCGGCCGGTGGTTCCGGTCTACCCACTACATTGCCCAGCTCACCAAGGATGCCATCGTCGATCAGTTTCGCGACAAATACCAGACCCGCCCCTCGGTCAGTAAGGACGATCCGGACCTGCGCATTCACCTCCGGATCGGCG
The DNA here is from genome assembly GCA_964594535.1 of uncultured Lewinella sp. GTDB lineage: Bacteria > Bacteroidota > Bacteroidia > Chitinophagales > Saprospiraceae > Neolewinella. Next base: position 37,731 of record CAZQNE010000001.1, read on the forward strand.
GGCGGGGGGAAGTCGATCTCAGCGTCGATAGTTCGGGAGCGGGACTGCACCGGCGGGGCTACCGCAGGCGGACCGGTGAAGCACCGATCAACGAAGTACTGGCCGCGGGGATGCTGCGACTGGCCGGTTACGATGGCGAGCGGGCCTTCGTCGATCCGATGTGCGGCTCGGGCACCCTCGTCGCCGAAGCGGCCATGATCGCGGCCCGGCAGCCACCGGGCTTATTCCGGAAATTCGGATTCGAACGGTGGCCGAACGTTGAGGCGGCGGAGTGGGCCACGATCCGCCAACGCGCGCTGGACGCAATGCGTACGCCCCCCCACCCGATCGTCGGTGCCGACATCGACGGGGTGGCCGTGGCCATCAGCCGGGCTACGCTGGATCGTACCGGCTTGCTGCCCCGCGTCGAACTCATGGAACGTGCTTTCGAAAACCTACAGCCTCCCTCCGGCCCGCCCGGGCTACTGGTCTTCAATCCACCCTACGAGTTTCGGATGGAAACCGGGGACATCGAAGCCTTCTACGGCACGATCGGCGACACCCTGAAGCAGAACTGGGCCGGGTACACCGCCTGGCTCATCTCGGCGAACCCCGCCGCCGTGAAGCGGGTCGGACTGCGTACCTCCCGGAAAATTCCCCTGATGAACGGTCCGGTGGAGACCAGATTTTGCCGGTATGATCTGTACCAGGGCAGTGCTTCCGGTTAACTGCTTGCACCCGCGCCCCGCCGCAAAACGCCTACCGCGACGTGTGGATTAGTCCGCCTCCAACGACGTCATCGCCTTCGTAGAACACGGCACTCTGACCCGGTGCTACTCCCCTCACATCGGCGTAAAAGTCGACGGCAAACCGATCCGGGGCCAGCTGTTCGACCAGACTGAGCGTTCCGCGGTCCTTGTACCGAACCTTGGTGACGAGTTCCAGCCCCAGGGCGGGAAGCTCGGCATACTTCTGCAGCGTGGCGCCACCGACCATCATTCCGTTCTTTACCAGGGCATCTACCGGCCCGAGGGTGACGGTATTGGTTTCTGCGTCGATGTTGGTGACGTACATGGGCTGGCCGAATGCCTGTCCGAGGCCCTTCCGCTGTCCGATGGTGTAGAAGGGGTAGCCATCGTGGGTACCGATTCGTTCCCCGGAGGTATTGACGAACGCCCCGCCGGCAACCTGGGTTTCCAGCCCGGGCAGACGGCGTTTGAGGAAGCCCCGGTAATCGTTGTCGGGCACGAAGCAAATTTCGAAGCTCTCGGCTTTTTTGCTCAGTTCTTCGTAGCCAAAATCGTAGGCCAGTTGCCGGACCTCGGGCTTGGTCATATGGCCGAGGGGAAAGCGGCTTCGCGCCATACACTCCTGGCTTAGGCCCCAGAGCACGTAACTCTGGTCCTTTTTATCGTCGGCACTTTTGCGCACGTGCCAGCGTCCTTCCGCCGTCTGGTTCAACCGGGCGTAGTGACCGGTGGCGATGAACTCGCAGTCCATGGCATCGGCCCGTTTCAGCAGGGCGCTCCACTTGATGTGGGTGTTGCAGAGTACGCAGGGGTTGGGGGTACGGCCGGCCATATACTCATCGACGAAGTTATCGATGACGTGATCGCCGAACTCATCGCGGATGTCGATGATGAAGTGGGGAAAGCCCATTTCCACGGCCACCGACCGGGCGTCGTTGATGCTATCCAGACTGCAGCAGCCGGTCTCCTTTTTGGATCCGCCGGAGTTGGCGTAGTCCCAGGTTTTCATGGTGATGCCGACTACTTCGTAGCCCTGCTCGTGCAGGATCATGGCCGTCACGGTCGAGTCGATACCGCCGCTCATGGCGACCAGTACGCGTCCTAATTTGCTCATATACGTTCGATTCGCGCGGGTTCATGGCCCGGCCAATGAAGGGGAAACTGGGTAACACTTCGGCACGGCCGAGAGTTGCTATCTTCGCTGTGATGCGGGGATTCACCTACTACCGGCAGTTGGAAGAGATGGACTGCGGGGCCGCCTGCCTGCGGATGGTGGCGGGCTACCACGGCCGGGAATTTTCGCTGGAAGACTTGCGCGAACGCAGCGGTCAGAGCCGGGACGGGGTGAGCTTGCTCGGCATCAGTGAGGGGGCCGAAAGTATCGGATTGCAAACCCTGGCCCTACCGGTCGACCTGGAGCGGCTGGGTAGCGAAGTTCCCCTACCCTGCATCATCCCCTGGAAGGACGATCACTTCGTCGTGCTCAAATCCGTCCATGGTGGGCGGTACGCCGTTGCCGACCCGGACCCGGAGGTCCGCGAAGTCACGCTCGATGCAAATGATTTTCTGGACCGCTGGCCCCGGGAACCCGGAAGTGACGGGCGCCCCGCGGGAAACGTGCTGGTGCTCGAACCTACCGGTGCCTTTTACCGCACCGCGTCTACGGCGGAAGACGGGCCTTTGACCCGCCTGCTGACGTATTTCCGCCCCCACCGTCGTCTGCTCCTCAACGTGGGCGCCGGTTTAGTCCTGACCCTAATCGTGCAGCTCATGCTGGTGCTGCTGCTCAAAAACTTGGTGGACTACGGTATCGTACTGGCCGAACCGTCGTTGATTACCCTCATCGTAAGTGCCCAGCTGGTCCTGCTGGTGTTTGCTACCGTGCTCACCGGGATGCGGCGCTATTTAGTCAATTACGTCGGAAGCCGGGTGTACGTGGGGTTACTGAGTGATTACCTGTCGCGGCTCCTGAGTCTTCCGCTAACGTACTTCGAGCGGCGGGGCCGGAGTGATGTATTGCAGCGGTTTCACGACCACGATCGGCTGCAATCTTTCCTGACCGGGGAGGCGCTGCTTCGGGTACTCAACCTGCTGAGTTTCGTGGCTTTCGCGGCGCTGCTGCTCTACTGGTCGGGGTCGGTTTTCCTGTTATTCGTAGCCGGTACGGCCATGAACGTAGCCTGGGCCTACCTGGTACAGCGGCGGAGGAGAACCCTGGATCTGCGGCACTTCGATCAACGGTCCGGTAGCCAGGACCACCTTATGGAGCTAATCGACGGCATCCAGGAAATCAAGCAGCATAATGCCGAGCGCGGCAAGCGGTGGGCCTGGGAGCAACGGCAAGCCGAGCTATACCGCACGCGGCTACGGCTAAATGAACTCGACCGGGCGCAGCGCACGGTCAGCCAGTTTATCGATCAGGGAAAAAACCTCGGTATTACCCTGGTGGCCAGCCTGGCCGTCGTGCGGGGCGACCTGAGCATTGGCGTCCTGGTAGCTATTCACTACATGCTCGCCCACCTCAGTAACCCGATTGAGGAACTGACCACCTTCGCCCGCGGCCTGGAATACGGCCGGGTGAGTATGGAACGCATCGGTGAAATCATGGACAAAGCCGACCGGACCGAAAGCCGGCGCCAAGGCCACCGGGTGATACCCGGACCCGGTGAGCTACGGGCGGACAATCTCACCTTCCGCTACCCCGTACCCGGTGCCCTACCGGTACTGAACGACCTTTCCTTCCGCATCCCGCCCGGGCGGGTCACGGCCATCGTCGGACCGTCGGGGAGCGGTAAGTCGACGCTCCTGAAGTTGCTGCTAGGGCATTACCGGGCGGAGTCCGGCACCATTACCCTGGATGGGGTACCACTTGCTGAGTTTGACTCCGCCTTCTGGCGCGATCAGGTTGGCATGGTGTACCCCGGTGGATTTCTATTTACCGATACCATCGCCCGCAATATCGTCCTTGCCGAGCGTAAGGTCGACGAAAAAAAGCTGCTTACCGTACTGCAGATCACGCAATTAAATCAGCTCGTCCATAGTTTAGCCGATGGCCTGCAAACGGTGATCGGGCCACGGGGAACCGGACTGAGCGAAGGGCAGCGGCAACGCATCCTCCTGGCCCGGGCGATCTACCGCAATCCACCCTACCTGTTCCTCGACGAGGCCACCACCGGGCTAGATGCCTTCACCGAACTTACTCTCATGGACGATCTACGGACCTATCTTCCCGAAGCAACCATCGTAGTGGTGGCCCACCGGAACGGTACCTTCCGGCGGGCGGACCACATCATCGTGCTGGAGGATGGTCAGATCGTAGAGACCGGGAGTCACGATCACCTGATGGCGGATCGCAACAAATACTACCGCCTGGTCACCAACCAAACGCTCCTCGGTAATTAAGGATAATAGAGTAACGCATGGACCGGGAACCGTACCCTACCGACACTGCCGACCTGCTCGGTAAACGGGCCGGCTGGGCCTACCGCAACGGCCACATTCTGCTATTCACTACGGCCGCGATCCTGCTGGTGGGGGCCTACGGGTATCGCTATCCGGCCACCGTAAGGGGAACGCTGGAGCTCTCCACGGTGGACCCGCCACGCAAACTCATCGCCCGTCAGGACATGCAGATCAGCCGCGTGTGGGTGAACGACCGGGATACGGTCGTAGCCGGCCAGGTGCTCTTAGCCGCCGAGGACGGCACGGCTCGGTTAGAACACGTACTGGACCTGGAGGACCGGCTGCTCGATGCCCAGCGGGAGGGCGGGCCCGACCCCGCGGAACTCGCCCTGCCCATCCACCTCGTGTTAGGCCCGGTTGACGCCAGTGTACGGCGGTTCCGGGATCGACAGGACCGCCTCCGTATACTCGCTAACCGGGAACTGGGGCGCTACGGTAGCAGCGAACTTGCGGCCATGATCGCCCGGGAAGAAAACCGGCTGCGCCGACGTCGGGAACGACTTAACGCCCGGGAACGACAACTGGCCGGGCTGCGCAACGAAGAAACGAACCTGCCGCCATCGGCTACTACCCCCGGCGAGCGCCGGAACCTACGGGGCCGCATCGCCGGCCTGGAGGAAGAGGTGCAACGGGAACGCGAGGCCGTACGCAGCAGCCGGCTAGACATCGAATTGATGCGCAACCAGGTCGCGAGTTACCAGACCGGAAGTACCGGAAGCCTGACCGAAGCCCGCGCTCAACTCAGTGAAGCATTCACCGCACTCCGGTCGGCGGTTGCCCGGTGGAAGCAAGATTATACGCTGGTCAGCCCGGTAGCGGGGGTGGTCTTGTTACAACCTAGTCTACGGGAAGATAACTTCTTACCGCGGGGGCAACTTGCCGCCACCGTCCTGCCGCACGACGCCGGATCGACGATCGGGCAGGTATCCCTCCCGGTGCGGGGAAGCGGTGGGGTAGCGCCCGGCCAAAAGGTAGTCGTGCGCTTCGATAAGTATCCCCACCTGGAATACGGGGTGGTCACCGGAGAGGTAGGTAAGGTGGGCGTCGTGCCGGTCGGCGACCGGGTAGCCATAGAGATTACCTTTCCCGGAGGGCTAATCACTACGAAGGGAAAGCAATTGGAAGCCACTCCGTTTTTACGGGGGGAGGCTACCGTGATCACGGGAACCCGGAGTCTGCTGAATATCCTGCTGGATCCATTTTAAGCGAACAGTTCCTCGTAGAGCTCCCGAACCGTAGCGACGGTATGGACACGAATGGAGTAGCGGTCAGGATCGAGCCCCTTCACATTATACTTGCTCACGTAGATGCCACGGAAGCCCAGCCGGTCCGCTTCCTGAATCCGCTGCTCGATCCGGGTTACGGCCCGAATTTCCCCGCTCAGGCCAACTTCCCCGGCAAAGCATAGGTCGGGACTGACCATCACATCCTGGGCGGAGGACAGCAGGGCCGCGATGATGGACAGATCGATCGCCGGATCGTCAACCCGCAGGCCGCCGGCGATATTGAGAAACACATCCTGATTGCCCAGCGATAGCCCGGCCCGCTTTTCCAGCACCGCCAGCAGCATGGAGAGCCTACGCAAATCGAATCCGGTGGCCGATCGCTGGGGCGTACCGTAGACGGCGGCGCTGACCAGGGCCTGCACCTCCACCAGCATCGGTCGCATCCCCTCCAGGGTGGCGCAGACGGCACTGCCGGACAGGTTTTCGTCCCGTTCACTGAGCAGGACTTCGCTGGGGTTCGATACTTCCCGCAGTCCGCCGGTTTCCATCTGGTAGATGCCCAGTTCGTCGGTGGACCCGAAGCGGTTCTTCAGCGTGCGCAGGATGCGGTAGGTGTAATTGCGGTCCCCCTCGAACTGCAGCACGGCGTCAACGATGTGTTCCAGCAGTTTCGGGCCGGCAATGCTGCCTTCCTTCGTGATGTGTCCGATCAGAAAGACCGGGATGCCGCTTTCTTTGGCAAACCGCTGCAGTTCCGCGGCGCACTCCCTGACCTGACTGACCGTACCGGCCATACTTTCCACGTGGGGGCTGGCGAGCGTCTGTATGGAGTCGGCGATGAGCAGGTCCGGCTTCAGGCTGGCGGCGTGTTTGAGCAATTTGTCGGTATTGGTTTCGGTGAGCAGGTAGGTATCGGCCAGTTCTCCGCCGAGGCGGTCGGCCCGCATGCGGATCTGCTCCTCGCTTTCTTCTCCACTTACGTAGAGCACCCGCTTGCCCAGTCGTAGCGCCAACTGAAGAAGGAGCGTGGACTTCCCGATCCCCGGCTGCCCGCCGAAGAGCACGATGCTGCCCGGTACGATGCCGCCGCCGAGCACCCGGTTCAGTTCCTGGTCCGGGGCCACCAGTCGGCTGACCTCGCCGGCCGTTACCTCGTCCAGGCGGATGGGTTTGGGCCCCTTCCCGATCGGACCGGCGGCCGTGGCGGCCGCGCCGTTGCCTACCTGTCGCCAGTCGGGCTTCGTGGCCATTCGGTCATTCTTAGTCTTGACAACCTTTTCTTCCACCAGCGTATTCCACTCCCGGCACGCCGGGCATTGCCCCATCCACTTCGGGCTCTCCGCGCCGCAGTTAGTGCAAAAGAACGCCACCTTAACCTTCGCCATCGTTCAGATTTAACGCCACGAAGATAACACAATTTGTTTTATTGGCTCCCCCTCACCCGCGCCCCGCCGCCCCTAGCCCTTACTCTGCCCGATCAGGATTACCCCCCCGATGATACAACCCGCCCCCAACGCCTGGAGCAGGTTCATGTACTCATCCAGCACATAGTATTCGAGCACGATCGTGGCCACCGGCCCCACCGCTCCGACGATTGCCGCATCCCCGGCGCCCAGCCGTTTTACTCCCTCGGTGACCAGGTAGCTGGGGATCACGGTACAAAATACCGCCATAATCACCCCGTACAGGTACACCCGGTCCGGAAGGCCCAGCAGGGGATCGGCACTCAGGCCCACGTGAATCAAAACTGCCGTGGAGGCCGTAACCAGGGCCATACTCGTAAACCGCCGGTTGCCGATTTTCGGGGCCAGGCGGCCGCTACCGATGATGTAGGTGGAATACAGTAGCGCACTCAGGAAAATCAGGGCCGCTCCCCGCGCGAAAGTACCGCCGATGACGAAGTCCGATCCACTGAAGGCCAGCACGATACCCAGGTAGCAGAGCCCCGTCGCGACCCACTGAACGGGCCTAATGCGGGTGCCGAACAGCAGCCGTTGCAGCACCAGCACCATGGTCGGGTAGCAGAACAGGATCACCCGTTCCATCCCCGCGCTCAGGTAGCGCAGTCCCAGAAAATCGGTGTAGCTCGCCAGGTAGTAACCCATGACGCCGAGAGCAATGACGGTAAGTACGTCCCTCGGCACGAGGGGGGGCGGGGACGCGGGTGCACTGCTCCTACGAAAACCGATGAGCAGGAACAGCGGTAAAGCGAAGAGCATCCGCAACCCAAGCAGACTGATGCTACTGACCTCATACCGGTAGGCCAGCTTGATGATGACTCCCTTCGAGCTGAACAGGATCGCCCCCAGGAGCAGACAGGCCAGACCGATGGCACGGGAACTGAAGCGGTCGGTCAAACGGGAGGTCAAATCCATGAAATCAAGAATAGCGTAATGCGATGCAACCGCCGCGGCCGATGGTTGCCGAACTCCGATTCCCAAGCAGCGGGTGCAGTCTTAGTGGTGGGCCGTCAGGTACGCCACGACCATACCACTCAGCACGATGAAAAATTTTTGGAGGGAGATGCCATGCCGGTGGGTGGCATCGGACTCAAATAGAATCGTCGTAGAAATGTGCAGAAAAGAGCCCACGACGACGGCCAGTATCCGATTCCGCCAGAGCGCGTCAATACTCAGCACCTCCCCCAGCAGCGCACCGGCCGGCGAACAGAGGGCGAAAACGGCCAGCAACACCCAGGCACGCGACGCTCGGTAGCCGCTCCCCACTAGCAAAAGCCCGAGTGCGAAGGCGGCCGGTAGCTTATGGAGGACGATACCGAACAGCAGGTGCTCCCCGTGTGCCGCCCCCGTCGCCAGCGGAAGACCCTCCAGAAAGGCGTGCAGCCCCAGCCCGATCATCACCTGCAGGCCGTATGTGGCCGAGCCGTGCCGTTGCAGATGAACGTGGCCGTGCTCCACTCCCTGGCTGACGCCTTCGAGCAGTAGTTGCACCATAAAGCCAATCAGGAGCCACAGCCCCCCACCCTCCCGGCGATCGGCGAACACTTCCGGAATGAGTTCCAATGCCGCGATCCCCAATAAATAGGCCCCACTGAAGGAAAGCAGGACGGGTAGGTAAGCCCGCCACCGTTCGCTGCTATTCAGCGCGATCCCACCCCCCACCAGCACGGAAGCGAGAAGAAGAAGATACTGCCAGAGACTCATAAGCGGGGGGTACAGCAGATGCTAACGCCCTACCGTCGGATTAGATTAACCGGCCGGCGCAAAGTAGCGGCGATAAGCGGCGACCCCGATCAGCGCGATACCGCTGCCCAGGAACGCCCCTCCCAGGATGTCCAGCGGAAAGTGCTTCCCGACGTACACCTGCGCCAGACCGATGGACAGCGCCCACAGCAACCAGGCTACCCGCAGGCCCCGCCGGCGTACCCAGACCCCGCAGAGGTAAACCGCCACGGCGAAGTGGTTTGTAGCGTGGTTGCTGGGAAAACCGTATTTCCCCCCACAGGGCACCAGTTCGCGTACTACGGCGAACAATGATTCGGTAGCGCAGGGCCGCAGTCGCCCGACCCGGGGTTTAATCAGGCTGGCGGCCAGTTGGTCGGCTACCGTAAGTACGACGGCCAGACCGACAACGATCGTCAGGGTATCGCGCCAACCCCGCTGGCGGTACAGTAGTACGAGGGCGATTCCGTAAAGAGGTATCCAGGTCAGCTTGTCGCGGTAGTACGGCAGCAGCCGGTCGAGCAGTGGGTGGGCCAGCCCGGAGTTGAACCACTCGAAGACTTGGTAGTCGATCTCCATGTCAGTGAACCAGGAGGGTGAGTAGCTTGCGCCGGTAGCTGTCCCCGGCGTCAGTGAACAAGCGGAGCAGAACAACGTAGGGCCCGGCCGGGGCGAGGGTGCCGTCCCTCAGGGTACCGTCCCAGTACAACTCACCCGAGGTACCGAGTAGGGCAATCTTGTTCAGCTCACGGACCGGCAGGCCCGCGCTATCGTAAATTCTGACGGTGGCGTACGTTCCCGGTTCATCGAGGGTGTACCGGATAGCGAGTTTATCCATTACACCATCGCCATTGGGAGAAAAGGTTCGTTCGACTAATTCAATGTGCTGGCGTTGAGTAGGTAGTTCGTTCTGACTGTTCAACCGAGTTGGGGTACCGTACCCACTTAGGGAGGATCCCGATGTCCAGTTCGTGCGGAGGGCGGCGGGGCGCAGGTGCGAAATTCGTTCCAGGGCAACGCCTTCCGGATTTCCGATCAGGTCGGCCTGCATCTCGTCGTCGAAGGTCATCCGATCGAGTTCCTCACCGGTGGGTCCCAGCAGTAGCAGTTCACCGCCGGCGTTCGGCAGGGAGGGCAGCGCGGTAAACACGGTGCGTTCCCCTCGTGCACCGGACCAATAACTGAAGATACTGCTGTCGGGAGTGAGCACGGCAAATTCTCCCGCGGGAAGTAGGAGCGTGGACGATACGCTGACCACACGGGTACTGGAAACGGGGTTGCTCAATTGTAGTCCGTTCAGGTCGAGGGGGCGGGGGGAAGCGTTGTAGAGTTCGACGTAGTCCTGCCCCCCGGGGAGGGGATCGAACAGGAGCTCGTTCAGCAACAACTCACCGTTCCGGATCGGGGTGGGTAGCAGAACGGGTAGTTGCAATTGCCGGGTCGGGCGGTTGCCGCTACAGTCCGCGTAATCCGGCAGCAGGAGCAGGGTATCGATGCGGGTCGTGGCGAAGCCGGCGTAGCCCACCAGGGTGCGTTCATCCGGCCAGTAGGTTGGAAGCGGGAGGCCGTCGAGGTAAAGCAGCGGGTCTACCTCCCTTACGACGGATTCGTCGAAACGAATGACCACGCTGTCCGTATATACCTTCCGCCCGACTACTCGGGGAGGCGATACGTCCAGGGGTTGGCCGGCTACGCTATTGCGCTTTCCGGGACTGCCCCCGATTTCCTCCCCGCTGGCGCGCCAGCTTCCCGGGCAGGTGGGCGGTCCGCCCACGAAAGCCAGACTGTAGCCACCGTCATCCCGTGCGGGGTCTTGGTACCAATCGTCACTGTAGGTCACGGTGAACGCTAGCGTATCGTTGCGGTACAGCTCGATGACGTCCCCGGAGTTCGTCAGCCCCGGCAGGTTCAGTTCCAGTACCGGACCGTCGGTAGTAGGAAAGCTATCGCGGTAGCCGGCGTCGACCAGGAGCGCGAACTGCCCGGGGTTCAGGGATACGGGCTCAGCGGAAAGCGGCACGGCACGGCCACCGCTCGCGACGAACCACACCGCCAGGTTCTCCGCTTGCGTGCCGGTATGGAACAGTTCTATGTACTCCGTTTGCGGCAGTCCCCGGCTGGGGGTCGGGTCGGCCATGATTTCACTCACGATCAGCGATTGCGCGCAGAGCGGCAGGGAGAGACAGGTAGCGAGGGAGAGAGAAAAAATAGCCCGCATAGGGAACAAAAGTAGGTAGGACGGCGGGTTTAAGTCGGGACGAGGCCTCCGTGGGTAAATACACCCCCATTGTCTGGGGTTTCGGGAAAAACCCCTACCTTTGCGCCTCTAAAATAAGAAGCGATGCAAAAGGAATTGCACCCCGAGACCTACCGCACGGTTATTTTCCGTGACATCAACGCGAACGTAAGCTGGCTGGGACGCTCCTGCGCCAAGACCCGCGACACCGACACCTTCGAGGATGGGAAGGAGTACCCCCTGGTGAAGCTGGAGATTTCCAGTGCCAGCCACCCCTTCTTCACCGGTAAGATGCAGTTCGTCGACACCGCCGGTCGGATCGATAAGTTCAATAAGAAATTCGGCAAGAGCCGGTTTGCCAAGAAGGTGGAGGAAACGGAAGAGGAAAAAGCTGAGGTGGAAGGCTGAGGGCGGCTGCTCGCCACCACGACATTAAAAAACCCCGGGAGACAATGTGTCTTCCGGGGTTTTTTGTGTTACTCGTCAGACGAGCCGAGCAACGCTCGGGACTCGGCTGACGAGCACCTCGCGTCTCGGCCCCGCATCCTTAAAGATGGATCACCTCATCGTAAGCCGCGGCCGTGGCCTCCATCACCGCTTCGCTCATGGTCGGGTGGGGATGGACGGTTTTGATGATTTCGTGGCCGGTGGTTTCCAGTTTGCGGCTGGCGACGACCTCGGCGATCATTTCGGTGACGTTCGCCCCGATCATGTGGGCACCGAGCCATTCGCCATACTTCGCGTCGAAGATGACCTTTACGAAACCTTCCTTGGCCCCGGCGGCACTGGCCTTGCCGGAGGCGCTGAAGGGGAACTTACCGACCTTAACCTCGTAGCCGGCTTCCCTGGCCGCCGCCTCGGTATAGCCCACGCTGGCTACTTCGGGGGAGCAGTAGGTACAGCCGGGTATGTTGCCGTAATCCAGGGGGGCGGGCTTGAGTCCGGCGATGTGTTCCACGCAGATGATCCCCTCGGCGCTGGCTACGTGGGCCAGGGCGGGGCCGGGTACGATATCGCCGATGGCGTAGATGCCGGGCACGCCGGTGCGGTACATCTCGTCGACCTTCAGGATACCCCGGTCGGTTTCAATGCCGAGTTCTTCCAGCCCGATGTCTTCCGTATTCGGGGTGACGCCGGCGGCGGAGAGTACGACGTCGCACTCGATGATTTCCTCCTTACCCGACTTGCGATTTCTGGTCTTCACCTTCAGGACGTTGCCGGAGGTATCGACGTCCTCCACGCTGGTGTTAGCCAGGGTTTTGACGCCGCGCTTCTTGTAAATTTTGGTCAGTTCCTTGCTGACGTCGGCATCCTCGCGGGGAACGAGGCCCTGCTCCATGAACTCGACGATGGTGACCTCCGTACCGATGCTGCTGTAGAAGTAGGCGAACTCCACCCCGATGGCGCCGGCGCCGACCACCACCATACGCTTGGGTTGCTCGGCTAGGGTCATGGCTTCCCGGTAACCGATAATTTTTTCGCCGTCGATGGGAAGGTTGGGGAGCTGGCGGGCGCGGGTGCCGGTGGCGATGATGATGTGTTCGGCGCCGTAGGTCGTGGCCTTTCCATTTTCGTCGATGACCTCGACCTTCTTACCGCGCAACAGTTTACCGTTGCCCCTCAGGGTTTCGATCTTATTCTTGCGGAAGAGGAAATTGATGCCTTTACTCATGCCGTTGGCTACGTCACGGCTCCTTCCGATCATCTTGCCAAAGTCGGGGGAGGGCTCGGCCACCTCAATACCGTAGTCGGCCGCGTGGCTGATGTACTCGAAGACCTGCGCGCTTTTGAGGAGGGCCTTCGTGGGGATGCAGCCCCAGTTCAGGCAGATGCCACCCAGTTCTTCCCGTTCCACTACGGCGACTTTCATGCCGAGTTGGGAGGCTCTGATGGCGGCGACGTATCCTCCGGGTCCGCTTCCGACGACGATGAGATCGTAGTCCATATTGATGCTTGTTTAGGTTCAGGGGGCTAACGCCCGGTACTCAGTTACAGTTTGGGGGCGGGAAGATAGGCACCCGCGCGCCGCCGCCCGGCTCGAAAAACTCAGATGGGAATGAACGTAAGCCGGTCCCAGCCTTTCTATCCCTTTACACCAACCCCAAGCCACGCTATGCAGAACCGTACCGTCATTGACCACGTCCGCCCCCAGATTAACAACGGCAGATTTCCCATCAAGCGCGTCGTGGGCGAAAGGGTAGCCGTCACCGCCAGTATCTTTGGCGATAGCCACGACTACCTGCGGGCCGTGGTGGAATACCGGCTCGATAGCGGTGAGGCCCGGGAAGTCGAAATGGAAGAAGCGGGAAACGATAAATGGACGGCTACCTTCACGGTCGAAGAGCAGGGCAAATACGGCTACCGGCTCATCGCCTGGGTGGACCAGCTGAAAACGTGGCACAGGGGATTCAAAAAGAAACAGGCCGACGGCCAGGACATGGCCATCGAGCTACGGATCGGAGCCAACTTCCTGACCGAGGCGGCCGAGCTGTACGCCGGACAGGGCCGGGCCGAGGTGCAGGCCGCCGTCCAAAAACTCCAGAAGGAAGAAACGAGCACGGCCGTTAACTACGTCCTGAGCGATGAATTCGGGGAGCTGTTGCAGCGCTACCCCTTGCGGCGCTTCGAGACCACCTACGACCCCGGGCTGTGGGTGAAGGTCGGGCGCCGCAAAGAGCGGTTCAGCAGTTGGTACGAACTGTTTCCCCGCAGCACCTCGCCGGACGTGAGCCGGAGCGGTACCTTTAGGGACGTAGAGGAGCTACTGCCGCGCATCCGGGAGTTTGGCTTCGACGTACTGTACATGCCGCCCATCCACCCGATCGGCCACCGCAACCGCAAGGGCCGCAACAATGCCACGGACGCTCTGGAGGGGGAACCGGGCAGCCCCTGGGCCATCGGCAGCGCGGAGGGCGGGCACAAGGCCATCCTACCCGAACTCGGTGACATCAGCGACTACAAGCGGCTGATGGATAAATGCGCGGACCACGGCATGGAAGTAGCACTGGACCTGGCCTACCAGTGCGCCCCGGACCACCCCTACATCGAACGGCACCCCGAGTGGTTCATCTGGCGGCCCGACGGATCCATCATGTACGCCGAGAACCCGCCGAAGAAATACCAGGACATCGTGCCGATCAACTTCGAAACCGAAGATTGGCGGGCGCTGTGGGAAGAACTGTTGAGCGTGACCCTCTACTGGTGTGAGGCCGGCGTCCGCATCTTCCGGGTCGATAACCCCCACACCAAACCCTACCGGTTCTGGGAATACATCATCAAGGAAACGAATGAACGCTACCCGGACGTGATCTTTTTAGCCGAAGCCTTCACCCGACCCGCGATTATGGCCGAACTGGCCAAGCGGGGGTTCCAGCAGTCCTACACCTACTTCACCTGGCGGACCACCCCGGCGGAAATGCGGGAGTACCTCGAAGAGCTCACCACCACCGAGCTGCGGGAGTACATGCAGCCCAACTTCTGGCCCAACACGCCGGATATTCTGGCCTACGAAATGATGGGGGCGAACGACAACCAGTTCGTCAAACGGCTCCTTCTGGCCGCCACTCTGTCGAGTAGCTACGGGCTCTACGGCCCCAGCTACGAGATGATGGAAAACCGCGGCAACACGAACGGTAAGGAAGAATACTACGACAGCGAAAAGTACATCGCGCGCCACTACGACTGGTCGTACCGCAACCGCATCACCGACGCCTACACCCGCATCAACCGCATCCGCAAGGACCACCCCGCCCTGCAGCAAACCAACAACATTACCTTCACCGAAACCAGTAACGAGAACCTGCTGAGCTACGTCAAGCAGGATGACGGGGGCCAGGACACCATCTGGACCATCGTGAACTTCGACCCCCACAATGCTCAGGACGGCTACTGTGAGGTGCCCGCCTCTTTACAGGGGCGGGGCACCTTTCAGGTTCGTGATCTCCTGACCGGGGCGGTGTACTGGTGGAACGAGCAGGCGAATTACGTACGGCTGGACCCGGGCTACTGGCCGGCGCACGTGCTGGAGGTGGTGTAGAAGTTCGGGCGACCGCTCCAACATCGAATGTCCAAGATATTCGATGTCGCCTTCTACTACCGAGCCCGCTCCCCCCGCACGAACAGATACTGCGTACTCCCCCCGGTCGTACGGGCGTTGCCCTCGCTGGGCAGCACCATCGCTTCCTCGTACAGCCAGCCGTTGGCGATGAGGTAGTTCACGGCGTGCATGACGCTATTGAAGCGAACGCGCTTACCGTCGCTGGGGTCGATCACCTCCATCCGGTTGCGGCTACCGCCATTGATGCTCTGCCCGTAGTCAATAAAGATAGTTACCTGGTTGGAGAGGAAGCGCTCCTGGGCGATCATCCGGATCATGGAGACTTCCTGCAGGTTGTTGATGTTCACCCCGTCCACCACCACCTGGGCGCGGGCCGTCGTCAGGCCACCGAGTACGAATGCGAAGAGAAAGAGTAGCTTTTTCATTGAATGTGCATTTCTAGGTGATTAACCCCCGGTCGGCGAAGCGGTATGCCCGCTACCGGCGGTATAGGCTTTCCTTAACAAAATAGGCGCGGGCCGCTGACGTTTACCACGGTATGCAGTATCTTCTCTTTGTTCTCCCCCTGCTGTTCGTTGCCGACAGCCCCGTTGAGTGGCTACAGGATGCTACCATTGAGTTGCCCGACACCCTGAGGGGGGAGGAGGTCAGCTACACCTTCCGCTTCCGCAACCTGACCGACGCGCCCCTGGTCGTCGATAACGTCCGCGTCGGCTGCGGCTGCACCGCCACCGACTGGCAGGAAACGCCGGTAGCCCCGGGGGCGGAAGGATCGATCAGGGTCACCTACGATGCGATAAACGTCGGTTTTTACCGGAAGTACGTCAAGGTGTTCTTCGTCGGTCACCGGGGTGGTCACAAGCTCTGGCTGGAAGGATACGTCGAAGGCGAGTAGAAAAGCCTCTGACCTGCAGTACCTTCGCCGCATAAATCAGTTTTGTCTATGACTTGGTTGACCTGGGTCCTCCTTTTAGGGTATATCGGATTGAGCCTGGCGCTCTACCGGCTGTTCCCCCGCGCCGGCCGCCCCGCCGTCCACGCCCTCATCCCGGGCTACAATATGTGGGTGGTCGCCGAGCTGGTGGGCCGCAAGGGAAGCTACAGTTTGTTGCTGCTCATCCCCTACTTCAATATGATCTGGTTCGCCGGCCTGATGGTGGACCTGGCCCGCTCGTTCAACCGCTTCGGTTTCTTCGAGCACGTACTGGCCGTAGTA
Source organism: uncultured Lewinella sp. (assembly GCA_964594535.1). Lineage (GTDB taxonomy): Bacteria > Bacteroidota > Bacteroidia > Chitinophagales > Saprospiraceae > Neolewinella. Next base: position 53,838 of record CAZQNE010000001.1, read on the forward strand.
GCCAGCTGGGGATACTTCGGGTGGCTCGGCACCCAGGAGCCGGAATACCGCGGGCCCATCCTGGTCGAGGAGCGGGAGTGGCAGGCCAGACTCGCCGCCGCAGAAAAGGCCAAGGATCAGCGGGAGGTCCGTAAGCTTCGCAACCAGGCCCCCTTCGGCAAACCCGTACTGCGCGACTGGGCCGAGGCCGCCATCTTCGCCATCTTCGCCGCCGCGCTCATCCGGCTGCTGCTGATCGAGAGCTACATCATACCTACTCCATCGATGGAGGGCAACCTGAACGTCGGCGACTTCCTGTTCGTCTCCAAGGTGAACTACGGACTGCGGCTGCCCGAGACCATCCTCATGCTGCCGCTGGTGCACAACGTGGCCCCCATCACCGGCGGGGAAAGCTACATCGATGGCTTGGGCCTCCCCTATCGCCGCCTGCCGGCGCTGGAGGACGTCGATCGCTACGACCCGGTTGTATTCAACATGCCGGCGGGAGACAGCGTCTACATCTTTCCCTACCGCACCTTTTCGGCTTCCGACTACGAGGTTGGTAACATCGATGCGGCCAGTGCCCGCGCTATCTCCCAGGGCCGCGTCGAGTTGGTCACCCGCCCCCGCGACAAGAAAGATCATTACGTCAAACGGGCCGTAGGACTACCGGGGGAAACGCTCGAGATCCGGGATCGGGAACTGTATATCGATGGCGAACGCATACCCCACCCCGCTAACGTGCAGTTCCGCTACGACGTCACCTTCAGCGGGGCACCGAACAAATCCAGGTGGTCGGAAATGGGCATCAGCCCCGATGACGCTCAGCAAATCAGCCCGACCCGCTACGCGATGATCCTGAGTGAGGAGCAACTAGCCCAGCTGCGGGCCGGCGATCCCCGGGGCACCTTCGAGCCCTTCGACAACAGCCGGCCCAACGGGGTCGGGCTTTACCCCCACAGCGCGAAGTACTTCGGCGACTGGACGGTAGATAACTACGGCCCCGTCAAAATCCCCGCCCGCGGCATGACCGTGCAGCTCGACGACCGCAGCTACCCGCTTTACTGGCGCGCCATCAAGGTCTACGAAGACAACCCCAGCTTCGAACGACGCGATGGGAAATATTACCTTGACGATCAGGAGATTACGGAGTACACCTTTCAGCAGGACTACTACTGGATGATGGGCGATAACCGCCATAATTCCGAAGACAGCCGGGTGTGGGGCTTCGTACCCGAAGATCACATTCTTGGCAAACCGCTCTTCATTTGGTTCTCGGTTAAGGAAGGTAGTCTGTTCAATGGCATAAACTGGGATCGCATCTTCCGTTCGGCCACCAAACAGGGCGACTAGGCCGGTGGCAGTGCCGGACTTCCTCGACCGTCGTTTAGATCGACTGCGGCAGCGGCAAACCCTCCGGGAGCTGCCCGGCCACCGGGAGGGGGTGGACTTTTGGTCCAACGATTACCTGGGGTTTGCCCGTTTGGAACGAGCGGCGACTACCCTACCGACCATCACTCCCGGAAGCCGGTTGATCAGCGGGGACCACAGTGCCATTCACGACCTCGAAGCACGGATCGCCGATTTTCACGGTCACCCCACGGCCCTTCTATTCGGTAGTGGCTACCTGGCGAACCTCGGCTTGCTCAGTTGTTTGGCGGACCGCACCGACACCATCGTGTACGACGAACTCATTCACGCCAGTTTACGGGACGGCATACGGCTCAGCGGGGCGGCGGCGCGCAGGTGCAAGCACAATTCCGCGGAGGATGCCGAACGACTACTTGCCCGGAGTCGGCCCGACGGAGAACGCTTCCTGATCACCGAGGGGCGCTTCAGTATGGATGGGGATACGGCACCGCTGGAAGAACTGGCCAGTATGTGTGAACGAACCGGGGCCCACCTGATTGTGGACGAGGCCCACAGCGTCGGACTGGATGGCCCCTGCGGAGCAGGACTCGTGGCCGCATCCGGATTGCAGTCCTCCGTACTCGCCACCGTAGTCACCTACGGAAAGGCCCCGGGATTGTACGGGGCGGCGGTACTGGGGGCGGAAAACCTTCGTCAGTACCTCATCAACTTCTGCCGCCCGTTCATCTACACTACCGGTCCCCACGTCCAGCTACTTACGGAACTGAACGGAACTTATGCTCTGCTCCGGGACAACCAGCCGGAAGCCAGGAAAAAATTGGGGCGGGTCATCGAAACGTACCGCAAGGTCATACAATCGGCGAGCCTGTCCGGGGCGGCCACACCCGAAGCCGGGCCCATCCAGTTAGTTCGGGTGGGGGATACCGCAGAGGTCATTCGGATCGAAGAAGCACTCCACCGGCAGGGGTACCTGGTCAAGGGTATCCGGTCCCCGACGGTAGCGGCCGGCACCGAACGATTACGCATCTGTTTGCATGCCTTCAATACGGATGCGGAAGTGGGGGAGTTAGTCCGCCTAATTGCCCATCATCTTCCGTCGTGAATGTCTGGGTGAACGGAGCGGGGGCCGTTTCCGCGGCCGGGGCCGACCGTCGACAAGCGGGGGAAAGCTACCGAATGGGTACAGCGAACTGGACCGTCGACAGGGGCAGCGGCCTACCGGTGTTTCGGGTCGTCGACCTCCCTGATTCGGATCGACTCTCGGCATTTCTGACCGGCCATTCGGTAGACCGAACCACCGAACTGGCTCTGTACGCCGCGGAGCAAGCCGTCGCCGAGGCCGGGTGGGCGGAGAAGCCCTTCAGCATCCTGGTCGGCAGTTCCCGGGGGCCGACCGGCCGTTGGGAGAGCGCCCACCAACAATTCCTGAACCGGGAACCGCTCCCCCTGCGTACCTCCCCCGAAACCACGCTGGGAAGCATTGGATTCGCCCTCGGTCGCTACTTCGAATCGTCCGAACTCTCCACCTCGCTTAGCGTGACCTGTTCGTCCGGTATGCACGCCATCATTCATGGCATCGCCTTACTGCAATCGGGCCTGGCCGACCGGGTACTGGTAGGAGGTGCCGAGGCTCCCCTGACCCCCTTCACGATCGCGCAGATGCACCGGTTAGGCGTTTATGCCCCAACCATTAATGATCCCTATCCCAATCGTCCACTGGGGGGGACCAACCCCGGTATGGTCCTTGGGGAAGGGGCCGCCTTTTTGGCCCTGAGTTTAGCGTCCCCAGGCGGGTCGCCGGGCCGAATCACCGGTATCGGTTTCGCCCGGGAGCGCCCCCCCTCCGCAACGGGTATTACCGCCTCCGGAAAGGCACTCCAGGCCGCCATGCGGCGGGCCAACGGTAACCACAAACCGCCCGACCTCATTCTGGCCCACGCGCCCGGTACACCCCGTGGCGACCGGGCCGAGCTTCGGGCCATCGCGGACGTATTTCCGGACCCGGAGCAGTCGGTATCGTCACTGAAATGGGCTACGGGGCACACCTTCGGGGCGAGCGGGCCGCTAGCCCTGGTCAGTGGTCTGGATTTACTCGGCGCTTCCGCTATTCCCAGCCTGCCCTACCCTTCCGCCTACCGGGTTCCGGAGTCTTGCGCCAGCCTACTGGTGAACGCTACCGGCTTCGGGGGAAACGCGGCTTCCATCCGTATCGAGAAGTAGCCTACTTGGAGGTGCCGCTATCCGTGACGCGCAGGATGCCCCGCATCGCCACGTAGTGCCCGGGTACCGTGCAGATGTATTCGTAGATACCCGGCTTGCTCGGGGCGGTGAAGTAGATGGTATCCTCCGTTTCCGGGGCCACCAATTCAGTGTGCACGAGTACTTCTTCCATTTCGGGGATGTAGGCCATGGCGGCTCCCTTTAGCCCCAGTTCGGCGGCCGCCATTCCGACCCGATCGGCATACTTTCCGGCGGTCAGAACGAAGTTGTGCTCCATGTCGTCGGGATTCCGGAAGGTAAATTTGACCTTCGCCCCGGGAGATACGGTCAGGTACTCCTGCTTGAATTTCATTCCCAGGGCCGACTCCAGCGTGATTTCCTCGTCAAAGGAACCCTTCCAACTGTCCGGCATCTCCGTCGGTCGTTTGGCACTACCGGGGCCCCCTTCCTCCTCCCCGGACGCCAGCACCTGCGCGCCGCCGCCCCCCGGGATGGCGTTGAGGGTATAGTAGCCGAAGTCGTGCAACAGGCCATCTCCCGCACTGCTGCTTATTCCGTCCACCCTGACCTCGTAGATATAGCCGGGACGTAGGCCTTCGACGGTGAGGTGCACGGTCTTGCCATCGGGCTGAAGTTCGACCGCGGTAACCGCATTTTCGCGCAGATCGACTACCGGGCTACCGTAGTTATGGTGGTACCTGTAGGTGAAATTCTGAATAGCAAAGTCGGAAGCCTGGACGTCCCCGGCCCGTACCGGCTTGGTGAACTCGATGGCGAACCCATCATCACGCGCCGTGATCGCGTACATCTCGAAGGGGGTTTTCCCGGTCCAGGCCAGCCGTTGGAGGGCGAAGGGTTCGCCACCAGTCGCGGCCCAGCCCCGGGCGGTTTGGCCGGCATAGAGCTTATCGTCCGGGCCGAAATTGAGCCGCAGTAATCCCGAACCGAACCCTTCCCGGAAGGGGAACACCGCCCCCTGGTACTCACCGTCCACTTTTTCCAGCGACACCCGCATGATCTTGCTCTGCCCCTGGTCGCTCACTAACAGCTGACCGGCGAAGGGCCCGAACGCACCTTCCGTCCGGTCCGTCAGGATAGCCGCCGTACTGATGCCGAGGATGCCGTGGGGAAACCAGACCGCCGGCAGTTTGACGCCGCCGAGTTCTTGCCGCGCCCGGTACATCGTTCCGAATTCGTCGGTAAGTTGCTCCTGCCGTAGCCCGACCTCGGAACCTTCCTCTTCGGCCCAGCGCAGACTCGCCGGGTGGCCGGCAAAATCCCCTTTCGCTAGGTGAGTGATGCGCCCCGACCCGATCCAGTCGCCCTGATTTTCCGCTACGAATAGATCCCCCTCGGCATTCGTACCGAAGCCGGCGGGACTACGTAGCCCCGCGGCGTAGGGAGTGAGTTCGTCACTCGCCGGGTCGTACTGCATCATCCAGCCCCGGAAGGGGGATTTGCTGACGCCCTTGCCTTCCCAGCCCACGTTGCGGGTCGTCATCATCGTCCCGTCGGGCCGGATAAGCGGGCCGTAGTGGTATTCGTGGTAGTTACCCGTGAGGGGCATGGCGTAGACGGTTTCGTAGACGTCCGCCCGTCCGTCCTTGTCCCGGTCCTCGAGTTTGGTGACCTCGCCCCGCTGGGCGACGTAAATAGCCCCGTCGTGGGCGGTCAACCCCAGCGGTTCGTGCAAACCGCGGGCGAACAAACTGTACTCGGCCTCCCCCTCCGGGTCGCTGACGATCCACACTTCCCCGCGGCGGGTGGTCACGGCCAGGTCGCCATTCGGCAGGAAGTCCATCCCCCCGACTTCCAGTTCTACCGTTTCGGGGATATCGATTCGTTCGATGGTGTAGAAGTCGTCCTCCTCCTGGGCAGGCAGTGCGGTGGTGACTAAGATTAGACTGAAAACGGATAGCAAACGCATGGGATCGAACTTTAGCAAGGGCGTATAGGAATCAGGAACTACCAATCCAACCGGTAGCGGACCGATTCCCCGGGGGGAAGCTGGGCGACCAGTCGCTCGCGCCCTTTCCCCCGCAGCAAACGCAATCCGCCGGCGGCCAGTTGTTCGACTTCGATGCGCAGGCCGGGATCGACCAGTTCAAAGGACCCCGGCCCCAGTTCGCGGATCCGGGAAGAAGCCGCCAACTGGGTATAGAGCGCTTCGGAACTACCGTTGGTAAGGGTGCGGACCAGGCCCTGACCGGCGGGCTCGATGCGGTCGGACAGTTCCGATCCGCCGAGGGTGAAGTGAAAGGTCGGCCGGCCGGCTTCGTCCAGTTCGTAGCGGCGGTGGCGCAGGTCGGCTACGCTATCGGGCCAAGTGTCGGATTGGGCAGCCCACTGGGGGGCTCCGTCCAGGGCGACTACGGGGGCCAGCGCCCGGGCGACCTGGGGCTCACCGCGGCCGACCCACATGTCGCTGACGTCCACGAAAGGCCCCCGCCAGGCCTGGAGCAGGCTACCGGTACTGAGGTCGTAGCTGTAGTGGGGGCCCTGCCCCTCGCCTACGTTGACCACGTGGGTTCGTTTGTCGGTGAAGTCGTACACGCGGGCGGGGGGAAAGTGGAGGAAACTGCGCAGGAGGTAGGGCCGGTCGTCCATCTCTACCTCCACGACCTGGGTTCCGGGCGGGGTGGCGATGGACCGACCGTTGGCCATATCGTTCAGGCTGAGGAGTTCATCCCCATCGACTTTGTACCGGACGTCCAAGCGGTTCCACCCGCTGTACTGATAATGATCCATCCGCAATTGGTGCGTGCCCTCGCTCAGTTCGATCGTCCCCTCGGCGTAGTTCTCTCCGTCGCGGCCACCGAGGTCGACGACCAGTTGGTCGTCGATGTACAGTCGCGTCGAGGTAGGGGAAAAAATGCTGAAGGTGTACGCGTCGGCCTTGGGAATGTCCAACTCGGAATCGAAACGGATGGCGTAGTCCTGCTGCCGTTCCCGGATGGCGTTCAGGTCAAATCGCCCGATGTACCCCTCTTTATCCGGGGTACGCCGCCCCCAGTCGGTCACGTCATCGGGCTTATCCTCAATCTCGTAGTAGGCATAGTGAATCAGGGGTAAATTCAACAGCACCTCGCCGCTACTGGTGAGGCGTGAAGCCATCCCGGCCCGGTCGCTTCCCCTGATGTTGGTCACGGCCAGCGTCCCCTCACTCAGCTCAAGCGTGATCGGGCCGGACGCTTCCGCACCACCGGCCGGCCCGAGCTCCTGCTGATAGTGAACCAGGTTTCCGTTCAGGTAGGCCGCTACGAGTAGGGCGGGCGAGCGCTGGGTAGCGGGTTGGTAGGCGACCTCGAGGCGGTTCCACATTCCGGGGGTTATCGTTACCATATCCTCCGGCTCGGCCCCGTTTGCCAGGGCCAGGGAGTGCAGGTCGATCGCCCGATCGGCACCGAAGCGAAGACGGGCTTCCGTGCCTTCTTCGATGTTCAGGGAAAAAGCAAGGGTGAACGCAGCGCGGTCCGGAGCAAGAGTCAGCGACGCCGGGGCGGTGGCGGAGAGTACGCCGTCTTCTTCCGTCCAGCCCTCTTCCGCAGGCGTGATTTCGGCGGCGGTCAGTCCGTCCGCCGGGGCCGTTTCATCGGTGGTAACGTACTGAACCTCCAGGGGGTCCGAAGCGCAGGCCGTCAGTAAAAACAGGGCGAGCGGAGCTACGTGCTTGATCATTCCCAAATGTAGTACATTGGGTCAAACCGTCAATCATGCACCGTCGCAACGCCATCAAGTTAGCCTCCTCCCTGAGCATCGGAGCCCTGGCCTCCTCCTCCCTCTCCGCCCACCCCGCACCCGCGTCCCCGCCCGAGTTCAGCCTGAAGTTCGCTCCCCACCCCGGTATGTTCAAGCACCACGCCGGGGAGGGCCTGCTGGACCAGATCCGCTGGGCCGCCGATATGGGGTTCACCGCCTGGGAAGACAACGGGATGCCGAAACGCGACCCTGCAATGCAGGAACGAATCGGTCAGCTGCTGGCCGAAAAGGATATGCAGATGGGGGTTTTCGTAGCCAACCGGATCAACTGGAGGGAACCGACCCTGACCAACGGACCCGGGGAGCACCGGGACGCTTTTCTTCAGGACGTCCGGGATGCCGTAGACGTCGCCAAACGCTGCAACGCGACCTGGATGACGGTGGTCCCCGGATTCGTACAAATGCGCCTGGAGCCGTTCTACCAAATGGCCAACGTGGTGGAAACACTCAAACAGGGGGCCGCCATCCTGGAACCCCACGGCCTGGTGATGGTGCTGGAGCCCCTCAATTACCGCGATCATCCGGGACTGTTCCTTACCAAGGCCGCCCAGGCCTACGCGGTCTGCCAGGCCGTGGGTAGCCCTTCCTGCAAGATTCTGTACGATATCTACCACCAGCAGATTCAGGAGGGCAACCTGATCCCAAACATCGACGCGGCCTGGGAGGAGATCGCCTACTTTCAGATCGGAGACAATCCCGGCCGCAAGGAACCCACCACGGGGGAAATCAATTACGAACGCGTGCTGAGCCACATCAACGAAAAGGGTTACGATGGGGTCCTCGGCATGGAGCACGGGAATAGCCGCGACGGTAAGGAAGGCGAGATGGCCGTGGTGGAAGCTTACCGAAAGGTGGACGTGGCTAAGTAATGCGTAGTGGTTATGTTCGACTAGGGGCTCTAGCCCTCGTGGTTTGCCTAGCGGTCGGATGTGGCGGCGACCCGCAGGTTAGTTCGGAAGTAAACGCGGATGATCCGGTAGCCCCCCCCTCCGCCGTCGCCGTCACCAATAGCGAGGAACTGGACTTCGCCCGCAAGCGCGTCCGCCGGATAATGGAAATGGAGCGACGGGGTAATCTGACCTTCGATACCCTTCGCTACACCTGTACCGATAAAGGTGATGCCGGCTACTACGTTCGCTCGTTGCTCGGAAACGACCTGGTGCGGGTAGTGCGATACGACGGTTCTCTACCACCCGGCCAGTCGCAACAATCGGCCTACTACCTGGAGGAAGGACTGATCTACGCGGTTCAATTGCGCGCACCGGATGGGCAGCGTGAATACGCCGAATATTACTACGAAGGAAATTTATTGGCCCGGGAGGGCGAGGCGGTCCGCGAAGTTTATCCGCGCGCGCAATTTTTGGCCGCCGCCCTCGCCGGGCGCCCCCCCTGCGACTAGGTTTCCGCGTACCAGTCTTCCAGCCGCACCTCGATGTCGTCGTTTTCCTCGACGACCATCCGGCGGAATTCGTCCACGTCACTCTTCGATCCGTCCTGGTTGCGGTAGTGGTAGGGATACACTACGTCGGGAGCAAAATCCAGGACGGCATCGGCGGCCTGCTCGATGTCCATGGTGTAGGGCAGGTTCATACACACGAACGCATAGTCGATGTTTTGCAGTTCACGCATGGCCGGCACCCCCTCGGTATCCCCGCTGAAGTAGTAGTGTTTACCGTTGTATTCGATGACGTAGCCGTTGAATTTCCCCTCGGGATGGAAATTCTCCTTCGGGGGCGGGTTGTAGGCGGGGATGGCCGTAACCGACATAGCATCCCCCGCCCAGCTTTCTCCGTTGGCCAGGACGTGGGTGGCGGCGAAGGGGTTATCGGCCAGCGCATCCACTACGGCCTGGGGGGCGATCAGGACGGCATCGTCCAAATCCAGGCCGGCTAGCGTAGCCGTGTCGAGGTGATCGGAATGCGTGTGGGTGATGAGGACGAAGTCGGGATCACCGAAGCGCGTGTAGCGCTCCGCGCCATTGTAGGGATCGACCAGGATGGTGCGATCGCCATCCGTCAGGGCTACCGATCCGTGGAAAACCGGGTGTATGGCCAGATCGGCGGCGACCTCGTCGACATCCAACATCACCGTTTCTTCCGGGACCTTCGTTTCGGTTGCCGTTTCCGTAGGCTGGGAGCAGCGGGCGAGGACGCAGGTGCAGAGTAAGCAGAACAGGACGCGAGTGACCATAGCAATTGTATTTACCGGTCGTAACGGGAACCGCGGGGCCCGGTTTGGGCCGGGGGGAGTGAAATTGATTGAAGCACTACATTCCGGGAACGAGCATAACGGCATTCTGCATCAAGCGGCTCGGTCCCCGCCAGAACATACGGTAGTGGGGGTTGTCGAGCAAATAGACCAATTTACCCTGTCCGATCTCCCGGACGCCGGCCCAGGTGTTTCCGGCCAGAAGTTCCAGCTTGTCGCCTCCGGCGTATCCGGCGGCCAGCAGCTCCGAGGGTTCCTCCGCATAGCGCCCCACCGAATGGAGGTCCACCATCGGCCGCAGGGACTCGCTCCCGAACTTCAGGGTGTACACCTCCGGCTTGAGCCCGAACGCCAGCGGGTGGGTGGTATCCAGACTGGCGTGCAGGGCGGTGCCGGGAACGTTCTGCTTGCCGAAGTACTCAGTGCGGTCGGCGTAGGCCAGGGTAGCCGCCTCGGCGGAGGTATCGCGTTCGGGGCTGATGAGCCGTTGATCGGTAAATCCGTTTTCGGCGGTGAAGAAAGCGGCCGTTTCACCTACCGTGACCAGCGTGCCTCCGGCGGTGATCCACTCCCGGAGCGTTTCCCGCTCCTCCTTACCGAACACCCGGTCCAGGCGGCTGGCGTCGGGTAGGATGAGCACGTCATAGTCGTTCAGATCGGCGTACCCGTAGCGGGAGCCGAATTTGGGCACGGCGGTTTGCCGGAGCACTTCGGTACGCAGGCGGGTGACGGGCAGTCGCGTTTCCCAGTCGAAGAGGAAATAGATCTGCCCGCTCGTGTAGGTATTGAAGGGCTGGTCGACCAGCATCGCCACCCGGGGTTCCCGCAGGGGGTAGTTGCGGGTGCTGGCCAGGTCGTTGCCGATACGCATACGACCGGTTGCTAGGGCAATGACTTCGACCGCGGCCTCCTCGGCAACCTCCCGGAGCAGGCGGGGCAGTTCTTCCGCCGCATCCGGGTTACGGCCCCGGAGCACGATCAGGCTGCCGGCGGGGTAGGTTCGCCCGCCCTCGGTCGTGAACTCACTCAGGGCGGCGCGGACGCGGACGTCACGGTCCCAGAGGGCGGCCAGGGCGCGGGGGGCATTGCGCTGTCCGTAGTCGATGACATAGGCGTAAGCTTCCCCGCCGCCGTCGGCGCCGACAAGTCCGGAGGACACCTCCACTTCCGTAACCTCTTCGGTATTTACCGTAAGGGGCGCATCGAAGCGGTAGGCCTCCAGATTGTACGCCAGGGGGGCCGCCCAGGTCGACATATCGTACATCACGCTGTCTTCGATCGCCAGCCGGTTGGACATAATGCTATTGATGAACAGATGGCGGGGCTGCTCGGTCCCGATGAGGTAGCTACCCGCCGGGTGGGTCCTTCGGCTTACGGATTCTCCCTCCCGGTAGCTGATGCCGGAGGCGGTCAGTTCTTCCGTGGTACGCTCCACCTTCACGCCGTTGAGCCGCATCATATTGACGAAGTCGCTCACGTAATCACTTCCATCGTCCTCGATCAGGTAGGCGGTCGTGCCCTCTTTGCTGCCGAGGGGGTCCCAGGCCGCGAGGCTGTACTCCTGGAGGGCCCGGCGGTTGGCGGCGGCGGTCTTGACCTGGGCGATGCTGGTGGTGAAGTGGTCCCATACCCGCTGGCGGAGCGTGAGCACGTAACCGTCTTCCGTTTCGACGGCCCGGCCGGCCCCGATGCCGCCCTGTTCGGTCAGCATTCCGATGGCGCCCATCACGGAGGGGTAGCTGCTACCGTAGCTGGGGTAGTAAAAATCGAAGCGATCGCGGGTGAAATAGCTAATCCCCTGTTCGTCGAAGCGGGCGATATTGGCCCGGCCGAAGGTGTCGGCCCATGCCTCGTAGGCCTCGGGAAGTAAGAGATTGCGGGGCGTGGTACCGGGCACGGTGAAGTAGTTCGCGTCATAGCCCTGTTCGTGGTAGTCGGTGTGTACGTTCGGCATCCAGTCCTGGTAGGCCCGGGTGTGGCCCCGGCTTTCGGGATGCACGCCCCACACCCAGTCGCGGTTCAGGTCGAACCAGTAGTGGTTCGTGCGGCCGTTGGGCCAGGGGGCGTAGTGTTCCAGGTCCCGGGGTTCGGCCCCCCCGGTGGCCCGGGCCATGCCGTTGTACCAGTACACGTAGCGATCGCGTCCGTCCGGATTGATGGTCATGAAGAGCAGGTTGACGGTCTCGTTCAAAGCCTGCCGCAGCTCATCATCGCGGGTCGTGGCCAGTTCGTAAGCCACCTGCATGGCGGCCTCCGTGCTGCTGGCCTCATTACCGTGGATATTGTAGCTGTAGGAGTTGATGACCGGTTGGTTGTCCAGTAAACGCTGCACCTGCGTCCGCGCCCGCCCCGCCGCCGTCAGGAGTTGTTGCTGAGTCCGCCGGATTTCTTCCAGGCGTGCCATGTTGGACTCGGCGCTAATGACGAGCAGAATGAGCGGCCGCTGTTCGTAGGTAGTCCCGTAGCGTTGTAGCTCCACGCGGGGACTAGCTTCCGCCAGGTAACGGCAGTACTCCACCACCCGGGCGTATTCGGTAAAGCGCTCGCCCATCCGGTACCCCAGAAACCGACCGGGTGACAACAGGTCGGAGCTACCGGACTGATCGGGAAACGTCAGCCGCTCGTAGATGTCCGATTGGGCGGGTAGCAGAAGGGGGATGAGTAAAAATAATAGCGCAAAGCGGATGATCATAAGCTGAAGTGTATGGCCGCAAGGTAATACGGGGGGCTAATTCGCGGGATGACGGCGACCGTTTCCTCGCCGGCGACTACCGTTCCCTCAAAGCAGCGGTTTAATACCCGAGAAATATGCAATTTAAGACCGGTTCGGTAGGCTATAGGGTCGAGTTCTCTTAATTATTTGGTTTTCAGCATCTCATACGTGACGAACCTTTCGTTACGTTTTTTACTTGATGGATTTGCCTCTTTCCGTTTAATTGACATCCTGATACCACACACCCTTTACACGTCAAGACATGTTACGATTCATTATTCTGGTGGTGCTCTGTTCGTCAGCCCCCCTACTGCTGGCTCAGGGAAGGTGCCAGCGCGGCAACTGCGACAACGGGGAAGGAACCCTGCGTTTCGCCGACGGGGCACTGTACAGCGGAAGCTTCCGCGACGGACAATTCAACGGACCGGGAACGCTACATTACGCCGACGGATCGACCTATACCGGGTACTTTCGCAACCAGCAACCGAACGGGAAGGGCATACTAACGGACGCCAACGGCAACCGGTATTCGGGCATGTGGCGCGACGGCAAGCGGGAGGGCAACGGTGAGTTGCTCTACGCCGACGGGAGCCGGGCCACGGGACGCTGGGTGGCCGACCGGCTGGAGGGTGAAGTCAGCTTGTTATTCGCTAACCGGGACCATTACTCGGGCCAAATGCATGCAGATCGCATGGAGGGGCTCGGGACGATGAGCTATGCGAACGGAGACCGCTACACCGGAGAGTGGGTCGCTAACCGCCGCCACGGCCACGGAACGATGCGCTACGTCAACGGAGTGGAACTACGGGGAAACTGGGAAAACGATCGCCTCAGCGTAAATTGGGAAGGCCTGGGCTACTCCGGTCCGCGGGCCGCTCTGCTATCCTGTAACGAAGGCTGCCCGGATGGCGACCACAGGTTCACCTACTACGACGGCACGGTCTTTTACGGCCAGATGGTCAACGGCAAGCCCCACGGCCGCGGCACGGTAGAATTCCCGGACGGGAAAACCTACGCCGGCCACTTCGAAGACCACCGCCCCCACGGTATCGGGCTCATGACGTACCCCGACGGCCGCAGGGCCGGGGGCGTCTGGAACGCGGGCCAACTCTACGAAATCATGCTGGAGGAAACTGCTCCGGTGGCCCGGCCCGACCCCACCACCTTCGATCCCGAGGTAAAGGTATGGGCCGTGGTAGTGGGTGCCGCCCAGTACCAGCATATGAAAACCCTGCGGTATACGGATGACGATGCCTACAAATTCTACGCCTTCCTGAAAAGCATAGAGGGGGGAGCGCTCGAGGACGAGCAGGTCAGCGTGCTCATCGACGAGGGGGCCACCCAGGCCAATATCCTGGCCGCCATGCGGGATACTTACCGGAAGGCCGATGAGAACGACCTCATTTTGTTTTACTTCAGTGGTCACGGCCTGCCCGGTTCCTTTCTGCCCACCGATTACGACGGTACCAATAATGCCCTGGCCCACACTGACGTGCGTCAACTACTGGACGAGAGTCGGTCTCGCCACAAACTCGTCATCGCCGATGCCTGTCATAGTGGCAGTCTGGCGGCCCGTAGCGGCCGGTCGGGGGCGGCAACGCTGGCCGCCTACTACGGGGGGCTGACCGATGCCTCCTCCTCCACCGCCCTGCTCATGTCGAGTAAAGAGGAAGAGATCAGTCTGGAAGACGGAGGTCTTCGGTCAGGGGTATTCAGCCACTACCTCATCCGCGGGATGAAGGGGGAAGCCGACCGCAACCGCGATCTCCTCATTTCCATTCCGGAACTGTTTCAGTACGTACACGACGGCGTACGGGAATACACGGGGAACGTACAGACGCCTACGCTGACCGGCACCTACGACGCGGCCCTCCCCATCGCGGCCGTGCGGGCCCGCTAGCCTCACTCCTCCTGCCGGTACACGTAGTATTCTACCGCACGGGGCGTGATCATTACGCTCTTTATGGATTCGGGAACGCGGACTACTCGTAAGGGGATGGTGTTACTGCCGGAAACGCCGCGGACTTCCGCGATATCGGCCTCGACCCGAAAATCACCGGGCTTGTACTTCCCGTACTTCCGCTGGGGCGTGGTCAGCACCAGGGTGACCGTATTGGGGAAGATGCGGAAAGAGTCCGAGGCGGGCGCGTTGCGCACGCGAATGGGCACCTGAATTTGCTGTTCGATAAAGGCCTCGACGTCGAGGGATACGCGCACGTCCTCATGGTTAAGGACCAAGCCTGCGGGCGGGGCCTGTAAACGGGCCAAAAACAGACGATCCTCTTCCAGGTCCCTGAGTTCGATCGGCTGCATCGGCCAGGCATTGATGGTGTCGAGTACGTCCCCGGCCCCCGAAACGGTCACGCTGTCGGGGGTCAGCACGACTCCCCGGGGGGAAAAATACCCCGGCTTGAAGGTGGCGCTTACGCTGGGTAGGATGGGGACTTTCTTTCCATCCCGCGGGGTAGTGTAGACGGTGCGCGACTCATACCCCATGTTCTCCACGATGAAGTCTCCGCTACTCAGGTTCCGCGCTACCTGTTGTTGTAGCAGCGACGAACTCAACTGCACTTCGTTGGATTCGCTTACGTCAATGACCACGTCGATCTCTTGGCCGGTCAGGCTTTCCCAGATCAGGTTCCACCCGGTGCCGATCAGTTGTACGGGCACTTCCCGGGGGGGGTCGCCGGCCACGACGCGGTCGGGGCCGGTCTGGTAGGTCAGTACCACCTGGCGATCCACCCGGTATTCCTGGCTCAGGTTAAGGATCAGCCAGAATACCAGAGCCAGCAGCATGCAAAAGAGCAGGACCTGGCGATCGGTGGTCGCCATATCCCGCAGGGGCAGTCTAATCCTCAGTTTTTGGAGGGTAGAACGCATCGGTAAGTTCCTTGGAGATTGCATTCTTCGTGACCTGAAGGTAGGTCTTACTACCGACGTTCAGGGTGACACTCTTGTCGTCGACCTTGTCGATGATGCCCAGGATGCCGCTCGCGGTGACTACCCGCTGGCCTTTGGTGAGACTTTCCATGAACGTTTTCTGTTGCTTGCTGCGGCGGCGCTGGGGAATGATCATAGTAAATACGAGCACCGCCAGCATGGCGATCATGAAGAATCCATTGGTAAACATAGACCCTCCCGCTTGTAGGTATATCATAACGGCATGCGATTATTCGGTAAGCACCGTGCCCTGAAGGTATACGGTGGTGTGGGCCGGCAACGTATTGGCGATCAGGTAGACCGGTTTACGCTGCAGCCCGTATTTGTTAGACGTGTCAAAGGTGACCGACACCTCACCCCGTTCGCCGGGCTCGATGGGCGCCCGGGGATAGTCGGCCACCGTACAACCACAGGTCGAGCGGGCATTGGTGACCAGCAGGGGTACTTCGCCGGTATTGGTGAAGGTAAAGGTGTGGCGGATCACTTCTCCCTGGGGGACTTCGCCAAACAGATACTCCGGTTCCGAGAAGGTAATCTCGGCGGCGGGGATACGGTCCGAAGCTTCGCCGGCGGCAATCGGATTGCGAATCAGGGCGGCGTTCCCGGCCGGGGCGGAAGGGGGCGCGGGCGCAGGTGCGGAGGTGCCCGGGGAAGGTGAACCGCACGCCAGGATGGCAAGTGAAATTAGGATCGGGCCGAGCGCCTTCATATCCGGTGAATTGAAGCGGCGAAGATACGCAGCGAAGTGCGTAACTTGTGCTAAGGCAGCATTCAAATC
Organism: uncultured Lewinella sp.; assembly: GCA_964594535.1. Lineage (GTDB taxonomy): Bacteria > Bacteroidota > Bacteroidia > Chitinophagales > Saprospiraceae > Neolewinella. The sequence goes on from CAZQNE010000001.1 coordinate 69,806, forward strand.
AGACCCACCGTGCCATGCGAATTTTCCTGATCGGCTTTATGGGAAGTGGAAAGAGCCGGACGGGGCAGTCGCTCGCCGCGCTCATCGGTGTACCGTTCGTGGACCTCGACGAATACATCGAAGAACGCAGCGGTATGTCGGTCTCGGACATCTTCAGTCACCACGGGGAAGGATATTTCCGGGAACTGGAACGGGACCTGCTCACCCAATTAATCCGTCTGCCCGCCTTCGTACTCGCTACCGGGGGCGGCACGGCCTGCTATCACGATGCGGTATCCCTTATGTGTGACCACGGAACTACCGTCTTCCTGGACCCACCGGTAGCAACCTTATACCAAAGACTAGCGGATGAGCGCGACCACCGGCCCTTACTGCGGGAGTGTGCGGATTTAAAGTCCTTTATCGCCTCAACCCTCGACGCCCGTCGGCCCTTCTATGAACAAGCGGATATAACCTACCGGGGCACGGAAACCGCCGATGTGGTCGCCCGCAAGATCGTTCAGCGATTGCCCTCCCCCACCCCCCCCTGACCCCATGCGAATTTATTGTCTGTTTTTTCTCCTCAGTTGCACCGCCGTTGCCACCGCTCAGAGTGAAGATCGGCGAAGCCTCTACTTCGTCGGTTTTTCGGATAAACTCGGCACCCCCCACCGCACCGATGAACCGGCCACCTTCCTCAGTGACCGGGCATTGGGCCGGCGCCGGCGACACGACCAGCCGGTGACCGAGCTCGATCTGCCGGTAAGCCCCCGGTACGTTAAAGAAATAACCGATCGGAGCATCCCGGTCTGGCTACTGAGCCGCTGGATGAACGGGGCCGTGGTAGCCGCCTCCCGGGAGGAGGTCGAAACCTTAGCCGGGCTCGAGTTCGTGGACACCTTCTTTTACGCGGCGCCCCTGCAGTACGAGCGGGACGGCTTACTTCCCAATATTCCCGTACTGGACGGCCCGGAACCGGTAAGGAGACAAGTTCCCGTCACCCGTACCTTCTACGGGTATGCCTTCGACAACCTCCGGATACTGAACGGGGATAGTCTGCACGCCCGGGGCTACCGGGGCCGGGGTATGTTGGTCGCCGTCTTCGACGGCGGCTTTCCCGCCGTTGAGTACCCGGATTTTATTGGCTACGACGATGCGGCCTACGTCCCGGCTAATTTTGACCTGGTAGAACAGGACGCCACCGCACTGGATGGATCCACCCACGGGGCCACGGTGCTCAGTACCATGGCCGCCCACCACCCGTTCTTTTACATCGGCATGGCCCCCGATGCCCGCTACCTGCTGTTCAAAACCGAAAACGGCCGGGGGGAACACCGCATGGAAGAACTGAACTACGCCATTGCCCTGGAACTGGCGGACAGCGCCGGAGTGGATCTGGTGAACAGTAGCCTGGGGTACACTACCTTCTCGGACAGCAGCATGAACTACGACCACGACGACCTGGACGGCCTGACCAGTCCGGCGTCCATCGCGATCGACCGGGCCTTCGAGCGGGGCATGATCGTGGTCACCAGCGGGGGGAACAACGGGGCGGACGAATGGGAGAAAATCGGCATACCGGCGGATGCCCGGGGCGCACTGAGCGTGGGTGCCGTTGACGCCGACGGTGAGCGAGCCTACTTCAGCAGCCGGGGGCCGACGGCCGACGGTCGGGTGAAGCCGGACGTGAGTGCCCCGGGCGTGAACGTTCCGGCCGTAGCGGCGAACGGCATTGGTCTGACCGGAGCGAATGGAACCAGTCTGAGCTCCCCCCTCGTGGCCGGTCTCACGGCCTGTCTGTGGCAGGCCGTGCCCGAAGCCACCAATCAACAGGTACTGGATGCCATCCGCCAGACGGCTTCCCGGGCCGGGGCTCCGACCGGCGACCTGGGTCACGGTATTCCGGACTTTGCCGCCGCCGCCAGGAAATTGCGGGAGTGGGTTACCGGGGAAGGGTCACGGTAGTCGGGAGAATATTACCCACTTCGCTTGACCGCGAAGCCAAATTTTCCTACTTTTGGGAACCTGCGTTCAACAAAGTGGACCGCTTCGCTTTTAAAGCTCACAGAACTGGTGGACTCGCTCCGCCGCCACTTTTATTTGGTATCAGTAAGTTGGAACGAGCCCCGGCATTCTAGGATGACCGGGGTTCTTTATTCCCGGTTGAACCTGACTCGTTCTCCGCGTACCGAATGATCCACCCGGTCACCGGCATACGCTAGTTGACCGCTTACGATCGTTTCCCGGACTCTTCCCCGGAGTGCCCACCCGTTCAGTGGTGACCACCCTGCCTTATACCGAATATTCCCGGGGCCGACCGTCCACTCTTCCCGGGGGTTGTAGATGACTACATCGGCCCACATTCCGGGGTCGAGATACCCACGCCGGTCGATCCGGTAGCACACCGCCGGGGCGTGGCACATTTTTTCGACGATTTTTTCCAGGGTAATTTCACCCCGCTGCTCGAAGCGCATCATCAGATCCAGGCTGTGCTGGACTAAGGGCAAGCCACCGGGTGCTTTGAAGTAGTCGGTGCTGCTCTTTTCCGCCCGGGTGTGGGGAGCGTGGTCGGTGGCGATAACGTCGAAGCGATCGTCGAGCAGTGCGGGGAGCAGGGCCCGCTGGTGGTGAGACGATTTTATGGCGGGGTTACATTTGATCTGGTTCCCGAGCCGGTCGTAATCGCTGCTATTGAAGGTCAGGTGGTGCACGCACACTTCGGCCGTAATCCGTTTTTCCGCCAGGGAAACGTCATTGCGGAACAGCGCAACCTCGTCAGCGGTACTGATGTGAAGGATGTGGAGCCGCGTGTTGTGCCGCTCGGCCAACTCGATGGCGAGTTTGCTGCTCTTCAGGCACCCGGCGGCGGATCGGATGTTCGGATGCTCGCTTACGGGAATATCGGTGCCGTAGCGCTCCCGTGCGGCGGCGGCATTAGCCCGGATGGTGGCTTCATCCTCACAGTGGGTGGCGATGAGCAGGGGGCTTTTGGCGAATAAGGCATCCAGGGTTTCTTCGCTATCCACGAGCATGTTTCCGGTGCTGCTACCCATGAAAATCTTCAGTCCGCATACCTGTTGGGGGTCCGTGCGCAGGGCTTCGTCCAGGTTGTCATTCGAGGCACCCATGTAAAAGCTGTAATTGGCCGGGCTACACTCGGCGGCGATACGGTACTTTTCTTCCAGTAGCAACTGATTCAGGGTGCCGGGCTTCGTATTGGGCATTTCCATGAAGACGGTAGTACCACCCGCCACCGCGGCGCGGCTTTCACTGGCGATGTCGGCTTTGTGGGTCAGCCCCGGTTCCCGAAAGTGAACCTGGTCGTCGATGATACCCGGCAGAACGAAGCACCCATCGGCGTTTATTTCCCGATCGACCTTAGCGTCAATCCTGGGCTCGACCCGCTCGATGAAACCATCGCGAATGAGCACGTCGGCTTCGGCACGGGTACCCCGGTTTACGATGGTCCCTCCCTTGATCAGTATACTACCGCGCTTCATTATCTTGCTTTTGGGCCAAAGTAAGTCATCGGTCGACTTTAAGCGTCCATTAATGGAATAGGTGTGGTTTTTAACACTTTTCGCTGCAACCTTTGGTGGACCACAATCGCCATTAGGCTAATCACTAACCAGCAAACAGACTACGCTATGTATCGACTGTACACCTTCATCTTCAGCGGTATCCTGTGCACCTGCGCCCTCGCCGCACAAGAAACCGGGCCCGCCCTGGCCCTGGCCGACCCCGCCGACCCCCCGAGCCTGCTGGCCTACCGCAGCGCATCCACCACCGGCGAGTCGGTTGCGGAGCGGTTCACCCTACGCCGGGAACGTACCCTGCTCGGAGACCTCGACCTGAGCGGGGCCTGGGGTGGGCCGACCTACAACTATTCCGCTACCGGCAACGACTGGGCCCTGGTGCGGGGTGGGTTCGGGGGGCTTGAATTCGGGGAAGACGTGTTCATCGGCTACGGCGGCTGGAAGGCGCGGGAACCCTTCACGACGGACGACGAACTGGTCGGTAGCCCGGGGCCCGAGTACAACTTTCGCCACGGCGGGTTTATCCTGGCTTATTCCCCCGGTACCGATAATATCATCCACCCCCGCTTTACGGCCATTATCGGTCCGGGGCGTATCGACTACGCCGGTAACACCGAACGCGACCGGATGCTGATCGGCCAGTTGATGGGTGGGGCGGAAATCAATCTGTTCCAGTGGTTCCGTATCGGCCTGGAGGGTGGCTACCGCTTCGCCAGTGGGGTCGATACCGGCGATGCCGGAATTACGGCTAGCGACGTCAGCGGCGCCGTATTGCAGATCGAGGCTCGCTTCGGGTGGAGTTGGTAGTACCGGTCTGCGACTTTTTACGGACCTTCGCGGCCGTATGCAAGACCGTTCAACCCACTTCAAGCACGTAGCGATCGCCGGCAACATCGGCGCGGGCAAAACCACCCTCTGCCGCCAACTCGGGCAGCATTTCGGATGGGACGTTCACTACGAGAGTGCGGAAAATAATCCCTACCTCAGCGACTTTTATACCGACATGAAACGCTGGAGTTTCAACCTCCAGGTATACTTCCTGCACAACCGGTACCGGCAGATTCTGAACATCCAGGACGGGAATACCACCGTCATCCAGGACCGCACTATCTACGAGGATGCCTACATCTTCGCCCCCAACCTCTACGGGATGGGGTTGATGACGGAACGCGACTTCAATAGCTATACCGAGCTATTTCATACGATGACCAGCCGTATCCAACCCCCCGATCTACTGATCTACCTCCGCGCGGGAATCGGCACCCTGGTGGCCCATATTGAAAGCCGGGGACGGGACTACGAGGGGAGCATGAGCCTGGACTACCTCAAGCAGCTCAACCGCCGCTACGAAGACTGGATCCGCGGATACCAGGCCGGCAACATCCTGATCGTCAACGTCGACGAAATTGACTTCGTCAATAAACCGGAAGACCTCGGAAAGGTCGTCGAGCGGGTCGGCTCGAAGCTACACGGCTTATTTTAGGTATCCAGCGGGTAGTGCAAATCGATGTAGACGCCCTCCCGTTTCTCCGGTGATATAGCCTGTAGGTATTCCGATGCCTGAGCCCGGCTGTTCTCGACGAAGGGCCGGATCTGGAAGAGCCAGATCTTGTCATCCTGAAAGCCGAGTTCAACGTCGAAGGGCCCTTCCTCCGGCATACCGGGGGCGGAGGGCATGACCGCCTCGACGCGCTGACCCAACCGGTACAGGTCGATCAGGTTTTTCCGGGACAGCACCGGTCGGTCGAAGGTCGTCGTCAGCATGCGGCTCCCGCCGGTATCGGGAAGTTGGCGGTACAGGCGCTCCCGGGCGGGGGCCTGGAGCAGAAAGCGACCGTGGCGATCGATGAGGTAGGACTCGGCCGCCTGACCGTCGACCGCACCGCCCGCCCCGCGGCTGAAGGCTACCGTGAGATCATCCGGATCGCCCGAACTCACCCCCTTGGTGATCAGCACTCCGGAGTAGTCCACGTCTACGCTCGGAATGATCAGGATGGAGGGAAACACGTTTTCCGGATTCAGCAGGTACCGCTGTCGCCACCGGTAACTCCGTTCGGTATAGGGGCTGGCCCAGACCGCCTTGATGCCCTCCAGAATGGCGTCTTCGCGCACGACGTTAAACACGGTCTTGTTCAGGCCGGCGCCGGTGAAGTCCGCTAGGTCCTCCATGTTCGTGTCCGACCGGAGAAAGACGGGAACCTCCCCGAGCGAACCGCCCAGTACGTCGGCGAATCCAGATTGTAGCTCTTCAATCAACTGATCCTCGATCGTTATCCGACCGATCGCTTCCCGCAGGACTTGCAGTTGTTGCAGCGTATACCGCTCGACGGCTGCTTCGTCCTGCCCCTCCGTTTCCATTCGCCGTGCCTCGGAGAAGCGGTCGTTCAGGAAGGTCCAATACGTAGTGCCGGCGGGTTGCCCCGGCATCGGCTGATCCAGATGACGCCGGAAGACCCCGAAGGGAATGACCAGTCCTTCGACTACATTATCGGGGAAGAGATCCTTGAGTTGGCCCAGATTTGCGGCCTTCGGGCCACACCGAATGCCACTGTCCTGACTGTCTACGTTGCGCATATTCAGTACTGACTGGGTACTTAGGTCGATGCGGTCCACGGGTACCCGGATGCGCTCCTCACTGCGTTCGGCGGTTGCAAACAGCTTAGTCTCCGTTTCCGACATCTCGGCCACGGGTTTCATCAGCACGGTCCCGGCGTTGCTGACGGCATAGAAGACCTCGGTTCCATCGTAGGGGCGGAGTTCGCCAAACTGCCGGTCGGTCAGTACGGCGTTCGGGATGCCGAGGTTGCGGGCGAGTAATTGAACGTGGCTGACCATATTCCCCTCGCTGACGCTCAGGATACCCCCTACCGGTTTGAGGTCGGCCGGGGGCCGGCTGAAGACGAAAATGTCGCGGTCGTTTACGGCTACCTCATCGGGGGTCCCCTCAACGAGCCGTAGGGTTCCCCGGGCGTAACCGGGGTTGAGTCCCCTGGCCTGAGCCTGGGTGGGAATATCCAGAATAGCATTCCCACTGTCGCTGTTGCGGGCTAACCAGTCACCTAAATCCCCCACCGCCTGCCCCAGCGGCAGCAGCACCGACGAACGGATACGATCGTCCAGAAAGCCCACGGCCTTCGGTTCGAAGGCGGCGTAGCGCTCGACCACCCCGGCGTAGGTCGCCCGGTTGGTGGAGGTTCCCCATTCGACGAAGCGGCGGGCATTATCCAGGTAGTCATCCAGCATATCGGGCCAGATGTACTGGTAATTCGGGTCGGCCAGTAGTTTGCCGGCGGTGTCGTATTCCCAGAGCTCGACGAAGCCGGCTCCGGTAGCCGCCTCCCCGAGGTAGCATATTTTTTCCATTTGCTCCCGGGCGGTCGCCGCTTCCCAGTCAGCCGCCGTACGAAAGATGAGATCGCTGAGCTCGTTATTGAAGTCGATCAGTTGCAGGCGGTGGCGGGCGGTGCGTTCGTCACGGACGAGCGACTGGCGGATGGCCAGCGAAAGGTCGGCCGCGGCGGTAAGTCGGGACAGGGCAGAAGAACGCCCCCCCTCCGGTCGATCGGCCTGCTGGACGAGAAAACGCTGCAGTTCTACCGCTAGGGTATCCGAAGCCGGTAGCCCCTTGCTGAGCTGAGTGAGTCGTTCGAGAGGACTGCCACCGTAGGCCCGACGGATGTCTTCGGACAGCTCTCCGGTCTGCTCATACAGCCCTTCCGCCAGGAGTTCATCGGCGTGTTTGTCCCTGAATTTTAACACCGCACCCGCGTCCGCGCCCTCGGGCCGACCGTGAATCTTGCTGCGTAGATCCATGAAGGGGGCGTACCGCTCGGCAATCGTTTTGCTGACCGCCCGGATGCGCTGGTTGAGATCCGTTTCCGCCCCGTGGGGGATCTCGCGCGCTGCCTGACTGATCAGGTAGAAGTGTTCGCGCAGGGTCCGCGAGTCGTCCAGTAACCAGGCGAAGAACGACCTGCCCCACTCCTCTTCGTCCTCGATCTGGAAAGCCCCCCGGTAATAACGCGCCCGTTCCAAAATCCAGCCGTTGTCGATGGCCGCCAGGTAGTTATTCAGCTGGTACTGTTTGAGGCGGCTGTGGTCGTCATCCGCGTCCCAGAAGGCGGCATAGCGGGTACCGGTGAGAATCTGCCCCAGATAAATGCCCTGGCTCATCAACCGCTCGGTGGTACGGGAATAACCGGCGTGTTGGTGGGCCCGGCGGTCGTTCTCACACGGGTCGCGGGCGGCACGGACGCTTCCGTCGGAGCAGAACCAGAAGATCCCCCGGTAGGGCCCGCGCTCATACGCGCGTGCTTCTTCGATGTACTCCGCAATTTTCGCGTCCGGCATGGGCTGGGAAGAAGCGGGGTCAGGAGCAAGCAAGCAAGAAACAACAAAGCCTACGGTGAGGATAAAACGGCGAGGGGAGATCATGTCTAGAATAGGTAGGGTACCGGCACCCCTTTGAACAGTGGAGCGAACCAAAAGGTGTAGGGGAAGCAGCGGTAGCGCGAACATCCCCTAATTCATTGGCTTTTATCTGACAAACGCACCACCTCAAGTGATCGTAGTTCGCATTCTGGCCTATACGCTCGGTATCATCGGGATCGTGGGCACCCTGGTTCCTTTCTTAAAGTACGACGACTGGTGGATCCGGGGGTTCGACTATCCCCGCCAGCAACTGGTCGGTATTCTCGGTCTGTCCGCCGTGCTGTGGGTGTTCAGTCGCCACGAAAGCAACTGGGTGAACTGGCTGATCCTATCCGTTCTCCTGATGGCGGCCCTGTACCAAACGTACCGTATTCTCCCGTATACGAAGGTCTGGAGTCGGGATGCCCGAAATGCGCAGCGTACCGAGCGGGCCGACGGTCACCTGTCGCTCATGGTCAGTAACGTGCTACAGACCAACCGCCGCACGGACCTGGTGATCGACGTGGTCCGGGAACAGCAGCCGGATATCCTGCTTACCGTAGAAACCAACAAGTGGTGGGAGGAGAAACTGGCCGAAGGCCTGGACGAAATGTTCCCGTACCGGGTCAACGTGCCGCTGGAAAACCTGTACGGCATGCACCTCTGGAGTCGCATCGAGCTGATCGACCCCGAGGTGAAGTACCGCATCAAGGATGACATCCCCAGTATCGACACCCGGATACGGCTCGCGAATGATCGCGAGGTACACCTGCATTTTCTGCACCCGATGCCCCCGAGCCCGTCGGAAGCCTACGCCAGCACCGGGCGGGACGCAGAGCTCTGTATCGTAGGAATGGAGGTGAAGGAACATCCGGAGCGGACGGTAATCGTCGCCGGAGACATGAATGACGTGGCCTGGTCGCACAGTTCACGGTTATTTCAGCGACTCAGCGGGCTGCTCGATCCCCGGCGGGGCCGCGGCCTGTTCTCCACCTTCCACGCCGAGCACCGACTGCTTCGCTGGCCGCTCGACCACGTATTCCACAGTCCCGACCTGGCCGTGCTGGAGTTGAAACGACTGCCCTACGTAGGCAGCGATCATTTCCCCGTAATCATCCGACTAAGCTACGAACCGGAGGCGGACCGGGGGCAGGACGAAAAGCCGGACCAGGACGATCTCGAGGAAGCGGAAGAAACCATCGACTTAGGGGAACGACAGGAAGACAACGCCGTCATCAAAGGACAGGATTAATTCGCAAAAAAGTGTTACTTCGGCACCGTCTCCTATCTTTGCTGTCAAATCTTCCGGTTTATGAAAAATGTCGTTTCTCAACGCTTCATTAAGTGCCACGATAAGCTAAAGTCCGAGAAACGTATAAAAAGTAGCCGCGCTTTCGCCCTTTCCCTCAACTACTTGCCGCAGTCGCTGAGTGAGATACTCAAGGGCCGCCGCGACGTCACCATCGAGTTGCTGCGCCAGTCCATCGCCCGGTACAAATTAAACCCGGTGTACCTGTTTACCGGGGACGGCCCCATGTTCATGACCGAGGAGAGCAACCAGAACTTCCGGGTGCTCACTACCATTACGACACCCGACGCCGACGAACTCATCGTTCACGTTCCGCTCCCGGCCCAGAGCGCCTACGCCAGCGAGCTCAACGATCCGTCATTCGTCGAGAGCCTGCCGACCTTCCGCCTGCCCGACTACAAGTATAAAGTCGGCACCCACCGCTCCTTCGACGTGCCGGGCAACAGCATGGAGCCGACGCTATTCGAGGGGGACAAGGTGGTCTGCGCCTTTCTGGAACCGACCCTGTGGGAAAGCGGCATCAAGGACAACTATGCCTACGTGATCGTTACCCGTAGCGACGTGGTCGTCAAGCGCGTGAGGAATCACATCGCCGAAAGCAAAGAGTTAGAGGTCATCAGTGACAACAGTTTCTACGAAACCTACCGCCTGCCCCTGGCCGATCTGCGGGAGATCTGGTACGTCCGCGCCCGCATCACGCCCTTCCTCCCTTCTCCCCAGAACATCCAGCGGTACGTGCACGAGGAGATGAGCGAATTGAAGGCGACCATTGCCCAGCAGGGGAAGTTGATCAGCCAACTCGGCGTCTCCGTAGAAAAAGTGCTGAACGATCGCGGCACTTAAACCGAGGGCAGCGCGTCGACCACCGCGTAGGACCAGGTCAGGTTCACGCCACCGGCCTTCAGCATGAGGGACACGCTGCACAGCTTTTCCATGCTGAGCCGACACGCCCGTTCCACCTTCTTGGCATCCCGCGGCCCCGCCAGCAGATAGTGCACGTGCACGTCGGTGAACACCCGGGGCTCCTTTTCTTTCCGCTTCGCTTCAACGGTGACCCGCAAATCGTGCAGGGGTTGCCGCTGCTTGTTAAGTAGTAACACGACGTCAATACTCGAACAGCTCGCTACGGCCGATAGCACCAGCTGCATGGGCCGCATGGCCGCTCCCCCACCCCCGATGTCCGGGCTGGCGTCGGTAGTCACCTTCAGGCCCTCCTCGTTAGCGGATTCAAAGAGGAAGGCATCGTCCTTCCGGTTTAGTACGATTTTCATCGGGGTGGTTTATTTGTTGGCGGCGGTTTGCTCCCAGGCCACCCGTCCGTCGTTGACCTCGATCCAGTAGCCGTCGGGGTCCTGGAGGTATACCTGGCGCACCCCGTCCGGCCGGCTGTTCGTCACGAGCTTTTCCCCGGGCCAGTTTTCGAAGGGAACGTCGAGGGCGCGTAAGTGGTCGACGAATTGATCGAAGGCCCGCACGGACACGGCCAGGTGAACCCCCTTCTGCAGACGAAGCTGGCTCCGGTCGGTCTCGATCACGTGCAACGACATTCCGTTCCCCAGCGCGAACCAACGGATATTGGGCTTCTGGGTACCGTTGTCGATTTCGGGTAGATTGAAGACGCGCACGTAAAATTCCGCCGAGCGATTCAGGTCGTCTACGTTGATGGCGTAGTGGTCGAAGCTCAGGTCAAATTGCCCGGATTCGAGGCCAAACGTCGCGGGCGGCGTAGCGCAGGTGCTGAGTGCGATGGAAACAAGCAGGACCGATTGGATGCGCAGAATGGAATGGAGCATAGTGGTTCGGGTTAATGAGGAGGACTATACAAGCAGATCGGGCTCCGTTTGCAGGGTGATTCGGCTATCGGATTCCAGGATGCGCCGTTGCCCCTCCACCCGGCTAAACACGTAGGTGAAGTAGTAGCGGGCCGTCTCAATTTTGGACTGGTAAAATCGTTGATCCTCCCGGCCAACGGCCTCCCCCCCTACGGTAGCTCCCTGGTCCAGTGCGGCCTGGGCGGCAACCGCTTGCTTAAGCCACATCCAACCGATGACGTGCAGACCGAAGTAGTCGAGGAAAACGGTTGCATCGGCCAGAAAGACCCGCGGGTCTTCCCGGCGGGCCAGATTAAGGAGACGGCTCAGGGTCTCCTGAAGCCGGGGCAGGCTGCGGCCGAAGGATTCGGTCACCTCACGCAGGCTTTCCATCGGAGCGGCCCGTGCGATGGTTCGTTGTACTTCCTCCGCGAAGTAGCGGACCGCCGCTCCGTCCTGCATCATGACCTTACGGCCCAGCAGGTCCAGACCGTGAATGGTGGTAGTACCCTCGTAAATGCTATTGACCCGGATGTCGCGGAAGATTTGTTCGAGAGGGAAGTCATCCGTATACCCCGCTCCACCCAGTACCTGCATTCCCATGCTGACCGATTCGTTTCCGTACTCACTGGGAAAGCTTTTCGCGATGGGAGTCAGCAGTTCCAGTAGCAGGTGGTAGCGCTCGTCCTGATTGACCCGGTAGAGATCGTCGTAGAGACTACACTGCAGGAGTAGCGCGATACTTCCTTCCACCACGGCCTTCTGGAAGAGTAGCATGCGGCGTACGTCGGCGTGCTCAATGATGGGGACCTGGGGGGCGTGGATATCCTTATTGCCCGGGTGACGGCCCTGGGGTCGTTCGCGAGCGTAGCGCAGGCTGGCGTAGTAGGCCGCCGAGGCCGAACCGGCCGCCATCATTCCGGTTCCGATGCGGGCCTCGTTCATCATCAGGAACATATGCCGCAGCCCGTTGAGTTCCTTACCCACCAGGAACCCCCGGGTGGGCCCCTGCTCGCCGTACATCAGGTGGGCCGCTACGTAGCCCTTCTGCCCCATCTTGCCGTAGATGCCGGCGGTGGTGACGTGGTTGTCCTGCAGGCCGTTTTCGCCCGGCACAAACTTGGGAACGACGAACAGGCTTACCCCCTTTACGCCGGCCGGTCCGTCCTTTTTACGGGCCAGCAGGAGGTGGACGACGTTTTCCACCCCGGTGTGGTCGCCGCCGCTGATGTAAATCTTCTGGCCGCTGATGTGGTAGCTGCCATCGTCCTGCCGCTCGTAGGTGGTGGTGATGTCGCTGAGGGATGATCCCGCCTGGGGTTCGGTCAGGGCCATGGTACCCTGCCAGCGGCCCGCCGCCATGGGTTCGAGGTAAGTATTTTTTAATTCCTCACTACCGAATTCCCGGATCAGGTTGGCGGCGCCGGTAGTGAGAAAGCCGTAGGCCGCCAGATTGCCGTTCGCGGCCTGAAAGATCAGGCTGCCCGCATTGTGTACCGTCAGCGGCATTTGCTGCCCCCCCCGCTCCATGCCCCAGGCGGCGCTGAGCCAGCCGCTTTCGCCCAGCGCGCGCATGCCTTCGCCCACGGCGGGGAGCACGTGTACCTTCCCGTCCGCGAAGTAGGCCTTGTCCCGGTCCATTTCCCGGTAGGCCGGCCACAGATACTGATCGGCCAACTGCTGAGCCGCGTCCAGGCTGAAATCAATGGCTTCGTCGTCAAAGTCGGCAAAACGCTGACTATTCTGGAGGGGGGATAGGTCGAGGACTTCGTGAAGCACAAACCTCAGGTTCCTGATCGATACGTAGTTCATGGGGTCCAAGATACCATACACTCGCCACCTACCCCGCAAGCCACCGGAGCCCGTATCTTTGCGCCCCCAAAAGACCCCGGCGTGGCAAATAAGTACTTCGATCTCATTGACCAGACCTTTTATTTCCCCCAGGAAGGGTTTGATATGGACAAGGGGTACCTGACGTTCAACCGCATCCCGCTGATCCACCTGATCCGCAAGTACGGCACGCCACTGAAGCTGACCTACCTGCCCAGCATCGGCCGCAAGATCAAGGAGGCCCGCAATCTATTTCGCCGGGCCATGCGGGCGCAGGGATACGCCGGCCAGTACTACTACTGCTACTGTACCAAAAGCAGCCATTTTGCCCACGTGGTGGAGGAAGCACTGAAACACAACGTGCAGTTGGAAATCAGCTCCGCCTACGACGTGGACCTGATCCGGAAATTGCACCAACGGGGCAAGTTAACCCGGGACATTGCCATCGTCTGCAATGGGTTCAAGCCGGAGAACTACCTGAGCGGGATCGTCAGTTTGATGAATGACGGATTCCACAATGTGATCGCCGTCGTCGACAATGCGCACGAGCTGGATTACTACGAAGCCCACGTGGAGGGCACGGCTAAGATCGGCATTCGCATGGCTACGGAGGAGGAGCCCAACTTCGAATTTTACACCTCCCGCCTCGGGCTACGGATGGCGGACGTCCTTCCCTTATTCCGCGACCGGATCAAGTCGAGCGAGAAATTGGAGTTGCACATGCTTCACTTCTTCGTGGATACCGGAATCAAGGATAGTCTGTACTACTGGGGCGAACTGAAGAAAGCGGTACGACTGTACGGCGAACTGAAGCGGGAAAGCACGAAACTGCACGCCCTCAACATCGGTGGCGGGATGCCCATCCGCAATAGTCTGGGCTTCGAGTTCGACTATAAATACATGGTACGGGAAATCGTCAAGAACGTTCTGGATGCCTGTGAGGAGGACGAAGTGCCGGAGCCGGACATCTTCACCGAATTCGGAAAATACACCGTAGGGGAAAGTGGGGCTACGATTTTCCAGGTTCTGGCCCGCAAGCAACAGAACGACAGCGAAATGTGGTACATGATCGACAACTCGCTCATGACTACCCTGCCGGATGCCTGGGGGATTGGAGAACGGTTTATTCTTCTGCCCATCAACAAGTGGGACCGGGATTACCGCCGCATCAATATCGGGGGACTAAGTTGCGATAACAGCGACTACTACAACAGCGAAGTTCACGAAAGCCAGGTGTACTTACCCGTAGATAAGGAGGGCGACGAGGAACCACTCTACCTGGGCTTTTTCCACACCGGGGCCTACCAGGACAGCATCAGCGGATACGGTGGAATAAAACACTGCCTGATTCCGAGCCCGCAACACGTGATCATCGACCTGGACGAAGCGGGCAACCTGACCGATCGCCTCCTGGCGGGTAAGCAATCTGCGGAAAGTATGCTCGAAATACTGGGGTACTAGATGGTACCAAGCCCTGCGCTATGGGCGGCGGAGCGCGGGTGCTAGGTGGATTGGAGCTTTTTGATCATGTTCATCGTGAGCCGGTCGGGCAACAGGGGCATGAGTCCCTTGATCATGACGTTAAGCCGCAGATCGGTAATTACTTCGAGGCGGCCGGCTTCCATGGCGGTATACCCCTGGGCGGCCGTACTTTCGGGTGTGGCGGCATCTTCCATCAGCTTGCTCCCCTCCATTCCGGCCGTCTCGGCAAACTCCGTACGCACGGCCCCCGGGCAGAGGGCGGTGACCGTTACCCCCGAATCGGATACTTCGTTCGCCAGAGCCTTACTGATTGAATTCACGTAGGCCTTGGTAGCAAAGTACACGGCCTGGAGCGGGCCCGGCATAAAGCCAGCCGTGCTGGAGGTATTCAATACCCGACCGTGGCGGCGGGCCACCATATCGGGCAGGAACAGGTGGAGCAACTCCGTGACGGCCGTGATATTGAGCTCGATCATTCCCGCGAGCATGGTCCAGTCCTGATCGATGAACATACCCGCGCCACCAAAGCCCGCGTTGTTGAACAAGTAGTCTACCCGGATGCCCTCCTCGCGGACGAAGCGGTGCAATTCAGCGCGGCTCTTCGCCCCGGTGAGATCGGCCGCTACTACGCGAACTTCTACGCCATACTGACTTTCCAGCGTTTGCGCCAATTCCCGCAGTTCGTCTTCCCGTCGGGCGACCACGACCAGGTCGCGTTTCCTACGGGCGTGTTCGTGAGCCAGGGCCCGGCCGATACCGGAGCTGGCCCCCGTGATGAGTCCTACGTCCTTCATGTCTGGGGTGCCTTTTCGCCGAGGCTGGAAAAAAAGGCGCGGACCTCTTCTACGCCGGTCAGGCTGTAGCGGGCGGCGGTGCGTCCGGGCCCGACTTTGATGCTGACGCCCCAGTCGGGGAGCGCCCGGAAGATGTCCTCGTCGGTACTATCGTCGCCGATACCGAGTATAAAATCCCACTTCTCCTTATTGACCCAGTGCTGGGTGGCCTTTCCCTTATTGACCCCGGCGTTTTTGATTTCGACTACTTTGTTTCCTTCCAGTACCTGAAGGTCCTGATTCTGAATGAGGTAGGTCAGCATATCGCGAAATTCCCGCACCCGCTTATTACCCAGGTCGCGGTCGATGTTCCGGTAGTGCCAGGCCAGACTGTAATCTTTCTCCTCGATGAAGGAGCCGGGGGTACGGGAGACCAGGTTTTCCAGGAGTTCCCGGACCTTGGGTTTCCATCCGTCGACTACGTTCGGGTTGAGTTGCCACTGGCCGTTCTCCTTCATCCAGACGCCGTGCTCGGCCGCCATCTCTACGTCGAGGTGGCCGAGCCATTTCTGTAGGGTACCGCGGTCGCGCCCACTGTTGATGACGAGATTGTTTTTGGGGTCGGTAGCGAGTTCGGTGAGGATTTCCAGCACCTGATCGTCGGGTTTGACTGCCTGGGGGTCGGGGTCGAATGACATCAGCGTGCCGTCGTAATCGATGAAGAGCAGTCGATTATCGGCCTGGGAGTAACTCTCGAGTACGGCTTCGCGGGCATCATCCCTAAGCGGCGTAGTGTGGTGCATTTTACTTTTTTCTTTTAGTTTTTGCTGTTCTTTGATGAAGGTGGCCGCCCAGTGCTTTACGTCGTACTGCCGGAGTTTGTCTTGCATCTCTTCCATTCGTGCCCGCTGCTCGTCCAGGTCCATGCTCAGCGCCGTGGCCAGGGCGTGCTGAATATCCTGACTACTCTGCGGGTTCACGGTAATCGCCCCGTCATTCAGTTCGTAGACCGCGCCGGCCATTTCGCTGAGGATGAGTACGCCACGCTTGCTGTCTTCCTTAGCGGCTACGTACTCCTTCGCGACCAGATTCATGCCGTCGCGGAGGGGGGTGATGAGTGCGATGTCCGCCTCCTTGTAGAGCGTGGTGAGCGCCGCGAAGTTGAGGGAACGGTAGTAATAGTGAATCGGCATCCAGTCGAAGGTGCTGTGTTCGCTATTGACCTGGCTGACCAGGATGTCCACTTCCGTCTTCAGGCTCTGGTACTGATCTACGTTCGCGCGACTCGGCACCACGATCATGATCAGATTGACCTTGCCGATGTATTCCGGATAGTTGCGGATAAATTCACCGAAGGCGCGGATGCGGTGGGGGATTCCCTTCGTGTAGTCCAGTCGGTCAACGCTCAGAACGATTTTCCGGCTGGCGTGCAGTTTTCGTATTTCTCCGCTGCTCTGATCGCTCTGGGCATCCACGTCCGGATGGGCGTACTTCTCGTAGTCGATCCCCATGGGAAATACGTCTACATTGACCTGCCGGTCACCGATGGTGAGACGACCAAACTCGTGCTCGTAGCCCGTAATGCGGTAGGCGGCGGAGAGAAAGTGGCGCATGTAGCCGAAGGTGTGAAACCCGACCTGGTCCGAGCCGAGGATACCGTCGAGGATCTCCTTGCGCCACGGTAGAATCCGGAACACCTCATAGCTAGGAAAGGGGATATGGAGGAAAAAGCCGATGCTGATGGACGGAAACTTTCTCCGAATCATGGCCGGCAGCAGCATCAACTGGTAGTCGTGTACCCAGACCATATCGTCTTCCCGGAGGTGGTTCTCCACGGCCTGGAAGAACTTGAAGTTGACTTCCTCGTACGCCGACCACATTTCATCGTCGTAGGTCGTATATTCGGTGAAGTAGTGGAAATGCGGCCAGACCGTCTTATTGCTGAACCCTTCGTAGTACAGGTCGATCTCCCGTTCGGTGAGAAAAACCGGCACGAGGCTGCGCTTCATTAGATCGCTCCGGATGGCTTCCCGCTCCCACTCGTTCGTGATGTCCTGACCCGGCCACCCGATCCATAGCTTATTGTAGGAGTCATCCAGTGAGTTCAATCCGGTGGCCAAACCGCCGGCACTGGGATGGTAGTGCAATTCCCCGTCCGCCCGATTTACGGTGATGGGAAGCCGGTTGGAAATAATGACGAGTCTGGACATACAAATTTCGTGGGTTTTTACCAAATATGTCCCCTTCGGGGAGCGGTAGGGTAAGGTAGTTAAAATATGGAAAGTTGACAGTCCGGCACCTGAGCCGGATGGTAGCGGGGAACAAGTGATACACTCGACATATCGGGCCAATCGAGGATCCGCCGGATCACCCGTAGCTTGTGGGTGTACCCTCCCCGTTCCCCGGAATAAATACCGTAGTGATCTAAGTGGTCCAGTCGTACGCAACCGTGGACGTGCAGCACACGACTATTTCCCACTACCATCCCGAGGTGAGACAACCGTCCGGCCGGTCCGTCGAAAAAGGCCAAATCACCGATCCCACACTGTTCGGTAAAGTCGATAGCTTCTCCCCGTGTTTGCGCGGCATGGATCGACGGTGGCCAGTGCTGCCCGCACATTCCGTACAACAATTGCATCAGTTCGACCGGCCCGATGCCCGAAGGGGTCCTGCCTCCGGCGGCTTCCGGCACGTTGAGCCAGCGTCGCACGAGCACCATGAGCTGGTTGGTGGTGGTGATGGCGGCGGTGCCCAGGTCAAGGATGCTTCCGTTGTAGACGTAGGGCCGCCCTCCGAATCGCCCCTGTAGTCCGTCGTACTCCGGCAGACGGGCGCCGAAAGTGAGGGGAACGACGTACTCATCCTGTAACAAACTGCCCGTTAGGTCCAGGCATAATTGCGGCCTGACCCACTGTCGGCGAAAATTTACCTCGTCCGTAACCGTCAACTGGTCGAGCCGGACGAATCCCTCCTGCCCGGTCACCGGCAGTCGTACCGCCGCATACTTCCCCACCCTATCCAGGAGTGCTACCGGCTCTCCGAGCAGCAACTGAGTCAGCCGGGGCGCGCGGTACTGCGGACGGCGCACTACCGCGGCGGCGGAGTACCGCCCCAGGGCATAGCGTGATTGCATGGGGCGCAAGATAGATGAACTACCTTTGGCCCATGCTACGGTACCTCTACGGAACGATCGTCGGGCTAATCATGCTCACCCTCAGCCCCGCCCTACGGGCGCAGGATGCGCGGTTTACCCAATTCTACGCATCGCCCCAGACCCTCAGTCCCGCCCTAACCGGCCTGTTCTCCGGGCGTTACCGCATGGTCGTCAATCACCGCTCGCAGTGGTGGCAGGCACTTGACGAAGGCTTTACCACAGCGGCCTTTGCCGCCGACCTTCACTACGATCTCCGCCCCGGCCGCCGGGACAGCGATAGCTTCGGGGGTGGCGTGCTGTTTATGACCGATCGGACGGGTACGGGCGGCATCGCCAGCAACCAGATCATGATCAGCGGAGCGTTTCACAAGGTACTGGACCGGGATGGGGAGCAACGCCTTTCCGCGGGTATACAGTTCGGAATCGTACAGCGCAGCGTGAGCTTCGGCACGCTCACCTTTCAGGATGCATTCAATGGCACAACGGCCTTTATCCCCGGACAGTCCGGCGAGAACCTGCCGGCGGGCAACGTCGCGTTTCCGGACGGGCAGCTCGGTCTCAACTACAGTCTGTCCCCCCGTCGCGGATTTGGCCTGAATCTCGGTGCCGCCATTCACCACCTGACCGGGCCGGAGCAAAGTTTCTACGCGGACGACACGGCGGGCCGACCCGTTGAAGTGAGTAATACGCTCAACCGTCGGTATAGCCTCTACGGTAGCTTTAGTCTTCCCCTGGGCCGCAATGGGGAGCTGTCTCCCCGGGGTTATCTGTTGGTCCAGGGGCCGCATAATCAGGTGAATCTGGGTATCAATTACCGAGTTTTACTGGGTGACTACTCCGAGTCCGCCCTACACTTCGGCGCTTACGCCCAGGTACTGGACGAGGTTACCGGTCCGCGCCCCACTACCCTGGGACCAGCCCTGGGTTTGGAACTGGGCGAGTTCCTGTTCGGTCTGAGCTACGACATCAGCGTGAAGACTACCCTGGCCGACGAGCCGCGGCGGGGCACCCTTGAATTCAGCGTCGCCTACACCGGTCGCTCGGAAGCCGACGAAGCCGTCCCCTGCCCGACCTTTTAATCCTGATTTCCCCTCGTACGTTACTATTCCTATGCGTATCCTTTTACTGACCGTCGGCACCGTCCTGTTCTCCCTTTCCGCCACCGCCCAAATCGAGTGGTTAAGCTGGGAAGAAGCCACCGAGCGACAGCAACAGAAGCCCAAAAAACTACTGGTGGACGTGTATACCGACTGGTGCGGTTGGTGTAAGCAAATGGATAAGAAGGTTTTCGCCCAACCGGCAATCGCCGAATACATCTCCGAACATTTCTATGCGGTCAAATTAAATGCCGAGCAGCGCGACGACATTGAATACGCCGGCCATACCTTCGTCTTCGACCCCTCCCTGACACGCAGAGGGGCCCATACTTTGGCGGTCTCCCTGCTGGACGGAAAGTTGAGTTTTCCCAGTATCGTGTACCTCGATGAGGAAACGAAGCGGATTACCGTAAGCCCGGGTTTCAAGCCGGCTGATAATTTTATTCACGAACTGACCTACATCGCCGGCGGTCATTACCGGACCATGGACTATCGGGAATACTTGAAAACATCGGCTAAATAGTCAGGTGACAAACACGGGTTAACCGCATTTGCGTAGCGGGATTTATCGAAAAATAATACAAACCCCACGGCCGTGGGGTGGCTTTGGGCCAGGTATACCCGTACTTTTGAATCAGTAATTAAGGCGGTAGATGTATTGCCGTATTACGTGTGTCTCTCATTTGTAAACCTATTTTTATCACGGGATCGGGAATGATTTGTTCCCGCACCGGTTTTTCGAAGTGTTTTTGGTGGCGCGATTCGCCGCAAGTTTAGTTACTCAGTAGACAATTTAAGACTTTGGCTCGCATGGTGCAACATGCGAGCCTTTTTATATTCCCCACGATCGTGGGGTTTGCCCCCCTAAGATTTTGCCTTACTTTTGTACCAATCGCGGGCAGCGTTGGCCCCGCCCGTTTACTCTCATGAAATTGACCTTCCGCTTTTTTTATACCAATTACCGATCGTCCGTCCCGCACCCCCGCGGCGCGTCGGACCCCTACAAGACAGTTTTTTAACGGCATTTGCGCCGTATCGTTTTTGATATTATGGTAGTTAGAAAGCTTTGTTATGTGGCCCGCGCCCCCCGGCGTGGGTCTTTTTTGTGAACCCCCGGCGGGGTCGAAAATGTTGGCATTATTCATTTTCATTGCATGGTCCTCAGAATGCTACCCCTGCCGATTGTTTTGCTGTCCTGTAACCCGGCAGACGATCCGCCGCCCGTCGCTGCCGGGCCGATACGAGACACCCTAGTGCAGGACCAAATCGACCATACGCGCGAGCACACCCCGGAAGCACCCCCGGAGGAAACACCGGATTACGTGCTCACCCAACCCGTCGTACCGGTCAGCCGTGACGTGGCTCCGCCACCCCCCACCAACACCGCACCCGCGCCCCCGCCCCCCTCCGTAGTCTCCTCCGTGCAGTCCCACCCCGACGCACCCAGCCACGCCGCCTGGAATAGCCTATTGCAGCGGTTCGTCAATGGTGATGGCGCCGTAGACTACCGCGGGTTTGCACGGGCGGAAAACGAGCTGAATGTTTACCTAGAAACCTTGGCCGAGGCTACTCCCGACACGGACTGGAGTCGGGCCGAACGCCTGGCCTACTGGATTAATGCGTACAACGCCTTCACCATTAAGCTCATTCTGGACCACCTGCCCCTATCCAGCATACGCGACATCGAACAACCCTGGGCCACTAAGTGGATCGAACTGGACGGGGAGACCTACAGCCTCGACGACATCGAGCACCGCATCATCCGGCCTACCTTTGACGAGCCGCGTATCCATTTCGCCCTGGTCTGTGCGGCCGCCAGCTGCCCTCCCCTGGCAAATCAAGCCTTTACGGCCCGGAATCTGAACCGTTTGCTCGAGGAACGCGCAATCACCTTCATTCGTGATGAGACGTTCAACGTGACTCAGGAAGCGGTCGTGCGGGTGTCGCCGATCTTCGACTGGTACGGGGAGGATTTTGGCGATTTGCGGGACTACTTTAATCAGTACCTGCGCACCGATATTCCGGAGGGCAAGGAGATCACCTTTCTGGAGTATGACTGGTCACTGAACGATCGGGAATAGCCGGGTACACCCCCGTAAAGTGGCTACCTTGCGGCCCATGACCCCACTGAAAAAGGAAAGCCGTCGGCCCTACGACCCACCGGCCGGTACCGTACACGAAGAAGACACACTTAGTTCCCAGCGGTACGAGGACGTCTACTACGAGCACGGGGTCGGTAACCTGCGCGAACTGGTCCGCGAGGGTACCCAGGAATTTACGTTTCGGCAGGGAGGGTCCGTCTATTTACGGGTCGAAGTGTGGAGCGACGACGTCATTCGTTTCTTCTACGCCTACGGTAAGGAGCCACAAGATCTCAGCTACGCCCGCGATCCGCAGGCCAGTCCACAGCCCGCTTCCGTCCAGCTTGAAGAGGGACCGGAGGTACTGCGCCTGCAAACCGCCAAGCTAGTCGTCGAACTAGACCGCAAAGACGGTCGGGTGCGGATCACCGATCGCGAGGACGGCTATTTATTGCACGCATACGCCGCCCCCTTTTATTGCCGCACCACGCTGATGCACGGCCTCGACCAGATGCGCCTGCAGACCGAGCCCCGCAGCGGTGAGGCGTTTTACGGGCTCGGCGATAAATCCTGGGATACCGACCTGGCCGGGCGGTGCTTCGAAAACTGGAACAGCGATTCATTCGCCTACGGGCGCGAACGGGATGCCCTGTACCGGAGCATCCCCTTCTACTACGGACTGCGCGACGGGCGGGCCTACGGTATCTTCCTCGATAACACCTACCGAAGTCACTTCGACTTTGACAGCCTCGGCGATGGTCTGACCACGGTGTGGGCGGATGGCGGGGAATTCGACTACTACTTCATTAACGGTCCGCGACTCGATGCCGTGGCGTGCCGCTACGCCCAGCTTACGGGACTACCGGAACTCCCCCCCCTCTGGGCATTAGGCTACCACCAGTGCCGCTGGAGCTACTACCCGGAACAACGCGTCAGGGAGCTAGCGGCCGCCTTCCGCGAGAAGAAAATACCCTGCGATGCCCTCTACCTGGACATCGACTATATGGATGGCTACCGCTGCTTCACCTGGAACGAAGACTACTTTCCGGACCCGAAGCGCATGATCGGCGACCTACGCCGCGACGGATTCCACACCGTGGTCATGATCGACCCGGGCATACGCGTCGACGAAGACTACGCGGTGTACACGGAAGGCGCGAAAGAAGATGTGTTTTGCCGCCGCAGTACCGGTGAGCGAATGGTCGGACCGGTCTGGCCCCCCGAGTGCGTCTGGCCAGACTACACTAACCCCCGGGTGCGCGACTGGTGGGGCCGACTCTACCGGGAACTGTACGTCGAGCAGGGCGTGAGCGGCTTCTGGAACGACATGAACGAACCGGCCATGTTCAAAGTCAACGCACTGACCTTCCCCCCGGATGTCCGCCACGACTATGACGGTCTGACCGGCGACCACCGTAAGGCTCACAACGTCTACGGCATGCAGATGGCCCGGGCGACGTACGACGGGCTGAAGGAACTGCAACCGGCCAAGCGCCCCTTCCTGCTCGCGCGCGCCAACTTCAGTGGCGGGCAGCGGTATGCCGCCCTGTGGACGGGCGACAATATCGCCAGCTGGGAGCACCTGGCCATCGGTAACCGCCAGTGCCTGCGACTAGCCATTAGCGGCTACAGTATGGTGGGTACCGACATCGGGGGGTTCGTCGACGACCCCAGCCCGGAACTGCTTACGCGCTGGTTGCAGCTGGCCGTATTCCACCCCCTCATGCGGATTCACAGCATGGGGAACAATACGGATGGCGCCGCCGAGGCGGAACAGGAGGAGGTGCAACAGGCGGAAGCCACGAATCGCCAGGACCAGGAGCCGTGGGTACACGGCCCCATCCATACCGAGCGCAACCGCAAAGCCATCGAGATGCGCTACCAGCTCCTGCCCTATCTCTACACCGCTTTCCAGCGCCACACGCAAACGGGGATCCCGGTACTGCGCAACTTGTTTTTTTTCGATCAGGAAGACCCGGAGTGCCGCAAATTCGGCGATCAATTCATCGCCGGGGAAGACCTGCTCGTCTGTCCGGTCGTAAAACCTAAGATCAAGACCCTGACGGTATACCTTCCGCGGGGAGACTGGTATGACTTCTGGACCGGCAAACGCTATTCCGGTAAACAGAAGGTCCGGGTTAAGCTTAAACCCGATCGCCTGCCCATCTTTGCTCGGGCCGGTACGGTATTGCCTACCGTAGACCCCGTTCAGCACACAGCCCAGCTACAGCAGGCGGATGTCCTTCACCTATCGTTGTTCCTCGACGATACGGGCTTCGGTAGCTGCTACTGGGATGCCGGCGAGGGCTACGGATACCGGGTCGGTCAGTATTCGGACCGCAGTTTTACCTTCCGCCGCGAGGGGCAGACGGTGACGTTGGAGCAGAGCGGGCAGGGGCAGTACAATGCCTCATTCACCCAGATAAACGTTCGGCTGATCGGGCTGACCCACCCTCCGGGCCGGGTGGAGGTAGATGGAGCTTTGCTCCCCCACAGCCTGCGCTTCGATCGGCGGACGGCATCCGTGGCAGTGCCCAGCGAGTTCACCCGCGTCACCATTCAATAAAATCTACTCATGTTCACTGGAATTATAGAAGCGGCCGGGCGTATCGAGCACATCGAACGGGAGGGGGGCAATGTGCACTTCACGGTGTCCAGCCCCATCAGCGATCAACTCAAGATCGACCAGAGCCTGAGCCACGATGGCGTTTGCCTGACCGTAGTAGAACTGGATCGCGGCCGGCACACGGTCACGGCCGTGCGGGAAACCCTGGAGCGGACGCGGCTAGGGGACTGGCGGGAGGGGGACACCGTCAATCTGGAACGGGCTATGGTGGCCGGGGCGCGACTGGACGGCCACATCGTGCAGGGGCACGTCGATACGGTAGGCCGGTGTACCGAGGTCCGGGAGGCGGGCGGCAGCTGGTACCTTCACTTTGCCTACGAGTCGGACGACCTGCTGGTAGACAAGGGTAGCATCTGCGTCAACGGAGTGAGCCTGACGGTAGTCGCTCCGGATGACCGATCCTTTTCCGTGGCGGTCATTCCGTACACCTACGCGCACACCAACCTCGGCAATTTAGCGGCCGGCGACCGGGTAAACCTGGAGTTCGACGTAATTGGGAAGTACATCGCCCGGCAGTTCGCGGCCTACCGGGACGCGTTAAGGTCGAATTAAGGCAATCATAAAACCGGCCGCGATCGAGCAAATAGGCTGGCAAGCGGGTATCTTGGGTAGCGAACCCCGTAAACCCGTACCGATGCAACGACTGCTACTCCTTTTACCTCTCCTGATCTTCGTGAGTATGCTCTCCGGGCAGCGGGGTTCCATCGGGGAGGCGGGCCGTCCGGAAGTAAGCCCCCGGCGGATCCCCCTCAGCCTGACCAAGGGCAACCCGGAAGTGATCGAGCCCCCCTTCGCCGGACTCCCCTGCGATACCACCATCACCTTCTATTCCATCTCGGAAGATAACCCCGGATTTGTGACGGGGACCAATTCATTTTTCGATGTCGCCAAAGGGCAGCGGTTCATCTACGATACGGACGGGCCCTACGAGATCCTGGAAATCGGCGTAGCCTTCGCCAATCGGGATTCGGCGGCTCTGGACAGCTTCGTCAGCGTACAACTCTTTACGGACTTTACCTCCGGCGGAAATCTCGTGGGCACCAGCGACTCCATCCGGGTTCGCGACGTCGCCCTATCCGGTCAGACACTGGAGTACACCGTATTCACCTTCCCGGATTCGGTCATTATCGAGCGGGATAGTTTCGTCGCGATGGTCGATCTATCCGATACCTACACCCAGAACCCACAGTATATGTCGATTTTCTCAACGCTGGCTGGATGTGGCGACGGCGACGATGCGTTTGAGTTTTTCTTCGACGCGGACGCTAACCTCCAGGTAGCTACCATCAACGACAGTTGGCAAAATGCCCAGGATGAAGGTCTGGACATTGGATTCATTATGTATGCCCTGGTCGAACCTCTCCCTACCACCAGCTCTCATGAGCCGGTCGCGGACTACCGCCCCAGGATCGTTCCCAACCCGGTATTTACGGACCTTACCCTCACGTTCACACCGTCCTCCGGTGGATCTCACCTGATCACCCTGGTCGATGTGATGGGCCGCACCCTTCGCCAGCAGCGGATGGCGGTTGCGGCCGGTCGGCAGGCGACGGTTACCTGGGACCTGAGGGACGTGCCCGCTGGTTTTTATGCCTACCGCATTGACGGCCCGGCGGGGTTGCAGGCCGGTAAACTGGTGAAACGCTAGTCGATATCCAGCAATCCAAGGGGTAGGTCCATCAACACGGTTTTCTTCCCTTCGTCAATCCGCTCAATCAGATCGGGATGCAGGGGGATCAACACCTCCTTTTCGGCGTGGGTGATTTCGGCCAGGTAGTGCTCCGGCAGGTCCACGATGGCCTCGATCGGGCCGAGTAGGGGATAATCCGGGCTGCTGATGTGATATCCAACGAGGCGATCGTAGGGAGTTTCCTCCCCGGTGCCGACCTGAGCAACCTCCTCCGCCGGCAGGTGCAGGGGTCGGTTGGCCAGTAAACGCACTTGCTCCCGCCGGTCGAAAGTTTCCAATTTTACGCGGGGTTTGCCCCCACCGATCAGCCGCTCGATGAAGTAGGGGATCGGCGGATCGCCGATGAGCACCGCCCGGGCTCGTTCCAGGTCATCCAGGTAGTGATCGTCTACGATCAGGCTGAGTTCTCCGCGGATGCCGTGGGGCCGACCGGTTCGACCGATGAGGACGGTTTGCATAAGGGCGAGAAGTTGGGCGGCGGGGCGCGGGTGCGGGCTTGGTTAGGATAGTAATGCTTTCCAGTCCAGTGACTCGGTAATCGTGCCAACGCAGGTAAGTTTTCGTTCGGCCACTGCGCGTCCGGCCCGCGCGCACTCCGGGGGGGCCGTGCCGGAGACGTAGGCCGCTAAAAAACCGGACCAGAAGGCGTCGCCGGCCCCGGTCGTGTCCACTACGTCTACCGGTCTCGCTTCCAGGAACTCCCCCTGCCCTTCGGCCGCGGAGGTGTAGCTTCCCTTCTCGCCCAGGGTGAGGCAGACCAATCCGGCCCCGAGATCCCTTAACTGTGCTGCGGCATCGCTATGGTCTTCGGGCGGTTCTCCGAATAAGCGGAGGTAATCTACTTCGCTGCACTTCACCATTGCACCCGCGCCCGCGCCCCCCGTACTGAGGTACTGAGTGATGACCCACAGGGCTTCCAGGCGGTCCGGCCAGATCTTCGGGGCATAGTTCAGATCGATGCTCAGTTGCCCTCCGGCTTCGGTAACCCGGCGGGCGGCCGTCAGTATAGCGGTACGGGCGGGTTCCCGGCTCAGGGCAAAGGCGGTCGTGTGGAGGATAGGCCCGGGCGCTAGCCAGTCGTCCGGAATTTGCGATGCGTCAATCCGTGGATCGGCCAGTCGGTAGGCCTCGAAGTTGCTGACCGCCCTGGATTTGGTAACCAGGACGAGGGTGGTCGGCTCCGCTACCCGTCGGATCCCCGCGGTCTGGACCCCGGCTTCCGCTACCGCCTCGCTCAACAGTGCCCCCGTATCGTCCCGGCCGACCGTAGCGACCAGGCCCACCGGAATTCCCAGCCGGGCCAGGTTCATGGCCAGATTGGCCGGACTGCCCCCCGGAACGCGACGGTACTGATCCGCCCGGGCAAAGGTGTCGGCGTATTCGGTACTGATCAGGTCCGCCAGCAGCTCTCCAATACAAATGATTCGGGGTGGTTGCATGCCCACAAGATAGCAGGATGCTACCTTTAAGCCCATGAGCGCAACGGAGGTAAGCGGGGTAAGTGTGGATGACGTGCGGCGGGCGCAGGAGCGTCTTCGCGGTATTGCCCTGCGCACTCCGCTTACCCGCAGCACCCGACTGAGTCGCCGGTACGGCGCAGAAATCCTACTGAAGCGGGAAGACCTGCAGGAAGTACGGAGTTATAAGATCCGGGGTAGCTACAATAAGATGGCGACCCTGAGTGCGGAAGAGCGCGGCCGCGGCGTGGTCTGCGCCAGTGCCGGGAACCACGCCCAGGGACTGGCCTTTGCCTGCCACGCCATGCGGGTCAGGGGTACGATCTACATGCCCGTCGTGACGCCGGCCCAGAAGGTGAGAAAAGTGCGCATGTTCGGGGGCGACTTTGTAGAGGTGGTGCTGACCGGCGACACCTACGACGATGCCTACGCCGCATCGATGCGGGTGGCAGAAGAACGCCAGCTGACCTACGTTCACCCCTTCGACGATCCCGCCACTATTGCCGGCCAGGGCACGGTGGGATTGGAAATCCTGGAAGCATCCGACGAGCCGATCGATCTGCTGATTCTGCCGATCGGGGGGGGCGGGCTTAGTGCCGGCATCGGAACGGTCTTCCGGGCCCTTAGTCCGCAAACCCAGTTGATCGGAGTGGAACCCAGCGGTGCCCCGGCTATGTCGGAAAGCCTCCGGCAGGGGCGGTGCGTGACCCTCGATAAGATCAATAGTTTCGTGGACGGGGCCGCCGTACGGCGGGTAGGCACCCACAACTTTCCGATCGTGCGCCAAAGCCTCTCCCGGGTGGAACTGGTGGACGAAGGCAAGGTCTGCGGCGTCATGCTCGAACTGTACAACGAAGACGGCCTGGTAGTGGAACCGGCCGGGGCCCTGTCGATCGCGGCCCTGAGTCAGCTCGGAGACATCCGCGGCAAACGCACCGTCTGCGTGGTCAGCGGCGGGAACAACGACATCACCCGGACGCCCGAGATACAGGAGCGGGCACTTCTCTACGCCGGGCTGAAGCACTATTTTATCATTAAGTTCCCCCAGCGGGCGGGGGCCCTGCGGGATTTCCTGGAGGTGCTCGGTGACCGGGACGACATTACCCACTTCGAGTACACCAAAAAACACAACCGGGCCATGGGCCCGGCCATCGTGGGCATTCAGCTCGGGGAGCGCTCCGGATACGATCAATTGATCGCGGGTATGGAGGCGCGCGGCATCCGCTACGAGCACCTGAATGACCAACCCATTTTATTCGAAACCCTGATCTAAACGGAATGCTCGAACAGCTTAAGCTGATTTCAGCCGGCGCCGGGAGTGGCAAAACCTACCGCCTGACCGAAGAAATGGCCCGGTTACTGACCGACGGTACGGTCCGCCCCAGCGGCATCATTGCCACGACCTTCACGAAGCGGGCGGCCGCCGAGCTCAAGGAACGCGTCCGCGTCAAATTACTCCGTAGCGGTATGCCCGCCGAGGCGAATGCCCTACAGAATGCCCTGATCGGAACCGTGCACGGGCTGGGCGTCAAGCTGCTGCGCCGCTTCGCTTACGAGGCCGGGGTGAGCCCCCAGGTGGATATCCTGCCCGACGGCGACGAACAGCGGCTGTTCAATCTCAGCATGGCCTCCGTCATCAGCCTGGAACAAATTAGCGAGATCGAAGAGCTGTGCGTGCGCTTGTCCTTGTCCAGGAACGGTGAAAAATATAACTGGCGAAAGGACGTACTCGGCATCGTCGAGATCATCCGCGGCAATAACTTCGACGGGCAAACCATTGAGGTCAGTAAGCAGAAAAGTTGGTCGACGCTCTCCGCTTTTCTTCCCGAACCCCGTGAGCTCACTCTGGCACAATACCAAACCAGGATGCAGCGGGTACTCGCGGAAACCTACCGGGCCCTGGACGAAAACGAGGCCGACGCCACGAAAAAAACCGCCTCCGCCGCGCGGTACTTACGGAGTTTGCTCGCGACCCTGCGGGAACGCGGCTCCCTCCCCTGGATGGAATACGCTAAACTGGGGCGCTACGAGCGGGAAGTCGGAGCCAAGAGCCGCGAGCTGGTGGCCGAACTAGTCGAACTGGGTCAGCTGCACGCGTCCCTGGAAGCGTTTCGGCACGATCTGCGGCGGTACACCGACCTGCTCTTCGACTGTGCCACCCGCGCCATTCGGGAATACGAAGCCTTCAAAAAAAGCCGGGGCCGCATCGACTACACCGATATGGAGGTGCTGGTGCTGAAGCTGCTCGACCACCCCGGGGTGCAGTCGACGCTACGGAATGAATTGGACCTCCTGATGGTCGACGAATTTCAGGACACCTCCCCCATCCAGCTGGCTCTCTTCCTCCGGCTCAGTCAACTGGCCCGACAGTGCGTCTGGGTTGGCGACCCAAAGCAATCCATCTACGGGTTCCGGGGGGCGGAACCCCGCCTGATGGCCGCGGTGATGCAGGCCAACGGCCCACTGGACGAGGATAACATCCAGACCCGGAGCTGGCGCAGCCGGGAGGATATCGTGTATGCCTGCAATAGTCTGTTCGTCCAGGCCTTCCCGGAATTATCCGAACGGGAGGTCGCGCTCGAGCCGGTCCGTAAGCGCGATGGCAGTTCCTTCGCCCCCCGCGAAAGCAAGCCACTTCGGGAGACGGCAAGCCTGATGCACTGGCACTTCACCCCCGAAGGGAAGGGACGGCACAGCGCCGCCTTTCTGCAACAGAGCCTGGCCAAAGCGGTCCGGGAACTGATCGAAGCCCCGCCCCCGATCCTGCCCAAGGGGGGCCGGGAAGAGCGACACCTGCGGCCCGGGGATATCGCGATCCTGTGCCGGTCGAACTACGGCTGCGTGGCAATGGCGGAGGCGCTGGCCGGCCAGGGCATACCCGCCGCCCTGGCCCGGGAGGGCCTGCTGCAAACGGCCGAAGCCACCTTACTGCTAGCCTGTCTCAAATATCTCCTGAACGGCAACGATAGTCTGAGCGTAGCCGAAATTATGCTGTTCGGTTGTCGCCACGAACTTCCGGACGTCATCGACCGCCGTCTATCGCAGATACATTCCGGGGGGATGCGGTGGGGCGAGGGCGAAGCGTTGATCGCCACCCTGGATGACCTCCGCGGAGCAAGTAAGGAATTCGCGCCCAGCGAACTACTCAACATTATCCTGGAACGAACGGACCTCCGTCGCATCGCCGCCGCCTGGGGCAACGGATCGCAGCGGCTGGCAAATATCGATGAGCTCCGCCGGCTGGCCGTTGCCTACGAAGAACACAGCCACCAGCAGCATAGCGCCGCCTCGCTCGGGGGGTACCTGCTGTACCTGAACCAGTTGCTCCGGGATGGGGACGATCGGCAGGGGGCGAGCGAGCACGGGGGGGCCGTAAACGTGCTTACCTACCACAAAAGTAAGGGCCTGGAGTGGCCGGCCGTGATCTGTCTTAATCTCGATCAGAAGCTCCGAGCGGAGGTATGGGGCCGCGCCGTCCTTCCCCTCGACGAGAGCAAGGGGGTGGACCTGAGTGCCCCCCTCGGCAATCGCTGGCTGCGCTTCTGGGTCAACCCCTACGACCGCCTCGGCGGCGGCATCCCCTGGGTCGATGCCCTGAACGAAAGCCGCTGGAAAGCCATAGCCGAGGAAGAGGCCGGGGCGGAGGAGGCCAGACTACTCTACGTCGGCTTCACCCGCGCCCGCGACTACCTCATTCTTCCGACCGGCAATCCCGGTGCGCCCTGGGTGGATCGGGTGTACGGCAGGGGGGGTACCTCCACTACGGTACTGAGCCCGGACACCACCGAAACCCCCTTCTCCTGGAACGGACGCGACGTCGACAAAACTACCCGGTGCTATACCGAGCCCAGTCGCCAACCCACCGGCGAGATCGTAGCTACTCCCCTACCCTTCATCCGGGGACCGCGCCCGGGGCGGGTCGACTACGAGCCGGCCACCGTCGACGAGCCGTTTTTACTCGCTCGGTTCGGGGGCAGCAAACGGGGACCGACCCGGGCTTACGTCGCGCCTCCCGATCCGGACCCGGCCGTCGACCGGGTGGCCTTCGCCCGCGCCTCGGCGACCTTCATTACGGGTGATCCGGGCGGGGAAGATGACTACCGCCTGGAACTGGCCCGCCACCTTCTCCGAAATTACCGGGTTGACGATGATGGGCTGGCCGACTGGATGCTCCGGGCTTCCGACGGGTACCGGCACCTCCTGGCCGAGCAGTGGCCGGGAAGCGAATACCGCCGTCGGGTAGCCCTACGCGGCTGCGTGTACGGTCGATCTTTTTCGGGTTCGCTCGCGTACCTAATCACGGATCCGCGGGGGGATCGCCACCTGGTACACGATGTGGACTGTACGGCTAAGCAACTGGATCAGCAATTTGCCCTGGCGGTCGCCCGCCTTCGCATCCGCGAACAAGTTCTCCGGCAGTTCGGAGGGGGTTCCCCCGGTCGTCTTTTCCTTCACCTGCCTGCCGAGGGCCAGTTAATCGAAGTGGAAACGTGAGAATCCTAGTCGTAGCGGCAACGGAAGCGGAACTCGCCCGGGTGAATGCACAATCGCTGCTACGGCCCGGGGTAGACCGACTGATCAGCGGCATGGGCATGGTCGCTGCCACGTTTTCGCTTACCCGCCAATTGATCCAGCACGGGCCCTACGATCTGGTGGTTCAGGGCGGGGTCGCAGGTGCGGTATCGGAGGGCATCGAATTAGGTGATCTCCTCCGTGTCAATTGCGAATACCTTATCGATCTGGGTGCCGAGAACCGGGATGGAGCCACTCTGCTGCCTCCGGAATTTGGGTTCCCGTTTGCTTTTCCTCACCGGGAGGATGGGGCTATCCCCATCCGATCGGATGCTATTTCACCGGATGTACGCGGGGTCACGGGCGGGACGGTTGTGCGGAGTAGCGGCAGTCGATCTACGATCGAACGCCTTCGTCGCCAGTACCCCCGGGTGGAGGTAGAAAGCATGGAAGGAGCCGCGCTGGCCTACGTTTGTCGCAGTCTGGACCAGCCGGCCATTCAAATGCGGGCCGTTAGCAATCGGGTTACGGAACGGGATCGGGCGCAGTGGAAATTGCAGGAAGCCATTTCCGTGCTCGGGTCGGGTCTGTCCGACCTCCTCGATTCGCTATGAGGTGACCGGTACCACCGGGGTCG
Organism: uncultured Lewinella sp.; assembly: GCA_964594535.1. Lineage (GTDB taxonomy): Bacteria > Bacteroidota > Bacteroidia > Chitinophagales > Saprospiraceae > Neolewinella. The sequence goes on from CAZQNE010000001.1 coordinate 102,190, forward strand.
GGCCCATCATCTCATTTCTGAGGGCTACCTGCCGGGCTACGTTCCGGGCGATGCCCAGCCAGGCTTCCCGGGTTACGGTATCCTTTTGGTTCAGGATAGCCGGCGCACCTGCGTCCCCGCCCTCCCGTATGGACTGGACCAGCGGGACCTGGCCGAGCAACATGCTGTTACTCTTTTTGGCGAGTGTTTTACCACCCCCCCGGCCAAAGATGTAATACTTGTTCCCGGGTAGTTCGGCGGGGGTGAAGTAGGCCATATTTTCAACGACGCCCAGTACCGGCACCTGGACGTCCTGGAGGAAGAACATATTCATGGCCTTGACGGCATCGTCGAGAGCTACCTCCTGGGGGGTAGTCACCAACACGGCACCCGTGACCGATACGGACTGGACCAGGGTAAGCTGCACGTCGCCCGTACCGGGGGGAAGGTCCACCACCAGATAGTCCAGCGGTGGCCAGACCGTTTCCTCCAGGAACTGCCGCACGATGCCCGCCAGCCGGGGGCCGCGCAGTACCACCGCCTGCTCGGGCTCGACGACGAAGCCCGTGCTCATGACCGGTAGCCCGAAAGCGAAAATAGGTTTGATCTTGGGCTTGCCGTACACTTTTTCTACCTGCGGGCGCTGCCCCTTCAGCCCCAGCATGGTGGGGGCGGAAGGGCCGTACACATCGGCGTCGAGCAGACCGACGGCCCCACCGAGTTCCTGTAGGCCGAGCGCCAGATTGATGGCGACCGTGCTTTTACCGACCCCGCCCTTGCCACTGGCTACGGCGATGATATTTTTGACGTGGGGCAGGGGGTCCGATCGCTGGGGCCCGCCGCCCGCTCCGACCTGAGCCGTAGCACCTGGGTTAGCCATGTGGACGTGCACATTGGCCTTGGGATAGACCCGTAGGATGGCCTCCTGGCAGGCAAAATTGAGCTGTTGCTTATACTCAGGGTCCAGTTTGGGAAGCTGAAGGGTGAAGCTGACGTCGGGGGGGTCGGTCTTCAGGTGAAGTACCATATTGGCCGTGATCAGGTCCTGCCCCGTTTTCGGGTCGGTGACGGTGGCGAGGGCCGCGGCGATCTTACTGAGTTCCATGAGTGCGAGCTGTTAAAGGTCCACGATGGTCACTCCCTCCCCGCCCTGCTCCCGCGGGGGGGTGGAAATTTCAAAGTTGTGATTGTATTCACTGAGGGTTTGGCGGACGGCGCGACGTAATGCCCCACTGCCCTTTCCGTGTACGATACGTAGCTGGCTGGCATTGGCGAGCAGAGCCTGGTCCACGAAGGCCTGGGTGGTGCGCAGTACCTCTTCGAAGCGCATGCCGCGCACGTCCAGTTTATTGGTAAAGGAGGTGACGGCGTTTACGGAATTCGATACGCTACGTTGCTTGCGGACGGACAGTGGGTTGCCGGTATGTTCCAGATCGCGGAGGGGTACGGTCATGCGCAAATCATTGACGATCAGGGTGGCCCGTTTCCGCTCGATGGTTTCGATGACGCCCGCCGTATCGCCCGTTCGCAGTTTGACGTGATCGCCTTCGGCAAACGATTTATTGCCTTTTTTCCCCCGCGGCTGGTAGTAGATATTCTCGCGAAGCTGCGTTACCTGTTCGCTAATCGTATCCCGTTTTTCCCGGAGGGCTTTGGCCTGCTCTTTGGCTTCCTCGATCTTTTTATCCTCGCGCAGTTCCCTGACCAGCCGTTCCATTTCCCGATTGTACTTGGCGGTTTCGGCTAGGTTCTGCTCCTTGGCTTCCAGTTTGAGGCGTTTGCGGCGTACCTCGATGTCGCGGTGCAACTCTTCGTAGGTTCGGGTGAGGGCATCCAGCAACTTTTGCTTTTCCTCCAGTTTGGCGAGTCGCTCGTCCGCCTCCTGCTTTTCGCGTTGCAAATCGACCAGTAGTTGGTCGACCGCCCGCTCGTTCTTGCCGGAGCGCTTCCGGGCGTAGTTCAGTACCCGACGGGGCAGTCCGCTCTTCTGGGCGATTTCGAAGGCGTAGCTGGAACCGGGGCGCCCGACATTCAGTTCGTAGGTCGGTGAGAGGGTGTCCTTATCGAAGTGCATGCCGCCGTTTACGATCCCCCTGGTTTGGTAGGCGTAAATCTTCAGGTTACTGTAGTGAGTGGTGATGACGCCGTACACCTTGCGGTAGTTCAGCCCGTCCAGCACGCCCTCCGCGATCGCGCCCCCCGAAGCCGGGTCGGTGCCGGAACCGAATTCATCGATCAGCACCAGACTGCGGTCGTCGGCGGCCCGCAGGAACTGTCGCGCATTCTGAAGCCGTCCGGAGTACGTCGATAGATCGTCCTCGATACTTTGCCGGTCGCCGATGTCAGTAAACAGTGAGCCGAAGAGACCGAATTCGGAATCCTCGTCGGCGGGCACCAAAAGCCCACTCTGCAACATCAACTGAAGCAGACCGACCGACTTCATGGCGATGGACTTTCCTCCGGCATTCGGTCCCGATAGCATAAGGATACGATTCGGATCGGCGAGGACCAGGTCGAAGGGAACGGTGGGTTTGTTGGCTTCCTTATTCTTTAAATAGAGCAGGGGGTGGCGACCGTTGCGGATCGATATTCCCGGGCGGTCGTGCACTTTAGGCCGCAAGGCCCTCAGTTTACGGGCCAGTTCGGCTTTGGCCTGGATCAGGTCGAACTGCCCGAGTATGTCGTAGTAGCCGCGCATCCGATCTACGTGTGGACGGAGCCGGTTGGATAGCTGTTGCAGGATGCGGTAAATTTCCCGCCGCTCCTCCTGCTGCAGATCGAAGATGTCGTTGTTGATCGAGATGACCTCATCGGGCTCGATGTAGGCCGTCTTTCCCGTGGCGCTTTCATCGTGGATAATACCACGGATCTGGCGTTTGTACTCACTGGGTACGGAGAGCACCCGACGACCGTTTCGGAAGCTTTCGACGGTATCGGTGAGATAACCGACCCGACGGTATTTTTCGATGACGGCGCGAAATGATTTTTCCACCTCCCGCTGCTTACTCCCAATCAACCGCCGGATACGGGCCAGATCGTCGGATGCATCGGAGCGGATGTGCCCCTCGGCATCGATAACCCCCTCGATGGCCTGCGACAACTCGACTTCGTAGTCGATAGACGCGATCACGGAATGCAGGGCGGGGAAGTCCGCCCGCCGGCTTTCGGTGCCGAAAAATTCAAAGACGAGCTTCGCCTGCCGGAGCAGGACGTTCAGTTTAGCCAAACCGGACTGCACCAGCACGTAGCCTGGCACCCGCAGCGCCCGCAGTTCTTCGTCGACCCGTTCGTAAACGCCGATCGTGAACAGCTTTTGCTCCTCACGGCCGCGGCGGAACTCCGCTACCCGGTTCAGCTGACGTTCCACCCACTCGTGATCGTCGGACGGGCGAAGTTGTTGGGCTAGTTCCCGCCCCAGTTGACCCTGGCAGGCCCCTTCCACTAACGAGGTGATCTTTACAAATTCGAGTTTCTCTAGCGTATCCTCGGGTAACAGCTGCATAGGTTCATTCAACACGCGAAGGGGTAAATTAGTCCTCCCGCCGCCGGTTTTTTAGCCGCGGGCGCGTCCACTCTTCCCGTTGGGCGAAATTGACGACGTTCTTGATCATGGCAATCATGCCCAGGAACACCAGATACCCCACCGTCACCACCAGGTAGATCCAGCGGTACGATCCCGCCTCCCCGATGGTCAGCCCACTAAACGCCCAGGCCAGTAGTCCAGCCCCGAGGGCCAGCCCCATAAAACTGTAGATGCTGCGGCCCCAGTATTTGCCGGTGTTCTCCGCGGAAGCACTTAGCACCGCATTGAAGAGGGCGAAAAATAACATAAAGCTAGCGGCGCAGAGCCAGGGAAAGCGATTGCTGACGCCCACGGTGTTGGTGCCCGCCACGATTACGCTAAAGATATCGACGATAAAAACGAGCCCCAGAATAGTAGCCGCCTGAATAACGGGGTCCACGCGGCGCTCGAAAATGGACGGTTCGGGGGAAGCCATGGTGATGTAGATTTCAGGTACGTTTAGCTCAGGCCGTGGGTACGGGGGCTGGATTAGACTCAAAGGTGCTGACCCAGGCGATGGCCTCCGTCACACGGCGGTGCTCCCGGGCGGTTTCTTCTTCCGTATATCCGTAGGCCGTGGCGAACACGGCAATGATCTCATCCAGAACGGGTTCGATACTGGGCATGTCGAAGTACAAGCGACCGGACCGTCGCTCGACCCAATCGAGGGGGTACAGGGCTAGTTCGTGCTCAATGCACCACTCCGCTTCGGCGCAGGCCAGTCGGCTGACGTCGGTTGCTTCCGACCGCTGTCTGGCCCGTTCGATAATGTCGGGACTCTGCCGGCCGTAGTTAGCGACCAGGTAGGGCGCGCGCTCGGGCACCAAACTGGCGGCCGTCAGTTGCTCTGCGATTACCTCTTCGTAGTTCAGTACCGCGGCGAAGTCCGCGAAGGGGCCCCCGGTGAGTACGATCTCTTTGGTCGTAGTTTTGGATAGGTCCTTACCATCTTCCTCCAGTTGCCTACCGAGGCGGTCGACGACCCGCTCCGCCATCTTCCGGTAGCCGGTGAGCTTACCCCCCGCAATACTCAACAGCCCCGATTCGCTTTCGAAGATTTCGTCCTTCCGCGACATCTCCCCCGCCGATTTACCCTCTTCGAAAATGAGTGGACGGACGCCGGCCCAGCTGGACTCGACGTCTTCCACAGTAAGGTCTACGGTGGGGAATATGGCATTCGTCGCGTCCAGGAGGTAGGTTACGTCCTCCCGGTAAACCGGTATCGCGTTGGGGTCTCCGACGTACGGTGTATCGGTGGTTCCGATGTAGGTACACCGCAGCCGCGGAATGGCGAACAGCATCCGACCGTCCGCTACGTCGAAGTAGCAGGCGTGTTGCAGGGGTAGCCGCTCTCTGGCCACCACGATGTGAACGCCCTTGGACAGAAATAATCGCTTGTTGTTCATGCTGCGGTCGATCTTGCGCAGGTCGTCGACCCAGGGGCCGGCGGAACTGATGACGTAACTGCAACCGACCTGAAATTCCCGCCCATCGTTACGGTCGTGACACTTCACTCCGTTGATCTGCTGGTCTTCCCCGTAGGTAAAGGAGGTTGCCTCGACGTAATTGACGGCCAGCGCACCGTGGCGAACGGCGGTTTTTACGTTCTCAATGGTCAGGCGGGCATCGTCCGTTCGGTATTCGGCGTAGAATCCCCCCCCCTTGAGAATATCCGTTCGCAGCAGGGGCTCGGTGTCGATGGTTTCTTCTCTGGAAAGCATCACCCGCTTATCGTCGCCCTCGACGTCCGCCAAAAAGTCATACACCCATAGCGCCATGCTGGTCGAGAGCTTGCCGAGGCTGCCGCCCTCTACGAGGGGAAGCAGCATTTTCTCGGGGCGGACCAGGTGGGGGGCCAGTTGGTGGACTACGGCGCGTTCCTGACCGACTTCTCGTACCAGGCCAATTTCCAGATTCTTCAGATACCGTAGCCCACCGTGAATGAGTTTGGTGGATTTCGAACTGGTACCGGAAGCAAAATCGTTCCGCTCGATCAACGCAACGCTGAGGCCGCGGCTAGCGGCATCCAGGGCTACCCCGGCGCCGGTGATGCCTCCGCCGATGACGACCAGGTCGAAGTGTTCCTCAGCCAGACGGGTGATGAGCCGGCGGCGTTGCTCGGTAGCTTTCATGGGGAGAGCGCGGTTGAATATGACCTTCCAACGCGCTCATCCGTCTTTGGTTAGTCGCCCGCCGCGATTACTTTGCCGCGGCCGGCTCTTCCGCGTTTTCGGGGCGCAGGCTGCGTACCGTGCGGCCGGCCTGCCACATTTCGCTATCGCTGAGCTCCTTGAGTTCGACTTCGAGCTTTTCGCGGTAGTCATCCCGGCCGTTACTATCGATGCTGCGCTTGGCCTCGGTACCATTGGCTACGCTGGCGTAGAGGTCCTCGAAGACGGGCTTCACGGCATCGCGAAACTTATCCTTCCAGTCCAGGGCGCCCCGCTGGGCCGTCGTCGAGCAGTTGGCGTACATCCAGTCCATGCCATTTTCGGCAACCAGGGGCATGAGGCTCTGGGTGAGTTCCTCCACCGTTTCGTTGAATGCCTCGGAGGGGCTGTGACCGTTGGCGCGTAGCACGTCATACTGAGCTTCGAAGATTCCCTGAATGGCCCCCATCAGGGTTCCCCGTTCGCCGGTAAGGTCGGAGTAGACCTCCCGCTTGAAGTCGGTCTCGAACAGGTAACCCGATCCGACTCCGATACCCAGGGCCACGGCGCGTTCGTACGCCCGACCGGTAGCGTCTTGATCCACGGCAAAGCTGGAATTCAGCCCCCGCCCGGCCAGGAACAGACGACGCAGACTCGTGCCCGAACCCTTCGGTGCCACCAGGATGACGTCGACATCATCCGGGGCCACAATGGCGGTCTGATCGTTGTAGGTGATTCCGAATCCATGACTGAAATACAGGGCTTTACCCGCCGTCAGGTGGGGTTTGATCCGGGGCCAGACTTCGATCTGGGCGGCGTCGGATAGTAGATACTGAATGATCGTGCCCCGGGCGGCGGCCTCCTCGATCGGAAACAGCGTTTCGCCCGGCACCCACCCGTCGGCCACGGCTTTGTCCCAACTCTTTCCCCCCTTGCGCTGGCCTACGATGACCCGAAAGCCATTATCCCGCAGATTCAGGCTCTGACCGGGCCCCTGGACGCCGTAACCGATTACGGCAATCGTTTCTTCGCTCAGGACATCGCGCGCTTTTTCGAGGGGGAATTCTTCCCGGGTGACGACTTTTTCTTCGGTGCCGCCAAAATTCATCATGGCCATAGGTTCGTGCTTTGCTTGGGGGGTAAAGATGCAACACCACCCCGGAAGCGCCCGAATCTTCTAAGAACTCATTTACGACCGCTAATTGTTAGCCGTTTCCGGTTCCACCTTCACCTGCGGAATCGCAACCTGACTGAATCGTTGGTGCCCCAGAAGGTAATAATGCAGGGCAATGCTATCCGATACGCGACCATAATCCGTACGGGTATTTCCTACCCGCGAGTCCTGTATTTCGCTGTTGCGCCTTTCCCGGCGGTACACCCACATCGGGAGGTTACGGTAGAAGGAGAAGTGGGCGCGCAGAATCGCCAGGATGTGCCCGAACTTACCCTGCGATAAAAAAAGGAGTGCCGCGGCGCCGTCCAGCATTAGCCGGACGGGCAGCCACCAGATCAGGCGGGTGTTATGCTCGTTTTTGAATCCGGTAATGAGGGTGTTACGGAAATTCAGAAAAGCCTTCCGCGGCGTATCGTAGGCCAGGGTGCCCCCGCCGACGTGGTAAACCGAAGCCGCCGGTTCGACGAGCACCCGGTAACCCGCCCGTTTCATGCGCCAGCACAGGTCAATTTCCTCGGCGTGGGCGAAATACTCCGGTTCGAAGCCATTCAGGTCGTGAAACACTTTGCTCCTGACGAAAAGCGCCGCTCCCGAGGCCCAGAATACTTCCCGGCAATCGTCGTACTGTCCCTCATCCCGTTCGGTGTGCGCAAAGAGGCGGCCCCGGCAAAACGGATAGCCCAGAAAGTCGAGGTAGCCCCCGGATGCGCCCGCGTATTCGAAGCGGTCCGGGTCCAATTCAGCAAGAATCTTGGGTTGGACGGCCCCCACCAGGGGATCGCGGAAGTGAGGCAGGATGACGTGTAACCAGTTTCGGCTTACCCGTACGTCACTATTCAGTAGGACGTACACTTCCGCGTCAATGCGCTGAAGGGCTTCGTTGTAACCCGCGGCGAACCCGTGGTTTTGTTCCAGTTCGATACACTCCACGGATGGGTACTCCTGCCGCAGCCACCGGACCGAATCATCCGTGCTGGCGTTGTCGGCAACCATCAGCGTTGCGTTATCCGGTAAGCTATCCAGGGCCGCCGGCAGATACTGTTGTAGGTAGCCCCGGCCGTTGTAATTCAGGATGACCACGGCCGTGTCGGGCAGATCGGGTGCGGAACGACGGTCCCGATCCCGTTGCTCCCCCAGCGCCCGGCGGGCGTCTACTTCGTCCTTTCCAAGTTGCCGCGCTAATGCCTCCATACCGTCGAGGGCCAGATCCTCCCGGATGAAGTGCTGAAACCGTACGGTGATATGCTCTCCGTAGAGATTGCCGCTGAAGTCGAAAAGATGTAACTCGACCGTGACGCCCCGGCCATCCGCCAGACTGGGCCGGTCACCGATGTACAGCATGCCGTCGCGCTGCTTTCCCAGTACATCAGCGGTGACCGCATAGATACCATTCGCGGGAAGTTGCTTCAGGGGGTCGGCTACCGACAGATTGGCGGTAGGAAATCCGAGCTTCCGGCCGAGTTGTTTTCCGGGCACTACGGTACCACTCACGGCGTAGGGTCGGCCGAGCAGTTCATTTGCATCGGCGACCCGCCCCCGGGAAAGGGCGCGACGGATCTTGGTCGAGCTCACCGTGATCTGGTTCACTTCCTGGGCGGCGATCTCCACGACCTCGTAGCCGTGGTGGTCGCCGTGGTAGCGGAGAAAGGTGACGTCCCCCTCGCGGTTATTCCCGAAGCGGTGATCGTATCCGATTACGATACGGTCGGGCCGGAAGTAGCGGACGAGGAAATGCTCGATGTAGTCCCCCGCCGACTGCTGACTGAACGCCCGGTCGAAGGGCACCACCACCAAGTGATCGATGCCCTGTTCGGCGCAGTAGGTGATCTTTTCTTCCGTGGTGGTCAGCAGTCTGAGACTATCGTCGGTGGGCTGGAGTACCTGCCGGGGGTGGGGGTCGAAAGTGATCACCACGCTTTCCCCGCGCCGCCGCTCCGCCATTCGTTTAATCCGCCGCAGCAGTTGCTGGTGACCGCGGTGGACCCCATCGAAGCTACCGATCGTAATGACGGCACGGCGGAAACTGGGAAGTTCGGAGAGGGAAAAATGGGTCTGCATCAGTCCCGCAAAGGTAGCTTATCTACGGCTACACCTGCGGCTGCCAGCCCGACTCGTACTCCCGGGCCCACAGATCCATGGCCGCTTCGTTATCCTTGATCATTCCGGTTTCGGGGTCGGTGTGCAGGACGGACTCCGTGCGCTGGGCAATGTTGCCCAGATGGCAGATGGTCACGCTGGGGTTGGCATCCTCGATCGGGCTGTTTAGTTCTTCATCACTGTTGACGGCCCGGATAAAATTGGCGATGTGCAACTCATCGAGGCTACCGCCGCCGGTGGTATCCATGGATACGGAATCGCCCCGTTCCTTCACGTCCTCGATGACGTTACCGCGTAGATCGTAGTGCACGTAACCGCCCCGATCCATCAGCACGCTGCCCTCGGTCCCGTAGATGATTGCGCCGCGACCCCGGTCCCAGAGGGGCATACCGTTGCAGCTTCGGCCATCCCAGTGGATGTGCTTATCGCCGGGAAAGGTGAAGTGCGCGAGTTGGGTATCGGTAGTCTCCCAGGCGTCGTCGAAGGCGAACCGCCCCCCCGACGAGCTCACCTGCTTGGGGTAGTGGACGTCGAGGGCCCAGCGGCACATATCCACCTCGTGGGTCCCGTTGTTGAGCAGTTCCCCGGTACCGTACTTCCAGAACCAGTGCCAGTTGTAGTGCACCAGCAAGGCGTCGTAGTCCTGGTGGGGGGCCGGTCCCTGCCACAGTTCCCAGTCCAGCCACTCGGGCACGGGGGCCGGTTCGTGCCCGCCGATCGAGTCGCGGGTATTGGCGTACCAGGCCTTGGCGGCGTAGGCATTTCCGATGAGGCCGTCGTGGATTTCGGGTACGACTTTCATCAGGCTACGGCTGCTGCGGGTCTGGTTACCCATCTGCACCTTCAGTCCGGTTTTGTTTTGCTTGGCCACCAGCATTTCCCCTTCCGCGGGGTTGTGGCTACAGGGTTTTTCTACGTACACGTGTTTACCGGCATCCAGCGCCATGATGGCCATCGGAGCGTGCCAGTGATCGGGGGTGGCAATGACCACCGCGTCCACGTTTTTATTATCGAGCATCCGCCGGAAGTCCTGCACGCCCTTCGGCTTACGGCCCGTCGCCTCCTCAACCGTCTGCTGGGCCTTGGCAATGGCCCGGGTGTCGACATCCCCGATACCGATCACGCGGCAATCGTTGGCCCTGGCGAAGGTTCCGGTCAGGGAATTTCCGCGGCTGTTGGTTCCGAAGACCGCAACGTTAACCCGGTCGTTCGCCCCCCGGACGTTGGCAAATGCCGGAAGCCCTATCGTCAGGGCCGCGGAAGCAAGCCCCGTTTGGCGGATAAATTTTCTTCTGTTGATCATGATCGGTTGTTAAAGCTCACGAATTTTAATGCTACGGAAGGCTACGGCATCCCCGTGGTCCTGAAGCAGGATGGGACCGGACTCCCAGCGACCGAAGTTTTCCCAGTCGCGGTACTTGGAGTAGTTGACCAGCGCGCCGAACATCTGGCTGAAGCGGTCGTACTCCACCACCTTGAAGCCATTCAGCCAGTGCTCGACCTGACCGCCACGGACCCGTATGCGGCCGCGGTTCCAGTCGTCAATGTTGTAATTCTTCCGCCGATCCACGTCGATGGGGTCGGCCGGGATGAGGTCGTACAGGGACCCGACGGTCCGGTTGCCCATTACGCCCATTTTGGCGTCCGGGTGCTTGTCATCGTCCAGAATCTGGTACTCCAGGCCAATGGCGCTTCCGGGGCCCTTGTTCAGGTCGGGGTCGACGAAGTACTTGACGCCGCTGTTGGCCCCTTCGGTCGGTTTGAACTCGAAGATCAGGTCGAAATCGCTGAAGTGCTCCCGGGTGACGATGTCGCCACCGTTGGTACTCTCCCCGCCGTTGCCGGGCAGCACGCGCAGTTCCCCGTCGGCGACCTCCCAGCCCCGCTCGGGAAAGTCATCGCCCCTGACCGCGCGCCACGCGTCCGTCGACTGCCCGTCGAAGAGCAGGCGCCACCCCTTACGCTTTTCCTCGTCGGTGAGTTGATTGACCAACAGATTTTCCTGGGGGGCCATTTTACCCGGCAGGCGGTCGGCGGCGGTCGCATTTTCCAGGATGCGGATGTTGCGCCAGCGCACCGTTTTGCCGGCCAGTTCCTCCGGGATGCTGTGTACCTGTAGGCAGATCATCCCCTCCCCGTCCGTATCGTCGACCAGGTTAGCGACCGGCTCCCCGTTGATGAAGGTCCGGATTTCGGAACCGATGGCCTCCACCCGGGCGGTGTTCCACTGCCCCTGCCGGTAGGCGTCGCGGGCGGGCGGGTTGTAGTGCACCGGGTAGATCCACCCCCGGCGGGCCTCGTCGTAGATACCGCCGGTGTATCCCCGTGCACTGGGATCGATCTCCATCTGGTAGCCGTAAACGCGCCGGATATCTCCCTGCTGCCGCCACTGGGCGCGGTGCATCACCCCACTGTTCAACGGGGCTTCGTCGTAAAATTCCAACTCGAGGATGTAATCCCCGTATTTTTCTTTCGTGCACAGAAACGTGTTGGGCGTATTGACGACCGCGGTACCGGTGACCGTACCGTCCTCGAGGGTATAGGGGGCCTCCCCGCCGTAGGTTTCCCAATTGCTGAGATCAGAGGATGGGGTAAGGGATACGAAACCGTCGTCCGACTGAGCCCCGAGAAAACAAGGAGTCATCACCAACAGGATGAGCCAACTGAGAAACTGCATGTATCGATTTTGATTTGGTCCTAAATATACTATGTAGCCGACGATACTTACCGTACCGCTTCCATCCGGGCAGGTTCGCAGCCATCCGGAACGTAATGAGCCGGGGAACTTGCACCGTCCTGCACTACATTTGAGCCAAATTTGTCTCCTTGAACCCAAACACGCTGCCGATAGCCCTTGTGCTCTGCACAACTATTACCCCTGCGGCGACCGCGCAGTCGCCAATCGATCCGGGATTTATACTCTGCGAAGACGAGGACGGCGTACAGGTGTACACCCGGGAGGAACGGGGGGGCGAGCTGTCGGTAAGGGTGGTCACGCGGGCGCGGACGCAGGTGCAAAGGGTGCGGGAAGTACTGGACGATGCCCCTGCCTACCCCGAGTGGGTCCACCGCTGCGACGGAGCCTACGTGGTGCCGGGAGGATCGGTGGATGACTACGTCTTCGTCTCCGGAATCGACATGCCTTTCCCCTTCGGAGACAAGGAGGTCGTGGCCCGTATCCATCAGTATTTTACCGACGACGGTGTCTTTGTACGCACCATCACCGGCGATCCCACCGCGGTGCCGGATACCCGTGGCCGCGATCGTCCCGGAGTATATACTGGCGAGTGGCGGGTCATACCGCTTTCCGGTGGCCGGGTGGAACTGAGTTGCACGGTCCGTACCGATGCCGGATCCGGACTTCCTTCCTGGTTGCGCCGCGAAATACTCACCGGCGGCCCGGCCCGCACGGTCGCCAACCTGCGACGACGCCTAGAGCCTAACTGATTATGCCGGCTTATCGACCCGTACGGCATCTACGCCGAGCACGGGGCTTTCGTCCCAATCCATCATGGCGTTGATGAGGCGCAGGTGGGAAAAATGGCCGATATCCCGCAACCGGATAATGGAGGGTCGAATCGTTCCCCTGTCGAGTAAATACTCCCGACGCACCCCCCGTAACAACGGCCAGGCCGGCGTATACCACCCGGAGCCGTCATAGAGCGCGATATTGGCGTAGCTCGAATCGGTCAGGTGACCGCGCTGTACGATGAGCACATCGTCACACCCCCCCCGCATGCGGTACAGTGAGTTCAGTGCAGCGCGATCGGCATACTTACGCCCGTACCGGAGTTCATCCGATACCACCACCCGCAAGCTCCGTACCGGAGTTATCGTATAGGGAACGACCTGCCATTGCTCCAATTTCGCACCGTAGAGCAACCGCAGTTTGTACTCCCCGGTTTTGGGAAGATCCAGGGTAGGCAGAATCTGATCAAGTTTAAAGGCGGGGCATTTGGCGTAATGGACCCGGCGGGAGCGATCGATGCGACGTTGGTGGTAGGGCAACAAACTAAGTTTTCCGTCCAGCAGGCGGATACTTTCGAGCAACAGGGGGGAAGACACAGATCAATGTTTAAACGCCAAAAGGGTGGGGCCGCAAGGTAGCCCCCGCGGTAGGAATGCGAATTTTGGCTACGAGTTCCCGATATTCTTCCTCCGAATTACTCAGCGCCGTCACCCCCCCACCCGACCGAAACAGGTAGCCGTCTTCGGACTTTTCGATGAATCGGATCATCACGCAGCTATCCAGGCTCGTTCCGTCGAAATAACCCGCCACCCCGCAGTAATAGCCCCGTGGAGTTGGCTCCGCCCGCCGAATAATCTCAAGGGTAGCTCCCTTCGGTGCGCCACTTACCGAACCCGCCGGAAGTAGGGTCGCGATCAGATCACCCAGTCGCTCTTCCCATTGTTTCCCCAACAAACCTCCGATTCTCGAACTAGTCTGCACCAGCGCGCCGTCGCCCCGGTCAATGGCCCGTAAATAACGGTACTCCCGCACCCTGACCCCCCGGGCTACCTGACTTAGGTCGTTGCGCAACAGGTCGACGATGGTGGCATGCTCGGCTCGCTCCTTCTCACTATTCAATAGCCGCGTTCGGTCGGCGGGCGTATCCGGTGCCGTTCCCTTCATGGGGCGGGCCTCGATGTACCCCCCGGGGGATACGGTTACGAAGGTTTCCGGGCTGAAACAGACGAAACGCTCCGGCCAGTACAGGCGATACTTAGCGAAACTGCCCCGGTACGCCTCCCGCAGGCCCGTGCTGAGCCGGACCGGGGTGGCCAGGGTCAGATTGGTCAGGTAACTATCTCCCCGCCTAAGCCCCTCGCTGACGATCCCGAAAGCACGATCGAACACTTCCCGCGGTGGCGAATCGAAGGTTAACCGAAGGGGACCACCGGTAGCGTGTGGATAAACCAGGTGGTCCGGTCGACCGGGGAAGTCGAAGCGAAGGGGGGGGCCGTTTGGCAGTTCGGGGTCGAAAAGGAGCGGCCGGCTAGCTTCAAAGTCGACTAAAAACAGGCACGGTCGCCGGGCCTTCCCGTACGCATTCAGCTCGCGGCTAAAATCGAAAAAGGAGGGTGGAAGCAAGGGGTTGGCCACGCCTGAGTAACGCCGCGTCGCGTAATTTGGATGTACCGCGTTCACCGCCTCTATTCCCGCAGTATGACTACGGAATACTCCTTTCCCTTCGTGCTGATGCGTAGGATATAGTGGCCCCGGGGCATTGCCCCGAGATCGACCTGACGGTCTTGGTGCGCGATGCGTCGCCCCCGCATATCGTAGACGTCGGTGAGGGTAGCCGGCCCCCGGAGGTACACGATCTGCGTAGTCGGATTGGGGAAAACCGATACCCCCAGGCGGCGCAGGTCATGAATGGAATTCACGACGTCGACTACCACTTGGCGAATGAGCGTATCCGAGCAGAATTCGCCCCGGGTGATGAGGCGGACGTCGTAGGTGCCGGGGTTGGCGTAGGTATGCGTCGGGCTGAATTCCTCGCTGGTGGTCCCGTCACCGAAGTCCCATTCGCTGGTGGTCCCCGTATCGCTGAGGTTGTCGAATACGACCGTTCCCTCCGTCTCGGTAAAATTGAAGTCCACCCGTGGGGTACTGAAGACGGTAACCTCCAGCGTGGTCACCGTATCCGCTCCGGCCGCCCCGACCAGGGTTAGCCGTGCGGTATACAGGCCGGGTTCGGCGTAGGTAACCGTGGGCCGTTCCTCGGCACTGGTAGCCGGGAGGCCGCCCGGAAATTCCCAGCGCCGGCCCGTATAGTCACCCTCGCTCAGGTCGATCGGACTGATGTTCAGGGGGGCGCAGCCCGATGGGTCTTTTTCGAAGATGATCGCCTCGGCACGCTCCGCGGCATTCACCGGTACGATCAGCAGGGGGGTCTGCCCGCAGCGATCGCTCACCAGCACGGCACTCACCGAGTAGGTGCCGGGCTCGGCATAGCGATGCTCGATGGTAGTATCAGCGGTTACCACGACGGTCGAATCCCCGAAATCGTAGACGATCTGCTGATAATCGCGGGCACCTACGACCCGAACACGGATTTCGTCTCCGGTCTGCTCTACCAACAGGGTGTCGGCCCGGGGAAGACCGTCGACGGTGAAGGAAGTGGTCTGTCCGGTGATGGTATCGGTACCGGCGACCAGCACTTGGGTGATCTGGTAGGTTCCGGAGGTGGAGTCCGCAAAGCTGATCTCCAGTCCGTCCGCAAGTCCGCTCACCCGTAAGCCAACCGGACTGGGCGATACGGTATACAGGGTGGTGTCCGCGCCGCTGCTACGGTCCGTTAGCCGCAGTGATTCGTTGGCGCAGAAGCGGGTATCGCTCAGGGTGAAGGAGCTGACCGGGGCGGTACTTTCAATATCGGATGTCGCTCCCGAAGCTCCCGACTGGGGTGGCGATTCGTCTTCCTCGCAGTCCGCACTCCCGAGCCGACGCCCGAAGGCTCCGCCGGATAGGCTAAGATCGGGGGAAAAAGCGGACCGGTCGCCCTTCACTTGCAGGTGTCCACCGCTACCCCCGCCTCCCGGACCGAAGCAGCGGTCGGGTTGATTGGTCGTGCTTCCCCCTGCCCCGCCGGTCAGCGATACTTCCGGACTGCCGGATAGCGTAGTAGCGAGTAACAGCACACTACCCGCCGCGCCCCCGCCCGGGGCACCGTCTCCGTTAATAGTGGGAGCGTCCGCTCCATCCGCGGATAACCGGGCCGTATTCGTAAAATTGATTTGGGGAGCGGACAACACAATCAGACCGCCGCCGTGCCCCCCCGCCGAACCGTCCGTGTTATTCGCGTGGCCCGCTCCGCCACCGCCGCCGAAGTAAATTCGGTCCGGGCGTTCCGGCAGTCCGAATCCACCCCTACCGGGAAACAGCCCCCGGCACCGGAAGGGATCGTTTACGATATTTTGTGCTCCGGCGCCCCCGGCCGATACGTTGCCGCCGCCGCCGCCGCCCGAGTTGTGATCGTTACCACCCCCCCCGCCGTTAGCGAGCGGCGCGCGGCCCAGTTCCTGACCGGCGGGCGCCACGGAAACCCCCTCCCCCCGCCGGCTCCCCCGAAAGTCGCCCGCCGGATAGGTGGGATTATTTGCTACAGTGATGAAGTTGCAGGATGGCGGTGCCTGTACCCCCTGCCCTCCGCGGAACCCCGCCGCCGAAGCATTTAGCGTACCCGCCACCGTAAGCTGCTGGTCGGCGGCACGGAAAAGAATTCCACCGGTACGGCCGTCAAACGGGGTAGCTTGAGCATTCATCACCGTACGCATCTCCGGCCCCCGGTCGAGTACCAACTGGGTAAATGCGCGATCAAAGTTCTCTCCTATGGGATTTAAGAAGAATACGGTATCGCCCGCTATCCGATCGATAACCGTGATGGCATACGACCCAGCTCCGGCTAAATCGATAAGTTCTCCGGCCGTTTCGGTTTCGCTACTGACCTGAGCGCCCTGATGCTGGTAGACGAGAACGTAATCCCCAACCGCAGCCCCACCGACATTGCCCACGACCGCGTAGCTAGTGCTTAGTGAGGTGGGAATCAGGTATACGTTCTGGGCACCGAGACCGGCAACAAGCGAAACGGCGAACGAAAGGAAAGTAAGTAGATTTCTTTTCACGAGGGATACTTTAGAGAAGAATGGCATACCCCTAACGCGATACTACACTTACTTAGCGCCCCCTCACCAGGCAATGTGGCGACGACCCTCCCGCATATAGTGGCGAACGTTCAGCCAGAAGGCGGCGAAGAAGTAGAAGATCAACCCGGATCCGGTGGTCAGGCACGAAAGGTAAATAAAGTACGTCCGTACGCGACTTCGGCGAATCCCCATCTGCAGAGCTAACCAGGCGCACACGTTAAAGGCGGTGCGCTCAACGGACAGACGAAGCTGTTCAATCTGCTGCGAACTGGGATGATTGTAACTCATACCTAGGGAATAAAGGTAATTAATTCCAAAGGTTCGTTAGCTGATCTTTAGCCCGAGACGATCGTACAGCCACCGTCCCGCTACCTCCGCTACCGGCCCGCCCCGTAAATCGTTCCGGCTGACCCCCGCGATCGAGTGGCGGATGAGGCGCAGTACCGGATGGCCCACCGCCGCGCACATTTTGCGTACCTGCCGATTTTTCCCTTCCGTCAGCGTAAGCGACAACCAGCAATCGGCCACCGTTTTCCGGGCACGGACCGGCGGTACGCGGGCGGGTACATTCGGTTCGATCCGCCGAACGGTCACCGGCCGGCTCCGGTGGTCCCGCCCCCCGATGCGAACGGTGGGCCCCGCCGCCAGCCGCTCCCGCGCACGCTCGTCCGGCATTCCTTCCACCCGGGCCCAGTAAGTACGGGGATGGGCGAACCGGGGATGGAGTAGCCGCTGGTTCAGCCGCTTATCGTCCGTGAGGATCAACAATCCCTCGCTGTCGCGGTCCAGACGGCCAACGGCGTACACCCGGGCGGGGAAGTCGTACAGCTCACTCAAGACGGCATGCTGCGGATGCTCGCGGGTAAACTGACTGAGCATACCGTAGGGTTTATCGACCAGGAAGTAGCGCACCCTGCCCTTATTCCTGAGTGTTGCGCAAAGCGGAGAGCCGCTCCGAAATTTCCGTGTGGGTTCCCTCCAGGATCACCAAGTTTTTCTCCTCCCGTTCCAGCATTTCGTCGAAGCGACCGAAGTTGGCCTCGATGCGCCGACGTAATGTATGGATGTACGACTTCAGCCGGTCGTCCAGCTCTTCGGCCAGTCGGCTACGGCCGTTAGTCACCTCCCGTTCGAAGGCCTCCACGATCCGTCGCCGTTTGCCCCGGGTACTGAATCCGGCGAAGATCACGCCTATGGTGGTGAGCACCCCACCGGTTACATCCACTACCGGCAGGCTACTCAGAGCCATCAGGATGACGCCGAGGGCGGCTATCCCGCTGCCGGCGGCGAGGTTCGGGGCCAGATTCTCGCGGTCCGCGAAGAGTTCCTCATCCGTGAAGTTTTCGTTCTGGCGGACGAAGCGGCTGAACTGGTCCTGCAGGTCGCGCAGGATGTGCTCCCGCCGCTCGGCGATGTTGCTGAACAACTCGTGGTCGTTGCTCAAAATGGATTCGCTGCTCCTGATCTTCAGATCGATGGTTTTAATCATCTGCTGGATGGTATCGGCCAGGTCAACGACGTTTTCGTTGAGTCGGGCCCGTAGCTTTTCGTTGAGTTCCGACTCCAGGTCGGCGGCCAGTTCTTCCAGCCATTCCTTCGCCCCCGGGGTGCTGCCAAAGGTGGAGGCCAGACTGCGCTTTAGGAGTCCGAAGAAGCCCAATCCACCGCGCAGTTCATCCAGTTTGCGTCGGGTGATGCCATCGTAGGTGAGCAGCAGGTTTTCTACCATGAGGTCGACCTGCTTCTCGCTCTGGGCGACCTGCTCGTCGAGGGTCTGCCGAATATCGTCCCGGAAGGCCCGGTCGGCGGCGTACTGCGCGCGGCGGACCACCAGGCCGTCGGCAATCCGCTCGGTGATCGTCTGGGCGGTGATCACGCTATTTTCCAATTTCAGTCGCGGGGCGCGACCGCCGGTGATGTTTTCGTTGATGTATTCCCTCAGTGCCTGAAATCCGGAGTCCGTCTGTCCTTCCTGCTCCAGTTTGGCGCTGACGGCAAATACCCGGGGCTGGGTAACCCCTTCCTGGTGGGCCTTTGTGGCTACTCCATCCAGATTCACCCGCAATTCTTCCGCCGTGGCCAGATCCTTTTGCTGGAGGACGAATATGGACTTCTTCCGCCAGTCGCCGTGGATGTACTGGAAAAAGTCCCAGGCCGACTGCCGGTAGGGATTTTTGGCCTCGAAGACGAACACGATCAGGTCGCTGGCCGGAATGAACCCTTCGGTTATCGCCTGGTGGTGCTCGACGATAGTATTGGTGCCCGGGGTATCGACGATTGCGATCTCGCGCAAGATTTCTACGGGCAGGAAGAGCTTCTTTAGGTAGGGATTGACCGTCACTTCCCGCCGCTCCTCGCCGTAGATAATTTGCTGGATGGTATCGGTCATCGGTTGGGGGGCCGCCTTTGCGATTTCCTCTCCGGTGGCCAGCAGGGCGTTCACGAAACTGGATTTGCCGGCCTTCACTTCCCCCACGATCACGAACAGGAAGGGCTCGAATATCCGGTTGCGGAGGTCGCTGACGGTGGCGGCCATCTCCGCATTGCCGATCCGGTTGGTGAGTTCGTGGAGTGCTTTGATGACCTCTTCCAATCGGGCACGGTCGGCCTGTAGGGCGGAGTCGAGGAGGGGGGCGGACAAGTTTTCTACTTTTGGTACTAACGCGTGAACGGATACTTACGTCCAGCGACGTAGACCAAACTTACGGTATGCGGTTTTTGTGCGTGGTGGTGGCGTTGTGGTTGGGCGCGGACGCAGGTGCCCAGCAATACCCGAATCCCGAACCGGAAGACCGGTATTATTTAGCGCTAAGCCCCGCTAAGGTAGCCGACCCACTGCACCGGGGAGTGCTCTATGCCGCGGGCATGCGATTGCCCGGTGACTGGGACGTGGAGGTCGGGCATCTTGTGCTGTTCCGGGACCAGCCCAACCGCTGGGGCCGACGGGGCGTTGACCGGGGCCAGCGTATACATCTTGCTGCTTACCATCACCTGATCGAGGAACCCTCCCCGGTCTCGGTCCGCCTCGGCACCCGCCTCGACTACTTACGGGTGAACTATACCTACACCTACCGGGAAGATGAGCTGCAAGACTTGCTGACGCTGACGCCCGGGCCCGGCAACCCTACGCTGGGACTGGCGCACGATGTAATTACGCTAAATGGACTGGTAAGCGTGTGGTTCCGCTTGTCCTCCGTGCTGGCGCTGGATTTACAATTCGGCTACGGTCTGCGTTATCGCGATAGTCGACTGCGGCAACCCGCTCCACCTACCCTTGGCGACCGACCCGAGTATCTGGGAAAGCAGTGGACGGTCAATCTTCCCGTAGACCTACGCTTCGTTTTCCTGATCCCCCATCGACAGTATGCCAGGCCCCCCGCAGAATAGTCCGTCCAGTAGCGACAAGCCCCCCGTGAATCCGAAGCGATCCCCGAAGACCTGCGGGTAGGGTGTCGGCCCATCCACCGACACCGCACCCGCGCCCGCGCCCGAAAACTTTGCCGTTTCCCGAATGATCACTCCCGGTTCGAGTAGGTCGATACAGGTGCGCAGCAGGCGTAGGTTATACTCCCAGAGGAAGGTCTCGCGCTGGCCGGCCGCCTGTAGAATCTCGGCCGCGTAATGCTCGAAAAACGGAGCGCGCCCGTAGGCCGAGCGGATGGTCTGGGCGTGACGTCGTTGCCAGTCGGTGGTATGGTCGATCCGGACCTCGCGAATGGACTGCTGCCGGTGTTTCCCGCCCTGGAGGGGTACGCTGAGTAAGAGGGGTCCGTTCGCGGTCAGGATACGACACCGATTCCGCCACCCCCCCTTCTGATAATTTTCGTGTGCTTCCAGTATCCATTCCCCGTCCCGGGCGGCCCGGACGAGCCACGATAGCGGAGGGAAATAGGCGGTGGATGTAAGCACGTGCGGCAGTATGGGCGCGATCGGGAAAGGCGTCAAACATATGGGAAAACTTCGGGGTTACGGAGGCATGAGCACCCAACAGAACCTGACCGACCGCTACAACAAGCAGAACCCGCTGACCCAGTACCCCCGCCCCCCCTTCCCCCGCCAGCCCCAGGAACGGCCCGGCACGGTAGAAGACATGGACCCCAGACCCGATCACGGAGAAACGAGCTACGTCGGCTTCGGCCGACTGAAGGGTCGCAAGGCCCTCGTAACGGGTGGTGATAGCGGGATCGGACGCGCCGCCGCCATTGCCTTCGCCCGGGAGGGGGCCGACGTGGCCATCAACTACCTGCCGAGCGAGGAACAGAATGCCCGGCAAGTCATAAAACTTATCGAAGCCGAAGGACGCAAGGGCGTTGCCATCCCCGGCGATATCGTGCACGAAGACTTTTGCCAGCACCTCGTGCAGCAGGCCGTAAGCGAATTGGGTGGGCTCGACATTCTGGTCAACAACGCCGGCCGGCAAACCGCCCAGACCTCCATCGAAGACCTCACTACCGAGCAGTTCGACAACACCTTCAAGGTCAACGTGTACGCCCCCTTCTGGATCACCAAAGCGGCCGTACCCCACCTAGGGCCCGGAGCGTCCATCATCATTACCGCCTCGGTGCAGTCCTTTGACCCCTCCGCCAGCCTGCTGGACTACGCCCAGACGAAAGCCTGTAACGCGGCTTTCACGAAGGCCCTGTCCGCCCAATTGGCCGATCGCGGCATCCGGGTGAATGCCGTAGCGCCGGGGCCCTTCTGGACGCCGCTGCAGTCTTCGGGCGGGCAGCCGCAGGATAAGATCGAGAAGTTTGGGGCCAGTACCAGCCTCGGCCGCCCCGGGCAGCCGGTAGAGTGCGCGCCCCTCTATGTGCTACTGGCCAGTCAGGAGGGCAGCTACCTGACCGGTGAGGTCATGGGGATTACCGGGGGGGAAATGCCGTACTGACGTCAGCCCCGTCCGCCGGACTTTTGACCGAGCCGGCGGACGGTCCGAAGGTCGCTACGCTCCCAACGGCCGGCCGACGGCTTAGTGGATGGCCCGGGGCGGGTGCCCGCCGTAAATTGCGGCATGAAACCTTTTTTCCTCCTGGTCGGTCTGGTGGTGCTCACTTCGACCGTGTCCGGCCAGCGTCCCCGGGCTTACGCCCTTTATAACCAAAAGGGCCGATCCGTCAGTTTTCGGAAAATGATGCGGGAGTTGCGGGACGCCGACGTGATCCTCTTCGGCGAGTACCACAATAACCCGATCGCGCACTGGATGCAGCGGGAGGTGGCCGACGCGCTCGGCGACTACGATCTCGGCCTGGAAATGTTCGAAACCGACGAACAGGAGGCGCTCGACCGCTACCTAGCGGTGACCTACACCCTGCCCCAGCTCGACAGCGCGGCCGGGGGGCTGTGGCCGAATTTCAATACAGATTATCTGCCGCTGATCGAACAGGCCCGGCGTGACGGCGCGCGCGTCATCGCCACGAATGCTCCCCGCCGCTACGCCCGCCTGGTTTTTCAGCGCGGGTTGGTGGCCCTCCGCTCCCTCCCCCCGGCGGAACTCGAGTTCTTGCCACCCCTTCCCGTTCCCTACGATGCCGAACTACCCGGTTACCGCGCCATGCTCGGCGACGGACACGGCAGAATGGCCCACGGGGGGGAAACCTTCCCCATGGCTCAGGCCATCAAAGATGCGGCCATGGGGTGGTTTATCGCGACCAACGTGCGCGAAGGACGCCCCTTCCTGCACCTGAATGGCAGCTACCACAGTGATAACTACGAGGGTATCGGATGGTACCTACGCCAGTACAAACCGCAGTTACGGGTAGTGACAATAACGACGACCGAACAGGAGGACGTAGGCACGCTGGGAGAGGAACCCGAAGGTATGGCGGACTATATCTTGGTTGTCCCGGAGAACATGACGAAAACGTACTGACTCGCTGACCGACGGTCCTACCATGAAGTACCGCAAATTTACTTCGTGATCGTTCTGCAGTAACCAAATATACGCTGGTGTTTGGAAGTGCAACGAAGCCGGAAGATGAAACAAATCCGCGTACATCCGCGTAATCCGCAGTCAAAAAAGCTACCGCCGCTGCCACCAGGAACCGCTGATTGCGGAGATGTTCGTGAGAATCGGGGAAGCCGGAAGATGAAACAAATCCGCGTACATCCGCGTAATCCGCGGTCAAAAAAGCTACCGCTGCTGTCATTAGGAACCGCAGATTGCGGAGATGTTCGTGAGAATCGGGGAAACCGGTTGATGAGGCTAATCCGCGTAATCCGCGGTCAAAAAAGCTACCGCCGCCGCCACCAGGAACCGCAGATTGCGGAGATATACGCAGATGTTCGTGACAATCGGGGAAACCGGATGATGAGGCTAATCCGCGTACATCCGCGTAATCCGCGGTCAAAAAAATACCGCCGCCGCCACCAGGAACCGTAGATTGCGGAGATGTTCGTGAGAATCGGGGAAGCCGGAAGATGAAACAAATCCGCGTACATCCGCGTAATCCGCGGTCAAAAAAGCTACCGCCGCCGTCACCAGGAACCGCAGATTGCGGAGATGTACGCGGATGTTCGTAGCATCCGGCGCAACCCCTACCTAAAAGAACACCGCATCAACAACCAGTAAAATTGCCACGATACCGGAAAACAGGGAGGTAAACAGCACCGCCGCCGCCGCCACGTCCTTCGCCTTACCGGCCAGTACGTGGTATTCCGGACTGACCAGGTCCACGACGTACTCGACGGCGGTATTGAGCGCCTCGGCCCCGAGCACCATGCCGCTACATATCAGAACGGCCACCCACTTCCATAACGGAAAACCCAGTAGCCAGCAAACGGCAATCATGCCGATAAACGCTAACATGTGGATTTTCGAAGGAGCCTGGTTCGCCAGTAAGTCGTAAGCTCCCTTAAAGGCGTAGCCGAAAGCAGACAGACGGTTGCGGGAATAGGAGACCAGTCGCTTCATACGCCTCTTCAAGGCTGCAACTCACCGGCATGTTCGCCCTACAGCCATCCTACCCCGCCCCGCAGCGCGATAAAGGCCACCAGGGCGAGCAGGGGGGCTAGCCAGCTTGCGAGCAGCGCCCGGTAGTACTCCCGGCTTACGCGACTGGGCTCGATAAACTCAACCACGTAACTCAGTAGCCAAACCGCCAGCGCAATACCCCCGACAATCAGGGCCATAAGTGTAGCGGCATACTCCGCCACCAGTAAAAACAGAGCGTAGAAAACGAGCTGCCCGACCAGGATCAGCGCAAAGTTCACCGACTCCGTTCCTCGGTGATCATCGAGCGGGTCTGGATACGCGACAGCACGTGCTTACCCACGGCCTCACCCTGGGTAACGCCATACGCTATAGCGGGCCGGTAGTGGATACCGCCGTAGAGTCGACTGAGCGCCGCTTCCTCGCTGGCTACCAGAAAACTCGGGTAAGTCCGGGTCGGCAGATCGTACTCCTCCTCGCTATCGTCGTCAAAGGCAAAGTTGTCGCCGTAGAGGTCGGTGAGTACGATGGCACAGGCCCGGCTGACCACGCTGTGCCCGCTGGTATGCTCGGGGAAGGGCGGCGTTTGCAGCAGGGGACGCCACTCCTGGTCGATGTATCGGTTGATGAATGTTTCCGGCCGAACCAGTTTGCTGCGGTACTTTTCGTCCCAGCAACTGATGAAGGCGTCGAACATAGCGATACTGGTCAGCGCGTAGGTTTCCACCGTTCGCGAAAAGTCAGCGTCCGCCTTGCGGGCCGCGATGGCGGCGATGTTGACCCAGTGGCCGCCCGGGGTAATTTTTTTCGTGGCGAACATCAGGTGGCCCACCGTGTGGCTCACGTAGGGGTTGCAGTCCCAGAACTGGGCGATAGCCTGCCGTTCGGCATTCTCCTCCTCACTGACGTCGTCGAAAACGGTGTACACTTCCATCACCTCCCGCATCCACTGGCTTTCGGGCTCCAGGCTGTACTCGGTGGGGGGCAGGGGGCGGAACTGGGCGGCGCTGTCCAGGGCAAAGGGGCGGATTTTCATCCAACTGGGTTCGATGCCGTCCATATAGTCCGGCGGGGTGGGTTGCCACTTCGACTCATCGTCCGTGATGCTGTACTTCGGGAAGGTCCGCGTCTGCTTATACATATCCCCCCCGTACCACTCGATGATGTGGTCGGCTACCGCTTCCCCGTAGGCGACCGATGCGTCGAAGACATCGCTCGGCATACCCACTTCCCGGATCTCGGCAAACAACTCGTCGCGGAACTCGTCCATCTTGGGTTCGCTGAATATCAGACTTTTACCGACCTTGAGTTGGGCCGCTACCGATGCCAGTGGATAGGCAATTTCGGTTGAAGGGGGCGCGGGCGCGGGTGCAAGGTGGGGAATCTGACCGGACAGGCTCTCCAGACGGGGGTCACCAGCGGCTAGGGCTTCGTAACCGGCGATACTACTGTAGGCATAGATCCGACTGGCCACCGGGGGGGAGAAAATATCGTGAACGATCACGTCGGTCAGTTGCTTGACCGAGCGGTGAAAGTATTCGGGCTGGGCTGCTTCCTCCCGGTAGTTGGGGTTGACGTCCTCCCCGCAGGAGAACACCACAGAACACAGGGCGAAAAAAACGATGGATCGACGTAAGCTATTCATGCGGTGCTGTTTACCAAAACGTTTCGGCAGCACGTCTTTTGCTGGGTACAAATATACTGAACAGACACCGTTGCGGGGGCTCCCCCCTACTTATTCTGCCGATAATTAGGCCCTGCGGACGCTCCCATGTCCTAGGGTGTACAGTAGTCGGGCGACGCCCGCGCCACGAAGTCTTCGAGCAACGCTTCATATTCTTCTGGCCGCCAGACCACATTGTGGGCGTGCCAGGCCCCCCAGTCCAGGGCATGGTAGGTGAGCAGGCCGGGGTCTACCCGGGCGGCGATGCGATCCGACTGATCGGGGGAAGTCAGGGTATCCTGCCGCGAGTGAAGGAGAAGGAGGGGGATTTCAAGACTGGCGGCCGCCACCTCGGGGCTTGCTTCATCCACGTCCACCGCTCCCCGGTAGCCTACCCAGCCGAAGGTGGCCGGCGTCAGGTAGTGCAACGCAGCCCCGTAGTCCTTCACCCCCCGCTCGGTGATGGCAGTTTCCCAGTCGGCGTAGGGGCTCTCGGCAATCACGAAGGCCGGATCGGGACCGTCGTTCGCCGCGGCCAGAATTACCGTTGCGCCCCCCCAGCTTTCCCCGAGCCAACCAATCCGGTCATCCGCCAAGCCGGAGCGTTCGCTTAGCTGCCGGTGCGCCGCCCGCAAATCCCTGGCCTCATTAATGCCCCCCGTGGCGTAGGCCTCATCGCTTTCCCCAAACCCCCGGTGGTCGTACAGCAGCAGGTCGCAACCACAGCGATCGAAGTAGGGCGTGTACTTCAGCATACTCATCCGGTTGTCGTGGTAGCCGTGGGCCATGACTACGCCACAGTTCGCCGGAACGGATTGCCGGAAATACCAGCCCCTCAGCACGATGCCATCGACCGGACTGGCGAAGGCGATCGACCTCGGCTCCGGTAGCTCGTCGCGCAGGCTATCCAGGTTCAGTTTCCACCGTTCGGTAGCGATACGGTACGACTCCTCGAGACTCCGGTTGGGGGTGTCCAGCACGAGCCCGCTCATGACGAAGGTGAGCCCCAGGTAGAGCAACGGGACGACAGAGAGTACGATAAGCAGCTTCCTCACGGCGCGAAAGATAGAGCCGCCCCCGTTACACCGTATCTTCGCCGCCCGTTTAGCCTATGCCCCGACTGGAAAAAACATACCGCAATCAGGCTCTGCTGCAGTTCGTACTGGGGATAGCGCTGCTCGTGATCATCAACGTCATTGCCAGCGCGCGCCTGGGAGATACCCGACTGTACGGAGCGATCGACCTGACGGAAGACCGGCGCTTCACCCTGACCGAGGGTACGCGCCAGCAGTTGACCGAGCTGGACGAACCGATACTCGTTCGGGTGCTACTCGGTGGGGAACTCCCCGCCAGCTACGCCCGTTTACGGGATGCGGTGACCGAAACCCTGGAGGACTTCAGCGGTTACGCCCGCCGCCTGGAGTATGAGGTGGTCGACCCCCTATCCGGCACCCCGGACGACGTCCGGCAGCGGCAGGAGGATATGGCCGCGGACGGTATCATCCCAATCACGGATTACCAGCAAACGGCCGGCGAACGTTCCGCCAGGGCAATTTACCCCTACCTGTTAGTCTACTTCGGTAACCGCCAACGAATCGTACCCCTGCTGGAAACGGCCCGCCCCGACGTGCCCATCGCCCAGCAACTCAACCAGGCCGAGAACCTGCTGGAGTACCGCATCACCCGCGCCATCCGCGCCCTGACGGACGATGAAAAACCCCTCATTGCCTTCACCCAGGGGAACGGGGAGTTACCCGGGCCCTACTTCGTAGATCTGTACCAGGAGTTACGCAAATTCTATAACGTCGAACCCCTTTACCTGGATAGCTTCGCCACCGTGCCCCGGGAGGTCGAACTGCTGATCGTGGCCAAACCTACCGTACCCTTCACTGATTTCGATGCCTTCAAACTCGATCAGTACGTCATGAACGGGGGCAAGGTAATGTGGGCCATCGATGGAGTAGGCATGGACTACGACAGCCTCCGGCAAAGCGGCGAATTCTACCCCCAGAGCCGGGAAACCGGACTGGAAGACCTCTTCTTCCGCTACGGCTTCCGCCTGGGCAACCAACTTATCCTCGATCTGGCGAATACCCCCATCCCCATCGCCACCAGTCAGGGGCAGGGGGGCGCCAAGTTCACCCTGGTTCCCTTTCCCTACCATACCCTGGCCCTGCCCGCTTCCGAACACCCGGTGGTGCAAAACATCGATGCGGTCGATACGCGCTACCCGACCGTCATCGAGCTACTCGACAACCAAACGGCTACCGTGACCCCCTTGCTGGCCAGTAGCGACAACGCCCGCCGGCAGCGACTCCCCTCCCCCATCGACCTGGATGCCCAGAAGTTCAGCGTGGACCTGGAGCGATTTAACGAGAGCGACCTGCCCATTGCCGTCTTACTGGAAGGTACGTTCCGTAGCCCCTACGCCAATCGGCTAAGCCGGGAAAACGAAGCCCAACTGCGGGCCGGTGGCCTGGACTTCCGCGCCGAAAGCCCCGACACCCGGATGATGGTACTCAGCGATGGCGATATTCTCGCCAATGCCTACAGCACCCGCACCCAGCAGGCGGGTACCCTCGGCGTCAATCAGTGGTCGGGCATCCCCTACGCGAACAAAACGTTCCTGCTGAACGCGGTGGAATACATGCTCGACCCCGACGGGGTCATCCAGAGCCGCTCCAAGCAGGTCAGGCTGCGCCTACTGGATCAAAACCGCGCCCTGGCCGAGGCCGGTTACTGGCGGGTGCTTAATTTAGTTCTGCCGCTCATTCTGCTCACCTTGTTCGGTTTACTCTTCACCTACCTCCGCCGCCGCCGTTACGCCCGCTGACCCATGAAACGTACCCTCATTCTGTTCCTGACCGTCCTGCTGCTCGGTGGCTTAGCCTACTACCTGACCGCCGGGAATAAGCAGCAAGCAACGGTCGGCGAGCGGGACTTCGCACTGCCCCAAACCGAGCGTATCCACCGCATCCGCATTGCCGACCGTAGCGGTCACGATGTAAGTCTGGAGCGCGGAGGACCCACGGGGTGGCTGGCGAACGGGCTACCGGCCGGCGAAAACGTCATGAAAAACCTGCTGCAGGCCGTCGAAGGGATCACTGTTCAATCCCTGCCCACCTCCCGGGCCGTACCCAATCTGGTCCGCAACCTGGCTACCGGGGGCATCCTCGTGCAACTTTTCGATGCGGATGGCGACAAATTGCGCGGCTACTACGTCGGCGGCGGTATGAACGGCGAACGCGGGACGGCGGCCATCATGGAAAACAGCGACAACCCCTACATCGTCCACCTCCCGATGTGGACCGGCAACCTGCGCCACCGCTATAACCTGTGGGGGGATGAGTGGCGGTCCAAGCAATACTTTAGCGTGGACCCCGACCGGGTCGAATACCTAAGTATCGAATATCCCAAACAGCGCGATCAGAGCTTCCGCCTACAGCGGGCAACCAACGGGGAGTTTACCGTGACCCCACTGTACCGCGAAGGGGCACCCGGCCGTTCCGTGCCCCGTGGTATTGCCGAAGGGGTGCTGAGTCGGTACGAACGCTACTTCATCAGCCGCTACGAAAACGCCGATACCCCCCGTATCGAAGCCGCGCGCCAGCAACTTCCCTTCGCCAGAATCCGGATTAAGGAACACAACCGCGAAGAACAGCTCATGGAACTATACCCCCGCTTCGACGACCCCGAGGCCGGTGACCGCCGCGTCACGGCCTACGGCGCCTTTATCAACGATCGGAATGACTGGGCGCTGCTGGCCCCGGAAACCACCCAACCGCTACTGGTGAGTTATGCCACGTTCGGGTAGCCCGGTCATCGTTCTATTGCTGTTGCTGGGCGGGCTGCTCGGGACCGCGGCGGCCACCGGGCCCAAGTGGGGATTTTTTGGGCACCGGCGCATCAACCGCCTGGCCACCTTCACCCTGCCCCCGGAAATGATGCCCGCCTTCCGGGCCCGGATCGATTACCTGAGTGAGCATGCCGTCGACCCCGATAAGCGTCGCTACGCCTCCGCCGGTGAAGCCGTGCGCCACTACATCGACCTGGACCACTGGGGGAGCCCCCCCTTCGACCGGGTAGCTCGCGACTACGCCGGGGCCAGGATCAGCCACAGCCGGTGGTCCGTCATCGGCCCGGATCGGGATACGCTGCAATGGACCGTCGATACCATCGACACCGCACTGAACCTCATCCTGCTAAGCAGCCCAGCGGGCAGTCTCGATTTCGGTTACCATGAGTTCCGGCGGTTGTGGTTCACTACCGTATCCCCCGCCCTCTCGCGGGAACTACCGATCAACCGGGATTCCCTACGGGCTTACGGTTTTCCGGTAGCCGACGGAAGTACCGTAATGGTGACCGAAGAGTTCTCCCGTCACGGCATTCTGCCCTACCATCTGCTCGCCTACCACCGGCGGCTGACGCAGGCATTCGTCGACCGGGATGCCGGCCGCGTGTTCCAACTGGCCGCCGAAATGGGGCACTACGTCGGTGACGCCCACGTTCCCCTGCACACCACCGAAAATTATAACGGCCAGCTTACCGGTCAGCTGGGCATCCACGCCTTCTGGGAAAGCCGCCTCCCGGAGTTGATGGCCGACACGGACTACGACCTCTGGGTTGGCCCGGCGGAGTACATCACCGATCCCCGGGACTACTACTGGAATATCGTGCTGGGGAGTCACGAACTGGTCGATAGCGTGCTGAACACCGAGCGCCGCCTCCGTGAGCGGTTTCCTGGGGACCGACAGCGTTGCTACGAAGAGCGGTCCGGCCGTATTGTCGCACAACCCTGTGAAGCGTACGCTAGGGCCTGGTCGGCAGCCATGAATGGGATGGTGGAGGAGCGTTTTCGGGCTGCCGTTCACGCGGTGGGTTCCGTCTGGTACAGTTGCTGGGTCGATGCCGGGCAGCCCGATCTGGACGGTATGCTTAATGAGGACTGGGCGGGGACGCAGGTGCCGAGTAATTCGCACGGCCGAGTGAACGCCCGCCCCCATGAGTAAATGGGTGGTTGTAGCGGGATGCTTGCTTCTCCTGGTCGCCTGGCGATCGGAGGGGTACCATCAGGCGGATGAGCACTTTCAAATCCTGGAATTCGCGGTGTACAAAGCCGGCGGGGCCACCGCGGATGACTTAGCGTGGGAGTTTGACGAGCGAATGCGTCCGGCCCTCCAACCGGCCATTGCGTACGTAGTGTACCAGACGTTCGGGGGCCGGGGGGAGGCCGATCCCTTTCTGGTCGCTTTCTTTTTGAGGTTGCTATCGGCGGGTTTGGCGGCCTACGTTGCGTACCGAGTATGGGTGCGGTATCGGTCCGCGTTCACTACCCCGGCGAGGTTGGCCCTCGCCTTCGCCCTGATGTTTCACTGGCTTGCGTACTACAACGGCGTTCGGTTTTCGAGTGAAAACTGGTCGGGGCTGCTGGCCACTCTCGGATTTCTCACCTTTCCCCTCCGCCATTCGGGGCCGGGTCAGCTCACCCCGACGGGAGGCAGCAGCGCGTTCGGTTCCGGGATGCTATTCGGGCTGGCATTTTTGTGCCGGTACCAAATCGGCCTCCTGATCGGTGGCTTCGGCGTGTGGCTGTTGATCTACAATCAACACGCTTGGCGCGATGTATTCCGAGTTGTCGTAGGGGGATTGATCGTAGTGGTTGCCGCCTATCCCCTTAGCTACTGGTTGTACGGGGAGTGGACGGTGCCGGCCTGGAACTACCTGAACCAAAACCTCATCGAGGGTAAGGCTGCTGGATACGGTACCCGTCCGTTCTACGCTTACGTCGAGCTTGTGTTTTTGCGGGGTATCCCACCGCTGAGTCTGGTTTATCTGCTGGCGTTCGGTTATTTTCTGTATGCCTTCCGCCGGGAGCCACTCACGTTTATGTGCACCGCCTTTGTACTGCTGCACTCCCTGCTTGCCCGCAAGGATATTCGCTTTTTGTTTCCGCTCATTCCGTTGGTTCCCATTTTGGTAGCGGGGGCGATTGGTGCCTTCGACGCCCCCCGCGGACCGAAAATTTGGCAAAAATCATGGGTAAAATGGCTTCTTGTCGTAGCTCTGGTAGTCAATAGTGTTGCCTTATTGATCACCGTTATCAGGCCCCCGGCTTCCGAAATAGGGCCGGCGAAATTCGTTTATCGCAATTACTCCAGGGTTACTCTGACCGGGCCCGATGCTCGAATCGTACGGGCCGAGGGTACGGTGGCTCGGTATTACCACCGTCCGGCTTACCGCTTACGACGCACCTGCGACCGCGCCCCCTGCCTCTACGTTCACCATACGCCAGGGCCGGGTAGTTTGCCGCAGAACGGTGAACTGGTCTATACCGACCGCCCCCGCTGGTTGCACGAATTGGGGCTGGGGCCGTACCTCGATCGATTCCGGTGGTGGTACGTCTACGAACTGCCCTGAGCTCCGGCCGGCGGCTTTGTCTATATTTGCCCACGATGACCGCCCTACCGACCTACCCCGCCCCCCCCCGCTCCCTGGCGGAACTGCGCGAACTGCACGACCGCCCTCTGATGGACCTGCTCTTTGCCGCCGCCACGGTGCATCGCCGGCACCACGATCCGAATGAGGTGCAGGTGTCCAGTCTGGTCAGCATCAAGACCGGAGGCTGCCCCGAAGACTGCGGCTACTGCCCCCAGGCGGCCCGCTACCATACCGACGTGGAAGCACAGCAGATGATGTCGGTCGCCGAAGTCAAAGCAGCCGCCGAACGCGCCAAAGGACTGGGCAGCAGCCGGCTCTGTATGGGAGCGGCCTGGCGAAACGTGCGCGATGACGGAGACTTCGAACAGGTGTTGGAACTGGTACGCACCGTCAACGGACTGGACATGGAAGTCTGCGCCACCCTGGGTATGCTCACCCCGAACCAGGCGGAACGCCTGGCCGCGGCGGGACTGTACGCCTATAACCACAATTTGGACAGCAGCGAAGAATTTTACAAGGAGGTCATCAGTACCCGGGGCTACGGCGACCGCCTGGAAACGATTGGTAATGCCCGGAGGGCGGGCCTGACCGTGTGCTCGGGGGGCATCATCGGCATGGGCGAATCGACCGACGACCGGCTGAATATGCTTCTCACCCTGGCTAATTTGGACCCCGTGCCGGAGTCCGTACCCATCAATGCGCTAGTGGCCGTGGAGGGCACTCCGCTGGAGGATCAACAACCCGTAGACATATTCGAGATGGTGCGGATGATCGCCGTGACGCGCCTCACCCTACCGACTACTACCGTGCGGCTTAGCGCCGGACGTACCGAAATGAGCCCCGAAGGCCAGGCCCTCTGCTTCTTCGCCGGTGCCGGTTCTATCTTCGCGGGCGATAAGCTCCTGACTACGCCGAACCCGGAAGCGTTCGCCGACATGGAACTGTTCAATAGCCTGGGGCTGCGTCCGACGGCGGCCTACGCGAAGGGGAAGCGGCCGGAGCCAACCCCCGACCCGGGCCCGCCGGAGAAAAAAGAGCGCATCCGCTGGAGCCGCCCCGGCCATACCATCGAACGCAATGAGGCAAAACGCCGCTAAACCACCCACCATGAACAGAATGATGGTCGCCGGAAACTGGAAAATGAATACCACCCCCCGGGAGGGGCACGCCCTGGTCGAAGGGGTGATGGAACGGGTAGGCACCCCACCCTGCCGGGTCGTATTCGGCGTTCCCGCTATCCAACTTATGGGCATCACCGACCAGATCAGGGGCCGGGAGGGCTACGCACTGGCCGCCCAGAATATGCACGAGGCCGAAAGCGGCGCCTATACCGGGGAGCACAGTGCGGCGATGCTGGCCGATGCCGGGGTGGAGTACGTCATCCTGGGCCACAGCGAGCGGCGGGAATACAGCGGAGAAGACGACGAGCTCATCAGTCAGAAAATCGTGCGGGCCCTGGATAGTGGCCTGAGGCCCATCTACTGCTGCGGGGAAAAACTGGAGATCCGGGAGAACAATAACCAAGAAGTCGTAGTGGGCAAACAAGTGGAAACCGCCCTGTACGCCCTAGGGCCGGAACAGATCACCCGGGTTACCATTGCCTACGAGCCCGTCTGGGCCATCGGCACCGGGAAAACGGCCACCAACGAGCAGGCGCAGGAAATGCACGCTTACATCCGGCGGATGATCGCGAACCAATTCGGCAGTGACATTGCCGGGAACGTAACGATCCTATACGGGGGCTCGGTGAAACCCGCTAACGCCGCCGGCCTCTTCGCCCAACCGGACGTGGACGGCGGGCTGGTGGGCGGTGCTAGCCTGGACGCGGAGAGTTTTGCGGCTATCGTGCGAGCGGTAGCCTAAAGGACCCGGAGGGGCTGCGCATCCCGAAAGATGTATCCATCGTAGACCAGTATGGTGTAGGCACCCACCGGTAGGTCGCCCGGCAGTTCAACGGACAACTGGCGCTCGGATTCGGCTAACCGCACTGGACCAACGGTAATCTTGCGACCGTCCGCCCCTACTAGTTCCACTCGTGGTTGTTGGGTGGGGGGTGCACTCAGACGTATGGTCAACCGACCACGGCGAATCGGGTTAGGAAAGACGACCGCTTCCGTGATCTGTGTTGCATCCCGACTGACTGCTTCTACGGGGGAAAGCGTGTACGTTCCATCCAGATCGATGCACCGCAGCCGGTAGTAGGTTTGCCCGGGCTCGGGATTCACGTCTTCGTAGCGGTAGGTGGAGGTAGTGGATCGGTCATTGCCTACGGTGGGAACGTCCGCAATGGACTCAAAAACCATTCCATCGGTCGAACGCTCCACGGCGAAGCGATCGGAGCCTACTTCGCTTTGGGTAACCCAGGTAAGCAGGACGCTATTCGTTTGGGAGGCTGCATCGAAGGTGAGCAAAGCCAGGGGCAGTTCCCGATTGCTAAAGGAACCGGCACTGTGACCGTCGTTACGCCCCCCGCCGAACTGAGCACTGGATTGGAGCGGAATAAAAAGAAGGCAAATCAGGAGAACGCAGGGCAGAAGTAACTTAGTCAAGGATCGAATTTTAAGGGTAACCGAATCAGGGAAAAGAAGGGCTAACGTCCCCGCACCCCCCGCATCTGGTGCAGATTGCTACGGCCCCGCAAGCCGGCGAGCATCCACCGTCTTTCGGAGGTCGGTAGATATCCTACCTGGTGCCCATACCTTCCACCACGGAGCCCGGTCCCGGCACCACCAACCGGCCAGGTTGGCACATTCGCTTGCCCGTCGGCAGTCAGCTGACCATCGCCGTGCTGATTGGTAAATGTGGCTCCCCCGCCCGCGGCCGGATCTATCGTCCCTTCGTACAGGTTACCGCATAGTTCCATAATCCCATAGTAACTGGCACCGGTGGGAATACGCTCGGCCACCGGACTACTAGCCGCAAAAATTCCACAGCGGAGTGGCCCCTGAAGGCTGGCGTCCGTTGGGGTAGTTAGGTCGTAAACCGCATTTCCACGAATGGAACTTGGATTTGTTATCAGCTCTAACTCGCTCCCCGCTCCCTCAATCTCATACCGTTCGTCGTGGATGGCTGCCGTCCCCCATGCATATTCTCCATTGACGGGGTTAAGGCTACCCCGGGAGGCTTTTTCGTATTCCATCTCCGTCATCGGTCGCAGTCCGGCCCAATCGAAATAGGCCAACATATCGTCCGCCGAAACGAAATTCATGGGCACGAACGGTAGGGAGGTGGTGGCCATCACCATCGGGTCCGTCCAGCTTACCGCATTCCGATTAACAACGGCATCAGAGCGTTTACCATCGGAGTCGGTTACATCACGGGCAAGCTTTTGGTCCGGAGTCAGGGTGTTGAAAAAATCGACCCACTGTTGCTGACTCGTTTCGTACTTCATACAGTAAAATCCCCGGTATCCCTTTGGGAAGTCCGCGGGTAGCACCGGAGGAGGGGGTGAATCGAAACTGAACCCAAAATCGCGATAGTACAGTTCTCCCGCCGCATTGCCGAAAGTCAGGGGATCGGAGGAATCAATGAATAACGCGTTTCCGTTTTCTCCCCCGGTTTTAAATTCGAAATCCTCATCCACACCCCCCGATACCGCCGTACCGGTACCCAGGTAAAAACCGCCTTCCGGCACAAACACCATTTCAAGAGCAAAAACACGGAGATCGAGAATGTCCTTTACCGAGGGAATACCCACGGCGCCATGATCCCAGGTGAACTTTAGATTATTCATAACCATGGCCCCCATACCCGGCGAATTTCGGTAAATCATGGCACCGATTCCCCCGTCATACAGGTCAATGGTTGCACCAGCCGGTATGGGGACGCCTCCTTCTAATTTGACGTGTTGCCACGGTCCGGCATCAGTACGGAACTTGACAAATAGCCAGATGGCATCATAATTCGCAGGCCCCGTAGTGAGGCGCCAGCTATTATCCCAGCTCAGCCGCATGCTGATCGTGGACTGCTCCGGCACGGCGCCGTCTACCACGTCTATTTGATCGACCACGACGTTGTTAGCGTAGGAGGCAACGGAAAAGGCGAGCGGAAGAATGAAAAGGAATGAGTTGGTATAGTTGCCGATGAGCGGCAATCGGTAAAAACACATACAGGTAGAATGGATAGGTACGAAATACTAGTGAAGGAAGGGTTTAGGATTCGGTACCGATAAGCGGCAAATAGAGAATCCGTAGTTAGACCAACGCGCCGGCTACTTTCACCGTATGGAGTGGCCGAAATTCATACAAGCTGCGGGCGGGCCTGCTGCTCTTTCACCGCAACCTGTTACCCTTCGATGTGAAAACTGATCGTGAACGTCCGGCTGGTCACTTTTTCCAGTACCCGGCTCTGGGGCAAGTTTGGATTGAACAATAGGGTGTTACCGATGCCGTGACTGATCTTGAATTCCGGTGACAGGATAAAGTAGGGAAAGAAAATCTGGATGCCGGCTCCGTACTCTAACGAGAAATCATGGGGGCTGATGCGGACCAACTCATCCGCCTGCCGGGTTCGGCTTTCGCTGGCCACGTCGTAGCTGTACTTCATCCCCCCAATCAGGAAAAGCCGTTTGTCGCGGTAGGGGGCCGACTTGTAGCGGAAGTAAAAGGGCGTCTCGATGAATACGGATTCTACCGTTTCCTGTAGGTCTTCCCGACCGATTGTGGCCTGACTGTAATTCAGCCGCCGCTCGGCAAAACTGAAGCCCGGGGTAAAGCGGAAATCGAAATACTTACCCAGCTTAAGGTTGCCGATCAGATTGAGGTTAAATCCGGGACCATTGAGGCTCTGAACGCCCACGATGCTGTCGCTGAAGATGAAATCTTCGCTGCGAAAGGGGGTGTACCGGCTGGAGTTGAACCCCAGGGTGATGCCGAAGTAGTAGGGTTTGGACTGAAAGTCGTAAAAGTTTTCATTCCGACCGCCGGTGAACTGGGCCGACAGGGGCGATAAACAGATCGACGACAGAAGGAGAACTAACGCGTAGCGGTGTAGATGGAAGCGATACCAAGCGTCAGGGGTTGCCATGCAGTGTCATTGTATCCGACCCGATCCAAAATGCGCTGAAAGTCCTTCCCACTGGGAAAGGCCTGCACGCTTTCGAAGAGGTAAGCGTACGCCCGGGGGTCCTTGCTTTGTAAACGGCCGATGAGCGGCATAATTTTGCCAAAGTACAGATTAAAGCCCCAGCGGACGGGCGCGTAAGGAATCCGACTGAATTCGAGCACGACGAGTTTACCGCCCGGGCGCAGTACCCGGTACATTTCCGCCAGGCCGCCTTCCAGATTTTCGAAGTTTCGTACGCCGAATGCGACGGTGATGGCATCGAAGCTCTCGTCAGCATAGGGTAAGTTCTCGCTATCCCCCTGCTGCAGTTCGATGCGATCTTCCAGACCCCGGGCGGCTACTTTTTTGCGGCCGTAGGCGAGCATCCCCTCGCTGAGGTCCAGGCCGGTCACGTGATCGATTTTTTTGCGCACCACGGTCTGAATGGCCACGTCCGCCGTTCCGGTCGCCACGTCCAGTATTCGGCGGTGCCGGGCGGCATCCAGCTGGTCAATCATTTTCCGGCGCCAGAGGGTATCTATGCCCAGGGAAGTTCCCCGGTTCAGCAGATCGTAGGTCGGGGCAATGGCATCGAACATCTGGCCTACCTCCTGCTTCTTGGACGCCCCCTGCCCGTAGGGTTTTACTACCTTTTCCGTGTCAGCCATACGGGGAAACTAACGGTGCAAATAACCTTTAGTTTAGCTCGGTTTTGCGGCACGGTTTTTGTACCTTCGTGGATCAAATTTATAGTGCATTAGATGCCGAATCAACGAATTATTCCGGTCAATATCGAAGACCAAATGAAGTCCGCCTACATCGATTATTCGATGTCGGTCATCGTCAGTCGGGCCCTACCGGACGTCCGCGACGGACTCAAACCAGTTCACCGCCGGGTGCTCTACGGCATGTCCGAGTTAGGGCTTAGTTTCCGCAGCGCCCACAAAAAATCGGCGCGTATCGTCGGTGAGGTCCTGGGTAAGTACCACCCTCACGGCGACAGCTCGGTCTACGATACTATGGTACGCATGGCGCAGGACTGGTCGTTGCGCTACCCCCTGGTGGACGGTCAGGGAAACTTCGGCTCCATGGACGGAGACAGCCCGGCGGCTATGCGCTATACCGAGGCTCGCTTACAACGTATCTCCGATAGCATCCTGGGTGACCTGGATAAAGATACCGTTGACTTTCAGCTAAACTTCGACGACACCCTCAAAGAACCATCGGTCCTTCCTACCCGGATTCCGAATCTTCTGGTCAACGGAGCATCGGGTATCGCGGTCGGAATGGCTACCAATATGCTGCCCCATAATCTGAACGAAGTGGTGGACGGCGTAGTCGCCCTGGTGGATAATCCCGAACTGACCGTCGACGACCTGATGACGTACATCAAGGCGCCCGATTTTCCGACCGGTGGGATCATTTACGGAATGGACGGGGTTCGGGAGGCTTTTCGTACCGGTCGGGGTCGGGTCGTAGTTCGCGGTCGTGCGGACATTAAAGTCGACGGCAACGACCGGGAGACGATCATCATCAGCGAGATCCCCTACCAGGTCAATAAATCCACCTTAGTCGCCAAGATCGCCGAACTGGCCAACGAGGGTAAAATCACCGGTATCAGCGACGTCCGCGACGAATCGGACCGCGATGGCCTGCGTATCGTCATCGAGGTTAAGCGCGACGCGATGGCCTCCATCGTACTGAGTTATCTCTACAAGTTCACTCCCCTTCAGACGAGCTACGGCGTGAACAATGTCGCGCTGGTGAACGGCCGTCCGATGACGCTAAATCTGAAAGATCTGATCGAGGAGTTCGTCGCCTTCCGACTCGAGGTCATTCAGCGGCGCACGGCTTATGAATTGAACAAGGCCCTGGCCCGAGCCCATATCCTCATCGGATTGCTCGTGGCCCTGGATTACCTCGACGAGGTCATTAAGCTAATTCGTGCCAGTGACAGTCCCGAAGAGGCCAAAGAAGGCCTCATGGCCGGAAACTTCATTGACGATAAG
Source organism: uncultured Lewinella sp. (assembly GCA_964594535.1). GTDB lineage: Bacteria > Bacteroidota > Bacteroidia > Chitinophagales > Saprospiraceae > Neolewinella. Next base: position 140,883 of record CAZQNE010000001.1, read on the forward strand.
CCCGCCTTTTGGGAAAAATTCGGCGATCTGGTGCGGGAAGCCCAGACCGAAGAACTTTTCGTGACCGGCGACAACGTCATGAGCGAAGAGCAAGCCAGGGCCATCCTGGATATGCGACTACAGAAACTTACGGGACTCGAGATTGAAAAAATCCAGTCGGAGTACGATGAGATTCGTGAATTGATCGACCGGCTGCGCGCCATCTTGGAAAGTGAGGAGCTGCAGCGGGGTATCGTCAAAGAAGAACTGCTGGACGTACGGGCTCGCTTTGGCGACGAGCGCAGGAGCGAAATCAGCCTGGACACCGCCGACATCCTCATCACCGACATGATCGCGGATGAAGATGTCGTAGTTACCATCTCCCACCTCGGTTACATTAAGCGTACGCCTGTGGCCGAATACCGCGCACAGGGCCGGGGCGGACGCGGCAGTCGGGGGAGCCGGACCCGGGAAACGGACTTCGTCGAGCACCTCTTTGTGGCCAGCAACCACAACTATTTGCTTCTATTCACCGAACAGGGGCGCTGTTACTGGCTGCGTATCTATGAAATTCCCGAAGCCGGGAAGAACAGTGGCGGCCGCGTGATTCAAAACATTCTGGCCATTCCGAAGGATGACAATGTTCGCGCTTACATCAGCGTGGCGGACCTGACGGACCAGGAGTTTCTCGACCAGCATTCCGTTATCTTCGCTACCCGCCGCGGGCAGGTTAAGAAGACCAGCCTGGAAGAATACAGCCGGCCACGTACCAATGGCGTCAATGCCATTACCATTAATGAAGACGATCAACTGCTCGAGGCACGGCTCACTACGGGCAACAGTCACGTCTTTCTGGCTACGAAGAAGGGCCAGGCCATCCACTTTGAGGAAGAGAAAGTCCGCAATATGGGTCGCAATGCCGCCGGAGTCCGGGGTATAACCCTCAATGGGGAGGACGACGGCGTCGTGGGCATGGTCACGATTGACCACGATCGCGATCAGGATAAGTCCATCCTCGTCGTCAGTGAGAAAGGTATGGGCAAGCGCAGCGAATGGTCGGAATACCGCATCACCAACCGGGGGGGTAAGGGGGTGTCGACAATGAAAGTCACCGATAAAACGGGACGACTCGTAACGATCAAGGCGGTCAGTGACGACGATGACCTGATGATTACCAACCGGTCCGGCATCCTCATTCGAACTTCCATGCAGGAGCTCCGCGTGATGGGCCGGTCCACCCAGGGCGTGCGTCTAATCAAGCTGGAAGATTCGGACGCCATCGCGGATGTAGCCGTGGTAAGTCTGGACGAGAAAGATCTGACCGAGGAAGAATAGCGACCGGGCCGTTTTGAACACCCATTATCCCTCGCTCGTTATTTTTTTAAGCGTGCGTTAACAGTTCCGCCGGAAGGGTTAACGTTTCTTTGCTATCCTTTTCCGCGAATGAGCGTCTAAATGGGACACGCACCCGATTCACAAACCAACAAATTCTACCATGCGTAAATACGTACTATGCGCCTTTGCCGCGCTATTCACCTTCACCGCCGCTACCGCTCAGTCGGGCGAGGATCAAATGAAAGCCGCCGGTAAGGCTTACGACAGCTACAAGGTCAGTGGGGATGCCATGCAACTGCAGGAAGCCGTCGATGCCCTCACTATTGCTTTGGAAGATGCTGAAGTTCAGTCCGACTACAAGAACTACCTTGAGGCCGCCGACATCTACGCCGGCGTTATCAATGCCTATGTACAGGACCGAACGCTAGCCGCCGGCGAGCCGGTTGAGCCCATGGTCGTAGCCGCGGCTTCCCGGGCGGCTGAACTTTACATGAAGGCCTACAACATGACGGAGAAAAAAGGTGGCCGGCGCGCCGCCCTGAAAGGACTCCAGGAACTACAGGGCAATATTTCCAACGAGGGCATATTCGCTATCCAGGACGGAAACTACGAGGAGAGCTTCCAGGCCTTCAACAATAGTGTGCTGGTCCACGAATTTCTTTCCGAAGCGGGAGAAGACAGCATGTACGATGAAGACCCCGATAAATTAGATGGCGAACGCTACTACGCAGCCCTGTCAGCCGTGCTCAACGAGCAGTACGACGAAGCCGAGCCCCTGTTGCTTACCCTTTACGAGGGAGAATACGACGACTACGGCGTGTACGACGGGCTCTTCAAGGTTTACAGCAGTCGGGACGATATGGAATCGGCCGGACGGTACCTACAGGAAGGGCGGGAGCGCTACCCGGACGAAACTCAACTCCTGTTCACGGAAATTAATTACTACCTGGCGCAGGGACGTCTGGATGAGCTCACCGACAAACTACAACAGGCCATTCAGGCGGAACCGAATAACGTTAGTCTCTACGCCACCCTCGGGAACGTATACGATCAACTGTACCAAAAGACCCGGACCGAGCAACCCGAGCAGGCCCAGGAATACTTCGAAAAAGCCATTGAAAATTATGAGGGCGGGCTCGAAATAGATGAAGATAATGCCAGTCTGATCTATAGTATCGGGGCACTGTACTACAACCGTGCCGCCGCCATGACCGAGCAACTGGTCGAACTGGGAAATGACTTTTCCAAGGAGGGTCAGAAAAAGTACGAAGCCCTCGAAATGGAAATTAACGAGGAATTCGATGCTGCCTACCCCTACTTCCAGAAGGCGGAAATGACCGACCCGAATAACCTTAGCACGCTCATTGCGCTGAAAGAAATCTTCGCCCGTCGCGATAACTACGATGCCAGCAACGAAATGAAAGCACGCATCGAACGGGTTCAGGCCGGCGAGACCATCGAACGGAGCTACTTCGAGGAAAACGGTATGTAACCATACCGATCCCCTTCTACCGTAAGCCCCCCTGCATGGAGAATGCAGGGGGCTTTCTTTGTTACTTCAACCGGTACGTACCTCAGGCGAACAGCTGCAACTGAGGCGACGGTTCTGCATGGCGGGACGTAGCCGACCTTGCGTGAACGACTTGGGCACGTATCACATCGGGATCGAATCCGAGTACGCGAAAATCCCGGTCCGCCGAAATTACAAAATACTGGGCCCGCTTCCACACCACGCCAATTCTCTGCAAGTGCTCCCGCCGGAGGGCCCGAAACTTGCGACTGGACACGATCTTCTTGGCCGACTTCACCCCGATTCCCGGAATTTTCAGGATCATTTCGTAGGGTGCCGTATTGACGTCGACTGGAAATAATTGGGGATGACGCAGGGCATAGGCTAGTTTCGGATCGACCTCGGGGTCCAGGTTTGGTTGTTCGGCATCTACAATATCCTCTACGGTGAAGCCATAAAACCGAAGCAGCCAATCCGCCTGATACAGTCTGTTTTCCCGCCGGAGCGGCGGAGCGCTCAGCGTAGGAAGGCGGCTGTCCGCACTGATGGGGACGTACCCACTGTAGTACACGCGCTTCAACTCCTGATCGCGGTACAGCGACGAGGCGAGAGTCAGCACGTCCCGGTCAGATTCGGGGCTTGCCCCGATCACCATCTGGGTAGACTGTCCGGCGGGGGCAAAATTGGGTGATTTGGTTAACGCCCGTTTTTCTTCCCGGTATCCGGTGATGGATGCCTTGAGGTGGTTCATCGGTTGGTAAACCTCGGCGTAGTTTTTTTCCGGTGCTACCTTTTTTAGACTCGCCTCGCTCGGCATCTCCAGATTGACGCTCAGTCGATCCGCATACAGACCGGCTTCGTGCACCAACTCATCGCTGGCCCCGGGAATCGTCTTGAGGTGGATGTAACCGTTGAACTTATGCTCGGTCCGCAGGACCTTGGCAATGCGGACCAGCCGCTCCATCGTATAGTCGGCCGATTTGAAAATACCGCTGGAAAGAAATAGCCCTTCGATGTAATTACGCCGGTAAAAGTTCAGGGTCAGATCGACCACTTCGGCTACGGTAAAGGCCGCACGCTTAACGTCATTGCTGCGCCGACTTACGCAGTATGCACAATCGAATATGCAATGATTGGTCAGTAAGATCTTGAGCAGGGACACGCAACGACCGTCCTGGGTATAGGTATGACAGATACCCATTCCGGTGGCGTTACCCAGGCCCTCGGGTGTATTTTTACGCTTGCTACCACTGCTGCTGCAACTGACGTCATACTTCGCCGCGTCAGCTAAAATAGTTAGTTTTTCCGCCGTTCGCTCGTTCATAAACCCGCTGTTTAAAGATCACACAAAATACAACAAATTGTGAACATTAGACAGCTTTCGGCCCGGTTTTGTTCCGCTAAAACCCTGTGTTTTTCCGCGCTTTTGGTGGCCACGGTGGGTTGGATCGATTGCTTACCCGAGCCCCTGTTCGACACACCACGCTCTACCCAGTTGCTCGACGCGGAAGGCGGCCTACTCGGTGCGAAAATAGCTTCCGACGGGCAGTGGCGCATGCCGGCCGCCGACTCTGTTTCCCCCCGCGTGTTAAGGGCGGTGATAGAATTTGAGGATCGGCGTTTTTACTACCACGATGGCATCGACCTCCGGTCTGTTCTCCGTGCGGCATACGATAATTTTCGGGCAGGGCGGGTGGTCAGTGGGGGCAGTACCATCACCATGCAGGTAGCCAGAATGGCGGCGGGTAGCCCATCCCGGACCTTACTCAACAAGGTAGTGGAGGTCATTCGGGCTACCCGACTGGAATCGAAATACACGAAAGAGGAGATTCTACGCCTTTGGCTGGCAAACGCATCTTTCGGCGGGAATACCGTCGGGATCGAAGCGGCGAGCCAGCGGTACTACGGGCGCCCTCCGGCTTCCCTCAGCTGGGCCGAGGCGGCTACCCTGGCCGTTCTGCCGAACGCCCCCGCCCTCATCCGCCCCGGAAGGAATAGTACGCAACTTGAGGAAAAGCGGAATAGATTACTCACCAAGCTTTATAATAGCGGTCATCTACACCGGGAAGAACTGGTTTTAGCCCGGTTAGAAGTTCTGCCGCATGCTCCCCAACCCCTACCCCGCCTTGCGCCACATCTACTGGAACGCACGCTCGCTACCCGAGGCCCGGGCCGGTACCGTAGCGATATTCACCGGAGGTTACAGGTAGCCACCGGGACTGTTTTGGCCGAACACCACCGCCGCCTGCGGCAAAATCAGATATTTAATCTGGCCGTCCGCGTAAGCGAGGTGGCTACGGGCAGGACGATCGTCTACCACGGCAATGTACCCGAGGGCATCCCTACGCGCTCCGCCGCGGTGGATATGATAACCGCCCCGCGGAGCCCGGGAAGCCTGCTCAAGCCCCTACTTTATGCTGCGGCCCTAGACGAAGGGATACTACTTCCCACCACCCTGCTTCCGGATGTCCCGACTCGCTTTCGGAGCTTCCGCCCTTCGAATTTCCACGAAAGCTACGATGGGGCCGTACCGGCAAACGAGGCACTAATCCGTTCCCTCAATATCCCTTTCGTTTACCTCCTGCGCGATTACGGATACGCCAAGTTTTATCGGAACCTCGCCAAAATGGGTTTTAGACGACTCACCCGGCCGGCCGACCACTACGGCCTTTCCATGATTTTGGGCGGCGTCGAGATTACGCAGGACGAGATTCACGACTGGTTCCTCGGAGCGGCTCAGGTATTAACTTTCTACGATAGTCTACGGCAGTCGGGGGTGCAGCCCCACTACCGGGGTCTCGATGCCGCATCCATCTACCTGACCTTCGAGCAACTTCGGGAACTGACCCGACCGGATAACTCAGGGGCTTACCGCCAGTTCGCCAGTCACCAGCCAGTAGCCTGGAAGACCGGTACCAGCTACGGTTTTCGGGATGCCTGGGCGGTTGGCGCGACGACCGGCCATGTTGTGAGCGTATGGGTGGGTAATGCCAACGGGGAGGGGCGACCCGGACTGGTAGGAATAGAAGCGGCGGCTCCGGTACTGTTCGATATACTACGGTTGCTCAACGCTGAATTAGACCATACCACCGATTGGTTTCCCCGACCCTATGACGCGCTAACAAAACGAAACGTATGTCGGGAGAGCGGATATTTACCAACCCCGATTTGTCCGGTACGCACGGCGCTTCTTCCCACGAAGATTCCACGCATGGGTAGCTGCCCCTACCATCGCCATATCATCACCAGTACCGATGGTATGGTGCGCACGACCCGTGACTGCGACCCGGGCGCAAAACCGGGGATTGCCTTTGTCTTACCGACTCGCCAGGCTCACTACTATCGCCGCACCAACCCGGAGTACACCCCGCTTCCCCCTTTCGATCCCGAGTGTAGGTCAGTAGCGGGTGTAGGGTCCACCCGAATGCGCCTGCTGTATCCGGAGGGCGGTGGCGTGCTACGCCCGGTAAAAAATTGGAAAGGGGAAACCGAACCATTCTTATTTGCGATTGCCCACCCCAGTCCCGAAGCCTCGCTGTACTGGCATTTAGATGGTGAGTATTACGCTACGACAAACGAAATTCACCATACGACGGCCCACCTTGACCCCGGTCACCATGAGCTTACCGTAACCGATGATCAGGGGAACCGGTTGCACCGACGCTTCCGGGTCAAATAGTAATGCACGAAGAATCAACTTGGGCATCACAAATTAAGGTTCGTTGCAGTCGACGTATACGGAAGGTTATTTCATATAATACCGGTATAATCCGATACGAAGCAACTACCCTACTGATTCAGTAAACTTTATTCTGAGGATTAAGATCTGATTCCGGTTTGCCTGGTGTTAGTCATACCAAACCCAGTCCGTACTTGGTGTCAGAACGTAACGATGTCGATCTATCTTTGCTTCACCAAGAAACTAAGTCCCCCCGGGGGCCGGTTTCTTATCAACCTCGGCATGATCGACTTTAAGCATATACAGAGGGGCCGTTCCAACCGGAGCGGCCCCTCCTTTCGTTAGGGTCGTGCGATACAGCGAAATCCCAAATGGTTAAGCCCACTATCGGAAGGCGTGAACTGGCGCTGCTGCAGGTCGAATCCGGTACAGTAGGAGGTGCTGCACAAAAAGGAGCCACCCTTGATGACCGACTCTCCGGTAGCAGATTTGGTGGTGCTGGTCCATTCCCACACGTTGCCGGAAATATCGAACAGCCCATTTTCGGCGGGAGGGAACTGGCCGACGGGCGCAATCCCGGCGTATCCGTCGGCTACCTCGTCCCGGTAGGGAAAAGGGCCTTGCCACCAGTTACCGAGGTACTTCCCCCCGGGTAGCATCTCCTCACCCCAGGGAAAGGATAGGTAGTCGTGGGTCTGGGTAGCCGCCGTCATCCACTGTTCTTCGGAGGGCAATTCTTTGCCGGCCCACTCGGCGTAGGCCCTGGCATCCCGCAGACTGACCTGGGTGACGGGGTGATCGGGCCGGGCCGCCGGCTCTTCGGGGCCCCGTGGGTGGCGGAAGTCGGCCCCGGTCACCGGAATCCAGGCCAATTCCCCGCGGTCAAACACCCCCGACCAACCAAATTCCTCCGCTTCGGTAACGTATCCGGTCTCCTCCACGAAAGCAGCGAATTCCGCCGTCGTGACTTCCGTTTCGTCCATCCAGAAGCCTTCTCCGGCCCCCTTGATCCAGACCATTCCTGGCCGTGCCCCTTCCGGTTCCATCCCGTCTTGCTTCGAATTACAGGATAGTACCACCATTGCCCCCCCGAGGGCTAACGGGGCGTAAACGAATACCAACGACCGAAGAAACGAGAGCTGAACCATAGAAAATCCGATATTGCCCAAAATACAACCCATGCGCAGATGGCCGGCCGAATGGGAGCCCCAGCAAACGGTGATATTTTCCTTCCCGCGTCGGGAAGGCGACTGGGGTAACCAACTCGAAGCGGCCTCACGGGCAATCATCGCTGCCGTCCAGGCCGTGCAAATGGCCTGCCCGGTCACCCTACTGGTCGGGGATCCGGGCCATTTCGCTGACTACCGTGGCGGATTCAGCGGCACGGTCATCGAGCTACCCACCGATGACTGCTGGGTCCGGGACTCGGGCCCCATCACGGTTTTTGAAGATAACCGCCGGCGGTTCCTGGACTTCACCTTCAACGGTTGGGGAGGGAAATTTTCCGCTACCCGCGATAACGCCATCCCCCGTTACCTGCATCGCTTGCTATTTTCCGAAGACGATTATAGTCGCGTGCCACTCGTTCTGGAGGGCGGCGCCGTAGAATCCGACGGAAGGGGAACCGTACTTACGACTAGTACGTGCTTGCTTTCCCGTGGCCGGAATGCATATCGCGATAAGTTTCAGGCCGAAACCATGCTGCAAGATCACCTGGGGGCGGAACGCACGATTTGGTTGGACCACGGTGAATTGTTAGGCGACGATACCGACGCCCACGTCGATACACTGGCCCGCTTCCTCGATCCGAAAACGATCGCCTACGTGGGCCCGCCTACCGATCCGACCGACCCCCACTTTGAATCCCTATCGGCAATGCGTGCCGAACTGCGGCAGCTAGCCAGTGGGTACGACCTTTTGGAACTCCCCTTCGCCGAGCCGGTGTACAGCACCGATGACGGTCACCGCTTGCCGGCCACCTACGCTAACTTTCTCATCAGTAACGGCTACCTGTTCGTACCCACCTACGGGCTCAGGACCGATGCGGCCGCCCTAGACCTGCTGCGAGGCCGGACGTCCTATACCGTAGTTCCGGTGCCCGGCCGACCCCTTATCGAGCAACACGGTTCCCTCCACTGCCTGTGTATGCAGATACCCGCAATCCCGCCACTATGATACAGTCTGTTAACCGTCGCTCGTTTTTCGCCCGGAGTCTGGGCCTGATGGGCACCCTTCCCTTGCTGAGTCGCTGCTCGGAGCCATCTTCGGTAAGTACCCCACCTTCGGAAACCCTGAAACCGGTCGTCATCAGCACCTGGCGGCACGGACTGGCGGCCAACCGGGTAGCCTACGACCTGCTGGCGGGAGGCGCTTCCGCACTGGAAGCCGCCGAAGCCGGCGTGCGGGTTACCGAAGCCGACCCTGCGGTACGAACGGTGGGGCTGGGCGGGCGGCCCGATCGCGACGGTGTCGTCACCCTGGACGCGGCCGTGATGCGTGGCGATGGAGAATGTGGTTCGGTGGCCGCCGTAACGGACATTCTGCATCCCATCACGGTCGCCCGGCAAGTAATGGAATCCACCCCCCACGTGATGCTGGTGGGACGCGGCGCTCGTGACTTCGCCCTCAACCAAGGGCACCAGGAGACGCAACTGCTAACCGAAGAGAGTAAGGCGGAGTACGAGCGCTGGCGGACTGAAAATCCCGGCTACCGCCCGCCGATCAACGTTGAAAATCACGATACCATAGGCCTACTTACCCTCGATCGGGAGGGACGATTAGCCGCCGCGTGTACGACCAGCGGCGCATCCTACAAATATGGGGGCCGCGTCGGCGATTCCCCGCTCATCGGTGCGGGACTGTACGCCGACGACACGGTCGGGGCGGCAACGGCCACCGGCTGGGGGGAGGCCGTCATCCGGGCCTGCGGCAGCTTCCTCGTGGTGGAATTGATGCGGCAGGGGCACGATCCGACCCAAGCCTGCCGCCTGGCCGTGGAGCGCGTGATCGAGAAAAACCCGGATTACGCCGAGATTCAAGTGGGTTTCATCGCGCTCGACCGCTATGGCCGCACCGGGGGCTATTGCATCCAGCCGGGCTTCGATTACGCGGTCTACTCCCCCACCCAGACGAACCTCCTCATCCAACCACCCAGCAAATTATCGTGACCCGTCCGCTCTTCGAAGTGTGCCTGGAAACCGTAACCGGCGTGCGGGCCGCCCGTGCCGGTGGGGCCGACCGCGTGGAACTCTGCGCAAGCCTGACCGAGGGAGGCATCACTCCGGCCTACGGTACCATCACCGCCGCACTGGAGGTCGGCATTCCGACCATGGTGATGATCCGGCCGCGGGGTGGGGATTTCCTGTATTCCGCAGAGGAACTCGACGTAATGCTACGGGACATTCGCACGTGCCGGGGGTTAGGCGTGTACGGCGTCGTTTTCGGCGCCTTACGGGCGGACGGAAGTTTGGCGCGGACGCAGGTGCAACGTTTACGGGAAGCCGCCGGCCCCCTGTCCGTCACCTTTCACCGGGCGTTCGACGTGTGCCGCGAGCCACAGACCGTGCTGGAACAACTGATCGAGGCCGGCGTCGATCGGGTGCTGACCTCCGGGCAGGCTCCTACCGTACCGGAAGGCATGGCCGTGATCGCCGAATTAATTCGCCAGGCGGGGGACCGCATCGGTATCCTGCCGGGCTGCGGGATCGTACCGGAAAACGTAGCCGCGGTGATCGATGGCACCGGAGCGACGGAATTTCACGCTACGGCCTTTTCTACCCACGAGAGTGAAATGACCTTTCGCCGGCCCGAAATTTACATGGGCGTACCGGGGCTACCGGAGTACTACCGGCAACGAACCGACCGGCGGGTGGTCGAGCAATTTATGCGGGAGGTAGGACGGTGACCGTATCGCCAACGTTGATCTGCCCGGAGGCAACCTCGGAAATCGCATTCATGCCGAAGACCAGTTTGCCGTCCCGCTTTCGGTACCGGGATAACGCTCCGAGAACGGCCAGATCACGCTTGCCGGTCTGGGGGTTCTGATCCACCATAATGCAGCGGGCACAGGCTTTGACCATCCGGAAGGCATGCCCGCCCACCTCGATCGTATTCCAGCCGTCCTCCGCACCTGCGTCCGCGCCCTCGATGACGATATTGGGGCGGAAGCGTTCCGTAGCGACCGATCGCCCCATGCGCTCGGAAAGGTCGGCCACCGTAGCGGCTCCTACGATCAGGTAGGGATAGCCGTCGGCAAAACTGACCCGATCGTCGGGATTCCCGTAGCGGGGGTCCACCGGTCGTTGGCTATCGTCGTCCATGTACACCAGGGTTGCTCCGGCAATACCCATCCCCTCGAGGAGCGGCGGCGGAAAGGCTACGGGCACGGCCGTGAGGGTGTCGTCCCACACGGAAATGGTGGTACGTTCGGTCGCGGTGGGGTGCCCACCGTCCGTTCGCCAAATCACCTGGTCGGTATGGCGGTAGATGATTTCCAGACCCCGATCGCCGGCCAGCCGTGCCCCGAATCGCGCCAATTGGGGCTGGGTTCGCCGGGAGATGAACCGGCCGCTACTGTCTACGAACATCCAGCGTCGGTCCCCGGCCAGCCCGCGGCGGGTAAGCGTGGCCGCGGTCAGCCACTCCCCTCCCAAACTCTTCACCGGGTAGCGGTAGAGGGCAGAGACGGTCATGGGGTAGTGACTGCGGCCGTCAGCTGGGGAAGTTCCACCTGGTTGCGGAGCAGGTCGTCCATCGTTTCCCGGCGGCGGATGAGGTGGGCCTCTCCGTCCAGCACCAGTACCTCGGCGGGCCGGAAGCGGCTGTTGTAGTTGCTGGCCATCATGTAGCAGTAGGCCCCGGCGTTGGCGAAGGCCAGGATGTCGCCCTCGCGTACCTCGCTGAGTTGGCGGTTGATGCCGAAGGTGTCGGTCTCGCAGATGTAGCCGACGACGGTGTAGATACGACTTTTCCCGCCCGGGTTTGAGATATTACTGATGTGGTGGTAGGCATCGTAGAACATGGGGCGGATCAGGTGATTGAGCCCACTGTCAACCCCGGCGAAGACCGTAGCGGGGGTAGTTTTGACCACGTTGGTACGGACCAGGAACGTTCCGGCCTCACTGACCAGAAATTTGCCGGGCTCGAACATAAGCTCGAGATCACGGCCGTAGTCCTGGCAAAACGAACGGAAACGGGTGGTCAGTTTAGCGCCGAGGTCCTCGATGTCGGTGGCGTTGCCCCCTTCTTTGTACGGCACCTTGAAGCCGGAGCCGAAGTCGATGTAGTCCAGGTCGGGAAAGTCCGCCGCGGCCCGCAGCAGGATCTCCACCCCCTGTAGAAACACCTGGGCATCGAGGATATCCGAACCGGTGTGCATGTGCAGGCCCTCCACGCGGAGGCCCAGGGCCGCGACGACTTTGAGCACGTGGGGCACCTGGTGAATGCTGATGCCGAATTTAGAATCAATATGCCCGACGCTGATTTTGCTGTTGCCCCCGGCCATGATGTGGGGGTTAAGCCGGATACAGACCGGCACCCCCCGGTGCTGGTCCCCGAACTGCTCGAGGATGGAAATGTTGTCGATATTCATCCGCACCCCCTTTTCGACGGCCTCATTGACCTCTTCCAGGCTGACGCAGTTCGGCGTGAACAAGATGTCGTGGGGCTCGAAGCCGGCGCGCAGTCCCAGTTCGACCTCCTGCACGCTGACGGTGTCCAGCCCGCTACCGAGTTCCCGAAAGAGCCGTAGCACGTTCAGGTTGGTCAGTGCCTTACAGGCGTAGTTGATCCGTAACCGGGGCACGCCGCTGAAGGCGCTTACGATTCGTTCGTACTGCCGCCGCATCCGCCCGGCATCGTAGACGTAAACGGGGGCTCCGAATCGTTCGACGATATCGAGCGTAGCGACGCCGCCGATGTGGTGTTGGCCGGGTGAAGCGGACATGAAAATCAAATTTTGGTGAAGATACACCGGCGTGACGCCCCGGGTTGTACCCAGCGGCAAATGAACATTCCGGGCCCGGCAGGGGATGTACTACAAAAAGATGTCGCTCTACCTTCAACTCGATGGTTACGGCCCTACCCTGCTGTGGATGCTCGGTGCCCTCATCGTGCTGGCCATCACATTCTTCCTGACCCGCAAAGCGCAGAACAAACAGGCCGCCCGGGACGTGAAGACCAACGACCCCCGCCACAACGTGGTCAACGACAGTAGCTACAACATCAACCGGGAGGGTATCGACGGCCACCGCTCCGAAGGCCTGGACGGGGAGGAGGCCCGCCGTGCCGCCGAGGATATGAAACACAACGGCACCATCCCCAGCGAAGACGAATTTAACGAATTGCGCAAGGACATGAAGCGGGACAAGTAAGCAACTATCCCGCCCGCCGGGGTGTCTTTAGGGGGCATGAAGCAGCTGGATAAATTGCTGGCCCGCTCCTTCGTGGGGCCGTTCATCGTCACCTTCGGAATCGCCCTCTTCGTCCTGCTGATGCAGATCCTGTGGCTCTACCTGGACGACATCGCCGGTAAGGGGCTCTCCTTTTTTCAGGTCATCGAGCTGCTCGCCTACAAGTGCGTGGGGCTGGTGCCCCTGGCGCTCCCCCTGGCCTTGCTGATCTCTTCGGTCATGGTGCTGGGTAGTCTGGCGGAGCACTACGAACTGTCGAGTTTTAAATCCGCCGGCGTATCGCTGCTGCGGGTGATGCGCCTCCTCATTGTCTTCGGTGTGATCAGCGCCGGCATCAGCTATGCCTGTGCCGACTACCTCATCCCGGCGGCCAATCTGCAATTCGGGGCCCGGATGTATTCCATCCAGCAAAAGAAGCCGACGCTGAATATGGAGCCCGGCGTCTTTAACGAGGACTTCGACCGCTTCAGCATCCGTCTGGGGGACAAGGGCAGCGACGGTCGCCGGATTGACGACGTACTCATCTACGACCATACGAAGGCGAATGTCGGCGAACTGAGCCAGATCACCGCCGACAACGGAGAAATGTTCACGGCCAGCGATGGATCGTATTTCGTGATGCGGCTCTTCGACGGCCACCAGTACGTCGAGCAGCGTGCCGGGGGGGCCGGGGGTCGCAATGCCCCCTTTTTGCGGACCAACTTCGAGGAATACACCAAGGTGTTCGACCTTAGCGAATTCATGCTGGAAGAGCACGCCGCCTCCCTGTTCGCCACCAACCGCTCGATGCTCTCCACCGGGCAGCTACAGGTCGCGGTGGACAGTATCGCCGACGATATCCTTATTCGCAAGCAGGGTCTGAGTAATCACCTGCTGGCCTACCTCCCCGAGCTGCCGCGGGACACGGTAGTCTACCGGGACCCTGCCGCGCCGCGGCGGGAAGAGTTCATCGGCGGCATGCTAGAGGATAGGGATTCAACCTACGGAATGGACAGTAGTATGGTCGCCGAGGTGGAGTCCGTTCGGGATTCCATGCAGACCGGCCGACTTGCGGGCTATAAAACGGAGCGGTCTTCCCGCGCCCGCGAGCATCCCCTGGTGCGGGGGGCCAGCCCCTGGCCCGGCGTGCGTAGCCTGATCGATTCGGCATCCAGCGAGAACCGCAACCGCATTTTTAACCGGGCGCGCTCGGGCATCCGCTCCGTTACCGGCCAGTCCAAATCGGCCATCAGCCTCCTACCCGGCCTACGCGAACAGCGGGTGAAGCACATCTACGACATGCACATGAAGTACAGCATGGCAATGGTGTGCATCATTTTTATCTTCATCGGTGCTCCGATGGGGGCCATCGTGCGCAAGGGGGGGTTTGGGTATCCTATCCTCGTCAGTATCATCTTCTTCGTGATCTTCGTAATTCTGACCATTTTCTGCCGCAAGCTGGCGGAAAGCTTCGTGGTGAGCGGTGCCGTTGCCGGATGGTTGCCGTGCATCATTCTCTTTCCCGTGAGTCTCTGGATCACCTACAGTGCCATGAACGATGCCAAGCTACTGGATACCGATCGCGTCAAATCGGCCGTCCGGCGGGCCAGGAACAGCAAGCGGGTAGCCGCCCTACGTCGGGCGGTTGCGCAGCGCTAATTTGGCTACCTTCACGCCATGCCGTTCATTCGCCGCCATTTCGCGCCGCCGAGCCTTCGGTTTCGGACCTTTCTGCGGGCCAATCGATTTTTTCTCATCGGCGTGTTGCTGTTGCTCAGCGGCTTTTTGTACCTGGTGGTAACGAACCAACAGGGGGACGAGCTCATCGCCATCAATCAGTTGCGTACCCCCTTCTGGGACCGGGTATTTATCGTGGGCACTCAATTCGGGGAGCCGATTGCCTACATCTTCGTCCTGCTGGGTTTCGCCACCTACCGGCTGCGCACGGCCCTGTTCGTAGCCCTGACCGGTGGGGCGGCCGCCATTCTATCCGGCCTGCTGAAGGCCTATTTTGCCCAGGCCCGTCCCATGCGCTTTTTCTTCGATAATTTCCAGGAGGTGTGGCAGGACCTCAGTCTCTTCGACGCCGAAATGCAGAATTGGGGCACGGCCTCCTTTCCGAGCGGCCACTCCGCTTCGGCCTTCGCGCTCTACAGTTTCGTTTGCTTCAACATTCGCCGACCCAAGATTTTGATCAGCATCATTTGTTTCCTACTCGCTCTCGAAGTCGGTTTTAGCCGAATGTACCTGCTGTTTCATTTCCTCCGCGACGTGACCGCCGGGGCCCTGTTGGGATTACTGATCGCCGTTGCCATGTTTTTTCTGCAGTGGAAGGTCTGGCCGGAGAGTAAATTACTGAACGACGGCCTCTGGTACCGCAAGCTGTAAACCCCTAGTGTTCAAATCCGAATGATCGAATTAACGTTACCACCGACCGCGGTGATCCGGGAAGACAAATCACCTCCCGATGCCCGGGTACCCTTAACCCCCCGGCAGGCGGCCCGGCTGATCAAATCGGGTACCGACCTGATCGTGCAACCCAGCCCCCACCGCTGTTTTCCCGACCGGGCGTACGCGGAGGCCGGCGTTCCGCTACGGGAAGACCTGACGGACCGTAAGTTGTTACTTGGCATCAAAGAAGTCCCCATCGACCGCCTGCTGCCCGGAAAGACCTACTGCAATTTCGCGCACGTTGCCAAGTTTCAGGTATACAACCAGCCCCTACTCCACGCACTGCTCGACAGACGAGTTACCCATATCGACTACGAGTACCTGACCGACGATACCGGCCGTCGCCTGATTGCCTTCGGGTACTGGGCGGGAATGGTCGGAGCCCACAACGGTCTCTACGCTTACGGAGAGCGTACCGGCCTTTACTCCATTCCCCGCCTACGGGACTGTTACGATTACGCCGCGGCCAAGCGAGTGTACGCCGGGCTCCAGCTACCCTCCACCCTCAAGGTTGTGCTCACCGGTACCGGGCGCGTAGGCGCAGGTGCGGCGCGGGTACTGAAGGACATGGGCCTGGCACGGGTCAGTCCCGAAGAATTTTTGGGACGGACCGATCAGCCCGTCTTTTGTCAGCTTGCGGTCGAAGACTATTTACGGCACCCAAGCGGCCGGTCGAAAAGCCGGAAATATTTCTACGCCAATAGTCGCGAGTTTGAAAGCAATTTTGCGGCCTATGCGCGCGTGGCCGACGTTTTCGTCAACGGTATTTTCTGGGACGGGAAGGCCCCGGCCTTCTTCACCCGGGAAGAGATGAATTCCGCTGATTTTCACATTCGTACGATCGCCGATATTACCTGCGACATCGCACCCGCGGCCAGCGTCCCCTCCACCCTGCGCGCTTCCACCATCGCCGAGCCGGTTTTCGGTTTCGACCCCCGAACGGGTGAGGAGATCTCCCCGTATAGCGAAGCTGGCATCGACGTGATGTCCATCGATAACCTACCGAGTGAGCTGCCCCGCGATGCCAGCCAGGCATTCGGTAAGACCCTGATCGAACGAATCCTCCCCGAATTCGGTAAATCGCACAGCGACATCCTGGAACGGGCTACCATTACCCGCAACGGGGCGCTGACCGAACGTTATGCCTACCTCACCGGGTTTGCCCGGGGGGGGCAGTAAGCCAACTGTATGCAGGTCAATCTGATATCCGACACCGCTACCCAGCCCACCCCTGAGATGCGACGGGTGATGCATGCCGCCGAGGTCGGGGACGACGTTTTTCGACAGGATCCGTCCGTCAACCAACTGGAGGAATACGCGGCCGAATTATTCGGCATGGATGCCGCCCTGTTCTGCCCCTCCGGAACGATGACCAATCAGCTGGCGATCAAAGTGCACACCCGTAGCCTGGACGAAGTTATCTGCGAAGAGAAAAGCCACGTTTACCAGTACGAGGGTGGGGTGTACAGCCTGATCTCGAACGTTAGCCTGCACTTAATTCACGGTGAGCGCGGCAAGGTACTGCCGGGCCAAATTACCGAGGCGGTAAAGCCGGCGTACGACTGGCTCCCCCGCTCCCGCCTGGTCGTGATCGAAAACACCTGTAACAAAGGTGGTGGAAGCATTTACCGAATCGATGAAGCAGGAGAACTGGCCGCGGAAGCGCGATCGCACAACCTGCGCCTTCATCTGGACGGGGCCCGCCTATTCAACGCCCTGGCCGAAACCGGCGAAGCTCCCCCCGACTGGGGCGCAATGTTCGACACCATCAGCATCTGCCTGAGTAAGGGACTCGGTGCTCCGGTCGGCAGTCTGCTCCTCGGCGCTCAGGACCTGATCGACGAAGCCCGCCGCTTTCGTAAGGTGCTCGGTGGTGGCATGCGCCAGGCCGGCTCCCTGGCCGCGGCGGGGGAATATGCCCTGCGCCATCATCGCGAACGGCTGGGGGAGGATAACGCCCGGGCGCGACGGCTCGGCGAGGTTCTGTCGGAACTTACGTACGTAGACTCCGTGGCCACGGTGGACAGCAATATCTGCCTGTTCACCCTCACGGATCGCTCGGCTACCGAATTTCTGGGCCAGCTACGGGAACTTGGGATCGCAGCCACGCCCTTCGGCCCGAAAACGGTGCGGTTCACCACCCACCTGGACGTGAACGACGAAATGATCGCTTACGTCATTCAGCAGTTGCGTGAACTGGAACGACCCCCTCGGACACCGTTTGGTGGGTAATGGTATCGGTGGGACAGATGGACTCGCAGAGCAAACAGGCGATATCGCAGGGTCGGTCTACCGCGATGGTATCGAAGGGGCTTACGAAACCCGCCTCCTGCGGACAAATCGCCACGCAGGCACCGCAATTGATGCAGGCATTCCAGCCAATGGTGAACAGAACCGGCTGTTGCTTACTCATATTTTCTTGAATTCGGAGTCCGGGCTAAAGTAATCCGCCATGGTAGTGTAGAGTTGTTGGTCGCGCTCGCCGATATTCATATTGTGGAAGATGTCGGTTTTGATTCCGTACAGCTTCCACATTTTATTGCCGAGCTTATCCAGCCACAGGTCCTGGTAGCCGGACAAGCCTCCATCCTGATTCGGCAGTCCGTCCTCCAGATGGCCCGTAAGGTAGGTAGCGGCGATCTGCCCACCGGACACGGCCGTATGCAACCCGCCCCCGGTGATGGGGTTGACGTGGCGGGCCGCGTCCCCCACCAGAATCAGGTTATCGGCGTACTGCCTCCGCAGGGGAGCGGCGAGGGGGACTCCCCCACCCTGTATTTCCAGGACGCGGCTGTTGGCGAAGCGATCCCTGAAGAAGCTCTGACGAATAAACTTGTCGAGATGCCACTGGGCCGGCCGGTCCGTCATCGTCGGGATAACGCCGAGGCCAATCTCCGCATAGCCGTCTCCCTTGGGAAATACCCAGGCGTAGCCCCCCGGTGCCCATTCGTGGCCGGTGACGATCTCGAGCAGCCCCTCCGTCTCGACCCCGTCCACGATAAACTGGAGGCAGCCGGCCAACTCGGTAATTTTGATGTGCGTCTGGAGCCCGGCCCACTTTCCCACTTGCGATTGTAGGCCATCCGCACCGACGACGACCCGGGCGGTTAGGGTTAGCTCGCGGTTAAAGCGGCGCAATTTCACCGCGCAACTACCATCGGGAAGGGGCGAATACCCGAGCCCCTCGGTTTTTAGCCAAACCTCGGTACCCGCCCGTTCGGCCTGCGTCATCAGGTACCGATCGAAGCGGCGGCGGTCCACTACGTAACCCAACGGCTGCTTGCCCGCGTCCGGGCCGTATTCATCGGGCTTGAGCACCCGGTAGTCGTGTACCGTACGCTCCCCGTGCTGATCGTAAATGGCGAAACCGTAGATCGCCTCGTGAATGAACTCCGCTACCGGGTCGATACCGGCGGACAACAGAGCGTGGCGACTGATCGCCCCACTGCACTGAACGGGTGCCCCTAATTCCTGCCGCTTATCGACCAGTAGTACCCGCAATCCGGCGGCGGAGGCAAAACGGGCCGTGGTAGATCCGGCCGGTCCGGAACCAATGATGAGTAAGTCGTAATCGGTAGGGGGCATCCGCTGAATTTGTCTACTGGCAAACCCCGACCGTCCGGCAGGGTTCATCCCCGCCCCTTCCAGAATTGGTACCACCGCCGATCGGCCCGGGCGCGCTCTTCGCGCCGGCGTTCCCGCTCCCGCGCCCGCCGCCGCTTCCGGCGGTCTTTCTCCCTGGCCTTGTCCCACACGGTATGCCGCTTCGCCACTACGTAGCGAATACTCAGGGCCGTCTGGGTGTTAAACACGGATGCGCCCCCCCTGACGTTGACGGCCGGCTTGTAGTCGTAACTTAAATTGATGCGGTTCAGCGTAATTTCCAGGCCGACGATGCCCGTCACCCCAATGGGCCCGTTGAAGGTCTGGCCGGATTCTCCGTCAATCTCATTACTCCAGCCGGCGTGGGCCCCGCCGCCGTAGAATAGATTGAGCCGACGGCTCAGAATCGGCTGGTGCTGTTTGCCCAACAGGGTAATGCTCCCCTCATCGGTTTGGAAGGCGGAAAGGGCAATGGCCTCCAGGACAAAATTTTTGTGCACGAAGGGCAGCCGGAACTGCGCCGTTGCCCCCCATTCGGTCCCCAGGCGCATCCCCAGTCCGATGTCGTAGGACTGCCCGATCGCGCACAGGGGCAGCAGTAAAAAAACAAGCACGTATAACCGCATAATCGGACTAACGAAGCGGACGGTTAGTTTGGTTCATTCCGCCTCCCCTCCCCCGAAGCCGGCCGCCGCGGCAAGTTGCCTACCCAGCGCGGTTTTAGGTCGCAAAAGCACATCTCCCGGAGTGCCCCGTTCTACGATCCGCCCCCGCTCCATGATCAGGATGACATCCGTAAACGTAGCGACCTGGCGGAGGTCGTGGGTTATGAGCAGGATGGACAGTCCATCTTCGCGGCCTAGTTTTCGCAATAGGAGCTGCAGGCGTTGACGCAGCGGGCGATCCAGGGCGGCGAAGGCCTCGTCGCAGATCAACAGTCGGGGTCGGGTAGCCAATGCGCGGGCGATGGCTACCCGTTGCTGTTCGCCCCCACTGAGTTGGCCGGGGTACCGATCCGCATAGATTTCGGGCGGCAGCTCCACGCGGTTCAGGACATCATCGACCGTCGCGCCATTGCGGGAGACCTCCCGGATCGCCCGGCCGACGGTGTGCCGGGGGTTCAGTGAGCCCCCCACGTCCTGAAAAATTAACTGAGCGTTGAGTTCGGCGAGTAAGTCTGCGGTATCCCGGGGCACGACCTCCTCCCGGCTACCCACGCGCAGTACTCCGCTATCGCCGGGCAGCAGTCCGACCAGAAAGGCAGCCAGGGTACTCTTGCCGCAGCCGCTCGGGCCGACCAGGGCGGTACAACGACCGCGATACAAGACTAGATTACATTCGCGAACGCCGTAACGGTCACCTTCATACCTAATGGACAAGTCCTTGGTTTGCAACAAAATGTGCGAGCTGCCCTGATCCTCCGGTTTACTAATGGTTCCAGTTTCTTGCGCCGGCAGAACGGGTACCGCACCGACCACTGCACGGTCCCGAATTTCCAGGCACCGGTCCGTGACCAGGGGGAGCAGTTCACGTCGGTGGGTGATGAACATCAGAGCCATGCCCAGCTCCTTCCGCAGGCGGACGAGTAGCTCGATGATTTCCCGGCTAGTGATCGCATCCAGAGCGGTGGTGGGCTCATCCGCTATGAGCAGTTCAGGTTGCCCCAGCAGGGCCTGGGCAATTACGATGCGCTGAATTTCCCCCCCACTCAGTTGGTGCGGATAGGCAGCTAGCACCTGCGTCCGCGCCCCCCTCAGTTGCACCCGTTCCAACGCCCGCCGAATGTCGACCTCCGCATCCCTCCCCTTGCCGGCCAGGGATCGATGCGCCCGTCGTAACTGGTGGCCGCAAGTTTGCACGGGGTTCAGTGCCGCCCGGGGGTCCTGGGGGATCAGTGCTATTTCCCGGCCCCGTATGCGTGGCCACCGCCGGGCTTCCAGGGTGAGTAGATTATGCGTTTTGGTACCGCCCTCCCACGCTATCCTTCCGGAAGTAACGAGCGAGCGGTCAGCCAGGCCAACCAGATTGGCGGCCAGCATACTTTTCCCCGACCCGCTGGGCCCGACCAGTCCGAGGCTTTCCCCCCGGCCGATGGAGAAGGAAACGTGACGAAGGATGGCTTCCCCTTCCGGAAAACCGAGGTTTACGTCACTCACTTGTAGCAGGGGGTCGGGCATAGAGGGGGGCTACCACTCCGGAACGGAGGATACGTAGGTATAGTCTTCCCGCTCGTAATCGATGTGCGCGACCAGGCTCTGCCGCCCGTTGGAAACCATCAGGTAGGGAACGCGGAGCGGTCCGTTGTACTGGGCGGCCTGGCGGAATACGTCAGTAGACAGGGGGACTTTCGGTGCCTTACACTCGATGAGTAGAAAGGGTCGCATGTCATGGTCAAAGACCAGGATGTCGGTCCGCCTGGGCTCCCCGTTCACCGCAATGCCTCGTTCTACGGTGATGCGGTTGCGATTGTACCTCATGTCCTGAATAAGGAAGTGGAGCAGCAGTTGCCGTACGAATTCCTCCGGCTGCAGGACGAGCCACTTCTTGCGAATTTCCCCGCGCACCATCCGCTTATCCCCCTGAGACCGAACGTTCAGGCGGTGGGTAAAGCGGTCGAGGCGCAGGTCAAGTGGGGCGGGGGTCGTCAAAGTAGGGGGCGGCAAGGGTTTGTAAGCGGGGGAACAAGCGGGAAAAGGTCCGGTTGATATCGTCCTCCAGATAGCACAAAGTTCGTTCGATCCCATCCAGGCGGTGGGGCTGACTCATTCTCCGCCGAAAACGCCGAAATACGCTATGCATCCCATCCCGGCTGGTATACTGCTCCAGCCAGTCGCCCGCCACCATTTGCCGCAGGGGGGGCTGCATCCGCCCGGGCAGCCCGTCGGCGTGCCGTAGTAGTAGTGCGTAGGTCTCCTGCTTAAAGTCAGCGTAGGTGATGGTGGCATACCGCGACCAGTCGCGGTGCAGACTTTCGTCGAAGGCAATATCGGTGATGACCGCGGCGTAGCGACCGTGATGTTCCCGCACCAGTCGATTCAGGGCCCGTACGTCCGGGTCCTGGTCGGTGAGGCGGTCGATTGCGCGGTGCATCCACACCCCCCGCTGTATGCCCTCCGGCAGCAGGGACAGTTCCCTTCCCCTGACGAAGTCGCCGATGAAGTTGCCGACCTGCAGCTGCGCATCCCCCCGGGAGAGGAGTAGGTGGGCGAGGTAGTTCACGCCTCCACGACCTGCTGCTGGAAGTAGTCGTAGATATCCATCTGCGCGCGGAACGCCCCCCCCTCCGGTACGGCGGGCCGGTACTGATTCAACTTTCCGTCTTCGATCAGGCGGGCCCGCTCGTTATCGCGCCACTGCATATCCATGATCCGCCGGAGTTCCAGGGCGATCAGTTTATCGTAGATGGGGGTGACGACCTCCACGCGGCGGTAGAGATTGCGGTTCATCCAGTCGGCCGAGCCGATGTACACCTTTTCGTCCCCGTTATTGCCGAAGATGAACACCCGAGCGTGCTCCAGGAAGCGGTCGACGATACTGATGATCTGGATGTTTTCCTTCTTACCGGGTACGAGCCGGCAGATGCCGCGTACGATCATACGGACCTCCACCCCGGCGCGGGCGGCCTCCCGGATCTTGCGGATCATATTCGGTTCCTCCAGGCTGTTCATCTTCAGGAACAGGTAGCCGTGGCCCCCCTCCCGGGTGATTTCAATCTCGCGGTCGATCAGATCGAGGAAGGCGGACTCCATATTGAAGGGAGCCACCAGCAGGTGCTTGCAACGGGGTAGGATGAGTTTGCCCCGCAACAGGTCGAATACCCGCTCCACGTCTTTGCCGAGCTTAGGCCGGCAGGTCAGCAGGGCGTGGTCGGTGTAGAGCTTGGCGGTCTTTTCGTTGAAGTTGCCCGTTCCGATGTAGCTGTAGTGGATGTGTTCCCCACCATCCGTCACGCGGCTGATGTGCAACAGCTTGGTATGGACCTTAACGGCCGGATAGGAATAGCGGACGTAGGCCCCGGCGTCTTTCATTTTGTTTCCCCAGTAGAGGTTACTCTTTTCGTCGAAGCGGGCCTTGGCCTCCACGAAGGCTTCGACTTGCTTGCCCTGCTCCAGGGCGTACAGCAGGTTGGTGACGACCTCCGACTTTTTAGCCACGCGGTAGAGGGTGATGCGTATCCGGGTCACTTCGGGGTGGTCGGCCGCCTCGCGGATGAGCCGGGGGATGTAGTCGTACTTCTGGTAGGGGAAGCTCAGTAGCAGATCGGTGGCCTGGATGACGTCCATCACGCTGTTCACCCCCTCCAGTTGGGGGTGCGGCAGCGGGGGCAGGGCGGGGTACGCCAAGTGGTCGGTATCCGGGGGTTGGGGGAAGGTAAAAAAGTCGTTGAAGTTGTGGTAGCGGGCCCCGGGAATCATGTCGTACTTCGACAGTTTGAGCGCCTTTTTCAGTCGCTTCAGCATCCAGCTCGGCATGTCGCCGTCGTAGAGGAAGCGGGTGGGCAGGCCCAGGTCGCGGGTGGTGAGGCTGTGCTCGATCTTCCGGAGCAGGTCGCCGTCGAATTCGTTATCGATGTAGAGTTCGGCATCCCGACTTAGCTTGAAACTGTAGCCGAAATCAACCCGGCGGTCCATCCAGCGACTCAGATTAGCCCGGATGACGCTGTCAACGAAGATGACGTAGTAGCCACCCGGGTCGTTCTCCGCCGGCGGCAGGGTGACGAAGCGGCTGGACTCTTCGACGGGGATGGCCACGAGGGCCACCTCGCCGGTTTCCTCGGCTTCCGGTTCGTTGAGGCTGATGGCCAGACAGAGTTGCCCGTCGTCCAGGAAGGGCAGTTCGCCGTCTTCCCCCTCCCCCTCCAGCCAGTGAAGTTCCAGGTGGGGGGCGATGCGTTCGTCGAAGTAGTCGGCGGCAAACTGTCGCTGGCCGTCGTCCATCTGGTTGCTGTGAATGAGGTGGATGCCCTCCTCCTCTAGTTGGGGCAAAATCTCTTCCCGGAAGATGCGGCCGAATTCTTCCTGTTGCTCGTACACCCGCTTGCGAATGTCCTTCAGCTCCCGCTTCGGTTTGAAGTCGAAGAGTTCCCGACGCTCGGTCTTCGGTAATTTCTTGAACTGCCGCAGGGAACTGACCCGGACGCGGTAAAATTCATCCAGATTGCTGCTGTAGATGGCCAGGAAGCGCAGCCGCTCGTAGAGGGGTACCCGGGGGTCGGCGGCTTCCTGAAGGACGCGGGCGTTGAATTCCAGCCAGGAAGAATCGCGTTTGATGAGGTCGGTGGGCAAAGAGATCGGATTATGGCTACCAAAGTAGGTATTTGGCGGGAACGCAGGTGCGGAGCCGGTGTTGTTAAACGAAGGTGAATTCCCCGCGGTGGCCCTACCTTGCACCGTAAGATTAACCCGGCCATGCGACTGATGCAGCACAAGCGGGAGGCCTTCTGGTTCTACCGCTACCTTTCCAATTTCTACGACAAACTGGTCAACCCCCTGTTCTGGACGGAACGGATGCGGGAAAAGTCCCTCAGTGTGGTCGATTGGTCTAACGCGAGCCAACTCAGGGTGGTCGACGTGGGTTCCGGAACGGGCTTCACTACCCGGGGCATCGTCCGTCGCGTGCCGGCGAAGAACGTCGTCTGCGTGGATCAGAGCCCCCAGCAAATGGAACGGGCGATGGTCAAACCCGAACTGCAGGACTGCCGCTTCCGCCTGGGCGACGCCGAAAACCTTCCCTTCCCCGACGATACCTTCGACCGCTACGTCTCGGCCGGCTCCATCGAGTATTGGCCCGACCCCCAGCGGGGCGTGAACGAAGCCTACCGGGTCATTAAGGAAGGCGGGCAGGCCCTGCTCATCGGCCCCATCGAGCCGGTCAATCCCATCAGTAAGTTTATCGCCAACACCTGGATGCTCTTCCCGTCGGAATCGGACTACCACCTGTACTTCCAGCAGGCCGGCTTCGAAAACATCGACTGGGTCTACGTGCGGCCCCACTGGCAGCAGAACGAGCGCTATGGCATCGCCATCGTGGGTACGAAGCCCGCTCCCGGCCGCAGCCCGGCCTACCGCCCCATCGACCCCTCGGCGGCACTGGTGGAGGCGAACCCCGACGGGGGCTGGCTCGGCCGCAATCTGCTCCTGACCGGCCGGTTGCTGTTGGGTTCGGCCGCCGGTTTTCTGTTCATCCCCATGGCCCTCATCGCCCACGTGACCGCCCCGTTGAGGGGCGTCGAGGGGGAGGTCGAGCCCCTGAATCGGGAGCAGAAATTGGTACTGGGGGGTATCGGCGCGGTGGCCACCTTCTTCGTGCTGCGCGCTATCTTCCGGAAAAAGTAAGATGGGCGAACTCAACCGACGCATCCGCGACTTCTACGACGCCTCCACCCCCCTCTGGTTGAATACCTGGGGGGAACAAATGCACCACGGGTACTACGGCCCGGACGGAAAGCGGAAGGTAGATCACGGGCAGGCCCAGATCGACATGATCGAACAGCTCCTGCACTGGGGCGGCGTGGCCGATCGGTCCTTTACCCGCTTCCTCGATGCCGGCTGTGGCGTGGGGGGCAGCAGCCGCTACCTGGCCCGTCGGTACCCGGGGGCGGAAGGCCTGGGGGTGACGCTCAGCCCCGTTCAGGCCCACCGGGGCAATGGCTACAACCGGGAGGCGGGGCTTTCCGACCGGGTAACGCTCATCGCTAAGGACGTCTACGCGCTGCAGGCCGAACAAACCGGCACCTTCGATCTCATCTGGAGCATGGAATCGGCCGAACATATGGCGGACAAGGAGGGGCTCTTCCGATTATTCCACGAAATGCTGCGCCCCGGCGGGACGTTGCTGATGGCCACCTGGTGCCACCGCCCGGAGCCCCCCTACCTCTCCCCTACCGACCAGTACAATCTGCAGCAGATCTGTCAACTTTACCATTTACCCCCCCTGGTGAGCGTACCCCGACTGGCGAAGGCGGCCCGGTCGGTAGGGTTTGCGGAGGTGCAAACCGATGACTGGTCGGATGCCGTTGCCCCCTTCTGGGATGCGGTCATCAAATCCGGGCTCGACCCACGGAACTGGCCCGGATTGCTTCGCTCGGGGATAGGCACGATCCGGGGAGCCTGGGCGATGCGGTATATGAAGAAAGGCTTCGCCTCGGGGGCCATTCGGTACGGGGTGGTGTCGGCTAGGAAGAGGTAAGCCCACAGAGCAGCCCGAAGGCTGACGCACGGAGGTATTCACGGAGGGCTACGGAGAACAAGTTATTTGGCTTCGATCAGCTCACGCGCGTTTTTGAGGGCGGAGTCGCTGGGGGGGTTCTGGCTCAGCATGGTGGCGATGGCCCGCACCCGCTCGTCGCGGTCGAGCTCCCTGACGCGGGTGATGGTGCGCTCGGCACCCTTCTTGTCCGTTTTGTAGACGTAGTAATGCCGGTGTGCCCGGCTAGCCACCTGGGGGGAGTGGGTGATGACCACCACCTGGTGGTGCTGACTCAGATCGGTGAGAATCCGGCCCATCTTCTGGGCAACGTCGCCACTGACGCCGGAGTCGATCTCGTCAAAGATCAGGGTCGGCAGTTCCATGGCCGATGCCACCAGGCTCTTCGTGACCAGGGCAAGCCGTGACATTTCGCCGCCCGAGGCGGCATCTTTGATGGACTGTAGCTTACCGCCCTTGTTGGCGCTGAAGAGAAACCGCACCTCATCGAGTCCGCTTGGCCCCGGGTCGGGCAGGGGCTGGAAGTCGACCTCCAGGCGGGCATTGGCCATACTGAGGTCGGCGAGTTGCCGGCGGACCCGTTTGGCGAAATCGGGGGCTACCCGTTGCCGCCCCTTCCGAAGGTCGGTGCCCTGCTTCTTCAGCGAAGTCAGCAGGCGGGCTTCTTCCTTCTCCAGTTGCTTAATCTTTCCGCCCAGATCGGCAAAGTGACCGAGCTGCCCGCTCAGCTCATCGTAAATTTGGATTAAGCCCGCACTGTCCTTCACCCCGTGCTTGGTCTGCAGGCGGTAGAGGGTATTGAGGCGTTCCTCGATCTCTTCCAGGCGGTTGGGGTTGGCCTCGGTATCTTCCCCGAATGCTTCCAGATCGGAAGCTACTTCTTCCAGTTCCAGGCGGATGCTCTCGAAGCGTTCGGCCAGGGCGGCTAGTTTGGGATCGCCCACGGCCAGGGGTTCCAGCTTCCCGGCGATCGAGAGCAGGCGGTCGCTTACCGAGTTTTCGTCTTCGGTCAGGAAGTGAAAGGCACCGGCGGTAAGCTGTTTGATCTCGTCGGCGTTGCTCAGGCGGTGCCGCTCGCCCTCCAGTTCCTCCTGCTCGTGCTCCCGTAGCCCGGCTTCTTCGAGTTCGTTGACCTGAAATTCCAAAAATTCCTGTTCGCGGCGGGCCTGCGTTTGTTCCTGCCGCAGTTGGGCTAACTGGCGGCGGGACTGCTGTAACCGCTGATAGTCGGCGCGGTAGGTGGCCACGGCGGGGAGCTGTCCGGCCAGTGCATCCAGCAGCTCTAACTGAAAGTCGGTGTTATTGATGTAGAGCGTGTCGAACTGCTGGTGCAGATCGATCAGAACGGCCCCCAATTCCTGTAACACCTTCAGTTTCACCGGAGTGTCATTGACGAAGGCGCGGCTCTTTCCCGAGGGGGTGATCTCCCGGCGGATGATCAGCTCCGTGTCGTAATCCAGATCGTTTTCTTCGAAAAAGGACTGTAGGGAGTATGCCTCCACCGCGAACCGCCCCTCGATGATGCACTTCTGGTCCTCGATGAAGAGTGTTTTGGAGTCGGCGCGCCCGCCCAGGATGAGGTTGAGCGCCCCGAGGACGATCGACTTACCGGCCCCCGTTTCCCCGGTGATGATGCTCAACCCGTCCGCAAAATCGAGGGTCAGCTCCTCGATAATGGCGTAGTTGCTGATGGACAGCCGCTTGATCATAAATGAATTTGTTGGAAAAACCCAAATTTACGACCAATTGGGTCGCCGGCGAAGCGCTGCCCCCCGCTCGTTTTCATCTTTTTATCTAGCTTCGGCTAGCACTTCCGTTACTTCCGTTTAAACGCACCCTTTGTTCACCCCCGGTCCCCCCAACCCCTGGGCCTACACCCGACGGCAGCGGCTCGGTCTTGTAGCGCTCGTCGTTCTCATCGCCGCCGCCGCGGTTCTCACACCCTTCCTTCGGTCGGCACCCGACCTGCCCGCCGCGGACGATGCGGCACTATTCGCCGCCGCCGAACGACTGCGCACCGCCGCGGATCGTTCACTCAAAAAGCCGAATGCCGCGGCGCGCCCGGCCACCTTCGCTTTTGACCCGAACGCGGTATCGGCGGCCGATCTGCGGCGTCTGGGGCTCAGCGAAAAACAAGCCACCGCCTGGATCAAATACCGCCAAAAGCGCCCCTTCCGCGCCCCCGAAGACATCGGGCGCCTCTTCGTACTCCGACCGAGTCAGGTGGACCACCTACTGCCACTGGCTACATTCCCGGAAATTGGCCGCGCCCCAGTTGCCGAGTCTCCCACCTACACTACGCGAACCGTTCAACGCTTTCCCTTCGATCCGAATAGCATTTCGGCGGACAGTCTGCAACTACTGGGCCTCAGCGAACGGGAAGCCGGTAGCCTGATCCGCTACCGGGGAGATCGCCCGTTGACGTTTCGCCGGCCGGAAGACCTACTACGGATCCGGTCGATCGATAGCAATAAGGTGCTGGCACTCTTGGATCTGGTCACGATTGACGTCCCCACTCCCCCCGCACCCGCGCGCCGCCGCCCCCCCACCCCGCCCGCCACCGTCGACATAAATGCCGCCAGCCCCGAAGAGTGGGAGCAGCTACCCGGCATCGGCCCCTACCGAGCCCGGAAAATCGTAGAGTGGAGGGACCAACTCGGGGGCTTCGCCGACATGGAGCAGGTGGCCGATACCTACCAGTTGCCGGACAGCACGTTCACCGCCATTCGCCCCTACCTGCGCGTCCGCACGCCCCCCGCTACGCTGAGCCTGAACCTGCTCTCCGCCCGGGAACTCGCCCGCCACCCCTACCTCGATCGCCGCACGGCGACCATTCTGGTCCGCTACCGGGAAAACCACGGTCCCTTCGCTGGGCCGGCCGATCTGGAAAAAGTCCGCGCCCTCTCCACCGAAAAGCGGGAACGGCTGTTGCCCTATCTCAACTTCGCCCCATGATGCAACTGCACGAACTGATCGGCAACACCCCCCTGATCGATCTGTCGGCCCTCTACGATAAGCCCGGTGTACGGTTGTACGGGAAGCTGGAGGGTCAAAACCCGGGCGGCTCCGTGAAGGACCGGGCCGCCCTCAGTATGATCCGGGGCGCCCTGGACAGCGGTCGCCTCGGACGGGGGCAGCGCATCGTCGAAGCGACCAGCGGCAATACGGGGATCGCCATCGCCATGATCGCGGCTACCTACGGCATTCCCGCCACCCTCGTCATGCCGGAGAACAGTACCGAGGAGCGCATCAAGACCATGCGGGCCTACGGGGCCGAAGTCATCCTGACCCCCGCCGGGGGCACGATCGAATACAGCCGTACGCTGGCCCAGGAAATGGAAGACGGCGGCGACTACGTTCAGCTCAACCAGTTCGCTAATGACGATAACTGGCGGGCCCACTACCGTACCACCGGCCCGGAGGTCTGGCGCGATACGCGGGGCCGGGTCACCCACTTCGTCAGCAGCATGGGCACCACCGGCACCATCACCGGCACGGGACGCTACCTGCACGAGCGGTCGGATACGGTGCGGATCGTCGGGGTGCAGCCCACTGACGGTAGCCGCATCCCGGGCATCCGCCGCTGGAGCCCGGGCTTCCTACCGGCCATTTACGACGAAACTCAGGTGGACCGGATCATCGACGTCAGCGAAGCGGAATCCGTGGCGGCGAGCGATCGGCTCGCTACGGAAATCGGACTGTTCGCCGGCGTTAGCTCAGGGGGGGCTACCACGGCCGCGCTCCGACTGGTGGACGAACTGGACCGGGGCCTCATCGTGTGTATCATTTGCGACCGGGGCGATCGCTATCTGTCGACGCGCTGACTTCGGGCCGTATCCACTCCTTCGTATCCAGGTAGCTCCATTCGGTACGCGCCAGGTCAACTTCCGGGTCCAAGAGCAGGGCGGAGGTTCGCCCGTTCAGGTGTACCCGAAAGTGGCCGTACACCGCTACTTCCTGGCCGGCCGCGGCCCGTACGTCACGCAGGTGGTGGGCGTACTGCAGGATCATATCGGGGTGGGTGGGCAATTTTCTGATTTGCTTGTGGTTGAGGCTATCGCGGGGGTGCACCACCTCTTCGGTACCGGTGGTGGCATCCACCAGTTTATAGTAGCCCCTTCCCTGTTTCGACCGCAGCATCATCCGCCAGCTGTAGCGGTGCCCTTCCTCACTCCAGTTCACGTCGCTGGTGAACCAGTACTGCCGGAGCGGTAGGGCGATATGGAGCAGCATGAGCGGTGCGAGCAGGGCGGCGGCGCGCGGGTGCGAACGAAGCTGGACGGGCGAACGACCACCGACCCGTTCCATCCACCGGGAACGCCAGCGGGCCACGATCCGGAAGCGTTCAGCCAGCCACCTAACGAAGCGCCGGGGCCAGTCCGGTTCGAAAAACATACTCGTCAGCACCAGCGATAGCCAGGGAAAGATGCCGATATTGAACAGCAGGTGATTCGTCGCGTGAAAGAACAGCAGCAGGGCTACGGCCACCCAACGTAATCGCTTGTGCAGCAGCAGGAAAGGGGCCAGCAAGTCGAGCAGCATGCCTCCCCAGGACATAAAGTAAGCAGTAACCTTCAGCCCGAATAGCGGCCCTACTACCGGCATCTCACTCCTGGCCTGCAACCACAGGTGCATCGGCATGGCATGGAGTAGCCAATCGGCGTTGATCTTATTGACCCCCCCGAAAAAGTACACGATGCCCATGATGAGGGGAAAGACGTACACCGACCAGGCCGGAGCGACGGGTGACCACCGCCGGGGCCGGCGGCGCACGTCCAGCGACCATTCACGCCAGGCCGGGGTACAGGCCAGCAGGGCCGTCAGCCACACGAAGAGGTAGCCGTGGTTGAGGTAGTGAGCCTTTTCGAGTAGGAAGAGGTAGGCGTAGCAGAGCGCGAACAGTGGTGCCGTGAGGCGGAATCGCCACCCCAGGGCCACGGCCAGCCCCAGGCACGGAGCCACCACGAAGTACAGACTGAGCCAGGGCTCCGGCAGGGGTTGCACCCACTCAAATCCGTAGTAGGGAAAGGTGAAGCCGGCGAAGTCGTCGTGGTACCAGTGGTAGTAGATGCCGTTGCCAAACACATCGGCGGCCCCTAGTAATCCTACGGCAATACGGAGCCAGACCAGGGTGTAGATAGGAAGGGGTGCCTGAGTGAGTTGTTGAAGGGCGGAATAGCGAACACTGCTCCCGTGTACTACCTGACCACTATGGTGCTGCCCTGATTCACTCATTCACCAATTCACTCATTCACTCATTCACTCCCTACAAATGCCGCTCCGCATGGTAGCTGCTCCTTACCAACGGGCCGCTTTCCACGAAATCAAAGCCCCTTGCCATCCCCAGCGCCTTGTAGTGGGCGAAGGTATCGGGCGTGACGAAGGTATCGACGGCCAGGTGCATGGCGGTAGGCTGGAGGTACTGACCGATCGTGACGACGTCCACCCCTGCTTCGGCCAGATCGTCCAGGATCCGCTCGACCTGATCTTCGGTTTCCCCCAGCCCGACCATGAAGCCGGTTTTGGTGCGCTTACCGGCCTCCTTGATGCGGCGTAGCTCCTCCAGGCTACGGTGATACTTGCCCTGCGGGCGTACCTTGCGGTACAGCTCTTCCACCGTTTCCATATTGTGGCTGACGACCTCCTGGCCACCGTCGATCATGCGGTAGAGCGCGTCCCAGTTTCCGCGCACGTCGGGGATGAGGGTTTCGATGGTCACCCGGGGGGTGCGTTCCTTGATGTGGCGGACGGTCTGGTACCAGATTTCGGCGCCGCGGTCCTTGAGTTCGTCGCGATTAACGGAGGTCAGGACGGCATGCTTCACCTGCATCAGGTCGATGGCCTCGGCGACCCGGCGGGGCTCGTCGGTATCGTATTCGGTGGGGCGGCCGGTTTTCACGGCACAGAAGCTACAGGAACGGGTGCAGACATTGCCGAGGATCATAAAGGTGGCCGTGCCCGCTCCCCAGCACTCCCCCATGTTCGGGCAGTTGCCGCTCTGACAGATGGTATTGAGCTGGTACTCATCGACCAGCTTGCGGACCCGTTTGTAGTCGGGACCGATCGGCAGTTTAACCCGCAGCCAATCGGGCTTACGCTGGCGCTGCGGGCGGGAGGGGGCTACGGGTAGATCGATCATAGGGGTAGCTATCGATTGACTAAGTACAGATTGAATCTGGATGGCCCACGGAGGCTACGCCGCATGGAGGTATTCGGGGATCGTCACCGAGACACTACTCTCCGTGAAACTCTGTGCACCCCCTCCGTGCGCGTCCGAAGGACGCTCCGTGGGCATGTTCATTTACAGTTTATGCAGGCAATTCACGTTTTCAAGAATACAAAGCTAGCCCGAATTGGTTGTTGGTCGAAAAAGCACGCCCTTTCCTCGCTTCGTGGCCTACATTCGCCACTGATGGATACGCTGGAAAACATTCGGGTCGCGCTGAGCAGCATCGGCAACAACTGGTTGCGCGCTCTCCTTACTACTCTCATCATCGCCGTAGGCATCATGGCCCTGGTGGGCATCCTGACGGCCATCGACGCGGCCATCTATTCCCTGTCCTCCAACCTGAGCAACCTCGGGGCCAACACCATCGAGATCGACCGGAAGCGGGAAGAAGTACGGTCCCGCGGCGGCCGCAACCGCGGCAAAATGTCGGACCCCTTCAGTTACGACCAGGCGATGCGCTTCGCCGAAGAGTACGCCGTGCCCAGCGAGATCAGCGTGAGCTTCCGGGCCCAGGGGGCCGCTACCCTCAGCTACGCCGACCGGGAAACCAATCCTAACGTACCGATCTACGGGGCTTCGGTCAATTACCTGGCCAGCAAGGGTTTCGAGATCGCCATCGGCAGAAACTTTACCCGCCGGGAGGTTACCGAAGGTGCAAACGTCGCTATCCTGGGGTCGGAATTGGTCGATCAGCTCTTTAACGGCAACGAGGAATTCGCCCTCGGAAAGGAAATCATCGCCGACGGCAAGCGCCTGCGGGTAATCGGAACGCTGGAAAGCAAAGGAGCCACCTTCACGAGCAACGACAAGCGGTTGCTCATCCCCCTGCAAACGGCAAAACGCTTCTACGGCTCCAACCAGACGAACTACGACATCCTGATCGCCGTGCCCAGCCCCGCCCAGATCGAGGCCGCCATGGCCGAGGCCACCCTGGTGATGCGGCGGGTCAGGGGACTCAAACCGGGGGAAGAAAATGATTTCGAGGTGGAGAACAGTTCCGACCTGGTTAGTATCATCAAGGATAATACCGTAACCCTTCGCCTGGCGGCCATCAGTATCGGTATGATGACGCTACTCGGTGCCGCCATCGGCCTGATGAACATCATGCTGGTCAGCGTCACCGAGCGCACCAAAGAGATCGGCGTGCGCAAGGCGCTGGGAGCCACCCGGCGCAATGTTCTCATCCAGTTTTTGGTAGAAGCGATCGTAGTATGCCAGATGGGGGGCGTGCTGGGCATCATCCTGGGCGTGGCCGCCGGAAACGTGGTGGTCTTTTTCACCGGTGGGTCCTTCATCGTCCCCTGGGCCTGGATCGGGTTGGCGCTGATCATTTGTACCGTTACCGGGCTGCTGTCGGGGCTGTACCCGGCGCTGCGGGCCGCCGCCCTGGATCCCATCGAGTCGCTGCGGTACGAGTAGCCCTACTTGCCCTGTCCCTTGCGGTGCTTCTTTTTACCTTTCTTGAAATTTCCGGGGTTCCCACCAGTGAAGCCCTTGTACTTATTGCGGGGGCGGGAACTGCGTTCCTGCTCGGGCATCCCGCCGTCGTAAACGGAGAGATTGACCGGCTGCCCCCGGTCCTCCTTCCCGTTCAGACTGGCTACTACCCGACTGGCTTCCCGTTCGTCGACGTCGATGAACGTAAGGTTATTCTGGAGATCGATCTTTCCCAGGTCGATTTTACGACCGGGGACGTTCTTGTTGAGCATCCCGATGACCTGAGGGACGGTGTACCCCTGCTTGCGACCAGCGGCCAGACACAGCCGGGTGTAGGATACATTGCGGCGGTCGCGGCGGTCGCGGCGGTCGTGGCGGTCGCGCTTATCTTCCCGCTCCTCGGCCGGGGCCTTCATTTTTTTGACCCCCCGAAGCTGCTTAGTGAAGTCGGACAAACCGTGAGCGACGACCTTGCGGATCAGGGTGTCGCGGTCCAGATCGGCGAGTGCCTCGGTCAGTTCAGGTAGCAACCCGGAGAGGGTATCGTCCGTCATTTCGGCCTCCCGCAGCGCACCGACGAAGCGCATGGCCCGGCGGCGGTACACCTCCTCCTTCGTGGGGATGGGGGCCTGGGCGAATTCGATCTTCCCGTAGCGCTCGATGTCGCGCAGTTTCCGCAGTTCGCGCCCGGTGACGATGCTCAGCGCCAGGCCTTCCTTTCCGGCCCGGCCCGTCCGCCCGCTGCGGTGCACGTAGACTTCGGGGGCGTCGGGCAGGTTGTAGTTGATGACGTGGGTCAGGTCGGATACGTCCAGCCCGCGGGCCGCCACGTCGGTAGCGACCAGCAGTTTGATGGCCCCCTTACGGAAGCGCTTCATGACGTTATCGCGCTGGGCCTGGCTCATATCGCCGTGGAGGGCATCGGCCGAGTGACCGGCGTAGCGGAGGTCTTCGGCCACTCCGTCGACCTCGCGGCGGGTCCGGCAGAAGATTACGGCGTACATATCCGGGTCGAGCTCGACCAGTAGTTTCAGCATTTTGAAACGGTCGGACCCCTTCACCTTAAAGTACTGGTGGGTAATGTTGCTGTTCCCGGCGTCGGTGTGGTCGATGCTGATTTCCCGCGGCTCCCTCATGTAGTCGGTGGAGATACGGCGGGCTTCCTTCGGCATGGTGGCCGAGAAGAGGAGGGTTTGCTTTTCCGCCGGGGTTGCTTCCAGGATACCGTTGAGTTCCTCCTGGAACCCCATGTTGAGCATCTCGTCGGCCTCATCCAGTACCACGCGCCGGAGTTGGTCGACGATCAGCTTCTTGCGATTGATCAGGTCGAGCGTCCTGCCCGGGGTGCCGACCACGATGTTGGCTCCGCCGCGGATGGCGCGGATCTGGTCGCCGGCGCTGGCCCCTCCGTAAACGGCGACCACTCCGACGCCCTTCCGGAAGCGGGCGAAGGAAGTCAGGTCGCGGGCGATCTGTAGGCAGAGCTCGCGGGTCGGGCACAGGATCAGGGTTTGTACCGCAGCGATGTCGGGATCCGTATCGTTGACTACGGGCAGTCCGAATCCGGCCGTCTTACCGGTACCGGTACGGGCCAGCGCGATGAGGTCGCGCTCGCTGTCGAGGATGGCGGGAATGGTCTGCGCCTGTACGGGCGTGGGGGTGGTGAAGCCGAGTTCGGCCACGGCCCGTTTGACGTCGTCGCGGAGGGACGTCTCGTTAAAGTTTTCCATTTTACCGGCGTTGCACGGGCGAAACGGATCACTTCAATGCCCACTTCGGTGGTGCCCCAGCGTAATCCCCCAGCTACCCGTATGTGCTAAGAAGCCGCAAAGGTACGGTTTTTCTGTGGATTGCCCATTTACCTGGCACCTGCGTCCCCGCCCGCTGTTGTTCCGTTAATTTTTCCGTTGGGCGCGGTCGCAGGTGCCGTCTGCGAATGTTACCTTTGCCGAACCGCCCGGATGGCGGAACTGGTAGACGCGCTGGACTTAAAATCCAGTTCTCAGT
>CAZQNE010000002.1:0-5500 GCA_964594535.1 uncultured Lewinella sp.
ACGGGAAGGAGGTGGATGATGAGGGCGAGTGGGGAAACAGTACCACGGCCTACGACTACGGGTTCAGGATTTATAATCCACAAGTGGCTAGGTTCCTGTCTGTAGACCCATTAGGTTACGAAATGCCAAACTGGAGCGTATACTCGTATGCATTCGATAGCCCACTCTCATTTATTGATCCAGATGGCAGGAAACCACTTCGGTGCTGCGACCCCCCTTTGACTGAGGAATCAATCTACTTCGATGCCGGTCAGGAGATGCAAATTGTGGCGGCAGAAATATTTGGAGTTTTAGACAATTTAGCTATCGAGATTAAAAATTCGATTCGTACGACCTTCTCAATCTCAACTAACGTAACTCCAACCGATGGCGCGAGCGTATCTGCCTATGTTGAATCGTCAGCGACTACCACTAGTCAACCTAACTTTCGAGCTTATATCCTTGATCATAGATATATGGATGAGGAAGGTAATCTTTACACTCCTACACCTTTAATACGAACTTCGACTACTGTAGATACAAGATTGGTTATAGAGGGGGCGGTTGAAACGACAAAGCGCGGTGTCGAACTACAGGCGAAATTGAACGCTCAAATTAGTCTGGAAACGGGAGACGCAGCGACAAATTTAGAATTAAGTGCAGGCCAGTCAGCAGGTGGAGCATCGGTAGGGGCCTTCGTGAATATATATGCTCCATTCAATACAAATTACACGAGGCTAGATGCTGGACTTCAAGCACAATTAACTGAAGAGTTAGATTCTGAAACAGAGACATCAACAGCCACCGACGGAACAACGACAACTACGTCAACAACATCCACGCAGTCCACTCGAGTACGACTGAGTTTGCGAGCGGAACTGGGTGATGATGAAACTAGGTAATCCATGCGCAGTTCAATTCTTAATATATATCTTCTAATCACATCATTGGTTCTAATCACAAGTTGCAATGGTGAGAGTAGCGATAGTCAATTAGCAATCAATCTTAACAGAGGCTTAGAGATAATACCTGTTGATATAGTCAACTGCATAAATGAGCAATTTTTGTGGTGCGGTTCCGTTAAGATGAATTTTGGGGGTGTTGATACTGTTGTTTCTTGGAGACAGTATACCTCAAATAATAATATTCGATTCTCAACACCAGCGGACTGGTCTCTACATAAAACTGATAGTACCCAGGTTATATTTAAATTGCCTGGCGATAAAGATGATTTTTTTGCTTTCACCGCTAATAAAAAAGAAGGGGCTATTATGACCTCTGATGATTATGTAGATTTCTTGTCTGAAAATTTACTTCAGGGCGAGTCAATAATTCGGTCAAAAGTAGGGTACAGGGGTAATAGGCCGATACATAACTTGCTAATTGCATCGGAAGATGCTGATATGTTTAATGTTATAGTAACCGAGTCCGATAGTTATGTTTTAGATTTTGCAATGAAATCGTCAGTAGAATCTGAGGGTAACGATAGGTATAGTTTATTATTCCCATTTGTTATGGCATCGATCCAGATAGACGGTGTGCATGTAGTGGGGAGTGATGGGATAGCAACTACGATTGACATAAAGTCTACGAAGTAGGTTGTTTTTATTGTACACGTATAATCCTTCCCGCCCAATGAGTAGCGCCACGCCGTAGGGACGCTATTTGCGGCCGTATGGACGGGGCGCGGCTGTTGGGCGCTTCACGATCGAAGCTAATCTCAGGGGGTGGGGATGTTACCACGTTTTTACTGAACACGGGAGGGGCTTGCGGTTAATCCGCCCAGCCCCTTCCGTGTTCCTGACAAAGGCCCCGCCCCCGGGCCGGGTTTCGTCATCCGGAGCCGTTTCGGAAGATTGCCCTAGGCTGCGTGTCGTGATCAGCGCACCGGGGAAGGGATCAATTCGTGTCTTGTTACGGCTTCGGAGTTCTTCCACGGCAGCACAAACGAACGATAGGTCAGGCGTAACGACAGGGGAGCCAGCCACGGTTGGCATATCTACCTGAACTAGCCTACCTACCAAGTGACCAGGTCAATTTATCGAACGCAGTGTCTGAGGCAGTACGGTAGGCTGTTCAAACAAACCACTGTTTTCGGATCGATTATTTCGTCGGGTTTGGTCCGACTTGGTCCGATGGTATCGAACGTAACTTACCCATCTCCAAAGCACCCGCGCGCCGCCGCCCAACCCCCGAAATCATTACCTTGCGCCGCCCGAAGCCGAGCCAGCATGAAACCGACCCTGATCCTAGGTGCCACCACCAACCCCACCCGCTACGCCTACCTAGCCGCCGAGCGACTTGCCGCCCACGGGCATGAGATCATGCCGGTCGGCATCAAACGGGGAAAGGTGCGGGGGCAGGAGATCCTAAACGGGAAGCCCGACGTGCCCGAGGTAGATACCGTAACCCTCTACATCGGCCCCCGCCACCAGCCCGACTACTACGACTGGCTGCTGCGCGTGGCCCCCCGCCGCATCATCTTCAACCCCGGTACGGAAAACCCGGAATTGATGCAGCTGGCCCGGGACCACGGCATCGAAGTAGTCGCCGGCTGTACCCTGGTAATGCTGGCAGGGCAATCTTACTGAAGAATAAACTAACAAAGCCCCCCATAGCTTCGTTATACGACATAACCCCAACAGAATTATCCGCCGAGTGGAGCGGACAGCAGGAAAATCATGACCGACCTACAAACCGTATCCCGCCAGCAAAAGAAACACGCCTACGGAAAATTCGAGGGCATCGAAGTCTGGCCCGGAAGGCCCTACCCCCTGGGCGCGACCTGGTCGCCGAAGGGCGTCAATTTTGCCGTGTTCAGTGAGCGCGCCACCCGGGTAGACCTCTGCCTGTTCCGCCGCGAGACCCCCAACGAAGAGGAATACCGCATCCAGCTGATGGAGCAAACCGACCAGGTATGGCACTGCTTCATCCCAAACCTCGAAACTGGCTGGCGCTACGGCTACCGCGCCCACGGCGAGTGGAACCCGAAGGGAGGCAACCTATTCAACCCCAATAAGCTCCTCATCGACCCCTACACCAAGGCGATCGACGGGACCATCGACTGGCACCCCGCCGTCTTTCCCTACCCCATCCAGGACCAGGACCCGGAGCGGTATCTAGTAATGGACGAGCAGGACTCGGCCCCGTACATCACCAAGGGCGTCATTATCGATACCCACTACGACTGGGAGGGCGACGAACTGCTGGAACGGCCCATGCACGAGACGGTCATCTACGAGATGCACGTCAAAGGGCTGACCATGCAGCACCCCGAGGTGCCCGAGGAACTGCGGGGCACCTACGCCGGGCTGGCCCACCCGGTGATCATCGACTACCTGAAGGACCTCGGCGTCACGGCCGTGGAACTGATGCCGATCCACCACTTCGTGCAGGATAGCCACCTGGTCGATAAGGGCCTGCGCAACTACTGGGGCTATAACTCCCAGAGCTTTTTCGCCCCCCACGCCGACTACGCCGCCAGCGGACGGGCCGGTAACCAGGTGCGGGAGTTCAAGGATATGGTCAAGGCCCTGCACCAAGCGGGCCTGGAGGTCATTCTCGACGTGGTGTATAATCACACCGCCGAGGGCAACCACTTCGGCCCCATGCTCGGAATGAAGGGACTGGACAACCAGGCCTACTACCGGCTGGTAGAGGGCGATAAGCAGTTCTACATGGACTATACCGGGACCGGCAATACGATAAACATGCTCCACAACCGCTCCCTACAGCTGGTCATGGACAGCCTTCGCTACTGGATCACCGAGATGCACGTAGATGGCTTCCGCTTCGACCTGGCCAGCGCCCTGGCCCGCGGACTCTACGAGGTGGGTAAACTGAGCACCTTCCTGGATACCATTCACCAAGATCCGATCATCAGCCAGGTCAAACTGATCGCCGAACCCTGGGACGTCGGGCCGGGGGGCTACCAGGTGGGTGCCTTTCCCGTTCTCTGGTCGGAATGGAACGGCAAGTACCGGGACAGCGTCCGGGAGTTCTGGAAGGCCGAAAGCCACGGGGTGGCGGACCTGGCCTACCGCCTCACCGGCAGTAGCGACCTCTACGAACTCAGCGGCCGCCGCCCCGCCGCCAGTATTAACTTCGTGACCGCCCACGACGGCTTTACGCTACGTGATCTGTACAGCTACAACGAAAAGCACAACGAGGCCAACGGGGAGAATAACCGCGACGGCGAGAGCCACAACGACAGCTGGAATTGCGGGGTCGAGGGACCGACCGATGACCCCAAGATCCGTAAACTCCGCCTCCGGATGCAGCGGAATCAACTGGCCACCCTTTTCCTCAGCCAGGGGGTGCCTATGCTACTGATGGGCGACGAATACGGCCGTACCCAGAATGGCAACAACAACGCCTACTGCCAGGACAACGAGATCAGCTGGTTTGATTGGGAGTGGAACGAGGAGCAGAAGATGCTCCATGCCTTCACCCGCCACCTGATCGAGCTAAGGCGCGATAACCCCGTCTTCCACCGCCGCCGCTTCTTCAGCGGTCGCAAAATCCAGGATTCCCGTATCGGCGACATTCTCTGGCTCAACCCCAGCGGCAAGGAAATGACCGACGAGAACTGGTCGGACGGCAACCAGCGTAGCCTCGGTATGATCCTGAACGGGGAGGGGATGGAGGAATACGACGAACGGGGACGGCGAATTAAGGACGATATCTTCCTGGTCATCCTCAACGCCTACTGGGAGGGAGTAACCTTCACCCTGCCCGGTGTCAAAGAATTTACCCGTTGGGAAATGCTGGTCGATACCCACACCAGTGAGATCCCGGTGGACAAACTCTTTACCGCCGATGAAGAATTCGTCCTCGGCCCCCGCAGTTTGTATCTTTTCCGCCTGCAAGTCCGGGCCGCTAACCGGACCGCCGAGGGCAAGCGTAAGGTCAACATCGTCGACCAGGTGCGTAAGTTGCTCGAAATGATTCAGGAGTAGAAAAATCGACCGTCCATGCACCTCCTCAGCCACGACCAGATCGGCGCCAAAATCATCCGTCTGGCGATGGAAGTGCTGGAACGGAATACGGAGGAGAGCGAGTTGTACATCCTGGGCATTAATAACCGGGGTATGGAACTCGCCCGCCGGCTGGCCAGCGAACTGGAGCGGTTGTCGGAAGCCCCCCTTTACCTCTGGAATGTGCGCATCGATCCCCGCGACCCGCTCGGGTCCGGGGCGGCACTGGACCATGAGGTCAGCGAACTCTCCGGAAAGCCGGTCCTGTTGGTGGATGACGTAGCGAATACCGGCCGTACCCTCTTCTATGCCCTCGGGCCCCTGCAGTCGGTCCTGCCCAGTAAGATCGAGGTCGCCGTGCTGGTGGACCGGCGCCACAAGAGTTGGCCGGTTTACGTCACCTACAGCGGCATGGTGCTCTCAACTACGCTGGGGGATAACATCTTGGTGAACTTCGGAGAGCGGGACGTAGCTACGCTGGAGTAGCCCCGTCCGCCGGGCTTTACGTAGCGATAGCGGAGTTTGGCCCGTCGGCCGGGGCGGGC
>CAZQNE010000002.1:5600-148236 GCA_964594535.1 uncultured Lewinella sp.
GCGGACGGCCCCCTCAGGGCCGGCCGACGGCTTAGCGTTTGGCCCGTCGGCCGGGGCGGGCGGAACCAATCGGCATTTAGCCACGGGACGTAGCCGGCGGACGGCCCCCTCAGGGCCGGCCGACGGCTTAGCGTTTGGCCCGTCGGCCGGGTGCTACCGGCCTATAATTCCACCCCCACGGTCAGATAAACCGTCCGCGGCGCCGAGGGGATAATGCCCGGCCCCGGGTAGCCCGTGGCCCGCCGCGTGAAGTAGCGCTCGTCAGTCAGGTTATTGATTCCGGCTTCGGCGATCAGCCAGCGGTAGCGGTAGCTCAGGCTTAGGTCCGCCACCCCGTAGGCGGGAATGCCGCCGACGATTCCGCTCTGATTGTCGCGGCGGTCCTGCTCGGCATTGCTGGCGTCGGTGTACTGCCGGCTCAGGTAGCTGTACTGCAGGGTGCCGGCCAGTCGCCCGTAGGCGAAACGCAGTCCGCCGCGGCTATTCAGGGATGGAATGAACTCGACCTGCTTACCCTCCACGCCGGCAAGGCGGGAGCTTGCGTAGCGGGACCGGGTCAGGCTGGTGTTGGCGAAGGCCGTGATCCGGTAGGTCCGTGTCTCTTCCCCGCCCCCGTCGAGTAAGCGGTATTCCAGCAGACTCTCGAGTCCGTAAATGAGGGCCGCCCCCACGTTGGTCCGCAACCGGACGATGCGGCCCGTCTCCCGTTCCTCCCCGTCGGCGGTCGTGCGCACTTCCGGGGTCAGCACCTCCCCCAGGCGGTTGCCGTAGCGCAGGAGAAATAGGTTTGCGGTGTACGTCCACCGTTGCGACCGGCCCCGCAGCCCGGCGTCGGCCGTCCACCCCCGTTCGTCGCGGATGTCGGGGTCGACCTGGAAGCTGGGGTTGACCGTGCGGATATCGTTAAAGGTCACCGAACGGTAGTTCTCACTTAGGTTGGCGAACCACTCCGGGCCGCGTTCGGGGCGGTAGCTCACGCCAAGGCCGAGCAGGATCAGTTGCCGGCCGAACGTCCGGTCGTCGCGGAACGAACGGTCGCGGATCGGATTGCCCGCCAGGTCGAAGTCCGTGCGCCGGTACTCCCCCTCGCTTGCGGTACGGATGTATTCGAAGCGGGCCCCCGGGGTCAGACTCAGGCGGTCGTTGAGGTAGAAGATATGCTCCCCGAATACGGCCAGGTTGCGGTTGGGGAAGGTGAAGGCGGACTGGTCCGGATAATTCGGAAAATTCTCCGTGGCGAGTGCGAAGTTTGGTCCGGCATCCGCCGTTCCCGGGCCCTGCAGTGCCGTGTTTTCGGCCCGGTAGTACTTCACCCCGACGAGTCCTACGGCCGGCTGGCCCCCTATCGTGTAGCGGTGGAGGAAACGGCCCTCGGCGCCTACGTTGGCAAACGTTCCGACGAGAAGGTCGCGGGGGGCGGTGGGGTCGTCGACCTGGCTTACCCGGTTCGTCCGAAAACCTACCGCTTTGCGCTGGGCGTCGAGCCCGAACACACTCAGGCTCAGATTGCTGCGATCACTCGCCCGGTGGTCGACCCGGAGATTGAACAGCTGCCAGTCTACGGCGAACCAGTTTCGGCTCCGATTACTGACGAACGGGTCTTCGTAAAACTGGGCATCGGTCACCCCCCCGGGTTGTTGGGCAAGGTAGTCGAGGTAGGTGTATTCCAGGCGGAAGGTGGTCTTTTCCGGACCGTCCGTATTGCGGCGGCGCGCGGGTGCGAAGTCTAACCGCAGGAAAGCGTTGTCCGAGGAAAATCCCGAATTCGGACGGAAACCATTCCCCCGCTTGCGGTTGTAAAAGCCGTAGTAGCCGAC
Source organism: uncultured Lewinella sp. (assembly GCA_964594535.1). Lineage (GTDB taxonomy): Bacteria > Bacteroidota > Bacteroidia > Chitinophagales > Saprospiraceae > Neolewinella. The sequence continues at coordinate 7,418 of CAZQNE010000002.1, forward strand.
GGAGCCGACTTGTCCGCTCAGGCTATTGAAGGAAGTGAAGAGCCCGTTGGACCCCACCGTCTGCCGGCTCAGTAAGCCGAGGGGTCGGTTGCGGTCCGGTTCGTGAAAGACGAAGTTGACTAGCCCCCCGAACTGCGTCCCGTACTGGAGCCCGGCCGCCCCCCGCACTACCTCGATCCGCGCGAGGGCTTCGGCCGGGGGGGTGTAGTAGCTTTCGGGATAACCCAGCACGTCGGCGCTGATGTCGTAACCGTTTTGCCGGGTGTTGAAGCTGGCCGAGCGGTTGGGGTCCAGTCCCCGCCCCCCGATGTTGAGTTGAAGGCCGGCATCGTCGTTCTCGTAAATATTGAGTCCGCTGACCTCGGCGTATATCTGCCTGGCCTGGTTGGTGGCGAGATTGACGGTCAGGGCATCCAGGCTGACGACCTCCGTTTTCCGGCCGGCGTAGATGGCCGTGCCCTCTACGGCCCGGAGGCGGTCCAGGGCTTCCCGCCGTTGGGCGCGGGCCAGTACGGTGACGGCCGCCAGGTCCTGCCGCAGCGGTTGCAGGGTAAGCTGCGTTCGGCCGGGCCCCACGCTGAGGGTTCGGGTGGCGTAGTCCGGGGCAAACAGCGTGATCGATAGGCTATCCACTCCCGCGGGAAGGGTCAGGCTCAGGGTGCCACCGGCATCCGTACGCCGCAGGGTGGCCGTTTCGTCCGCGTAGGCCTCCACGCCGCGCAGGGGTAGGCCGGTAGTATCGACTACGGTAAGGATCGCTACGGACTGGCCCGCCGCAATGCTTACCGTCCCCAACCACACTAGTATGAGGGCCAGTTGCTTACAGTCCACGGATGGTGTCGTTAAAGGGGAGGAGGAATTTTCGGGGTGGGGTATCCCGGCTAAGGGTGGTCAGATCCACCTTCGGGTCGACGTAGCGCTGGCTCAATCGGCCGTTCAGAGCCACGTAGCTATCTACGAAGACCCGGGGTTCTTCAAAACCCCGCTCCCGGTAGGTCTCGGCCAGAAAGTGGGCGTACTCTACGATGAAATCCGGCTGGGTGGCCATCTGCTTTTCCTGGAAGGGGGTCAGGAATTCCCGGTTGTCGACGGTCGCCCGCTTGCGACCGGCCGCATCCTCAATGCGGAAGTTGGCCAGCCCGGCCTTTTCCATCAGCATCACCCGCCAGCTGAAGCGGTAGCCGTCCTCGGTCCAGAAGAGCTCGCCGGGCCGGGCCAGGTAGCGCCAGGGGAAGATCAGGTGAAACAGCAGGAGAAGACCGATCGCTACGGCACCGAAGGGGCTTCCCCCTTGCACCCTCCGATCCACCCTGCACCTGCGTCCGCGCCCGAATAATTCCAGCAGGTGGCGGTGTACCGAAACTGGCAAAAAGACCGTAGCCGCCAGCATCATAATGAAGGGAAACATCCCGATGGGGAACAGCAGCCGGGTAAGCACGTGAAAAACCACCACAGCCGCGAAGGCCCACCAGCGCGTAGGCCGCCAGAGCAACAGGAACGGGATAGTGAGATCGAATAGCGCCCCCGCCCAGGCGAAGGTGAAGTGTACCCAGCGCTGCTGCAACAGATCGCCCAGTAGGGGCAGATCGTACTTCGCGGGCAGCCAGATCGCCAGGGGTTGGGCGTGTAGCAGCCAGTCGCTATTCAGCTTGGCCAGCCCAGCGTAGACGTACACGATACCAACGAAAACACGCAGGGCGTAGAGGTAATACCGGTGCACCCGCCGCCCCCGCGGGAAGCCGGAGGGAACGGGGAGGAACAGCAACACCAGCGCTAGTAGACTAATAAAGTAGTAGTGGTTGAGGTAGGTCGTCTTGTCCATGGCCTCGATGTAGGTGAAGCCCAGGAAGAAGACGCCCAGCGACAGCCGGTAGCGGTAGCCCAGCATTACGCCGACGGCCGCCAGCGCGACTACGGCGAAAAGCGGATAGGTCCACTGCCCCGGTGGCTCGATCCACTCCAGGTAGCGGTAGCTGAAGAAGAAGGTAGGCTGGAGGTAGAGCTTTTCGATCCACCCATTGGCCCAGAAGCGGAGCATACTGATGGCCATCAGCAGCCCGAAGCCGGCGCGCAGGACGATGAGGGGGGCGGCGGAAATGTAGTCAGTCCCCGTCCGCATCCACGTAGTCGACGTTGATGCTGAGCGCCTGCAGCAGATCGACCTTCAGCAGGATGGTGTTGAGTTGTAGGGCATCGTAGAGGCCGAGCATGGCCGCGTTATCGCTCCGTACCTGCTCGCTGAAGTCGGGGTTAAGTTCGTTCGCGGCCGTTTCGATGGCGGCGAATTGATCGTCGATGCGGTCGCTCAGGAGCTCCCCGTCGCGCCGCACGTCGAGGGCGTCGAGGTAGTCCTTCAGGCCGGGTTCGCTGGTGAAGAAGTCGCGGGCCGTAGCCAGTCCTTCCAGGAAGAGGGCCCGGCTCAGATCGCCGGCGTAGCGGGCCTCCGTGTGGCCGGGCAGGGGGTCGCCGGAAAAAACGCCCGCCGGGATACCGACCTTACCGGCCCGGAGGTGCTTCTCGTACCAGTAGATGAAGTCGTTCACGGTGCGGTCCACGCTGGCCGTAGCGCTGTTGCCGGAATTGGCGACGTAGGCATCGCGGGAATCGCCGGTCCAGGAGGCGAGGGGAATGGCGGATAGCTCGAGAATGGTTGCCGTGAGGGTAGCGATGCGGTCATCGAAGCGTAGCGGGTCGGCCGTGCCGTAGAGCAGGAAGTCCAGTGCGGGGAAGCCCTGGATGTCAGTGTTCGAGGGGAGGGCCAGATTGGCATCGTCCACGCCGAGCAGGCGGGTGGTATCGGTGGGATAGGTATTGAGCCGTTCGCGCACCCGTTGTACTTCCGCCTCACCCATCATAAAGGGGCTGAGTCGCTGCCAGCTCAGATAAGCCTGCTCGAATTGCCGGCGAACAGCGGAAAGGGTAGCGGCACTGCCGTCACCGCGCATCGCTTCGGCGGCGGCGTGCAGATCGGCGGCCGCGGCCGCAAAATCAGTGCTGGCGGGAACGAATATGTTATCCGCCCAGTGGGCCAGCATGGCCTCCCGGTCGAAGGAAACCGTTCGCTCGCCGGTGGCATCGTCGTCTTCGGGTCCGCAGGCGAAAAAGAGCACCGGAAGGAGGAGGATCAAGTAGCGGGTCATAGGTAGTTATTCGGCGGCGGCGTCGTAGTCCAGGTTAAAGCGGTCGGCGATCGTGCGGGCCAGCGTGCGCAGTTCGTCGGGGCTTACGTCCCAGAGCCCCCCCGTGCCGGGGTTCATGCGCGAGAGCAGGCTCAGCGTCTCGTCCCGGTCGACGTAGGGCATGCCGGTCAGAGGGTCGCGGGTGAACTGCATGCTGTACAGAAAGCCGTAGGCTTCGCTGAGGTCGTGGAAGGCGGGGCCGGGGCCGGGGTTGTTTTCCAGCGCGCTTGCCCCCTGGGCCAGGTAGTAGACCGAGCGGACACCGATAATTTGACTGACGAGCTCCTGAATGCGGGCCGCCTGGCGGTCGCGTTCGGCGTAGTCGCCCGCCACGATGGCGGCCCGCCCGGTTATGAAGGCGGTGAAGATATCGTCAGCGATGCCACCGTAGTCCGGGTCGTCCTCCACGCGGCCCAGGTACTTGTTCAGGAAGTCATCGTCCTGCCCCAGGGTGGCGAGGGGGTCGCCCGAATCGGGGGCACCGCCGAAGACATAGCCGTAGGCCTCGTCCCACTTATGCTCCATAGTGGTGTACGCTTCGCCGTCGACGGTGCGGCCGGCGTCGTTATCGGCGCGGTTACCGGCCTCGTCGAGGACGGCGGGGCTCAGGTAGTTGTTCAGTGCCTGGTCGACCATGAGGGCCCCGATGAGGGATTTGGCGAAGATTTGGTCGTACTCCAGTCCCCGCCCGTTGACGTAGCGGGTGCGATTGCCGTCGGCGAGCTGACCGGGCCGGTTTTCCGCGGCCAGTTCGTTCCAGGCGGGAAACACCTCGTCGACCTGGGCGGCGATCCAGCCGTCAAAATCCTCGCGAATGGCAGCCGCCCCGGTGGCGTTGGTGAAAAAATAGTCACGGCTGGCGGCCACCTTGTTGCGGACGGATTTGGTGCTGGCGTTGAGTTCGGCGGAGGAAAAGGGGGCTACATCCTCCCCGGTCGGCCCGGCGTTGCGAAACATGGCCTCCAGGGTGGCTTCCGGGGTGGAGGGGTCGGTCAGGGCGTCGACGAGCTCACCGGCCATGGCCAGGCGGGTGGTCTGCCCGGAAAAGCTAACGGTGGAGGCGCCATCGCGTACGAAGGTGTAGGTATCGGGGATGGTGAGGCTGGGCTGGATGGGGTCGTCGTCGTCCTCGCAGGCTAGGAGGAAAAGAAGAAGGAGAGAGAGGAATGCGAACCGGGTCATGCGGACGTTATCTGTACTTGGTCTTAATAAGGGCAAAGGTAGCTGGCGAGCGTGCCCCGGGCAAGTATTGGGGAAATTATTTCGAATTCGTCTAAATAAAATGGAAGGGGTAGCCCACGGAGGCCCTGCGGGCGCGCACATAGGGAGGCACGGAGGTGGTTGGGCGAGAAGGTAGCCCGCGGAGTTTAGCGGAGGGGGCCATTGCGGCACAACATCTCCGTGTGTACTCCGTGCATACGTCGGTGCGGCGAAGCCTCCGTGGGACATAACCACCACGCAGCCCTATATTCAGCCACCCCAACACACCAATGACTATGCCCGGCACGGAGAAAAAACGCTTCAACAAAATACTGGTCGCCAACCGCGGTGAAATCGCGATCCGCATCCTGCGCGCCGCCAGCGAACTGCAAATGCGAACGGTCGCCATCTACACCTACGAGGACCGCTACAGTCTGCACCGCTACAAGGCCGACGAAAGCTACCAGATCGGCCCCGATGACGAGCCGCTCCGTCCCTACATCGATATCGACGCCATCATCAAGTTGGCCCGACAGAAGAAGGTGGACGCCATTCACCCCGGCTATGGCTTCCTATCGGAGAACGTGGATTTCGCCCGGGCCTGCCGGGAGGCGGGCATCGAGTTCGTCGGGCCCAGCCCCGAGAGCATGGATCAGCTTGGTGATAAGGTGGCCGCTAAGGAACTAGCCCGCCGGGTGGGCGTGCCCCTGATTCAGGACAGTGACCGCGACATCAGCGACCCCGCCGTGGCCGCCCGGGAAGCGGCCGAGATCGGCTACCCCGTCATCATCAAGGCCGCGGCCGGGGGCGGGGGGCGCGGCATGCGCGTCATCCGCAACGAAGAGCAACTGAAAACGGAAGTAGTCGAAGCCAGCAACGAGGCCGAGAAGGCCTTCGGCAACGGGACCATCTTCCTGGAAAAATTCATCGAGAACCCCCGCCACATCGAGGTACAACTTCTCGGCGACCGCCACGGTACCCTGGTGCACCTCTTCGAGCGGGACTGCTCGGTACAGCGGCGTTTCCAGAAGGTGGTGGAGGTGGCCCCGGCCCCCAATCTCTCCCAGGAGACCCGCGACAAACTCTACGCCTACGCCCTTAAGCTGGGTCGGGCCGTGGATTACTACTGCGCCGGCACGGTGGAATTTTTGGTCGATCAGGATGAGTCGATTTACTTCATCGAGGTCAACCCCCGCATCCAGGTCGAGCATACCATCACCGAGCAGATCACGGGCATCGACCTGGTGCGCACCCAGTTTCTGGTCACCATGGGCTACCCACTCGACCACCCCACGATCTTCATCCAGGATCAGTCGGACATCCAAATGAATGGCTTCGCCGTCCAGTGCCGGGTCACCACCGAAGACCCCGCCAATGACTTTAAACCCGACTACGGCACCCTGATCGCCTACCGCTCCGCCAGCGGGATGGGCATTCGCCTGGATGCGGGCTCGGCTTTCCCCGGGGCCACCATTTCCCCCTACTTCGATAGCCTGCTGGTAAAGGTCACGGGGACGGGGCGCACCCTGAAGGGGGCCGCCGAACGACTGCACCGGGCGCTACGCGAGTTCCGGGTGCGCGGGGTCAAAACAAATATCGGCTTCCTCCTGAATCTGTTGGAGAACGAGGACTTCCAGGAAGGCCGCGCCACGGTCCGCTTCATTCCCGACCACCCGGAGTTGCTGGACATGCCGAAGTTCCGCGACCGGGGCACCCGGCTGTTACGCTACCTGGGCACGACGATCGTGAACGGAAACCCGGACGTACGCTACGTCGATCCCGAAAAGAGCTTCCTGAAACCCGTAGCCCCCCCCTTCGATCCCTACGCGGAGCCACCGGCGGGCAGCCGCGACCGACTAAAGGAACTCGGTCGCGACGGGTTCATCGATTGGTTGCGCGGTGAACGGCGGATCCAGTATACCGACACCACCTTCCGCGACGCCCACCAGAGTCTGCTCGCCACCCGGATGCGAATGATCGACATGCTGAACGTCAGCCGCTCGTGGGCTAATAACCGGCCCGGCGAACTCTTCAGCATGGAGGTCTGGGGCGGTGCCACCTTCGACGTGGCGCTACGTTTTCTGAAGGAGGACCCCTGGCGGCGGCTGCGGAAGATCCGCCAGGCCATCCCCAATACCATTTTCCAGATGCTGCTACGGGGCAGTAACGGGGTAGGGTACAAGGCTTACCCGGACAACCTCATCGTCAAATTTATCGAGGAGGCCGCCCGCGGGTCCATGACCTACGACGTGGACGGGCAGGAAGAAGGCTACGCCGGAGGCATCGACCTGTTCCGCATCTTCGACAGCCTGAACTGGGTGAAAAACATGGAGGTCAGCATCCGCACCGTGCGCGACAACACCGATAGCCTGGCCGAAGCCTGCATCTGCTACTCCGGCGACCTGACCGACCCGAAAGAAACCAAATTTAATCTGGACTACTACCTCCGCCTGACCCGCCAACTGGAGGAGGCCGGCGCCCACCTCATCGCCATCAAGGACATGGCCGGTCTGCTCAAACCACTCGCCGCCCGCGAGCTGATCACCGCCCTGCGGGAGACGACCCGGCTGCCCATCCACCTACACACCCACGACACCAGCGGCATCCAGAGCGCCACCTACCTGGAAGCCATTAACGCCGGCGTGGACATCGTGGACGTAGCCATCAACAGCCTCTCGGGGCTCACCTCCCAACCCGGCTACAATAGCATCGTGGCCATGATGGAGGGGCACGATCGGGAAAACCCCCACGACCTGAGATTGCTGAACGACTACGCCGACTACTGGGAGACGGTGCGCACTTACTACTACCCCTTCGAGACGGAATTGCGGGCCGGTACGGCGACGATTTACGACACCGAAATCCCCGGTGGGCAGTACAGCAATTTGCGACCCCAGGCCCGGGGGCTCGGGTTGGAAAAGGAGTTCCCCACCATCCGCAAAAACTATGCGGCGGCCAACAAGCTATTCGGTAATCTGGTCAAAGTGACCCCCTCCTCTAAAGTGGTCGGCGATATGGCGATGTTCATGACGAGCAACGGACTCACCGCCGAAGACGTCCGCCGCAACGGCGATAAGCTGGACTTCCCCGATAGCGTCAAAAACCTTATGCGCGGCGACCTGGGACAGATCGAAGGGGGCTTCGACCGGGAGGTTCAACGGATGGTCCTGAAGGGGGAAGAACCCTACACCGATCGCCCGAATGCCCATCTGGAGCCGGTGGATTTTGGGGAAAGTGCCGCCCGCTACCGGGAAGCCTTCGGCGAGGAGCCGGACATCAAGGACCTGCTCAGCTACGAGTTGTATCCTAAAGTGTTCGCCGAGTATAAGCGTTTTCAGCAGGACTACGGGCAGGTCGCCAACCTTCCCACGCCGGCCTTCTTCTACGGCCTCAGGCCGAACGAGGAGGTGCTGGTGCGCCTCAGCGCCGGCAAGCGTATCGCCGTCAAGTACCTCAACATGACCGAGGTCGACGAGCAGGGCAATCGTTTGGTCTTTTTCAGTCTGAACGGGCAGACCCGTAGCGTGACCGTCCGCGACAACGCCTCCGAAAGTCGGTTCGTAGCCCACGTTAAAGCCGCCGGAGAACGGGAGGTTGGCAGCCCGCTACAGGGTAACCTCAGCCGCATCCTGGTGAAAAAGGGCGATACCGTCAGCGCCGGCGACCCCCTGTTCGTGATCGAGGCGATGAAGATGGAATCGACCATCACGTCTCCGGTGGAGGGGGAAGTGGTCCTGCTGCCCCTCAAAGAGAAAACCCTCGTGGAGGCGGGGGACCTGGTGGTGCGGATCGACTGAAATGGTTCGACACTACAAAGCTGCCCTCCGGGACGGCTCCGAGGAGCTCACCGAGGTGGATTCGGCGTACCTTCCCCCCATGGTCCGCTATTGCCAACTCGTTGTGTCCGTGCTGCTTTGCACCTGCGTCCGCGCCCAGAGCTACGGGCCGGTAGAGGATGTGTTTGGCGAGGACAGCCGGTGGATGGTACCGCCTACGGATGCGGAGGAGACCAACCAGTGGCTGGAATGGAAAACGGAAATTTATATAGACAGTTTGCTGGTTAACAGGTCGTTGCGTATTGCAGTCGATAGTAAATATTGGCTATACATCAACGATACCCTGCGGGTGTTCGAGGGGCAACTGCGGCGGGGACCCACGCCAAAAGCCACCTACTACGATACCCTGGACGTCACACCCTACCTGCACGCGGGACGAAACACGGTCTACCTCCTTCAGTGGTACTGGGGCAAGGAGGGGTTCAGCCACAAAAGCAGTGGGCTGGCGGGATTGCTCTTCCACCTGGATGGGGTGAAACTGGACGCCAGGGACTGGAAAGTCAGGCGGCACCCGGCCTACGGGCAGACCGGTGAACCGCATCCGAACTTTCGCCTCCCGGAAAGCAACGTGCGCTACGATGCCCGCAGGACGGAAGGGCAGTGGGCGCGGCCGCAGGTGCAAGGTCTACCGGGGGGAGGGCCCTGGGGACCGCTGTGGCCGAGACCCTTTCCGCAGTGGTTCGACTCCGGGCTCCTGGCGTATCCGCGGTTGGATACGACCCGCACCGATAGCGTGCTCACCGTACGGGCCTACCTGCCCCGAAACATTACGATCACGCCCTACTTCGACGTCACGGCACCGGAAGGGAAGACGGTGGACCTGCGAACGGATAACTACCGGGGGGGAGGACCGCCGAACGTAAGGGGGGAGTACGTGACCCGGGCGGGGCGGCAGCAGTTCGAGCAACTGGCCTTTATGAATGGGCACTACGTGGTATATACGTTTCCGGCGGGAACGGAGATCCATCGGTTGGCCTACCGGGAAACGCGGTACCCGGCCAATTACGTAGGTCATTTCTACTGCGACGACCCGGCCCTGAACACCCTCTGGGAAAAGGCCCTGACCACCCTGAACGTCAACCTCCGGGACGGGATCCAGGATAGCCCGGAGCGGGAGCGCGCCCAGTGGTGGGGCGACGTGGTGATCGTAATGGAAGAGCTGTTCTACGTGGCCGACAGTTCCGCCCTCCCGCTAATCCGCAAGGCCATCAGCAATCTCGTGGAATGGCAAAAGGAGGACGGTGCCCTCTACAGCCCCGTGCCGGCCGGCAATTGGAAGCAGGAACTGCCGACCCAGATGCTGGCCAGCGTGGGGAGTATGCCGACCTACTTCGCCTACACCAACGATACGGCGACCCTGGCCTACGTCTACCCGGCCTTTAAAACGTATATGGACCTCTGGGCGGTGCGGGAAAACGGCCTGGTGGAGGAGCGGCGGGGCGGCTGGACCTGGCTGGACTGGGGGCAAAACCTGGACAGCACGGCACTGTATAACGTCTGGTACCATAAGGCCCTGATCAGCATGGACCTTATGGAAAACGTGCTGAATATCGAGGCGGATACCCGGCGGCGGATAGCCGACCACCGCGCGGCATTTAATCGGGAATTGGGGACTGACCTGGGTTACCGTAGCCCGGCCAAGCGGGGACCGATCGACGACCGACCCCAGGGTATCGCCCTGACGGCGGGCCTGGTCGATTCCGATTACTACGCCACGGTCGCGCGGGTACTGGACGGCCCCTACCACGCCAGCCCCTACAGCGAGAAGTACATCCTGGAAGCCCTCTTCGAAATGGACCGGGCCGAAGCCGCTCTCCACCGCATGAAAGAGCGGTACCGAAAACAGATCGAACACCCCGACTACACCACGCTCTGGGAAGGGTGGGGGATCGGGGCCGAGGGTTACGGCGGTGGCACCTACAATCACGGATGGTCGGGGGGGCCAATGACCCTGCTGAGTAAATACGTAGCGGGGGTACAGCCCGCCGCGCCGGGCTACAAAGCTTTCCGGGTCGCGCCCCAACCCGGAGGGCTGAGCCGGGTCACGGCAACGGTACCGAGTGCGCGTGGCCTGTTCACGGTAGACTACCGGATTGAAGGGGGGACGATGAATATGCACGTGACCGTGCCCCCGGGGATCGGCGGTGAGATCGTACTCCCGGAAGGGTACGCGATCGAGGCGGTGAACTACATCAGCCGCCAGGGTGAAGGGAACCGCTGGGTGGTACACCCGACCGCCGCTAGTGCCGTGCACATTCGGGCAAGCACACCGGGAAGCGCGTCAAATTGACGCAGAAATTGACAGGACACCACAGGATAGACCTTCCTCGGCTGAGTGTGACATTACGGTCTGATTCATTCACTAGCGCTCGATCACATGCAATATTTTGAACACTGGCCGCGGCGGAACGGCCCCCGCATTTCGCTACTGCTTCTCCTACTGGCGTGCGGGGCGTATGCCCTCGCCCAGGACGTCATCACGGGCACGGTCACCGACGAAGATGGCATTGCCCTGATTGGGGTGAGCGTGTATCCGGAAAACAATACGGCGGCCGGTACCCTGACCGACCTCGACGGGAGCTATACCCTAAATCTGACGCCGGAGGACGATCGCATCGTATTCAGCTACGTAGGCTACCAGCGGCGGGTCTTACCCATTGACGGCCGTACGAGCTTGAACGTGCGGCTGTCCGGCGACACCGAAACCCTGCAGGAAGTAGTCGTGGTCGCCTACGGGGAAAGTAAGCGGGAGGATATCGTGGGTGCCGTAGACCAGGTGACCAGTAAGGAAATTGAGGACTTGCAGGTCAATAGCTTCGACCAGGCCCTGGCCGGGCAGGTCGCCGGGGTGCAGATCCGCACCGGCTCGGGAAGACCGGACGGCGGGGCCGAACTGCTGCTCCGCGGGGTGGGCACGTCGGGGGACAATGCCCCCCTGATCGTCATCGACGGCATTCCCTTCGGCAACTACAACGCCCAGAACAATAACTTTCTCTCGCTGGTCAACCCCAACGACATTGAATCGGTCAGCGTCATTCGGGATGCGTCGGGCAAGGCGCTGTACGGTAGCCGCGCCGGAAACGGACTCATCATCATCACCACCAAACGGGGGCGGAAGGGGAAGCCGACGATCAGCTTTAACGCCACCACGGCGGTGCAGGTGATCCCCGACTTCGAAAGGCCCGATATCCTGAATGCCACCGAATTGGCACGCTTTCTACGCGAACGGGAGGAAGATACCCCGGGTCTGGACCCGGAAGATTACAACCCGGCCTACGACAACCCGGAGCAGTACGGGGAGGGAACCGACTGGTACGACCTGATCACCCGCACGGGCAGCCGGCAGAACGTCGACCTGTCCATCCGGGGGGGCACCGATAACGTGACCTACTCGTTTTCCGGCGGGTACACCCAGAACGAGGGGGTAATCGAGAATACCGACTTTACCCGCTACACCTTTCGGGCGAGCCTGGATGCCAACATCAATCCCTGGTTAAAATTCGGCGTCAATATCGCGCCCTCCCAGACCGAATCAAACGTAGCTGGCGTGGACCCCGGTACCGGTCAGTTTCAGGCTTATCACCCCTTACAGGTAGCGCGGTGGGCCGACCCTACCGCGCCGGCTTACGATGCCGACGGTAATTTGACCCAGACCACCCTGGGAGAATTGCTTCCCTTTTACCAAACCAATCCGCTGTTCCGGATGGAAAACTTGCAGGCTACCCAGGTGAATCGGCAGGTTCTGTCGCAGTTTCAGCTGGCCGCTACTCCGGTGAAGGGGTTGCAAATCAAGGAGCTTCTGGGAGTGAACCTGCTATTCAACCGGGGGCGCAACTTCCGCCCCAGTACCATTTTGGGTGACGGTCTGACGCCGGCGATCAACAATGACCCCCAGAGCCGCTCTTCGGCGGGAACGGGACGCTACGAAAATTTACGCCTGGTCAGCGAAACCACCGCCGCCTACGACCGCTCCTTTGGTGACCACAATTTCGGTGCCCTGGCCGGCTATATCGTGGAGTGGACGCAGGAAACCTTTTTCAACGCTAGTGGTGATCGGGTATTCAACGAGGACTTCACCCTCTTCAATAGCGGCAACATAGCCACCTTTAATCCGAACAACCCCGAAGAGACGCGGATATTCTTCAGCGCGAACGAGTCCTTCGCCGAGCAGGCCCTCGTAAGCTACATCGGTAGCCTGAAGTACAACTTCGCCCAGAAGTACTACGTGACGGCCAACGTCCGCCGGGATGCGAGCAGCCGCTTCGGACCCGGCCTGCAGGCGGCCATCTTTCCCTCCCTCGCCCTGGCCTGGCGGGTGTCGAAGGAGCCCTGGTTCCGGGTCGCGGCCATCAGCGACCTGCGCTTCGAGCTCAGCATCGGGGAGACGGGCAACAACCGCATCGGCAACTACGAATACCAGGGGGACATCGGCGGGCAGGAGTACATCCTGGGCAACGCCCTGGCCCGCGGCTTCTCCGTCACCGACCTGCCGAACCCCTTCCTGGCCTGGGAACAGATTGAGCAGACGGACCTGGGGGTCGAACTGGGCCTGTTCGAAAACCGGGTCAATATCGAAGCCACCTACTACCGGCAAACCACGAACGACCTGTTGTTCCGGGCCCAGCTGCCCGGCATCAGTGGCTTCGGTGGCATCCGCAGCAACATCGGCAGCATCCGCAATACGGGGGTAGAGTTCCAAATACGAACCAAGCCCGTCGTGACCGACCAGGTGGTGTGGACGCTGGACGGGAACATCAGCCACAATACGAACGAGATCCTTCAATTCGGCTTCGATAACACGCCGATCTTCCAGACGCGGGCGGGCAACGGAACGCAGATCGTGCGCAGCTTCCCCGGGCGGCCGGTGGGGGACTACTACGGCCTACAGATCACCGGACTGTTCACCGAAGAAGACCTGGCGAATGCCGACCAACCCCGTTACCCCGGGGCCGTGCCGGGATCCCCGAAGTACGTGGATGGCGACGGTGACGGCGTGCTCGAGGTAGCCGATGACTACGTGTTCCTGGGTAACCCCTTTCCGGATTTCAACTACGGGCTGACCAGCTTTCTGACCTACCGCAACTTCGGGCTGCGCGTCGTGGGTTACGGGGAGCAGGGCAGTCTGATCTACGACCTGGCCCGGGAGATCGAGCTGAATACGGACGGGGTGTTCAACGTGCGGCGTGAAGTGATCGATCGCTTCCGACCCGGATCCACGGACTTCACCCTGCGCACGCCCACCACCGAAACCGGGGCCAGCTCCCAGCGCTACCGGACCCCTTCCAGCGAGGGCGTCGTGGACGGTTCCTTCTTCAAGATCAGCAACGTGGCCCTGAGCTATAAATTCGACGAGTTGCTGCAGGGGGTGCCGGCGATCCGCGGGCTTACGGCGACCTTCTCCATTCAGAACGCGCTGGTCTTTTCCGAATTCCGTGGTAACCCCGAAATCGGCCGTGCTTCCAATGCCTTCGAGCGGAACATCAACTACAATACCTATCCATCGGCCCGGACCTTTTCCTTCGGGCTGAACCTCAATCTATAGTCCCGATCATGCAAAACCGTACCCTACTTCCCTGCCTCCTGCTGGCCGGCCTGGTCGCGTTCTCGACGGGCTGCAATGAGGATGAATTCCTGATGCGGACGCCGCCCAACCGGTACACGCCGAATAACTTCTTCGAGACCGAGGACCAGATTCGCGACGCCACCATCGGGCTCTATCCGCTGGCCCGGGGGCTGTACACGGGAGCCATCTTCCAGTACGGCGAACTGCGGAGTGACAACACCACCTTCGAGTTCAACCGCCTGGACCGCGGCCGCTCCGCCACCGAGGAAATCGACTACTTCCTCATGAACCCGAACAACGGGCTGCACGCTAATATCTACGACCCGCTCTATACGGGGATCGCCCGGGCGAACTACATCATCGACCGCATCGGCGACGTACCCTTCGAAGACGAGACGCTCAAACTGGAGCGGGAGGCGGAAGCCTACTTCTTCCGGGGGTTCTACCACTATCTGCTTACGCTGCACTTCGGTCCCGTCGTACCCCGCCTGGACCCCCTGCGCGACGACGGCGAGAGCCTGATCGGACTGGAGCGGCAACCCATCGAGGAGGTATACACCCTGAGCGTCATACCGGACCTGACCTTCGCGATCGACAACCTTCCCGAAGAATGGGAGGACGACCAGCAAGGCCGCGTCACCCGGGGCGCGGCGCAGATGGCACTGGCGAAGGCTTACTTCGCGCGACGTAATTTTGCCGACGCGCTGCCGATTCTCAACGATCTGGTAGCCTCCGGTACCTACCGGCTACTGGATGATTTCGAGGACGTGTTCTTTACGGACAACAACGACGAGATCATCTACGCCGGTCAGTTCGACGCGGGGGCCGGGCAGGGATCGGAATTCATGTTCGACTGGGTACCCCGCTCCGGGGACGATATATCCCAGGACAAGGACCGCGCCAATACCGGTTTTAACATACCCACCTGTTCCCTGATCGAGGCTTTCGAGGAAGGAGACGAGCGGTTCGGGGCCACCATCGGCTTCTACGATAGCGACCCGGCGGACGCCACCAATGAAATCATACCCTACAGCCGGAAGTTCCTCCCCATCCCCTTCCCCCAGGCGGGCGGGGTGGACGTGGACTTTCCCATTTTCCGCTACGCGGATGCGCTTCTGATGCAGGCCGAAGCGCTCATCGAGGTGGAAGGGGGGCTGCCCAACCAAGCGTTCGAAAATATCAACCGCCTGCGGGCCCGTGCGGGACTGCCCTTCTTCTTCCCCGGCAACCCGGACCCCGCCCTTGACATCCAGACGACCGAGGACCTGCGGGCGGCGGTGAAACAGGAACGACGGGTGGAACTCGCCTACGAAGCCTCCCGCACCTACGATCTGCGGCGGTACGGCACCTTCGTGGAAACTATGCTCGCCCACGGCGAAGTGCAAAAGGAAAAGCAGTCCGAATTCCTGGACGAGCTACCGGAAGCCTACACCAATATCCGGCAACTGCTCGCCATCCCGCCCCAGGAGGTGCTGCTGTACGGGTACGAACAGAATCCCGGCTGGGAGTAAGCCACTCACTTGTATAAGGTCAACATCATGCTACTGAGAACCATACTGTCTATTGCTGCTCTCGTATTAGGCAGTGCCACCGCCCGGTCGCAGGCACGGGAAACATTCGACTACGCCGCTGACGCTACGCTGGAGGGCCTGGATGCCGGGATCGGCTGGTCCGCGCCCTGGGCCGTCCGCAAGGGCAACGACCAGGCAAGTATCGCGGAAGGGAACCTTGCCCCAGTGGGCGTCGGCCAGGCCTCCTCCGCTCCCCACCTGTCGGTTGTGCACAATGCGGGGGACGGGGGCATCCGGGCGGCGCGCCTCCTCGAAACCCCGTTGACGGACGACGGGCAGACCTATTATTTGTCGTGGTTTCAGGATTCCGACTACGACGACCCGGCCAACAACGGATCGGTCGCCCAGGTCATTCTGGTCAACGACCTAGCCTACGCAGCTACCGGTCCGGGCGGTCAACTCGTTCGGATGGGCAAGCTATTCGGTACCGAAAACTTCGGGATCGATGGGGTGCGGGGAGCTAGTGGTACCATCCCCGGCACCGACACCCGCGAACCCATGCTAGTGGTCGTGGCAATCCGCTTTTCGGGGGACGAGGCGGCCGATTCCCTCGCCTTCTACATTAATCCTTCCGTCACCGAGCTGAGTATTGACGAATCCTCGCCCGACCTGACGCTGGGTGCCCAGCTGAATGACGGTTTCGACGCCCTGGGTTTCAAAGTCGAGGGTGGGGCCGGCCTAAACTCGATGATCGATGAGTTGCGGTTCGGGCGCACGGTCAGTGAGGCCCTGGGCGGCGAAATACTCCAGTTACCCGGACTGAACACCGACGACTTCAACGGCTACGCGGCGGGCAGTACCCTCAACGGGCTGGATGGGGGGATCGGCTGGGATACGAGTTGGGTCACCGTCAGCGGAGACGATCCGGTAATCACCGAAGGCGGACTGGAGAATTTCACTTTGCTTAAATCAACGAGCGGGAACCGGGTGGCCGCCGAATACACCAATACCCAGGGAGACAGCCGGTACTACCGCCGGCTAAACGCCCCCTTCCCGGATGACGGTGGGACGTACTACTTCAGCTACAGCGCTCAGAGTACCTACACCGACGTGAACCGGCAAGCCGACTTTTTTATGTTCATTGATTCCGAAAACTACGGACCGGGCGGGCCCGGGGGGCAGCTTCTGCAAATCGGCAAACCCCTCGATACCCCCTTTATCGGGGCGGGTTTCGGGGGCACGGGAAACTTCGCACTCACGGAGGCGCTGGCCACCGAAGCAAACCTGATAGTCATCAAACTGGTCACCACCGGCAATGAGGAACCGGATACGGTCAGCCTGTTCCTCAACCCGGACGTGGAAGGGGTGGAGCCGGCCTCGGCCGATGCCATTAAGATAACCGACCGGCTCAATAACGGCTTCGACGCCATCGGATTCAAGGTCACCGGCCTGGAACCGGGCAATATCCTGGACTGGGACGATGTCCGCGCCGGACTCACCTACCGAAGCGTACTACCCCAGGACTTCACCGACGTAACCCCCCCAACCGGCGCATTCGCCATCGAAACCTTCAACACCTACACCAACGGGGACACCCTGGGCGGACTCGCCGGTGGAAGCGGATGGTCGGGGCCCTGGCAAGCCGCGCCGAGTAGCGATATGACGACCGTGGAAGGGACCGGGCTGGTGAACGATGCCCTTCAGGCCGGTACCTCCGGAAACAGCCTGCGCATCACGGCCGACGGGACGCTGGAACGGAGCGTGCGCTACTTTGAACATCCGATCGATACGGCGGGCAATCCCGAATTCTGGTTTTCGGCCCACCTGGGAATCGCGGGCGCGGACGCAGGTGCCGTGGCTAACCTGATCCTACTGGATACGACCTACGAAGCGGACCAACGGGTTATCGTGGGTAAGCCCTTCCCGAATACGAACATCTTCGCCGGGGGCAACGGCGCGGTGACGGGCAACCAGGGGTCCGGCCGGCAATTCGATGGCATCGGGGCCAGCTTCGTCGTCGGCCGAATGAGCCGGGTGGACGGGTTCTGGGAATTAGACCTCTACGTAAATCCCGACCCCGCGGCCGACACCCCGGCCCGGGACTCCGCGCAGATCGTCGGAAAGCGCTACGATGCCGGGAACTTCCAGGGGATCGCCGTACGCATCGATGGCGGGGGTACGGAACTGACCTTCGACCTCGACGATTTGTACTTCGGAGCGAATTACGGTGAGGTGGTACCCGCCGATCTGACCAACACAACCCCCCTGCCCCCCGGGGCCACCGAGTTATTCGATTACGATGCGGGAAGCGACCTGATCGGCCAGAACGGGGGGAGCGGCTGGACCGGACCCTGGCAGTCGCTTAGCGCGGAAGGTGAAACCGAAATTCAGTCGGAGGGGATCACCGCTCTGCCCCTGCTGCGGGCCACCCCCGGGCCCAGCGTACGCCTGAACAGCTACCTGCGGGCCGTGCGCGGTCTGGAGGGCACCTACGGCGATCTGGGCCGGACCTTCTGGGTCGGCTGGTGGTTCGACGTGGATGACGGTGGCCCCAACGTGGCCCACCTCGTGCTGGCGGACACGGCGACCTACGCGGCCAGCGGACCGGAGGGCCAACTCGCCCAAATCGGTAAAATTTTCGGCCAGCCGACCATTGGAGTCGTAGCGGCTCAGGGGGGGAATGCCACCGGAAGCGATTCCGAACAGGGCCACTTTATGGTCGTGCGGATCACCACCGACGGGACGCCGGCAAACGACGAGATTGCCCTCTGGATCGATCCCGATCTCGACGGAGCCCCCTCCGTCGATACGGCCGACGTAGTTGCCGGAGCGAATCTGACGAACTGGAACGGGATCGGGTTCAAATTCGAGGGGGAGGAAAGTACGACCGAAGCCCGGTTCGATGACGTACTCGTCGGCTTCAGTTTTCAGGATGTCATTCCGGGCAATCTCGACGATGTCGATCCGCCCAATACGGTTCGCGCCGCCGTCGAGGTTTTCGATTACGAAGCCGGGCAGGACCTGAACGGGGCCGATGGGGGAGAGGGATGGTCCGGCCCCTGGATGGCCATCGCGGGGTCGGCTACGATCCGGGACGGAAACGTCGATAGTCCCCGGACGTGCCCCGAAGGAAACTCCGCTCTGCTGAGCCAGTCGGGTACCGATACCCCGGCCCGCTACCGCCGCGACTTCTTCAATCCCTTCGGGACGGATGAGGACAGCGAGACCTTTTACTTCAGCTTCGTGCTGGATGGAATCGCCAAGGACGTCGGGAACAGCGCCCTGGTCAGTCTGGTCAGCGGCGAAAACAACATCCTGAGCATCGGTGGGGTGCCGGGACTGAGTTCCCTGGCCGTCATCCGGAATGACGAAAGCGCCACCCCGGAAACCACCAACCTGTTCAATATCGGCGGGACCAAGTGGTTCGTGGTGAGAATGGACATTAACAGCCTGACCGGTATCGCCACGGCCTACGTATTCCTCGATCCTACCGCGGATGCCATCCCGATTGACGAAACGGCGCTCTTCGTGATCGAAAACGTGAGTATCGTGGACGGGATCACCGGGATCGAAGTTTCCGGCGAGGGGCAGCAGACCGTCAGTCTGGCCCTCGACGACATCCGGGCCGGTACGTCCTACCGGCAAATATCCTGTCAGTTCGGTTCCGATGATCCCGATCTGCTGGCTTACGAGCCCTTCAACTACGATCCCAACGGCTCCCTGGTCGGAGCGGGGGGGATAAATGCCTTCTGGGATGGCCCCTGGGTACTCGGAGCGGATAACGATCAGAATACCGCCATCGTCCTGGACGGTAGCCTGGATAACCCCGCCCTGGATGTGGAAGCCAATCGGGTGCAGTTGTCCTTGCTCGCCGAGGGGGAGCAGTTGCGTATCGACCGGAAGTTGGCCTTCCCGCTTGAAAGCGAGGGGGAAACCTACTGGCTTTCCTTCCTGATGAATACGACGGAGGGAGAAGCGGGAAACAACGTCGGTAACGTGGTACTCCGTAATTCTGCTATTTCAGGCTCTGACGGTCAGCGTATCGTGGTCGGGCGATTGTTTGGGGATCGTACGCTGGGGACGGCCATTCCGGGGGGGGCTACCCGGAAGACTGACGTAGTCGATGAGGGGCAACACTGGCTGGTCGTCCGCGTCCAAACCAATACGGTGGAGGAGGTCGACACGGTCACGTTCTGGATCGACCCCCCGGCTACGGCCACCGCCCCCGATACCACCAGCGCCGGCTTCTACCAGTATTTCGCTTCACCCGCTTTCCAGGACGGCATAGATGTAGTACGGATGCGGGTGGAAGGTGCCCAGGGCGGACAAACGCCCTACATCACCGAGTTTGACGAGATCGCCATCGCTACTTCCTGGTCGAGTATCGTCGATCTTACCAATAGTGTACGCAACCCGACGGCCGATCCCTTCGCCATCGGCGCGTTCCCTAACCCGTTCACCCGTGACTTAACCGTAACCTACCACTTACGGGACAACGGACCGGTAACGGTGGACCTGATTAACCTGAGCGGGCAGGTCGTGCTACGGCGACAAATGAACGATCTGTTTGCCGGGCCCCAGCAACTGAAATTTCCCCCGGCGGCTACCGCTGGATTATCGAATGGCGTTTACCTCTTGCACGTCCGCCAGGGAAAGCTTCACGGTACCCGCAAAGTGGTGCTGAACCGCTGACCGAAGGGGTGAACCATCCGCCGCCGTAATCGTCTACTCCGAAAAGGAGCGCTATGATCGGCGGCGGATGGATCCCCCGAATATGGGTAGCGGTGGTTGGCCTCTCGCTCACCACTTGTATGCAGAGTGAGGACGCCGCCGGCACTGAATCCACTGAATACTTTGCACCTGCGTCCCCGCCCACTGACGCCCTGGCCCGATTGATGGACCGCACCTTCGTCCCGGGTCGCCGTATCGGACTGCTGGAGGCCGGCATGCCCATGGCCGCGGTAGAAAATCTCTACGGCAGCACCGAAATCGAAGAAAGTGAACTGCCCGCCGGGGAGGGAACCATGGTACCGGGCTACGTGATGTTCCCCGGCACCCGCGATGAATTTTTCGTCGAACTAGGCCCGGATCACCAACCCGCCCGCGTACGCATCGTGGAAGCACGTAGTAGGTGGCGAGACACTGAATACGGACTCACTATCGGCACGTCCCTTCGTGATTTACAAACGATGAACGATGGCCCCTTCGAATTTGCCGGCTTCGGCTGGGATTACGGAGGTATCGTTACGGACTGGTTAGGCGGCCGACTGGAAGGACTGGATGTACGACTTTTGTACGCCGCCGAACGGGTCGGTAGGGATTTCCCGCGGGACAGCCTGCTCGGAAACCGCACGCTACAGAGCGACGAAGAAGCCCTGGGTAACCTGGGTATCGAGGTACGGGAAATCTCCTTTTCCCTGGAACGACCGCAGAGTCGGTAATCAGTTCAGTACCGCCTTCACCTCATCGGCCGCGTCCTGTAGGGCTACGGCCGAGCGGACGTTCAGCCCGGAGTTGTCGATCAGTTCCTTGGCGATGTCGGCGTTGGTACCCTGCAGACGTACGATGATGGGCACCTTGATGTCGCCGATGTTCTGGTAGGCGTCGACCACGCCCTGGGCCACGCGGTCACAGCGTACGATCCCGCCAAAGATGTTAATCAGAATAGCCTCCACCTTTTCGTCGCGCAGGATGATGCGGAAGGCCTGCTCCACCCGGGCGGCATCGGCCGTTCCGCCTACGTCGAGGAAGTTGGCCGGGTCGCCGCCGCTGAGTTTGATGATGTCCATGGTCGCCATGGCCAGTCCGGCGCCGTTTACCATGCAGCCGACGTTTCCGTCCAGGTTCACGAAGTTCAGTCCGTAGCTTTTGGCTTCGACCTCGGTGGGGTCTTCCTCGGTTTCGTCGCGCATTTCGGCGATGTCCTTGTGGCGGTAGAGCGCGTTATCGTCGACGCTGAACTTACAGTCTACGGCCACGATCCGGTCGTCGCCGGTGTGCAGGCAGGGGTTGATTTCGATCAGACTGGCGTCACTCGCCACGAAGGCGCGGTATAGCTTGCCGATGAAGTGGACCATATTCTTGAAGGCCTTGCCGCTGAGCCCCAGGTTGAAGGCCACTTCCCGGGCGTTAAAGGCCTGCATACCGGCTTCGGGGTCGATGTAGGTTTTGTGGACCAGCTCGGGCGTTTCTTCGGCGACGGCCTCGATGTCCATACCCCCCTTTACCGAGTGGATGATGACGTTCTGCTTGCGTTCGCGGTCCATTAGGATGGAAACGTAGTATTCCTTATTCGCGTCGAAGTCGGGGGCATAGGCATCTTCGGCGACCAGAATTTTATTGACTTTTTTGCCGGGGCCTTCCATCCCCCCGGGGGTCTGGGGCGTCCGCAACTGCATACCCAGTATATTGCGGATGTGCTCCTCGGCTTCCTGCCGGTTCTTCGCTAATTTGACTCCACCGCCCTTACCGCGTCCGCCGGCGTGAATCTGGGCTTTGATGACGGCAAAGGAGCTATCTTTTTCCTTGGCCAGCCGGTCGTAGGCCCGCATGGCTTCTTCGACCGTATCGGCCGCGTAGCCCTGCTGAATGGGAACGTCGAAGGATTCGAGGATGCTTTTGCCCTGGTATTCGTGGAGGTTCATGGGGGGTAATTTTGCTTGGGGGTAAGGTATGAATTTTGTGCGGCGGAGCGCCGGTGCGGTGTAAGTTGGGAATTAAAGCTCCTCCGCATGCTCTTTCACCCAGGCGGCCCGCTCCAGGATGGCGGCTTTTTCTTCCCCGCTTTTCTTGTCCCAGGTCCGGTACATGAACTTCATGCGGAAGTTACTGGTGAAGGTTTCGCGGTGGCGGTCCAGGAAGTCCCAGTAGAGGCTGTTGAAGGGGCAGGCCGTTTCGCCGACTCGTTTTTTGTGGTTGTAGTGGCACGACTTGCAGTAATCGCTCATCTTGTTGATGTAGTTAGCGCTGCTGCAATAGGGTTTGGTGGCGACCAGTCCGCCGTCGGCCCGCTGGCTCATGCCCCGGGTGTTGGTGATCTCTACCCACTCGATCGCGTCGATGTACACCCCCAGGTACCAGGCGTCGACGGCGTCCGGGTGGGCACCGAGGATGAGCGCGAAGTTACCCGTGACCATCAGTCGCTGAATGTGGTGGGCGTAGGCCAGGTCCAGGCTCTGGTTGACGGCGTGGGCCAGGCAGTTCATCTTCGTGTCGCCCGTCCAGTACCAGCCGGGTAGATCGGACTGGTGGTTGAGGGAATTGGTTTCGGCGAATTCGGGCATCCGCGCCCAGTACACGCCGCGCATGTATTCCCGCCAGCCGATGATCTGGCGCACGAAACCTTCCAGTTGGTTAAAGCTGATTGTATCCTGGTTTTCCCGCCACGCCGCGATGGCCGCGTCGATCACTTCCCGGGGGGAGATGAGCTTCGTATTCATGGCAAAGCTCAGGTTGGCGTGGTACAGCAGGGGATGGCTGACCGTCATCGCGTCCTGGTAGGTGCCGAAGAAGGGCAAGCGGTTGCGGCAAAAGTCGTCCAGGGCGTGGAGGCATTCTTCCCGGGTTACGGGGTAGGTGAATACACTGTCCTGCATTCGCCCCATGGTGGCGATTTCGTGGCGCCCGATGAGGTCGGCGATTTGGCTCGCGTCCCGTCGGTACACGCTGGCCTCCGGAAAGCTAATGTCGTCCGGCAGGGCCCCCCGGTTTTCCTGGTCGTAGTTCCACTGACCGGTCGTCGGCTCCCCACTCGGGTCCATGAGCACGTCGTGGCGGCGGCGCATGTCGCGGTAAAAGGTTTCCATCAGGTAGGTTTTCTTACCGGCGAAGAGCCCGGCCAGATCGTCGCGACCCGACATAAAGTGTTCCGTATCGTAAACTACTCCTCCAACTTTTTCTGAAAATATTTTTAATTCCTGATCGAGTCGGTATTCATCCGGGAGTTGGTATTCGAACTGGTGGGCTCCATGGTGTTCCATCGCATGGCTCACCGCTGCGGTGATGGTAGTCGTCCCGTCCGCCTTCGTTTCGTCGAGGGTGCGGTAGTGGACCCGGTGCCCCAGGTCGCGCAGCCGATCCGCGAAGGCCCGCATGGCCAGGAAAAAGCCGGTAATTTTCTGGATGTGGTGGCGGCAGTAGGTGGCTTCGGAATGGGTCTCGAACATCCCGTACACCGTATCGGGGTCGACTGCGGAAAACCAGGAGTGCTGTTCGTTGAGTTGATCGCCGAGGATCAGACGCAGGCGGGCGTAGGGCAAGGGGAGCGTAATTTTTGCCACCAAACGGAAGGGTTCGGGAATGGTTTGCCGAACATTGGGCAGCGGCAGCGGTACCTACGTCCGAAGGCATGGCCGAGCAACACACATCGCTGGAACGCAACCTGGGCCTACTGCCCGCCCTGGCCATCGGCGTTGGCACTATGGTCGGGGCCGGGGTGTTCGTCTTTCCCGGTTTGGCGGGTGGTGAGGCGGGGGCCGGGGCTTCCCTGAGTTTCGTGCTCGCCGGATGTATCGCCGCACTGGTTGCCCTATGCACGGCGGAGCTCGCCACGGCAATGCCCCAGAGCGGGGGCGGCTACTTTTTCATCAGCCGGGTCATGGGGGTGCGGCTCGGTACGCTTGTCGGGCTGGGGCAGACCATCGGCCTGATCTTCGCCACGGCATTTTACCTGGCCGGGTTCGCGGAATACGTACTCAAACTCCTGGCCGAGTTCTCGATCGAGCTGTCGGCCCCGGTCTACCTGGTCGGGGGGGTGATGGCCATCCTGCTCTTACTCCTCAATTTTCTGGGCACGGAGAAAGTCGGGCAGGCCCAAAACTACGTGGTCGCCGGGCTGCTCATTATCCTGCTCACCCTCTTCGGGTACGGGCTGCTAGACGTGTTCGGGGTGAGCGGTGAATCGCAGTTGCCCGACTCCTTTGCTCCGAACGGGGTAGGGGCCATTTTTACCACTACGGCCCTGGTGTTCACCTCCTTTCTCGGTTTCGTACAGATTGCCACGGTGGCGGGCGAGATTAAGGCTCCGCATAAGACCCTTCCCCGGTCCCTGGTCGGCAGCGTGGCGGTGGCTACGGCGATCTACGTACTGGTGGTTTTCGTGACCACCTCTCTCTTTCCGGCGGAAGAATTGTCCGACATGGGGGAAACGGCTACCGTGGAGGTCGGCAGGCAATTGGTGGGCACGACCGGAGCCCTGGCCATCCTGATCGCCGGCCTGCTGGCGACCCTATCGAGCGCGAATGCTTCCATTCTGAGTGCGTCACGGACGGTCTACGCCCTGGGTCGGGATGCAATTTTACCCGAGCGGACCGGCGTATTGCACCCTAAGTTCAACACTCCCCACGTGGCCCTGTTGATCATCGGTATCCCCACCGTGGCCTGTCTGTTCATCGGGCGGATCGAAGTGTTGGCCGAAGTCGCCTCGCTGTTGCACCTGATCCTGTACGGCCTGATCTGCGTGACGCTCATCCTATGTCGCCGGCAACGTAAGCTGTGGTACGCGCCGACCTTTCGCATTCCCCTCTACCCGGTAGTGCCCGGATTGGGTGCCGTAACCTGCTTCGGGCTGATCGCGCTGATGGAACCGCTGTCCATCGGCATCGGGGCCGGGGCGGTGGCGCTTTCCTTCGGCTGGTACTGGTACTACGACCGTGGTAAGTCGGTGCCCGCGCCCCGGCCCACCCACATTGCCCCCGACATTCGCCGGCCCCACATTTTGCTCCCCGTGGAAGTAAATGAAAAAGGGGAGGGCGAGTTGCCCTCCTTCGATTTGTTGAATAATTTTTCCCGCCTGGACGTATTCGTGCTCGGCTACCGGGTCATCCCCGAGCAAACCAGCCCGCAGCAGGCCCGCGAACGGGCCGGCGAGGCTCCAAAACAGCAGTTGGCCCGGGCGCTCGACGTCATTCCCGTAGCGGAAGCGGATATCGAAAGCGATCTGGCCTATACCTCCGACCCGGTCGACCTCCTCGAACGCTACGCCCGGGAACACCACTGTCAGGCCATCCTGCTTCCCGCCGGAATCGAGCGGGTGGAACGACTGGTACTGCCGCTGTCGCGCCCCGCCCAGTTCGGTCTCCGGCTGGTTACCGTGCTGCGTGAATTAGCCGAAACCCGCCAGCGCCCCCTCCTACTCCTCCTGCTGGAAACCGAGGAAGAATCCCACTGGGACGATGGCTTCGAGAGCAAGGCCCGGGCCCTCGTCGCCCGTGCCGGAATCAGCCGCCTGGAGCTTACCGTTCGCCACGCCGGTACGGGTAATCTCATCGATTCCCTACACCACGAAATGAAGGAGAACGACCTGATCATCCTACGGGAACGGGAAGAAACCGACCGCTACGATCTGCTCGACCACCTCCGCGACGACATCGCGGCCCCGGCGCTGATCGTACTGGAAGAGAAGCTGGAGGAAGAGTAAGCCCTAGCGAAGCCGGTAGCAGCGGACGGTACCGCCGCTTAGTTCCCCGGCGTCCAGCAGCCCACCCCGTACCGTAAGCTGGTGGTATCTGGCTTCCGGCCAGGAAAAAAGGAGGTCCGCCCCACCATCCGGCACGCTGAGTACCAGCCTTCCGACCAGCGTCCCGCGGGAAAAATTAACGAGAAACAGGAAGATTCCGTCGCCGTAGGTATCCACCCGGCACCATGCGGCAAGGCCGTTTTCCAGAAGTTGCACCGCACCTGCGTCCTCGCCCATATGCGAAAGGGAGCCATCCGCAAAACGGTGCACCCACTGAAAGGCGGCGAAAAGATCCAGGTTGCCGCCCCAGCGCCAGGGGCCACTGACCGACTTCGGCCCGTCCTCCTCCCGGAATACGTAGAGCTTCGTGTAGTACTCATTGGGTGCCGCGTCGTAGTGCCGGTCGCGCTGCTCCCACCCGAGGCTGTAGTACAGCGGTAGCTGCGGCAGAAATAAGCCCGTAAACAGTCGGGCCACCTCCCCGTGGTGGTGAAAGCGATCGAAGCGGGGGTCGTCCTTATCGCCCGTGATGGCGGTGAAGGCGGGGGTGACATCACTCGTACGCTCGATTTCCAAATACCGGGTCAGCTCTTTGCCGAAGGTGGGTTCGTCCGTCGACAGGGACTGAAGGTTGCCCAGAGTAACTTCCGCCTCGCTCGCCGTAAGGTGTTCAATCTCATCGCCATAGGCCATGTGGCCCGGTTCGGCCAGGAAGCTCTCGGCAAAGTAGGCGAAAGAGGGTTCCCGTTGCCCGATCTTGCGTTTTACCGCGCGCAGGGGATCGTAGTAATCATCGATTACCCCGGGTACCCCCTCCGGGCGCATCTGCACGTGCGACATGTCCCCCCGCATAAAATCGAAACCGTAGCGCCGCTGAATGTCCGAGTAGTGGCGGGTAAAGTAATCCCAAACCTTTACCCGTGGGCGGTCGAAATCGATGGCCCAGTCCCGGTTATCGTCCCGGCGTTCGTAAAACTTAAAGCGGGTCAGGGGTCCGAACACCCGACTCATCGCCGTGGGCCGGGTGATGCGGTAGTCCCGCCACCTGCGGCCGGCCCGGTCAACGGTAAGGGCGTCGGGATCGGGGTCTACCTCCAGCCCGCGGTAGGGTGGCGCCATCGTAGCCGGTACGGGTTCGAGCCCCCGGTGGTAGAGCCAGTCGACCAGGGATACCCGGCGTTCGCGCCTGCCGTCGTAGTCGGTCGGATCGCCGAAGAGCAACCGAAGTCGTTCCGCTTCCCCCATTTCCCGAAAGATTTCGTTGACGGTATGTCGTCGGGAGGGGGAAGGGGCGTTCAACCAGTCGACGATTGCTGCCTCCGCCGCTTGGTGCAGGTGGGCCCGGTGATCGATGATGCGCAGCTCGTCCCGCCGTAGCCATTCGAAGTGGGCGGGGTTCGCCAGCACCATCTGGCTGTAGCGATCGGTGTGGGGTATGACATCCATGCCGACCGTTTTCCCCAGCGCATGAAGCAGGTTGACGACCA
This sequence comes from uncultured Lewinella sp., assembly GCA_964594535.1. Taxonomy (GTDB): domain Bacteria; phylum Bacteroidota; class Bacteroidia; order Chitinophagales; family Saprospiraceae; genus Neolewinella. The sequence continues at coordinate 34,650 of CAZQNE010000002.1, forward strand.
CCCGCAGTTGGGCGTCCAGGCCACGGAGCTGGGGGAACATCCACACGGCCTCCCGGTCCAGAAATTCCGGATTGAGCTCCCAACTGGCCATTCCGTACAGGCTGCCTACCACTCCAGGTTCCCAGATCGGGAGCAGGTGTATTCCCCGAATATGGCCGGGCAGCGTGATGGCGTACTTTACGATGTTCCAGAAGCTACCGATGGTGCGCACGTTGATTCCCACCGTATTGCATCGTTTCAACCATCCTCCGCTGGAATGGTGGCGCACCGGGCTTTCCGTACGTTGCTCCGGGTCGAGGGCTCGGTTGAACGCCTCCTGACCCAACCGTCGGTAGAGTAGTCGCATCACTTCCATCCCCGGGAGTTCCAGTGCCCGCTGCGGGGCGAGGTCGACCACGTAGGAGCTGCGGCCGGACGCATAATCATCCAGGGCGGGGTAGCCGTAGTGTTGCCAGCGGTCGCGGTATTGGTCGTAGGTCAGCGGGAGCGAAATTTAATCCAGTAACTCCCGCAGCAGAGTTTGGGTTTCCCGGGGGGCGGCGCTACCGTTGCTGCGACGCATCACCTCCCCCATGAAAAAGCCGAGCAATCCTTTTTTACCCCTGCGGTACGCCCGTACCTTTTGGGGGTAGGTCGCGATGACCTCCTTCGCCAGCGATTTAAGGTAATCGGTATCGCGGTTCTGGATGAGGCCTAACTGTTCGGCGCGCTCCCGGGGGTCTCCGGGGCGTGCTAACAAATCGGGCAGGAGGCGGGAAGCGGCCTGGGCGGGGGCTACCGTGCCGTCGGCGATCAATTGCAGCAGTGCGTGCATTCGCTCGGGTGGGAAGCCCGCAATGCCGTCGGGGCGCCGGCGCGCAGGTGCAATGTCGGTGAGGAAGGGAAGGATACGGTTGATCCAGAGTTTAGTGAGCAGCCCGGTGTGGGAGGTGGCGCTGACGTAAGTCCGGTAGCGTGCATAGTGGGCGGGATCTTCCGTAAGTAGGGCGGCATCCTTGGTATCTACCCCTCCCGCCGTCAACTCCCCGAAGGCTTCCCAGGGCAGCCTGCCGAGTGCGGACCGTTCGTCGTCGATGAATGCGTCCGCCAGCACCACCGGCGGCAGATCCGGATCGGGGAAGTAGCGGTAGTCGTGGGCATCCTCTTTCTCCCTGAGGGCGGTCGTCCGGTCGGTGACGGGATCGTACTGCCGGGTTTGCTGAACCACGCGCCCCCCGCCTTCGAGCACCGCGATTTGCCGCCGTACCTCGTAGTCGATGGCCCGGCGGGCGAAGCGCATGGAGTTCATATTTTTGATCTCGCAGCGGGTGCCTAGGTCGGTTTGCCCCTCGGGTCGGACACTGATGTTGACGTCGCACCGCAGACTGCCTTCCTCCATGTTGCCGTCACTGATACCGAGGTAGCGGACCAGCCGGCGCAATTCGGACATAAATGCATCCACCTCCGGGCCGCTGTGAAGGTCGGGCTCGGTGACGATTTCCAGCAGGGGCGTACCCGCCCGGTTGAGGTCGACCAGGCTAGAGGACTGTCCCTCCTGGTGGATGGACTTGCCGGCGTCCTCCTCCATGTGAATGTGGTGAATCCTGACGTCGCGCTGGCCCTGCCGCGTCCGGATCGGGAGGCGGCCCCCGCTGCAAATCGGTCGTTCGTCCTGGGTGATCTGGTAGCCTTTCGGCAGGTCGGCGTAGCAGTAGTTCTTCCGGTCGAAGGTGCTGCGGCGGTTAATGCGGCAGTCCAGCGCCAGTCCGAGGCGAACGGCGGCCCTTACCTGCTCCTCGTTCAGCCACGGTAGCGTCCCGGGGTAACCCAGACTGAGCGGGCTTACGTGGTGGTTGGGCTCGGCACCGAAGGCGTTGCGGTCTCCGCAAAAGGCTTTGCTACGGGTGCTGAGCTGAACGTGGGCTTCCAGGCCGATGGTGACTTCGTAGGACATGGTGGTGGGCAAGCTACGGCAAGCCTACCAACATCGGATGTCTTAGACATCCGAGGTCGCACGGCTAAGTCACACCACCTCCCCCAACGTCTTCACCACTCGCCCGATCTCCTCCCGCGTATTGTGGTGACTAAAACTGAAGCGGATGGTATGCCGCGGCGAATCCGGGTGCAGGTGGCCGACCACGTGGCTGCCCACATCGATGCCGCTCGAACAGGCCGAACCTCCACTCGCCGCGATGCCGTGCAGGTCTAGGTTCATGAGCAGCAGGTCGCCCCGCTCGGAGGGGGGGAAGCTGACCGATAGCACTTTGGGATGGCTACGCTCCAGGTCCCCGTTGAAGGTCACACCGGGAATGGCCTGCCGCAGCAGATCCACGAAGTACTGCTTTAGGTCGTGTAGTTTTGCCATCCGCGCGGCCCGTTCCGTGACGGCCTTCTCCAGGGCGCGAGCCAGCCCGACGATGCCGTACAGGTTCTCGGTCCCCCCCCGCATGTTCCGCTCCTGCGCCCCGCCGTCCAGGTAGGGTTTGATGATGTTGTCGTTGTTGACGTACACGAAGCCCACTCCCTTGGGGCCGTAAAACTTGTGCGCCGATCCCGATAGAAAGCTGACCCACGTAGTGGATAAATCGTACGGATAGTATCCCATGGTCTGCACGGTATCGCAGTGAAACATCGCACCTGCGTCCGCGCAAATCCGCGCCACCCGCTCCACGTCCAGGAGGTTACCGATTTCGTTGTTAGCGTGCATCAAACTGACCAGGGTGGGGGAATCATCTTCCAGTAGACGCTGCAGATCATCTATATCCACGTGACCCCGCCGGTCGATGCGGACCATCTCGACGTCGGCTTGCCCTCCGGCCCGGATGCTGTCCAGGCTGTGGAGCACGCAGTGGTGCTCCAGGGGGGAGGAGACGATACGCTGGATGCCAAGGTCGCGTACCGCATTTTTGAGCACCATATTATTCGCCTCGGTACCACCGGAGGTGAAGAATATTTCTCCGATACTACAGTTCAGGGCGTTGGCTACAGTCTTGCGTGCCTCCTCGATCAGGCTGCGGGCTTTACGTCCCTCGGCGTGGATGCTACTGGGATTGCCGAAGGTGGAGGCCATTACTTCCGTCATGGTCGCCAGTACGTCAGGGTCCAGGGGGGTGGTGGCGGCGTTGTCGAGAAATATGCGGGTCAAGTGGGGAGGATGCTTGGTGCTAACAATGGATGTTTTAGACATCCGATGTCGCCAGGTCGAGTAAAATCGGGCAGTGATCGGAATGCCGCGCCTCGGTCAGGTGCTCCACCCCGCGAATACGGTCGCTCAGGTGGTCGCTCAGGCTCTGGTAGTCAATGCGCCATCCCTTATTGTTGTTGCGGGCGTTGGCGCGGTAGCTCCACCAGCTGTAGGTATTTTCCCGGTCGGGGTAGAGGTAGCGGAAGGTATCCACGGTACCGGACTCGGCGAACCACTTCGTCATCCACTCCCGCTCCCCGGGCAGGAAGCCGGTGGTCTTCTCATTCCGCTTCGGGGCGTGCAGATCGATGGCGGTGTGCGCGATATTGTAGTCGCCGACCACCAGGAGGTTGGGCCGATCATTCCGAAGCTCCTGCACGAAAGTCAGAAAATCATCCAGGAAGCGGTACTTGTACTCCTGGCGGTGATCCCCCTGCCCGCCGTTGGGGAAGTAGCAGTTCAGGATCGTCAACTCGCCGAAATCGGTGCGGATGACGCGGCCCTCGCAGTCGTACTCTTCCATTTGGCAGCCGGCGGCCACCAGGTCCGGCTCGGACTTGCTCAGCGTCAGCACCCCGCTGTAGCCTTTTTTACTGGTGGCGCTGTGCCAGGCGGCGTGACCGAAACCAGCGGCTGCCAACTCACTAAGATCGACCTGATTCTCCGTAGCCTTGGTCTCCTGTACGCAGAGTACGTCGATATCGGTAGCGGCGGCCCATTCCGCCAGACCCTTACGCAGGGCGGCGCGAATGCCGTTCACGTTATAGGTTACGATTCGCATCCGGGCTTATTTTCCGAACAGTTCGCGCAGGTCGCTGGCCTCGCTCGGGTCCAGCCGGCCGGCCAGTACCAGGCGCAGTTCCCGCCGTCGCAGGGCGGCATCGTAGCGTTGCTGTTCGATTTCGGTGAGGGGAAGCAGTTCGGGTACCCGCACCGGCGACCCGTTATCCTTGTCCAGTGCCACGAAGGTGAAGTAGGCGTGGTGCGTCCGCCGGGGGTGGGTGCCCTGCATGGTGGCGGCAAAGACCTCTACGTACACCTCAATGCTGGTATTGAAGGCCCGGGTCACGCTGGCTTCCAGGGTGATGACCTCGCCGTTCCTGATCGCGCTGCGGAAGGCCACGTTGTCCACGCTGGCGGTGACGACCGGACGGGCGCAGTGCTTGCCGGCACAGATGGCGCAGCAGATGTCCATCCACCGCAGCATGTTACCCCCCATCAGGTTATCCTGGGGGTTGGTATCGTTGGGCATGACGAGCTCCGACATGGTCGTGAAGCTCTCGGCGACCCGTTTGGCGGCGGGGCGGCTCACGTCATCATGATTCCGGGACGGTCGAGGACGGGTAGCGTTTCCAGGGCCTCCCGCCTGATGCTGCCGGCGGGAAAGCGAAACCGCTTGTCGTAGGTCTGCCCCGCTTCGTTGAAGCTTACCCAGTACTCGTTATTGATGGCAAACAGGTTGGGTTGAATGGGCTCGACCCTCACCGAGTCCCGCGCGGGCAGTTCGGCGTGAAAGTATCGGAGCACGGTGGTGGTTTTGTCCATCCCATCCACGGTACCGTAGCCCTGGCTGGTAATCAGTACATTCTCCAGGGGCGATTGCCGCAAATTGATCAGGTAGATGTCCCACAGCTCTTCCCCGGCTTCCTCACGGGGCACTACCGCCACGCCGACGTCCGTCATCACGGGAATTGAAATGTCCTTTTTCATAGGCCCATACGCAATTGGGCCGCGAAGATAGGTAATTTACCACCTCTTCCGTACGCCAATCGCGACGCGCGTCCGTCCTTCCCGCAGTAAGTCCCCTTCGTAGAGCGGCAGGAGGTGCCGGCCTAGTTCCAGTCCTAAGCTCCACCGACTTCCCAATCGGTAATCCATTCGGGCCCGGGCGGTCGCGTCCCACCGGCTGATGGCGGTACCCGCTTCCGGGTTCGCGTCCGCGCGTAAATCGGCGGATACCATTCCCCGGGGGTCATACTGGAACGCCAGGGAATTGGTGCCGGCAAGGGGCACGGACCGTAAGCTGGGGGCCGTGCCGCCAATCAGGTACCCCATACCGGTGCCGGCCGTGAACAACAGTCGCTTACCGAACCGCCGCCCCAGGCCGATATTCAGCGACACGGTGTGGGCCCGCATACTCCCGCTGAATGTGTTGGCGGCCTGCAGATTAGACTGCCCGAAGCTCAGCAAACTCTGATCCAGTACCAATCGCTCCGCATAAACGGCATCGTCGGTTTGGGGCATACTCACGGAGCGATACCCGTAGTCGTAGCGTAGCAGGACGGGCAGGCGCCATTTCCCATTCCGCAGTTGTATACCCGCTTCGACCAGGGGCCCCGGTGTCCAGTAACCGGCATAGGCCTGTACAGCGGCCCCCGCAATCCATTCGGTCGTGGCCCCGGTCTGTTTGTCGAAGCGAGGCGGGGGCGGTACGCTCGGCTGAAGGGATAGCTCCACCGTAGCCGGGTGAACCGCGGAAAACGCGAGGGTGGGTAGCAGGGGCAACTGTTTGACGGCCGGAGTAGGCAACAGCAGGGGCGCGGTCGCGGGGTGCGGGGTTTGCGGGGGGGGAAGGATTGGACCCCTGTCACTGGCTATCGTCGGTCCGGTTTGCTCCGTGGCGGGAACAAATGCCATAGCCCCGGCAGCGAAAGGCTCGCGTTGGTCCCCGGCGGTAGTACCGGTCGGGGCTGGGGGAAACTCATTAAGCAGTGGGGTTTCCCTAATGATGGTAGTGGATTCGGGCGGGTTGCCTTCCGCTGCGGCCCCGTCGTTCCCATCGATGAACAGGAACACTCCGACACCGGTGGAGAACAGCAGTAGGGGGATGAGCAACCACCAGCGCCGCCGGTCGCGACGCCGCAATCGCCGGTCCATGTCCTGCCAGGCATCGTCCCAGAAGGTCTCGTTCGGTTCCCACCCTGGCGTACTATCCGGCATAGCGATTGTATTGGTGGGCGTGGTGGTCCAGGCGGTCGCGTAGCATTTGGCGGGCTTTACTAAGGTGCCACCGGCTGTTGCCCTCACTGAAGTCGAGCTTACCGGCTATTTCGGCGTGGGAGTAGCCCTCAACGGCAAAGAGCCAGAATACCTCCTTGCTCGTTGCGGGCAGCAGCTCGATCATCCGGCAGAGATCGTCGGCGTAGAGCCGGTGGGTCACCGTATCGTCGGTGGCCTGGTCCCAGTTCGCGAGCTCGAGGGTGGGGCGGTGCTTCCGGTTGCGGCGGTAGGTATCGATGGCGGAATGAAAGACGAGGCGTTTGATCCAGCCCTCCAGGCTGCCTTCCCAACGGAACTGGTCTAATTTATCAAATACTTTCATCATACCCGTATTTAGTAAGTCCATCGCTTCCTCCCGGCCGCTGGCATACTTCCGGCATACCGTCAGGGCCGGGGGAGCGTAGCGGCGGTAGAAGGCCTCCTGCGCCCGTCGCTCTCCCCGCAGACAGCGTTCGACCAAATCCCGCTCTTGTTGGTTTGCGGTTTCCAATCAGAAGCCTACGGTAGCGGAGATCGTCAGGCGGCGGTAGGTGATGTCCCGCTCGATGACCTCCAGGTTTGCGTTGGTCCCGGTGAATTCAACGGCGCTGATCCGGTAGCCCAGGTGTAGGCCGATCTCCCCCCACTGCCCCTCACCCGGCGTGACTACCGCCCCTAAACCGGGATGAATGAGGTGGCCGATACCGCGACGCTCCAGTCCGAATGATTCGCTGCCCAGCGGTAGGGTCGCTCCCAGAGCGAGGGAAGCCACGGGCCGGACCCGCCACTGACCGATGGTATACCGAACCAGGGCGGTCAGGGCCAGCAGTTGTTCCTTCCGTCGGCTGCTCATCAGGTCGTAGGCCGCACCGGGGCCGCCCTCCAGTTTACCCCAGCGGCGGAGGTAGTGATAGCTGACCCCTAAGCCGTAGGTGGGACGGGTCACCCGACCGAAAAAGAACGGGTCTTCGAAGCGTTCGCTCGCCCCACCCGCCCGTAAAGTCAGGTAGTGGCGCCAGGGACGGTCCGGTTGGTCAATACGGACCCGGGTACTCGGTTCGCTGTTCGCGTCGGGCAATTGCACCCACCGTTCGTACTCGAAGTATACCCGCCTTATGTCCGGCCACCCTACCGTATGCACCTCCCCCGAAAAGTCGACCAGGGTCACCGAATCCCCGTAGGCGTAGCCGATTAGCCGACCGCTCAGATTGGGTGCTCCCCGCACGTCCACCCGGTCCACGTATTCCAGTGATTGCTGAGCAGTCAGGCACACGGAGAATAACAGGAAGGAGAGAAGGAATCGGTACATAGGCGAAAGGTAGGGCCTGGGCTTTGCTTAGTTGCAGATGTCAATATCACCCTGCTCGACCAGCCCCCCCTGTTCGTCCAGGTCGTACTGCCGGATACCGGCCTGTTCCCAACCGAAGACGATCGCCTCGCCCCGGTCGGCCCGGACGATGATATCTTTTGCTTCGAAGTCTCCGGCCAGGTGTACGACACCGCCGACGGTGCCATCGTCCTCCAGATCGAAGACCTTCGTTCCCTCCGGTCCGCTACACAGGTACAGGTGGTCGGCGGTAAGACCCAATCCGTGGCTATTGGACTGCCGCAGGTCCTGCACGAGGGTGGGCCGTCGGGGGTCGCTCACGTCAATCACCATCAGCCGGTCGCCGATGTCGCCGCAGTTGCTGCCCCCCCACAGGGTGACGTAGGCCAGGTGGCCATCCACGACGACGGGGTCGCAGCTCCGGACGTGCTCGAAGGTCGACAGGTATTCGGGCGAGTGGGGATCGGTGCCAATGCCAAAGATGTGCATCCCGTTCTGGGCCCCGATATAGAGATTGTCTCCGGACGGAAAGATCGTTTCGATGCCCCAGCCGATGTGGTGGGTGCCAACGAATTCCGGATTGGCCGCATCGGCTAACGAAAAGGTGCGCAGGCCCTGATCGTCCACTACGTACAGCGTTTGCTTGCTGATCGTGAAGCGGGCCAGGCTACCCCCGGTGCCGATGATTTCCGGCTGGGGGACGCCGGCCGTACTGGACAGCGCGAAGGTCTGACCCGGCTGCATCCGATTCGCGTCGGCCATAGTCGCGAAAATCATGCCATCGTCTTCCACCCAGCGGTGTCCGTAGCGCGGCGAGCTGCAACTGAGTTCCACGGTCTGCTCCGTTTCGGCGTATCCGATCACGACGTCTCCCGGCTCCCCGGCACTGAAGCGGGAATAGGGGAAGGCTTCTTCGGTGCGGCTCAGCAGTTCCGGCGCGGTCGGCTCGGATATATCGAAGGCAAGCAGGTCACTATACTGGTTGAGATAGAGGATATTGTTGCGTACGGCAATGCCCTCCCCCCCCGGTACGCCCATGAAGGCCAGGGGATGCGGATTAGCGTTATCCGAATTGTCGATGATGTGTAGCCCCGCCTGCTTGTCCAATACGAAGAGAATGTCACCGTACACGTAGAATCCGGAGGGTTCGCAGACCTCGGCGACCGGCTCGGAAATGGCGAAGCTAGCAGTCCGCCAGTCCGCCGCCTCGGCTACAATCGGTTCGAAGCCGATGTAGGTAATCGTCTCCTCACAGTCATCTTCCAGGCAGGCGGTGAGCAGGACGGTAAGTACTAGCGTGCTGAGTAGGGGTTTCATACGGCTCGTTTACCGGACTAGACGTAGGGGCGAAAGCCGCCGTTGGTGGGGGCACGCAACTTTTCTTTTGGGCCGGGCTTTACCTTGCGAACTACCTCCCGCCCGTATGCCGCGCTTCTACCGGGTCAGCGATTTTCTTTCCCTGGTCAAGTTTTCCCACACCATCTTCGCCCTTCCCTTCGCGTTGCTGGGCTTCTTTCTGGCTTCCCTCGACCAGGGTCGCCTCAGCTGGTATACCCTCGCACTGGTCGTAGCGGCGATGGTGTTCGCCCGCTCCGCCGCTATGGGGTTCAACCGGTACCTGGACCGCGATATCGACCGCCGGAATGCCCGTACGGCCGTCCGGGAGATTCCGGCCGGGGCTATCTCCGCCCGCGCGGCTTTGCTGTTCGTGGGCGCTAACGTGCTGGCCTTCGCGGCTACGGCCGCCCTGCTCAATTTCCTCTGTTTGCTCCTTTCCCCCGTGGCCCTCGCCGTCATCCTGGGCTACAGCTACACCAAGCGCTTTACCTACCTCTGCCACTTCGTGCTCGGCCTCGGTCTGGCCCTTGCCCCCGTCGGGGCCTACCTGGCGGTTCGGGCGCAGTGGGATCTGCTTCCGGTCCTGTACGGCATTGTCGTCCTGTTCTGGGTATCCGGCTTCGATATCATTTACGCCCTGCAGGATGAGGATTTTGACCGGCGGGAGGAACTCTACAGTATTCCGGTCCGGTTGGGAACCCAGCGGGCGCTGTGGTTGGGACGCTTGCTTCACCTGGGGTCGGCGGCTACGCTGGTGGGGGCGCTCGGTTTGCAGTACGGCCGCTACCCCCAGTTCGGCTTCCTTACGGTCGGGGCCGGTATCGTCTTTGTTTCCCTACTGGTGTACCAGCACAGTCTGGTCCGACCCGGTGATTTGAGTCGGGTCAACCTGGCCTTCTTTACCACCAATGGGGTAGCGAGCCTCATTTTCGGTAGTCTGACGATCGTCGACATCTATCTGTAAAAAAATGTAGTGCGCCGGTGCGCCGGTGCAAACAATTACAGTACGCTAGCGAACTGCCGCAGGAATCGCACGTCATTCTCGAACATCAACCGAATGTCGGTGATGCCATACAGGAGCATCGCCTGGCGCTCGATGCCCATGCCGAAAGCGTAGCCGGTGTACCGTTCCGGGTCGATGCCGCAGTTCGTCAGCACGGCCGGGTCGACCATTCCGCACCCCAGAATTTCCAGCCAGCCGGTGCCTTTGGTGATGCGGTGGTCGTGCTCGCTGTCCAGTCCCCACCAGATGTCCATCTCCGCGCTCGGTTCGGTGAAGGGGAAGTAACTCGGGCGCAGGCGGATTTTGGTCTGTTCGCCGTACATCTCCCGGGCAAAGTGCAGCAGGGTGGCCTTCATGTCGGCAAAGCTCACTCGCTCGGCGATGTAGAGCCCTTCGACCTGATGAAATTGGGCGTGGCTGCGCGCGCTGATGGTTTCGTTGCGGTACACTCGCCCGGGAGCGATGATGCGGATGGGCGGTTGCTGGCTTTCCATGGTGCGGGCCTGGACCGAGCTGGTGTGCGTACGCAGTAGCATGGCCGCCCCCCGGCCGCCGCGGGGCAACTCATCGTTGACGTAGAAGGTGTCCTGCATGTCCCGGGCGGGGTGGTCTTCCGGGGTATTCATGGCCGTGAAGTTGTGCCAGTCGTCTTCCACTTCCGGCCCTTCGGCCACGGCAAACCCGATGCGCTCGAAGATGCCTACGATCCGGCGCATGGTCAGGGCGATCGGGTGCCGGCTACCCAGGGGGAGCGGTTCGGCCGGGGCGGTCAGGTCCAGATTGCTGGCCTGTTGCTCATCCCCTTCGTCCGCTGCCTCCCGTTGTAGTTGTTCGAAGCGGGACCGGGCGGTCTGCTTGGCCCGGTTCACGAGCTGGCCGAAAGCCTTGCGCCGTTCGGCCGGGATGTCCCGCATTTCCCGCATCAGCGGCTTCAGGATATTCTTAGAACCCAGGTAGCGGATGCGGAACTTTTCTACCTCATCGGTCGTGGTGGCATCCGCCCCTTCAATCTCCGCGATCAACTCTTTCACCCGGCTGAATACATCCATTTTACTCCGTTTGGGCCGCGAAGATAGGCACTCAGGGTATCTTAACCGCCGATGCCCGCCACTGACCGCCAAGGCTGGTTCTTCCCCGCCCTCGTGACCTGCCTGTCGGGGCTCGCCGTAGGCCTGGTTTACTCGCCCGCACTACTGAGCCTTTCCTCAATCGCAGGGATCGCGACCGCCCTACTGTTCGGTAACTATCGATTGCGGGACCTGCCGCGCTACCTGCGCCACCCGACCGTGGCGGCACTGATCGCGCTGTACGTGATCGTATTGCTATCCCTCTGGCAGACCGAGGATTGGACGTACTACGTGGAGCGGCTCCGGATCAAACTTCCCCTGCTCGTACTCCCCCTGGCCTGGATCGGCGTCGAACCGGCCTTAGGGGATGGGCGGATTCGCCGGTACGGACGGCTGTGCCTACTCCTCCTGCTATCCGTTACGTTGGCGGGAGTACTGACCGACTATGTACTGCACTTCGCGGAGTACAACCAGGCACTCGAACTCGGGCAACCCATTCCCGTGCCCCGGGGCAATCACGTGCGCTTTTCCCTTTTCCTGGCACTGGGTAGCGTAACCGGCCTGCACGGCTGGTATCGCTACGGAAAGCGTGCGGAGGGATATCTGGCCGCCTTCCTCTTCGTAGGGGTACACCTGCTAGCCGTTCGTACCGGACTGGTGGCCGCCTACGGGGGGCTGACCGTTTACCTCCTTACGGTCGCGCTGCGCGGGAAACAATACCCGCTAATCTTAGCGGTGGGGGTGGCGGTACTGACGCTACCGGCAGTGGCCTATCTGGCCGTACCGACGCTACGGACCAAGATCGACTATACCCTCCACGAATGGCGGTTCCGGAATACGGATGACCCCCGCAGCATGCTGGAGTATTCCGATGCCAGCCGCCTCACGAGTATCCGGATCGGGATAGACGTATGGCGCAAGCAACCCCTTTTCGGGGTGGGCTACGGCAACCTCAACCGGGCGATGGCGACTGCCTACGCCGACCGCTTACCCGGGGTAGCGAGCCTACGCCCCCACAACCAGTTCGTCAGCGCCCTGGTGGCCGGAGGGGTAGTGGGGCTCGTATGGACGGTTGGCTGCTTTGTTCTGCTCGGTTGGGGCGGGGGGAGGTGGCGACAACCCCATTACCTAGCCGTCTTCACTGTTCTGCTGCTGAGTTGCCTGGTGGAGAACACCCTGGAAAGCTCGGTGGGTGTAACTCTATTCACCCTTAGTTTCCTCCTGGCCGGTCAGCCGTTTTCCCGGAAGCCGGGGTAGAGCATCATACCCCCATCGATGTAGATCGTCGTACCGGTGATGTAGTCGCTGCAGTCGCTGGCCAGGAAGGTGCACAGATTGGCGATATCGACCGACTCCCCGATACGACCGTAGGGGATTAGCGACAGCAACCGTTTGCGGGCCTCCTCTGATTCCCAGGCTTCGCGGTTGATCTCGGTTTTGATGGCCCCCGGGCTGATGCTGTTGATGCGGATTTTGTCGGCGGCCAGTTCCTGGGCCATGCTCTCCATCATCATTTTCACCCCGCCCTTCGCGGCGGCGTAGTTCACGTGGCCCGCCCAGGGAATCTCGTCGTGCACGCTGCTCATGCAGATGATCTTTCCGGCCGCTCGGCCGTGCTCGTGTACCCCCTGCTTGCGAAAGATACGGGCCGCGGCCCGGCAACTGAGAAATTGCCCCGTAAGGTTGACCGAGATGACCTGATTCCACTGTTCCAGGCTCATTTCGGTGAAGGCGGCATCGGACTGGAGGCCGGCGTTAGCCACCAGCACGTCGAGGTGCCCGAAGGTGCTCAGGCACTCGGCGAAGAGCCGCTCCACGTCCTGTTCGTCAGAGACGTCGGCCTGGACTACGGTGGCCCGGCCCCCCGCTTCCCGTATCTCCCGGGCCGTACCCTCGGCTTCTTCCCGGCTGCTGTGGTAATTTACGACTACGTTCATGCCCTCGGCGGCCAGACCCAGCGCGCAGGCCCGACCCAGGCCCGTACTCGATCCGGTTACGATGGCCGTCTGTCCGCTCAGGTCGATGTGCATAATGATCCTTTCCTCCCGGTAACGTAAGCGCCCGCCGAATGCTCATTACCTTTCGGCATGCGATCGATTTGTCCGGTGCTTCCCGGTTCTTTCCTGGCTCCCCCCGCACCTGCGCGCCCGCGCCCCATCCTATGTCGACTCACCCCGTAACTACCACTTCGTGCGTACCCTGACTATCCTCGCTTGTTTTCTGGGGCTCCTGTCGTGTGATGACCGCCCGCCCACCACGCCCGAAACCCGGCCGGTAGCGTTTCCGAATGCGGGGAATACGGCGATCTACGACGTGGACCCCGACGACCCCTACGAGATCGGGGACGGCGAATTCCTGACCCTGCGTCCGGGACAACCCCTCACGGAGTACGGGCCGGAACTCATTGAACGGAGGCCCTCAAACGAAAATAGCTACTGGATCTTCGGCCGGCGCAACGATACGCTGGGGTACGTAGTTGCCGACGGGGCACGCATAGTAAGTATTCACGTCACCGCACCTACCGTAGTGACCCAGAATGGATTACGGGTAGGTATGCAATCCAGCGAGGTAAGGCAACGGCAGCATACCGTGGACGAGGTGACCTTTGAATACGCGACCGCGGAGAGGGGGGATAAAATCGTGAAGGAAATCATTCTACGGTAAGGCCACGGTGGGGGCGCGGGCGCAGGTTCGGGCTGGATGAAACAACGGACGGATTGAAGGAACTAATCAGCATCATCGAGCTAGCCGACCGCTTTCGCCGGGAGGAAGTCGACTGCGCGCTGGCTACGGTGGTTTCGGTGGCGGGTTCATCGTACCGACGTATCGGAGCCCGTCTGCTGGTCGGTGCCGACGGTACCTTCGTCGGTGGTATCAGCGGCGGCTGCCTGGAGGGAGACGCGCTACGGCGGGCCCGGCAATCGATCTTCGGGGGCCGGAGTAGCGTTCAGGTCTACGATACCCTCGATTCGGCGGATCGTACCATCGGCATCGGGCTGGGCTGCAATGGCCGGATCGAGGTGCTCTTCAAACCGATTGATTTCGGTGACCCGCGCAACCCCATTGAGGTCCTTCGGCAACTTCCGGGCAGCCGCGTTCCGCAAATTCTGGTCCAGACCATCGCGGCCGAACGTTCCCGGATCCGGCTCGGCGACTTGTACTTGTTGCCGGAGAACAGCCTCGAGGTGGCGGCGGGCCGTTCCGTGGTTCGCAGCTACCGGGATGCCGGTGGGGGCCGGTACGCCCGGCTACTGGAGCGGGTGCGGCCGGCCATCCACCTGGTCGTGGTGGGCACGAACTACGATATACTGCCAACGGTGAGTCTGGCCCGCCGCCTGGGGTGGAGGGTGACCCACATCGGAGCCAGGCGAAAGTTCAGCCGCGAGGTAGTTGCGCTTACCCATCGGTCGGTAGACTATTCCGCCGCGGCGGAGGTCAGACTGGACGATCATACGGCCCTGGTCTGTATGTCGCACGATTACGAGCGGGACCGGGACATGCTCCGGACCTTCCTCCCCCGTCACCCTACCTATCTGGGGGTGCTGGGCCCCCGCAAGCGAACCGAAAAATTGGCGGCGGACCTACTGCGCGAAGATGGGCTCGACCTGTTGGCGTACCCAAAATTGTACGCTCCGGTCGGACTGGACATCGGCGCCGAAACCCCGGAAGAGATCGCGCTTGCCCTGTGCGCGGGCATCGTGGCGGCTTTTCGCGATCGGCCGGGCCGTCCGCTGCGGCAGCGGGAGGGGCCCATCTATCCGCGTTAGTTGCTTGGCTCTACCGCCGCCTCTGCCTCCATTTTTTCGGCGACCAGTCCGCGTTTGATCAGGTGGTAGGTCTCCTCCTGGCTGCGAATGGACAGATCGCTGCCGCCGCGGAAGTAGGGATTCCCCTGCTGGTCGCTGAGGAGCCGTGCTTTCACGTTATCGGCTAACTGAATGTCGAGAATTTCAAGGATCTTTTCCTTCAGGTCCGGGTCATAGACGGGAAAGGTTGCCTCTACCCGGTGACTGAGGTTTCGCGTCATGAAGTCGGCCGATGACAGGTAGACCAACTCCTCCCCGCCGTGGTGAAAGTGGAATACCCGGGCGTGTTCGAGGTAGCGGTCCACGATGCTTACGCCGTGAATATTTTCACTGAATCCCTTCCGACCGGGTACCAGACAGCAGATTCCCCGTACGATCAGGTTAATGGTGACCCCGGCTTGGCTGGCCCGGTAGAGGCGTTCGATCATGCCCTTGTCCTGCAGGCTGTTCATCTTCAGCGTCATGGCGGCGGGGCGTCCGGATTCGGCGGCGGCGATCTCGTAGTCGATGAGCTGTTCCAGCCCGCTGCGGAGATTGAATTGCCCGACGAGCAGGTGGCGGAAGGGCTGCTCGGGGATCATCACGTTCTCCAAAAAACTAAAGATGCGCGACACCTCGCTCGTCAGGCGGCTGTCCGCGGTGAAGACGCCGAAGTCACTGTAAATTTTGGCGGTGTCCTCGTGGAAGTTCCCCGTACTCAGGTAGTTGTAGATCTGCTCCTTCCCGTTTTCCACCCGACGCACCAGGGCCAGTTTAGAGTGCACCTTCACGCCGGGAAAACTATAGTGCACGTGGACGCCGGCCTGCTCCAGTTTTTCGCCCCACCGGAGGTTGGCCTCTTCGTCAAACCGGGCCTTGACCTCGATGAAAACGCTGACCTGCTTACCGAGCGTGACCGCCCGCATCAGGGCCTGCATAATGCGCGATTTACGCGCGACCCGGTACTGGACGATCTTGATGTGGGACACGTTGGGATCCTCGGCGGCGTGCTCGAAGAAACGGACCACGCTTTCGTAGCTGTGGTAGGGGTAATGCAGTAGGTGGTCCCGCTCCCGGATGGCGCCCCAAAAATCCTCCGTTTCCTCCAGGGCGGGGTAGGGGAGTGGCGGCTGCGGCGGGTTGAGGAGCTTCGTCATGCCGAAGTCCGGGAACTTAAAGAAGTCAAAGTTATTGTGGTAGCGCCCTTCGGCGAGGATGTCGTAGCGGTCCAGCTCGAAGGTATCCTCCAGATACTCGCGGAAGTGATCGGGCATCGTGCGATCGTAAACGAAGCGGCTGGCGGGGCCGACGTGGCGGCGGTTCAGACTCGTTTTGATCTTCGCCAGGAGATCGCCGCTGAACTCGTCGTCGATGTAGAGTTCGGCGTCCCGCGTCAGTTTGATGCTGTACGTATCCTCAATCTCGTAGCCGGGGAACATCCAGGAAACCGAATGGCGGACGATATCGTCGAGCATGATCAGGTTGCGCTCCTCTTCCGTGCCGGGTAGCTCGATAAAGCGGGGCAGGTGGTCACTGGGTATTTTGACGATGGCGTAGGCCGTTTTTCCCTTCTCCTTGTCTTTCATCAAAATGGACAGGTAGAGCTGGGCGTTATTCAGGAAAGGGCGCACCATATCCTTGATCAGCAGTACCGGCTGCACGTAGGGGAGCATGAACTCCTTGAAGTAGCTTTCGACGAACTCCCGATCCTCTTCGGTCATATCCAGCCGGCGCTTCAGCACGATACCGTGCTTGGCCAACTGGGGGATAATTTTTTTTTCGAAGATGCGGCTGAACTCCTCCTGCTGGCGATTCACGATGCGCTGAATCGTACGGACCGTTTGTTTCGGGCTGATGTCCAGCTCCCGCTTGGTTTTCTTGCCGACACGCAGCAGGTTGCGGTGGTTCGCCATACGGACGCGGAAGAACTCATCCAGGTTGGAGCTGTAGATGGCCAGGAACTTCAGCCGCTCGAAGAGGGGAAGCGTCTCATCCTTGGCTTCCTGCAGTACCCGGTGGTTGAAGGATAGCCAACTGATATCGCGCGGTATGACCGGGTATTGCTTCATGATCGGACAAACTTAGTCAAAACAGCGCCATCTGCTCGGGTCCCGCCCACCGACTCGGCCCCCGCGTCCGCGCAAAATTCATCGACCGCAACAAGTTAGCGAACCAGGCCGTAGCGTCGGGAGCGAGGACATTTTCCGGTTCGTGGGGAAAAAAGTACACTTCCGGCAACGTCCATTCCCGCAACTTTTCGGCCCACGCCCGCAGCCGTTGGTAGTCGCTTTCGATCAGCCCGTTACCGACGAAGCGGACCACCGTGCGTGGCGCGGTGATGTAGCCGTGGAGGACATCCCGCCGTCCGGCCACGTCGCTGATCACGGCCGCCGCACCGTTACGCGCGAGCAAGTCCATCAGGTTTTCGGTGGCGAAGGGATCGGCGAACCAGCTTTCGTGGCGGACTTCCACGGCCAGGGGAAGCAGCCGGGGCCAGCGGTCCAGGAAGCGGGCCAGTACCTCCGAGCGGTCGGAACCGAAATAGGGGGGCAGCTGAATGAAGGCGCAGCCCAGCTTTTCCCGGAAGCCGTCCAGTGCGGCTATGAATTCGGGTAGTGCGTCCCGACCCAGGCCGAGGTCGTTCACGTGGCTGATCTGCTTGGGTAGCTTGGGGCAGTAACGAAAGTCAGCCGGAACCCGCTCGTACCACTCCCGCACGCGCTCATTCGGCGGGATGCGGTAGTGGGTGGTGTTGAGTTCGATGGAGTTGAACTGCTTGCCGTAATGATCCAGAAATTCACCGGGCCGGGTGCCGTCGGGGTACCACTTACCCACCCACTCTTTCATACTCCAGCCGGTGGCGCCCAGGTAGATATCGGACCGCTGCCCGTCACCTACGCGGTAGCGGTCCAGTCGCGCCGCATTGGCCAGCGGCTCTACGGGAAGCTGGAACTCAACCGTTGTCGGATCGGGGACCTGGCCGAATTTCATGGGATAAAATTTCTTAAAATTGAGATAATCGTACCAACTACCCGGGAAGAAACGTACTTTCGGATATAACCCTAGTTACCTATGTTCATTCGGTTGGCCGTTGTTGCGGCCCTTGTCAGTATTTCCCAGTTCCTCACCGCACAGTTCAATCCCAAATTCGGAAAAATATCTCAGGAAGAGCGCTCCCTGATGAACGCACCGGGGGATAGCACCGCCGAAGCATATGTCTTATACGATCACCTCGATCTGGATTTCGAGTACGACGAAAACAAGGGGCCCCGGCTCGTGGAGCAGTTTCACCGGCGGCTGAAGTTGCTCGCCTCGAGTAGCTTCGACCGCGCTGACGTTACGCTGCGGTACAACCGTCGTTACGAGGATATCTCACGGGTCGAGGCCGTTATCCACCTGCCCCAGGGTGGGGCCATCAAACTGAGGAAGAGTGACATTATTATTGAAGACCTGGAAGATGATCGGCGGATCGTCAAATTTACATTCCCCCAGGTCACCGAGGGGGCGATTATCGAGTACGCCTGGACGAAGCGCTCCGACGGCATCACTATTCCCACCCGGTATATCTTTCAGGAGAACATTCCGGTCCGCCTGGCCGAGTACACGGCCCTGATCCCGGCCTACTACAGCTACGTAAGCCTCGGCGTACAGGGCGATTACAGTGTCAATGAGGTGACCACCGTATCCCGCCCCTGGGGGCCTACCTTTAGCGCCGGAGATGGGTATTCCGGAGAACAGCAGGTACCCCACACCAAGATTCGCTGGGCGATGTCGGACCTGCCCGCCTACGAGTACCAACCCTACACGAATAATTTCGAGGATTACATCCCTAAGGTGCGGCTTCAGTTGCAGTCGGTGGAATACCCCGGCCAGGGTAAAACCGACGTGTTCAACTCCTGGCAGGAAACGGCCGAGGAACTGTACGACCGGACCGACTTCGGCCGCACCTACCGGAGCAAATCCAATTACGGCAAACTCTGGCGGGAAGCCGAGGACATCATCGAGGGTGCCACCACGCAACGGGAAAAAATCGATGCCGCCTACTTCTACGTTTGCCGCAAGCTGGAATGGGACGAACGGTTCGGGTTTCTCGCCAGCGAAAGCCCGAACAAACTGCTGAACGCGGGAACCAAGGGAAACGGTGCCGCCCTGAACCTAGCACTGATCGCCCTGCTGCGTGAAGCCGGGATTGACGCCCAACCGCTACTCGTCTCGCTACGCAACGAGGGCTCCCCCCTGGAAATGTACCCCATTCTCACTCAGTTCGACCACCTCATCGTGTACACCGAAGTGGGCGGCAAGCCCTACCTGCTGGATGCCAATGGCCCGCGCCGCCCGCCCGGGCTACCGCGGGTTTCCGCGCTCAACCACCGGGGCTGGATCGCCGATCCGGAGAACCCCCGTTGGGTAGACGTCTCCGTTCCCCACGCCCGGCAGTCGGTAATGGCCAAGATGGTCCTGGACGATCGGGGGATGGCCGAGGTGGACATCAATACGAGGCTCCAGAGCTATTACGCCTTCGGGGGGCGCAATGCCCTACGGGATATGGAGAAGGAAACCGACCTACCCATTGGAAGCGAAGTGGTGAAGGTCTTTCCCGAAACCGAAATCCTGGGACACGAGGTGACCGCCGGCCAGGACGATAGCACCGAACCCTTAGGGCTCAAAATACGCATGCGGGTACCTCTCGGTATGGCCAGCGACGATTTCCTCTACGTGCAACCCGTCTTATTACCTATGTTGGAAAAAGAGCTAGTGGATACGGAGAAGCGACTTTACCCCATCGATTTTCCCTACCCCTACCAAAGCCGCTACATCGCATCGGTGATCCCGCCGGAAGGCTACGCCGTCGAGGAATTGCCCCCGTCCATTCGCATGGTCTCCGAAGATGGGGGAATAACCGCCAGCTACGCCGCCGAAGCCCAACCGACCGGGGTCGTCAATGTCTTATTTACCCTACAACTGGATCGCACGGTTTATCCCCCTAAGGCGTACCCCGCCCTCCGGGAGATGTACCGTAAGATCATCGAACTCCAGGAGTCGGCCATCGTCCTAAAACGCGCGAAATGATGCGCTGCATCCCCCTCATCATGCTGCTGGCGTGGACGAGCCACCTAGCTTTCGGCCAGTCTTCCGCGCTACCCGATAGCCTGACGAATAATGCCCATTCCGTAGTACTGGACTATACAGTGACCTACGAAGTGACCAGCGATCATACCGCTACGGTAGCCTACCGTAAGGAAATAGTACTACTTGACCCCCACCACGGAGATTTGCGCCACCTGGTCGAACGATTCGACGAGGATACTAAAATCACCTCCCTAGCGGCGGCTTCCCACGATGCCCACGGTCAGGAGATTTTCTCGGCGCGCAAGTCAGATTTTCGCGACGATCTTTACGACGACGGGGTCAGCTTTCTGAACGATACCTGGTTGCGCCACGTCGAGGTGCCCTGTCCGAGCTACCCCTGCACCGTCACTTTCGAAGCATCGAAAAAATTATCTCACTTCGGAGCGATGGCCATACCCGACTGGCTTCCCCAGCAACGGGAGCAGGGGCTGCGGAGGGCCCGTTTCACCGCGATTATCCCGCATGATAACGAGCTGTTGATTTCGGCGAGCCGCTTACCAGAGCCGGAAATTGTGGATGACGGGAAGACGCGGACCTTTCGCTGGTCGCTCTCTAATCGGCCGCCCCAGGCGGAGGAACCCCTGGCCCCGGTGGTCCGCGAGACCTTACCCTACCTCAGGCTTGGTCTGGGGCAGTTCCGGATTGACGACCACTACGGTAGCTTTCGTGATTGGAACGCTTTCGGCGCGTTCATGCATACGCTGATGGCGGGTCGGGACGTGCTACCCGATCGCCTGGCCCACGAGGTGCGCGAAGCGGTAGCCGATCTGACGACGACCGAAGAAAAGGTCGACCGCCTGTACCGACTGTTACAGGAAAAGACCCGCTATGTCAGCGTTCAGCTCGGGATCGGAGGGTGGCAGCCCTTCAGTGCGCAATACGTGTATACGAACGCCTACGGAGACTGTAAAGCGCTGAGTAATTTTATGGGCGCCATGCTGCGCGAGGTCGGAATAGAATCCTACGCGGTGCTCATCAACGCGGCCGATAGGGTGCACGTCCCCCTACACGAAAATTTTGCCACGTCGGCCTTCAATCACATGATCCTCTATGTCCCCGAAACGCAAACCTATTTGGAGTGTACGAGCAAATACAGTCCTACCGGCTACCTGGGTGAGACCACCCGGGGCCGCACCGTACTTTGGATCACCCCGGAGGGCGGGCGGTTAGCCCAAACTCCCGCGGCCGAAGCCGGGGAGAACGGATACATTCGAAGTATCCGGTTGCGGGTGAAGGAAACGGGGGAGGTGGGCTTTGCTATGGATGCTAAATTTTTCGGCGCCGAACAGGAGCTGTTTCGCGCCGTCGGCGTCCACCTTCCCGATCGCCAGGATCAGCTCGACTGGCTCCACCGGCAGGATGTATTGCCCGACGTCAGTGGCGACCACTACGCTTACGACATTTCGGAAGAAGAACCTACGGCCCGTATCGAGTACCGCACTACGCTACGCAATCGGCTCCGTAAACTCGGCAAGCGTCGCTTCCTGACGATCAATCCCTATCCCTACCGCAATACCCCGGACCGGATAGAAGATCGCCACCTCCCCGTGGAGACTACCAGGGCGCGGACCTTCGTGGATACCATCCACCTCGAGCTACCGGCATCCTGGAAGATCTAGAGCGGAGCCGCTACCGATCCCCTGGTAATCGAGCACCCGGCCGGCTCCTACCGGGCCGAAATAAGTCCCACCAAAGAGGGGGGATACCGCTACGTCCGTACGTTCAGCCTTCGCCCGGTGCGCTTACCCGCCTCGGGATATGACGGGCTCAGGCGGTTTTATACCGAAGTAAGCAAAGCCGAGCGGGCTCAACTCGTACTGAAGGAACGGCAGACCAAATAGACCCGCCCCCTCAACTCCCAATATTTACTGACTGCTGTTGCTTTTCCTTGTCGATACCCTTGTACAACCAGCTACTGAATATATCATCTACGAGCGGGGTAATCACGTAGTTAAGTAGCGGCACCAGCACGATCGTCTCGCAGATCAGCTTGAACCACAGGGGTTCCACCTTCAGCCACTTCAGTACGTAGGCGACGATCATCAGCGGGGGGAGTAACCCCAGCCATTTCACCAGCATCAATTTCCACGTAGGGGGGGAGGGGCCTTCTTTGGGGCTACCCATGGGCTAGGTTTTTGGGATGAACTACTGAGATGACCAAGTAGCGGTAGCGGAAATTGTTCAACTCAGCCCCGCGCCCCGCACCTAGTACCGGTAGTGCTCGGGCTTGAACGGGCCCTTCTGTTCCACCCCGATGTACTTCGCCTGGGCTTCACTCAGGTCTTCCAGTTCAACGCCAATTTTTTCCAGGTGCAGGCGGGCGACCTGCTCGTCCAGGTGCTTGGGTAGCATGTACACCTTATTGTCGTACTTATCGCTGTTCTTCCAGAGCTCGATCTGGGCCAGTACCTGGTTAGTAAAGCTGTTGGACATGACGAAACTGGGGTGGCCCGTACCACAGCCCAGGTTCACCAGCCGACCTTCGGCCAGGATGATGACGTCGTTGCCGTCAATGTTATAGAGATCGACCTGGGCTTTGATATTGTCCTTCGTCCCTCCGTAATTTTCGTTGAGCCAGGCCATGTCGATTTCGTTGTCGAAGTGGCCGATGTTAGCTACGATGGTCTTGTCCTTCATGGCGCGGAAGTGGCGCTCGGTAAGGATGTTGAAGTTACCGGTAGCGGTGACGATGATGTCGGCGCGGGGTACGGCGTTTTCCATCCGTTTCACTTCGAAACCGTCCATCGCGGCCTGTAGGGCACAGATGGGGTCGATCTCGGTCACGATCACCCGGCAGCCGGCTCCCCGCAGACTGGCGGCGGTACCCTTACCCACGTCGCCGTAGCCGGCCACGATGGCGACCTTGCCGGCCATCATCACGTCGGTGGCGCGGCGAATGGCATCGACGGCCGATTCCTTGCAGCCGTACTTATTGTCGAATTTCGACTTCGTGACCGAATCGTTCACGTTGATGGCCGGCATGACGAGCGTGCCATTCTTCATCCGCTCGTAGAGGCGGTGGACGCCCGTGGTGGTCTCTTCGCTCAGCCCGCGAATCTCGTTCACCAGTTCGGGGTGCTCGTCGAAGACCATGTTGGTCAGGTCGCCCCCGTCGTCCAGGATCATATTCAGCGGCTTACCGTCGGGGAAGGCGTAAAGGGTTTGCTCGATCGCCCAGTTAAATTCTTCCTCGGTCATGCCCTTCCAGGCGAAGACCGGAATACCGGCGGCGGCGATGGCGGCGGCGGCGTGGTCCTGGGTAGAGAAAATATTGCAGCTCGACCAGGTCACTTCGGCACCCAGTTCGACCAGGGTTTCGATGAGTACGGCGGTCTGGATCGTCATGTGCAGGCAGCCGGCGATGCGGGCTCCGGCAAGGGGTTTGCTTTCACCGTACTGTTCGCGCAGGGCGATTAGGCCGGGCATCTCGGCCTCGGCCAGGCGTATTTCCTTCCGGCCCCAGGCGGCCAGGTTGATATCTTTGACTTTGTAGTTCGGGCGGGTTTCCGTTGCCGGCATAGCTTGTAAATTGAGGAGCGCAAAGGTAAGCATTTTCGGGGCGGCGGAGCGCGGGTGCCTGGTGCCCGGGTAATTCGTCGCACCTGCGTCCCCGCCCCGGGCAACATCTGGGCCCCGCCGTGCGCTGTAACCTTTACCTCTTCCACTCATGATGAACCCGCGTACCCTTCGCTACCCCCTCTTCCTGACCGTGCTACTGGCCTGTGTGTATCCCTGGCAACCGGCGGGTAGCTACCCCATCGATGGCTTCGGTAAGACCGGCCTGGAACGGCTGCTGCGCCTGCAACGTATGGACAGCACGACGCTGGTGCGGACCTTGCCCTACGGGGCCCGCCATAGCCTGGAATACGTCCGCCTTAACCTGATGGCCCGCCCGCTGGACAGCCTGCCCGACGTCGATCCCGAACTGCAGGAAGAGATCGGGCAAATTTTCCCGAACATGCACCCAAGCTACTCGGTGGCGGTCTACGATATGACCCCCGGCCGGGAGCCCCGCTACGCCGAGCGCAACCCGCAGGCCGGCTACCAACCCGGCAGCGTAGGTAAACTGGCGGTGGTCACCGCCTTCTTTTGCGAGCTGCAGAATCTGTATCCCGACGATTACCAGGCTCGCTGGGAGCTGATGCAAAATAAGGTCGTCAGGGCCGGCCCGTTCGGGGTTTACGATCACCACACCATTCCCCTCTACGACGCCGAGACGGAACGGTATGGCCGCAAGCGCGTCGACCAGCAGGATGAGTTCAATCTCTACCAGTGGGTCGACCACATGCTATCGGTGAGTAACAACGGCGCGGCCAGCATCGTGTGGCGGGAAGCCCTGCTCATGCGGGTCTTCGGTGAGGATTACCCCGCGCTGACCTACGACGGCATGATGACCTACTTCGATACCACCGACCGCAGCCGCCTGCGTGACCTGGGGGAGGATATCGTCAACGGCCCGCTACGGGATATGGGCATCGACGGCGACGCCTGGCGCCTGGGCACGATGTTCACCCGGGGAGCCAGCGCGATCGTGCCGCCCAAAGGGGGGAGTCTCGGAACGGTGCGCGGACTGATGCAGTGGCTCACCGCCCTCGAAAGCGGCCGGGTGGTGGATGCCCCGTCCAGCCTGGAGATCAAGCGGCTCATGTACATGACGGACCGTCGCATCCGCTACGCCCACGCCCCGGTGCTGGACAGCGCCGCCGTTTACTTCAAATCCGGCAGCCTCTACGGATGCAGACCCGGCACGAGTTGCGGAAAATACCGCGGCAACCGCATGAACTACATGAATTCGGTGGCCATCGTGGAGCAGCCGGACGGGGCCCGGTACATGGTGGCACTGATGTCCAATGTCCTCGGCCGCAATTCCGCCTACGACCACCAGCTACTGGCTACCCGAATCGACAAGGTGGTACGCAGAACCGCAGCCGAAGACCCGAGTGAATTGTTAGGAACCGGAGAGTAGGATGTAATTTTATAATTTACGAATTACGATTTTAAATTGCCCGCCCGACTGCCCGCACGAGCGCAGCGAGCAGAGCCGCAAATTTGAAATTGTACATCGAAAATTGCACATCGTAAATTTTACCCACCCGGCTGGCTGGGCCGTACCTCCACCTTACTGGGCAAGGTGCGCGCCGGCATCTTCAGCAGATCGACCACCAGTTGGCCGAGGTCTTCGATCTGGATCTTCCAGGCGTCGCTATCGTCGGGGGTGTTGCCGTTGAAATGGGTGGCGACCGATCCCGGCATGATCGTGGAGACCTTCACGCCCTGCTTCCGCACGTCGAGCATGACGGCCTGGGTGAAACCGACCAGTCCGAACTTAGAGGCATTATAGGCCGAGCCCGTTGCGAAAAAGTTCGTGCCGGCCAGGCTCGCGATCGTGATCAGGTATCCCTTGCTGGCGGTGAGGGGGTCGATAGTCGCCTTCACCGTATTGAAGACGCCGGTCAGGTTGATGTCGATAGTTTCCCGCCACTGCTCCGGGGTCAGGTCCTGGATGGAAGCGAAGTGGCCTACCCCGGCGTTGGCGACTACGATATCGAGACTACCGTGAGTTTCGGTGGCCCGTTGGACGGCCGAACGCTGGCTGCCCAAATCCCGGACATCGGCCTCCACGCCGGTTGCCTGCCCGGGGTGGCCCAGTCCGTTGAGCCGTTTGGCGGCTTCGGCGGCATTCGACTGGCTGCGGCTGGTGATGAGCACGTTGACGCCTTCGGCCATGAGTCGTTCGGCTACGCCGTACCCGATGCCTTTGCTTCCGCCGGTAATGTAGGCGGTCTTTTCGTTGAGATTTTCCATACTTTCCCAACGGGAACGGGCGGCATCTGTTGGGTCAACCGGGGCGGGGCACGGGGTGTACCTATCGGAAGATGAGCGAACTTAGCATCGGCATAACACTTTCGGGCGGCGGAGCGCGGGGTGCGGCGCACATCGGGGCCCTGCGGGCGCTGATGGAAGCGGGTATCCTCCCCAACCGGGTCGTTGGGGTCAGTGCCGGAGCCCTGGTGGGCTCGATGTATGCCGCCGGGGTAAGCCCGGACGATATGCTGGACTTCGCGCTGAAGTCCAGCCTGTTCAAATTTTATAAGATCGGGATGCCCCTGACCGGTCTGACGAGCAGCGACTACCTGAAGGAGCGCCTGGCAACCGTGGTGCCCGAAAACAGTTTTGGCGGCCTGCGCTATCCCTTCTACGTAGGGGTGACCAATTTGAATACCGGGCAGTTGGAATGCTGGAACGAGGGGCCGCTCCACGATTTGGTCGCGGCGAGCTGCGGCATTCCGTTCCTGTTCCGGCCGGTGGTCATCAACGATCAGCAGTACGTGGACGGGGGGGTCATCGAAAATATGCCGGTGCGGCCGCTACTGAATCAGGCCGACTTCATCATCGGCAGCAACCTGATGCCGTACGAGAACCTGAAGCCGGCCGACGTCAAAACGGTGATCGGAATCGTTTGGCGTTGCTTCGATCTGTCCATTATGGCCAATACGCTGCCGTCGGCCGAACTCTGCGACGTCGTGCTGGAACCCAGCAATCTGAACGAATACCATATCTTTAATTTAAACCGCCTTACCGATCTGCACGACGTGGGGTACGAGCACACCCGAAAGCGCCTGCCCTACATCCAGCGCCTGCTCGATAGCAAACGCGAGCTGCTGGAAACCCTCTCCTGAATTTGTCATCCACCTATGCTCGCCGTCGTTAATTCTCTCTTTAAGGCCTACCTCGGGCGGTACCGGAAGGAGCTCCACGCCCACTACGAAACCCCCCATGAGTTGCAGCGCGAAGTGCTCGACGCGATCCTGACCCGCCAACGGGATACGGCCCTTGGACTGGAACACGGTTTCGGAGAGCTGATCGGTTGTCCGGACGGCTACTCCGCCCGGGTACCCATCAGGGATTACGACGCGCACCGCCCCTACATCGACCGCATCCTGGTGGGGGGGGAGCGCGTCATGACCCACGATCCCCCGGCCTGGATCGCGACCACCAGCGGCACTACTGGGAGCGTGAAGTACCTGCCCATCCCCCAGCGGGCCGTCGGGGAGATGCACCTCAAGGGCAGCTGGCTAAGCCTGGCGGCCCTCTACGAAAAAGACGAGGAACTGCAAGTATTCAGCCACAAGAACCTGTTGATCGGGGGGGCATTCAAGGGGTACCACGGGGCTACCGGCCTACCCAAAGCGGACATCAGCGCGGTCATCATTCAGAGCATCCCGCGCATCATGCGGCCCTTCTACATTCCGGACGTACAGCTGGCTACGGCTCCCGACTACGAGGAAAAGATCGAGAAGATCGCTCACATCGCCGCCGCCGAACCCGGCATCACCATCCTCGGCGGAGTCCCGACCTGGAACCTGCCCCTCTACCGCCGTATCCTGGAAATCCACGGCGGCGAGCATATGCTGGACGTGTGGCCACAGGCTTCGGTGTTCAAACACGGGGGGGTCAACTTCGAACCCTACCGCCGGCAGTTCGAGCGGCTCTTTCCCCGCCCGGGTTTCATCTTCCAGGAAATTTACAACGCTACGGAGGGCTTCTTCGGGGTGCAGGACCGGGACGATCTGCGGACGATGCTATTGCTACTCTCCGCGGGTACCTACTACGAGTTCATCCCCTGGTCGGCCTACCAGAAGGGCCACCTAAGTGCCGTCCCGTTGGAAGGCGTCACCGCCGGGGAAGCCTACGTCATGCTCATCACTACGGTGGGTGGGCTATACCGCTACCCGATGGGCGACCTGATTGAGTTTACCGAGACCGACCCCTACCGCATCGTAATCCTGGGCCGTACCCAGGAGTTCATCAATGCCTTCGGGGAGGACCTTCTGCGGTCGGATGCGGAAAAAGCCCTCATGGAAGCCTGCGAACAATCCCGGGCCAGCGTGCGGGACTTCACGGTAGCGCCTCAGTACATTGAAATCGGCCGTAAGGGCCGCCACCACTGGCTGATCGAATTTGAGACCTCTCCCGGGGATCGTGGCGCCTTCGAACGGAAATTGGACGAAGCCCTGCAGCGGCAGAATTATAACTACGCCGCCAAGCGGGTTAACGACTACGCCATCGAACGCCAGGAAGTGACCTATTTACCAACCGGCTTTTTTCGGTCCTGGATGGCCGACCGGGGCAAGCTCGGCGGTCAGCATAAGGTACCCCGCCTGTCCAACCACCGGCGCTTTCTGGAGGACATGCTCGGCCGACTGAACCGTTACAATTAATGGGGGCACGTTAGCCCGGCGACCTGAATCCGGTCCGTGCCGTAGGGAAGGGGATCGGCGGTATAACCTAGCTCCTTCAATCTCATGAGTACATTCTCCCCCGTTGTTCCGGCGTGCCAATCCGGGTACCACCCGGTGATCAGGTAAGTGTTCCCGCACGGCACCGCACCTGCGCCCGCGCCCTCCTCTTCGATTGCGAGAAAGGTCAGGCCCGCATCCTGAAAGTCGGTAAAGTAGGCCGCGTAGTTCACCGTCACCCGGGAGCCGACCACGGTAGCCGGCCGCGGAATCCGCTCCAGCGCCACCCGAAAATCGGCCTTCACCTCCCGATAGTGCAGGCTTCGACCGTAGACCGCGTGCTGAACGGTAGGGTAGAGTACGGAACAAGCAGTAACCAGGAACAAACCCCACCCTAGCCAGCTGGGGAGGTTGACGGGCAGGCACGAACGCAGATAAGCTAACGAACGAACGGAACACACGACGAAAATCGGGCCGAACAGCAAAATGTGCCGCGTTTCCAGGCAAACGGGGTTGTAAGAGTTGAGTGAGATCGTCATGAAGTTGATGGACAGTGTCCCGATCAGTACGGTAAGCGGCCAAAAAAGGGTAGGGGAGGACCAGTCTTTTCTCCGTACCACGACCAGCACGGTTACCAGGGCAACTCCCAGGTGCACCCAGTACCCGCTATCGCGCAGGAGGTACCGGAAGCCATTCGTCCACCGATCCAGCAGCGCCGACCAGGGCATGAGATCGTAGGAACAGGGATTAACGTAACTGCCCCCGGCGATGGCGGTGAACCGACTGAGGGGGGAGCCCGTCACCCACCAGATCGTAAGAAAATACAGCGATAGCAAGCCGAAGCAGGCGGCTACGAAAGGACCCCAGAACCGCCGCTCGCCGCGCCACAGATCCCAAACCAGGTACGAGCCGAAGAGGGGAAGCAGCAAAATGATCGACCCCTTCGAATTGAACGCCAGGAAAAAAGCCAGGGCGGCCAGCAGACCCCGGTGCTCCGACCGGCTACCCCGAAACCGGTAGGCTACGTACGCCAGCCACCCCGCAAACACGAACAGGGAAACATAGATGTCCGGCATGAGCTTATCCGAAAAGAAGACGGCCCAGCGTAAGCCGAAATACCCCAGGTACGCCAGGATAAATTGCCAGAGGGGGTGATCCCGGAATACCCGGTATAGCAGCAGTAAAATGCCGAAGGAGCAAAGCAGTGCCGGCAGGGCGGAACTGAAGTCACCGATCCCGAGCAGGCGGTAACTGATCGCGGTAGTCAGCAGGGGAATGATGCGGTAGGCGTACAGATCGTCAGCCGTCAGGCCAGCTTCCAACAGCTTGGCGGCAAGTCGGGCGTAGTACAGATCGTCGTAGCCAAAGTGGCCGTAAAAGAAAAACAGGTGATGGACCAGCAGCAATCCTCCGGCCAGTAGCATCGCGGTGAGGCGGGCAGTCATGATCGGCGAAGGTACGCCATCACGGTCCGCAGCGCTGCTTCGGTACGGTCGCCCCCCCTCAGGGTAATCGCCGTGGGGAGCAATGCCCGGTACCGCCCGAACAGTGCTTGGCGGTCGCCGGGGTCGGGGTGTTCCCGCAGGGGGTCAGCCTGCCAGGGTAGATCCGGAGCACAGAGGAACGTGAGATCGTAGCTGACTTCGTGGAAGGCGCGCAGGAGGGCGGGGGCGCAGGTGCCGTATTTAACCTCCGACCAAATGCGCAGTACCTCCGGGCCGGTGTCGCAACACAGCACGGAGGCGGAACTCATTTGCTCGGCTTCCAACTGACGGTGCAGGATGTGGATCAGATCGCCGCGCTCGTAGTGCCCGCCCCGTTCCCCGAGATAGGAACGGGCCTGTTCGGCCACGTAATGCCCATCTAACGCCCAGGCCAGGGCCCGCGCGAGGGTGGATTTGCCGGAGGATTCCGGCCCGGTGACGCGGATGCGCAAACGGGGTTAGCGTTCGAGTTCGATTTTTTGCCGTTTCTTCTCGGCCTTGAGTTTATCGCTGGTCGCCTTCATTTCCTCGCCCATTTGCTGGCTGGCGACGAAGCTGGCCGTCATATTGGCGAGCATGTCCGAGCCTGCGGTGGGTGCGTTGGGGAGCATGATCAGATTGGAGTTCACGTTCTCTCCCATACTCTGGAGGGTATCGTAGTGCTGAGTGACGACGATGAGGGCCGACGCTTCCTGGCTGTTGATGCCCACGCTGTTGAGGATGTCGACGGATTCTTCCAATCCCTTGGCGATCTCCCGGCGCTGGTCGGCGATACCCTGCCCCTGTAGGCGCTTGGACTCGGCTTCGGCCCGGGCTTTGGCCACGATACGGATGCGGTCGGCCTCGGCTTCGTATTCGGCGGCGAGCTTTTCGCGTTCGGCGGCATTGATCCGGTTCATGGCTACTTTGACGGTCGCGTCGGGGTCGATGTCGGTCACCAGGGCCCGTACGATGTTGTATCCGTAGCTGGCCATGGCATCCTGTAGTTCGCTTTTGATGGCGTTGGCAATATCGTCCTTGCGTTCGAAGACGTCATCCAGTTTCAGTTTGGGAACCTCGGCCCGCACGACGTCGAAGATATAGGAGTTGATCTGTTCGTAGGGGTTATCCAGCTTGTAGAAGGCGTCGTACACGCTTTCGGTCCCCACGGCGAACTGCACGCCTACCTTGAGCTTGACGAATACGTTGTCCTTCGTTTTGGTTTCCACGTTCACGTCGAGTTGCTGCACGCGCAGGCTGACCTTACCGGCTACCCGGTCGACGAAGGGGAACTTAAAGTGAAAACCCGGCCCCCGGATGGCCTGAAAGCGTCCGAGCCGTTCGAGCACGGCCGCGCTCTGCTGTTTGACGGTAAAAAAGCTCCCCAGCAGGGCCAGCAAAACGATGAAGAGAATGACGAAGAATATGATTTCCATAAGTTGGGTATTTGCACCAATATAGCGAGTAATGCCGGTTAGGGTGATTTTGTTACTTTTTTCCTATCTTCGCCCTGCGCTCACGGGAGCCGACCGACCCTGGTAATGCCTTAACTGGCACTACCGGGTTTCTTTTTACCAGCCCAAACTGCCCGTTATGTACGAACTCAACGACACCTACAAAGCTCACCTCGACACCATCGCCGAAGCCATTCAGGGCAGTCCCCACCTCGCGCTCTACCTGGAGGAAGAGGAAGACGAGCACTACGAAGCCCTCAAGGCGGAGTTCGAACCCCAGATCGAGGCGGCCCACGAACAGATCAACCACTACTCCCCCTTCGAGATCGAATCGTTCGAGCGGTACTTACTGGACGACCGCTTCGAGGGGCTATTCCTGCCGCGCGTCCTCGGCTATAGCGTGCTCCGGCCCGAAATCAACGAGCGTTTCTACTATACCCGGCAGAACGATCACTTCGGTAACATCCTGACTTACATCGCCGGTAACATGAATTTCGATCAGCTCCGATCGCGTATCGGGCAGGCCGTACAGGTGGGCTTCGCGCTGAGCAGCGACATCTACGTGACGGGAATGATCGACGATATTCCGACCAAACGGGTCCGCCAATTTCTGCTGCAGCAGAAGTCCGACGATGCCCGCACCGCCAAAGGAAGGGCCGCCATTTATACCCGGTACAAGCGGCAGTTCCGCAGCCGGAACTACCAGTACGCCCCCTTTGCCCAGACGCCGGCCGAGTTGATCAGTCACAGCAAGCATATGGTTGACTTTCTGCTGTACCGGGTGTCCAGAACCGACCTCAACAACGATGCCCTCCCGGCCCCACTCTTCGAGTTCGTGACCCGGGAGGAATTCGCCGGTCGCCGCGAACTCGTCGAGCCCCTGGTCATCTTCGGAGCCTACCTACCCATGGAGGAGGAAACGCGTAACGCCGTGGCCGAGGTACTAACCCGCGAACGTGGGAAAGACGGCAAACGCGTCGGCGACCAACTGCTTTCATTTATCCTCCGCCTCAAAAGCGATGCATCCGTTCAGTTTGGCCCCGCTGAGGAAACGGCCCTCGGCGGCATTGTAGACCGTTCGATTGAGGACGACCTGACCGCCTATTTCAACATCACCGACCGCATCCACCAGGAAGGGTACGACGAGCCGGCGGTACAGGAAGCCATACGGGAAGAAATTTTGCAGCAGGACGGACTGAGTGACTTCAACGAGAACGTTCGCCGGTCCGTGCTCGTGTACTTCGACCGCCTGGCCGCCAGCCTCGGCACCGAGCAGTACAACGAGTGGTTCAGCCAGACCGGCCGGCTCTTCCCCGTGTATATGAAGATCTTCGCGAACGAGGAATTCAACCAGTCGCTCCGCCAGTTGGCCGTGCGGTACACCAAGCGCCTCATCAAGGTGTACACCAATAAGCGGGGCAAGGACTACCGTGACATCAAGAAGACCACCGTGGCCACCTGGACCGACTACGGCTTCATGACTGAGAAGCAACTCAAAGAATTTTTCAAGACGCCCCGCAAACGCAAGCCGGCCGCCAGCTAGCTAGCGCGCAACGGGCATCTTTACGGCAACCTCCAGGACCTGATCGAAGGTGGAGGCGAAGTGAGCGGTGATTCCCTCCTTGATGTAGTCGTCCAGTTCGTCGAAGTCCTGCCGGTTCTGTTCCGGAAAGAGCAGATGGCTGACGCCAACCCGTCTGGCCCCGATGGTCTTTTCCTTCACCCCCCCGATGGGCAGTACCCGACCCGTCAGGGTAAGCTCGCCGGTCATGGCCAGGTCGTCCGCCGGGGCCTGACCGGTAGCTAGGGAGTGGAGCGCCAGCGCCATGGTGATGCCGGCACTGGGCCCGTCTTTCGGCGTGGCCCCCGCGGGCACGTGCAGGTGCACCGTGTGCTTGTCGTAGTAATCGTTTCCCTGACGACTTAGCAGGTTCTTGACGTAACTCAGGGCGATCTGGGCGCTCTCCTGCATCACGTCGCCGAGTTGCCCGGTCAGCCGGAAGCTGCCTTTTTCGGAGGGGACGCCCTGGGCCTCGATGTACAGCGTGGCACCGCCGAGTGCGGTATAGGCCAGTCCGAGAACCACGCCGGGGAGGGGTGAATCGTAGAGTTGCTCGGTAGTGAAGCGCGGTTTACCGAGCATGTCCTTGACCATTTCCCGGTTTACCTGGAAGCTGTGTTGGTCCTCCTCGGCCTGGCGAAGCACCAGCTTACGGATAATTTTACGAATCTGTTTTTCCAGATTGCGGACCCCGGCTTCCCGGGCGTAGCGATCGACCATAAATTCCAGGGCGTCCTCCCGAAAGTCGACCTCATCGCTGGCGAATCCGTGTTCTTTCAATTGCTTGGGAATGAGGTACTGCTGGGCGATCTTGACCTTTTCCTGTTTGATGTACCCGCTCAAACGGATGACCTCCATCCGGTCCAGTAGTGGGCCGGGAATGGTGTCGAGTTGGTTCGCCGTCGTCAGAAAAAGGACGTTAGATAGGTCGTAGGGCACGTCGAGGTAGTGGTCCACGAAGGTTTCGTTCTGTTCGGGGTCCAGTACTTCCAGCAGGGCCGAGGCCGGATCCCCGTGGCCGCTTCCCAGTTTATCGATTTCATCAATGAGGATCACCGGGTTGCTGCTCTTCGCCCGGTCGATAGCCTGAATAAGCTTGCCCGGCATCGCCCCGATATACGTCCGGCGGTGCCCTTTGATCTCGGCTTCGTCGCGCATACCGCCGACGCTGAAGCGGTAAAATTCCCTTCCGAGGGCGCGGGCGATACTGTGCCCGATACTCGTTTTGCCCACTCCGGGAGGCCCCACCAGGCAGATGATACTACCGGCCACCGAGCTTCGCTTGATGATCGTGGCTAGGAATTCCAGAATATTGTCCTTTACGTCCTCCAGCCCGTAGTGATCTTCGTTGAGGATCTTTCGCGCTTCCCCGATGTCGCTGGTATCCGGACTGAATACCCCCCAGGGGAGCCCGGCGAAGGTCTCCAGGTAGGTGCGGGTCACGTTGAATTCCGGGCTTTGGGGGTTCAGGGTCTTGAGCTTGCTCATTTCCCGCTCGAACACCTCCTTTACCTCGGTAGGTAGTTCCTTTCCCGCTAGCATGGAATGGATGCGTTCGGCGATCGACTCCCCCGCGTCCTGTTCTTCTCCCAGTTCCCGACGGATGGCACTGAGTTGCTCCCGCAGAAAGTATTCTTTCTGTTTGGCGTTGACCCCTTCCTCGATCTGTTTGTTGATGCGGGATTGAATCTTGGCGACCTGCAACTCATCCTTGATGATATTCAGCAGCAGTTTCGCACGCTCGGTGATTTGCCAGGTCTCCAACAGCTCCTGCAGCTTCTCCTTCTCGGAACTTACCAAATTGCTGATTACGTCCACCGTCTGGCCCGGTTTATCGTAGTTCAACTGGGTTACTACCATATTCACCTGTTCCTGAAACAGGGGATTGAGGGCCAGTAAACTTTTGATGTCGGAACTAATGGCCAACATGTAGGCCTTCAGTTCGGGGTCCGGCTTCGTGGCCGGTTGGTTGTCGTACTCTACCCGCCAGCGGAGACTCGGCTCGGTTTGCACTACCCGGGTTTTCCGGAAACGCTTCACGGTACGCCCGAGTACCTGAATGCCATTCTGTCCCATGGGCATGACCTTCAGGATTTGGTAGATCGTTCCTACTTCGTAGTATGCCGAATTGCGGTAGTCCTCCTCATCTACTTCTTTCTCGAGTACGGCGCCGATGTACCCTTCGTGTTGTTCCACGGAAATTTTTACGGCCCGCAGTTTGTCGGCACCGGAAAAGGTCATCGGTAAGGCCGTGCCCGGAAATATCGGCCGTTGGGAAAGAGGGAGTATGGTCAGCAGCTGAGGAAGACTGGGATCGATGAGTTGCATCGAAGTCCCGTCGCTCATCAGGTCGTTTACGTCGTTGCGGTCAAATTCGGTAGCCAAATTCCGTGGGTTAAGGGGTTCTGCTACCCATAATATGGCTTATCTCCTTTTGTTCGGATGACGTATCAGGGCGCGGAAGGCCCGGCCGATGTTTTGGACGACATCTTCCGCCAGCAGACTTTCCTGCCCGTGCACCTCGGCAGCCAAGTCCCCGGCCAATCCGTGAAGAAAAACGCTCAGTCGGGCCGCGTTCGTGGCCCCGTAGCCCTGCGCCAGTAGTCCGGTGACTATCCCGGTGAGCGCATCACCGGTACCCCCGGTGGCCATGCCCGGATTGCCGGTCGTATTGAAAAACAGCCGGCCGTCGGGAGTGGCAATGGTGGTATAACCAGTTTTCAGCAGAATAACCAGACCGAGGGATGCGGCCCGCTCGCGCTGCAGCTCCCACCGGGAAAAATCATCCGGCGAAGGGCCGAACAATCGTTCGAATTCCTTTGGGTGGGGAGTGAGAATGCTACTGGGTGGGACGATCTTCCATAATTCGGGATGTTCGGCGATCAGGTTAAGCGCATCGGCATCCAGAACGATCGGGGATGTCCGGTGCTCCAATAGGTCAGTCAATCCTTTCAGCGTGGCCGGGTCGGTTCCTAATCCGGGTCCAACGCCAATCGCTTCGTAAGTCAATTCTGCCGAAATCTCGGTAAATCGATACCGGTGTGGATCGATGCTGCACATAGCCTCCGGAAAGCTGATCTGCATGATCTCGTAACCGCTCCGGGGAATATGGGTAGTTACCTGCCCCGCACCCGCCCGCAGGGCCGCCCGGGCACAGATCACCGCCGCCCCCATCTTGCCAAAGGAGCCGGCCACGATCAGTGCGTGCCCGAAAGTACCCTTGTGGTCGTTCGCCGCCCGGCTTTGCCGTAGCCCCGCCATCGCTGTCGCGGTCAGCATTTCGTCCCCGGGTGGTAGGCCATCGACGAATTCCTCGTCCACGGTAAAGGGCACCAATTCCCAACGGCCCAGGTAGGAGGTGTTGGCCGGCGCGAATAACGCCCGTTTCGGGTATCCCAGACTAAGGGTTCGATCCGCCTTCACGACGGTTCCGTTCGTAGGGGAATCGACGTGAAGACCACTCGGAAGGTCGAGGGACACTACCTCCGCCGGCGACGCGTTAATCGCGCCGATCAACCGGGCGGGTAACCCCCCGGGGGGGCGGTTTAAGCCGGTGCCGAATATCGCGTCGATGATGAGGTCCGGGCCGGCTAGTGTCGGGGTTTCGTCCGCATCGCCGATGTACCGGATCGGTACGCCCACCGAGTGCGCTCGTTTTAGGTTGTGTGCTAGGGGCGCGCGCGCAGGTGCCGGCTGGACAACAATGGCAAAAGCTGGGTACCCCGCAAGCCGCAACTTTCGGGCTACGACGAGTCCGTCTCCCCCATTATTACCTGGCCCGCAAACAACCGCGACCTCGAGCTCGGTGGATGGAAATAGCTCCACGAAGCGATCCGACCAGGCGGTAGCGGCCCGCTCCATCAGGTCGATTTCGCTCAGACCGTCTTTCTGCATGGTGGCCCGGTCGAGCTGGCCGTGTTCGGCGGCGGTCAGCAGACGCATCCTTACTCGTTCTCCTTCACTAACTCGGCGTCCTTTTCGTCGAACTTGAGCACTCGTCTGCGGCTCTTGAAGGGCACGTACCGATAGGGTCTTTCCTGTAGGTCAGTCAGCAGGGTATCGGCGGCGATGCTGGCCCGGTTGAGGCGATTGTAAATCTCGTCGTCGGTGATCAGTTTACCGAGAGTACCCTCGCCGTTGCGCACGTCATCGAGCACCTCGGTGACCCCCCCGAGCGCCGCGTCGGCCTGATCGAGCGTCTGCCGAAGTTGGCTAATGCTCGAGTTGACTTCCGCAACGGTCCGGTCGAGTTCAAGCTCACTCAGGTTGCCCGATAGGGAGTCCGCGTTCCGGAGAATGCTGGCAATTCTTTCCTCATTCTGACTGAGGACGTTCGTCAGGCTTTCAATATTTTCAAACGTGCGGTTGATCTCCCCGCTGTTATTGGCCAGGAGATTTTGTAACTGCCCGCTGCTCTGTTTAAGATTTTCCATCGTGGCGGCCAGATCCCGGCTGGAGCGGGCGATGGGGTTGTCGCTTTCTTCGCTGAACAATGTCCACCGAATGCTGTCCACCGCGGTACCGATCTGATCCTTGATCTGGGCCCCCGGATCACCCCCCCCCTCCCCACCCAGGAATGAAGCCAGTATGCCCTTCGAGGCACCGACCAGATAGGAGCCGTCCTCGGCACAGTCCCCGTCACCGAAGCAGGGGCGGTCGTATTCCAGTTCGACGGCCTTTTCGCCCAACAGGCTGACGGTGCTGATATAGGCCCGTGTACCTTCCGGCACGTTGACCTCGTCCCTGACCTCCAGGGTAACCACGACCGTCCGCTCCTGTTGGTCGAGTAGTATCTCATTGACCGAGCCAACCGATACCCCCGCTACCTGGACGGGCGTACCCACGGTAAGTCCGGCCACGTTTTCGTACGTGACGTAGTAGGTTTTGGATGAGGAGAACAGATTCGACCCCTGAATATATTTAAACCCCCAGAAGGCTAAAAATATAGCCACGATGGCCAGGATACCAATTTTTACTTCGTTCCGCATAAGGTTTGAATGGGGGTTGAGAAGCGGAAAACCGCACGCTGGGGTAACGCCATGGTTCGTGGATAGGTTTGCATCCGAACGGTACCGAAAGCCTAAGTCGGCAACTCGTATTCCTTGATTTTTCGGTACAGGGTGCGCTCGCTGATCCCCAGTTCGCTGGACGCATCCTTACGTCGCCCCTGGTGTTTCTTCAGGGCCTTGCGGATGAGTTCCCGTTCCGCCTTGGCCAGACTCAGGTCCTCGTCCACGATCTCACTACGGTCGTACTCCCGCTGCATGTCGGAGTCCACCAATATTGGTTCGTCCGAATTTTCGCCGCGAAACACCGGTCTGCCATCTCCGGCCATTCGGTCCACCGCCTCGGCTGCTGCCGGGTAGGTAGCCGGAAGTTGCAAGGACCTCACCTTACCCATGTCGGGTACCCGAAGGTCATTGCTGCGGATCAGTTCAAAGATCAGCCCCTTCAAGTCATTAAGGTCTGACTTCATGTCGAAGAGGACCTTGTACAGTATTTCCCTCTCCTGTAACCCATCGGGCGCGGAGGCCTCCCGACTCGCTACGGGCAAATTGCGTTCCCGCAGTTTCGGCATCATGGTCAGCAGGTCGACGGCGGTCAGATCGCGCTTTTCGGCGAGGATGCTGAGCTGCTCGGTCACATTCTTCAGCTCCCGAATATTTCCCGGCCAGCGGTACTGTTCGAGCAGCCAGCGAGCTTCGTCATCGATCTGGATCGGATCGAAGCCCTGTCGCTCGGCGAAATTGTTCGCGAAGTAGCGGAACAGTAGGTAAACATCATCCGGCCGTTCCCGCAGACTGGGCAGTTCGATCCCCACCGTAGCCAGCCGGTAATACAGATCCTCCCGAAACTTACCCGACTGAATCCGCTCGTTGAGCTTACGGTTGGTTGCGGCCACGATGCGAACGTCCGTGCGCTGCACCGTACTCGATCCTACCCGAATGAATTCCCCGCTCTCCAGTACCCTCAGTAGGTAAGTCTGGGTATCCAGCGGCATCTCCCCGATTTCGTCCAGAAAGATAGTGCCGCCGTCGTATGTCTCGAAGTATCCCTTCCGATCCCCGGTCGCATTGGTGAAGGCCCCCTTCACGTGACCGAACAGTTCGCTATTAATCGTTCCTTCCGGGATAGCACCGCAATTTATCGCGATGAACTTTTCGTGTTTGCGGGGACTATGCTCGTGGATGAGCCGGCTGAATACTTCCTTCCCCACCCCCGACTCACCGGTGATCAAAATGGAAAGTTCCGTCGGTGCGACCCGCAGGGCGGTCTTGAGCGCGTGTTCGAGTTTTTCGGATCGCCCGACAATACCGTACCGGCGCTTTACGCTTGCAATAGTGCTCATAGGCTAGGCCTGGGTTTCTAGATGACCGAGAAGAGTAGCGGAGGTAGCATCCGTTATGGTTACCCGGACGTAATCACCCGGGCGGTACGTACCCCGCTTGGGGAAAACCACCATTTTGTTCTGGGTATTCCGACCTTTCCAGTCCGCCGACGATCGCTTCGACTCTCCCTCGATCAGAACGCGGAATGTTTGCCCGATGTCAGCTCGGTTGCGTTCCAAACTCATGGCGGTCTGTCGTTCGATAATTTCGGCTAACCGTCGCTTCTTGGTGGGCAGATCGACGTCGTCAATCAGCTTGCGCGCCGCCGGGGTGCCCGGTCGCTCACTGTAGTAGAACATGTACGACATCGTATAGCGGGCAAAGTCGATCATATCGAGCGTATCCCGGTGGTCCTCTTCCGTCTCGCTGCAAAAGCCGGTGATGACGTCCGAGCTGATGGCACAGTCCGGCATTACCTCATAGATACGGGCGACCTTTTGGCGGTACCATTCCCGGTCGTAGGTCCGGTTCATCAGGTCCAGTATTCGGCTGCTACCGGACTGTACGGGCAGGTGAATGTATTTGCACACGTTATCGTGGTCCCGCATGGCGTAAAGCACATCGTCGGTAATATCTTTCGGATGGCTGGTACTGAAGCGGATACGCAAGTCAGGGTGGACCTGCGCCGTAAGCGTCAGTAGTTCCGCGAAAGTCACCGTTTGCCCGCTTTCCGGATTCGACCACTTGTAGCTATCCACGTTTTGCCCGAGCAGGGTGACCTCCCGGTAGCCCCGGTCGTACAGATCCCGTGCCTCGGCGACGATGCTGTATGCGCTGCGGCTGCGCTCCCGCCCCCGGGTATAGGGCACGACGCAGAACGAGCACATATTGTCGCAACCCCGCATGATGGAGATAAAGGCAGTCACTCCGTTAC
Source organism: uncultured Lewinella sp. (assembly GCA_964594535.1). Classification (GTDB taxonomy): domain Bacteria; phylum Bacteroidota; class Bacteroidia; order Chitinophagales; family Saprospiraceae; genus Neolewinella. The sequence goes on from CAZQNE010000002.1 coordinate 74,423, forward strand.
TCTGGAGCCGTAGCGGATTGATATCGGCATAGGTTTCCTCCCGACTCAGGAAAACGTTGACGCCGCGGTCCCCTTCTTCGGCCCCGGCGACGAGTTTTGGCAGGTCACGGTAAGCGTCCGGACCGACCACGATGTCTACTAACTTTTCCTCTTCCAGGAATTTAGCCTTCAGCCGTTCGGCCATACAGCCCAGCACACCAACCAACGTACCCGGGCGGCGGTCCTTAACCTTGGCGAAGACCCGCAGTCGCTTGCGAACGGTTTCTTCCGCTTTCTCGCGTATCGAACAGGTATTGATCAGGATCAGGTCGGCTTGCTCGAGGTTGCGGGTAGCCGAAAACCCGGATTTACCGAGAATTGAAGCGACGATTTCACTGTCGCTGAAATTCATCTGGCACCCGTAGCTTTCTATGTAAAACTTTCGTTCGCCAGATTGCCCGAGCCCTTCCTCCCGTTCGTAAATTTGTCCCTGTGCGGACGGATCGATCCGTCGCCGGGAAACATCGAGAAGCGTAGGGTTGTCATTGTACATACGGAAGGTAAACGAATGAACCCGCAAAGATACGAACCATACTGACAAAATGTCAGGAAATCTGCACAATCCTTTAGATCATTCACCTCCAACTAGCTGCCCCAAACGTTGCTGCAATGCGCATAATAGCACTCCTGATATTCTTGTCCCAGATTGCCTTCGGCCAGGATAGCCTGGCCTGGTATTCCCTCAGTGATCGGATCGAATTGGCGACGCAACGATTGCTGAGTGATAGCCTGCAGCCTGTCTTTACCCAGGACTTTATCCTGGCCGATGTGGATACTTCCCGCTTCGGAACCCGTAGATTCACTAACTACAGCGGAGACCTGTCCGGTCGGTACCTGGAGGTAATGAGCGTGCAATCCCGGTCGCTGATGGATAGCCTGGAGTTGGGCAAACTGGTACGCAGGATTGTGAATTACCAGCAGGCAGACGGCCGCTTCGGAGATCCCGATCTAGCCTACGTTTCGGACTCTGTCGGGGGCGAACATATGGCCCAACTATGGGGCAATGGCAGACTGTTAGTCGGGCTCATGACGTATCATCAGCGTACCGGGGACTCCCTCAGCTTACAGTCGGCGCGCCGATTGGCGGACTTCTTCATCGACTCCGCCATGGTAGCCGGGCAGCCGGAAATCGTCAGCAGGTTGGCCGGGCAGGGCGCCCAGGGTATCATTTGCTATACCCAGTTTATCGAAGGTCTGGTCATGGTCTACCAATCTACCAGAGCAAGACGGTATTTGGAAGCGGCTTCGGCGGTATATCCCAGTCTTCCCAATCGGGGGCAGCAACACACACACGGGTATTTGACCACCCTCCGGGGTATGCTAAACTTGTACCGGGAAACGGACGATCCCGATCTCCTGGCTACCGTTCGGGAAGCGGTCGATGAACTAATGCTCTCGGATGACTTTACCCGCTACGGGACGGTCATGGAATACTTCGGCGGTCGCGGGGACCGCGACGAGGGTTGTTCTTCGGCGGATATGGTCCGTCTGTTGTTCGACCTCCACCGAATTACGCGCGATGAGCGGTATTTGGAAGCGGCTCAGTTTGCCTACTACAATGGGTTGCTGCCCAACCAATACGCGAGCGGAGATTTCGGGAACCACCATTTCGCCCAGGGGGCAATTACCAATCCCAAAATTCACCGGGCCTGGTGGTGTTGCACGATGCACGGGTTGCGAGCCCTGATTGACGTAGAAAAAAACTATGCGATCCGCAGAATGGGGAGTGCGGTGACGGTCAATCTGCTAAACCCCGGCCGCTTCAAAACACCGGATGTAGAATTTGATCTCGTACGGGAAGGCTGGGGCAGGCAGGGCGAGCGGTACACCGTCCGTATACTGGACTGGTGGGACCCGAAATTTTGGGTTCTGGATGCCCATCGACGGGTGATTGTTCACCAGGGGGGGCAAGAGATGGACCAACCCTTTTTGCCAGGACCTGGCGAGCCGATCAGTATTACGGCGGCGTACCCCCTGCGGTTTCACTCCCCGGAGGGAGAGGTGCGTCCGTTTCCCGCCGGAAATCAGTCCGCTGCCGGGTATTTGACCTACGGTCCCTATATCATGGGCATCCGCGATCCCGACTTTCTGGCCGAACCGGACTGGGAAAACATCATCGACCCCCGCACCCTCACCCCCGGCCCCGAGCCGTACACGCTACGGGCAACCTACCGGCACGGGGGCTATGCCGGGCTGCATACGGTAACCCTGGTGCCTATCGCCAGCCAGATTGAGGCGGGGCACCCCCGCATCCGCGTGGTGACCAACTTCGGTGAGTTGGATTTGGAGAATTCCGAACAGTAGCGGTTGGTTCGTCCGGCGACTTAAGTTCGGCAACTTTGGCGGGCACCCATCGTTTTCTCACAAACGTCTGGCGATGCCGCGCACCCTCATTTTGGCTTTTCTCCTTGGCATGTGTACCTCCTGTACCTATACGGCCAAGATAACGGACGGTACGACCGCCGTCGAGCGGAAGCAGTACCACCTGGCCATCCCCATGCTGGAACGGGAGTTCAAACGCGCGAAAACCCGCTCCGACCAGGGCCGTATCGCCGAGGAGCTAGCTATCTCCTACCGGGAAACCAGTCAGGACGAGCTGGCCGTTGACTGGTTTCAGCGCGCCTACGACAACGGAATAGGTCCTGACGCGCTTCGTGAAAAGGCCGAAGCCCTGAAGCGCCTCGAGCGGTACGACGAAGCGATTCAGACCTTCGTCGACCTGGGCTACGAGATCGGCAGTCGCTATGAATTCAGGAAGGACATCGCCGGAGCCGAGATGGCCAAACGACTCAAAGCCGAGCGGGAAGCGGCGGATCGCAGGGAGTATGAAATTGAACCCGTAGCCTTCAACAGCACCAGTGCGGACTACGCCCCGGTCGTGTACCAGGATCAACTGCTGTTTACCAGCGACCGGGCCGCGGTCACCGGCGACGAAACGTACGGCTGGACGGGCCGGGGCTTCACCGATCTGTTCGTCACGTTACCGGAGGGCGCCGCGGCCACCGGCTTTGCTCCTAGCCTGAATAGCGCCGACAACGAAGGTACCGCGGCCTTTACCGCCGATGGTCTCAGTATGATTTTCACCCGCTGTAGCAGCCCCGAGCCCCGTGCGGACGCATTCTGTACCCTCTATAGCAGTGAGCGGGAAGGCAACGGCTGGACGGTAGCCGAGAAACTGCCCTTCGTGACTCCCGGCGTGAATTACATGCATCCGGCCCTTAGCGCGGACGGCCGGACCCTCTACTTTTCGGCTAATCTGGCCGATGGCTGGGGAGGTTACGACCTCTACCGGGTAGATCGCGGACCGGACGGCAACTGGGGCGAACCGGCGCTGCTCAGCCGTGCCCTGAATACCGAGGGCAACGAACAGTTCCCGACGCTGGATGGTGATACCCTCTACTTTTCCAGCGACGGTCTGGAAGGACTGGGCGGACTGGACATATTCCGGACCTGGCCACTCGAAGACGGTCGCTACGCGGCACCGAAGAACCTTAAACTGCCGGTCAACAGCGGGGCCGACGATTTCGCCTATACCGTCGTAAAGCGGCAGGGTCGCGGCGTGGGTTCCACTATCCGGGGCTACTTTAGCAGTTCACGCCCCGGGGGGGTCGGCAGCGACGATATCTATGCCTTCACGCGCACCGAACTTCCCCCACCACCGCCCGACCCGACGCCGATCGTGTACCGCAACGTACTGGACGTGACCGTCGTGGAGAAAATTTTCGTCGACCCCAGCGATCCGACCAGTGAGGTCCTGGGGGTCCGGCCCGTACCCAATGCCGCGGTAATTGCCCGGATCGGCGATGCCAGCCGGACCGTCAGCGTCAACGAGGAGGGTCAGCTAAGTTTGGTTCTCGTGGACGACCAGGAATACGAATTCCGGGCCGAACGCCCCGACTACCTCGCCGCGGAAGGTCGGTTCAGCAGTAAAGATCTGCCCCGAGACCCCGATGCCCCGGAACAGCGCTACGAGTTGGAACTGGAGATTGAGAAAATCTTCCGCAACCAGGAAATCGTACTGGAGAATATCTACTACGATCTCGACGAGAGCTTCATCCGCGAAGACGCCCAACCCACCCTGAACGAACTGGCGGGCCTGCTCAAGCGCAACCCCGACATCCGGATCGAACTGGGGAGCCATACCGACTGCCGCGCCACCGATCGGTACAACGAAGTACTGAGCGAAGCCCGCGCCGAAGCGGCCGTAACCTATCTCGTCGAGCAGGGGATTGACCCCGATCGCCTCACCGCCCGGGGGTACGGGGAGACCCAGCCGATCGCCGAATGTATTTGCGAACGCTGTACGGAAGCAGAGCACCAGCTGAACCGGCGCACCACCTTCCGTATTCTCGAGTAAGGACTATTTCAGGCTATTTTCCCGTTCCGGTAGCCGGACCGCCTTGATCATATACCCCTCGGGGCTTTCGTGGTCGTAAAGTTCGATATGCGTCTGCTCGATAAGGATGTTGACCAGGGAATACGTCGTCCCGATGGCGTACCCCTTGTTGGCCAGGTACTGGGTGACGAACCACTTTAAACCGACGTAGGTCGTAAAGTTCAGGTGGAGGGCCTCGTGGAGTTCATCCAGGATTTCTTCCGCCGTAATGACCCGGTAGCCCGGCGGTGCCGTATCCCGGTAGGCATTGGTCTTGTGTTCCAGCTTGATCTTACCGATGACTTTTGGGCCGGTAAGTTTGACTCGGTGGTCGCTGCCCTTCTCCGGTATCCCCGCGTCGGTCCGGGCCGAGCCGTCCTCTCCGGCGGCGATGGCCCGGGCTGCGGGAAGGCCCTCGCGCGGCTGCCGGTCCTGGGCCTCCTGTTCTTCCTCCCGCACGACCTCGGCCGCCGCCTGGTGGATGGCTTGTTTTTCCTTTAGCGACAGGACGATCTCGTCGATGTGGTTTTCCGCATCCTTGATGATCGACGTCAGCTCGGCACTCAGTTCGATTCCCTTACGCAACTCGCTGTGGAAAAAGGTGGCCTGGTGGGCGACCTTATTCCGGATCTTGGACATTTCTTTCCAGAGGCGCTCGAAGTTTTTATCCCGGAAGAAGGTCTTGAAGTACTTCGTGTAGTTGCCTTCCAGGTTGCTCTTCAGCTCCTGGAGCTCGTCCAGCGTTTCGATGTGCGTCAGCCGTTCCAGCACCTTCTCCGGCTCGTTGAACCCGGTGGACTGCTTGTAGATGAGTAAACCGAGGTCGTCGAAATCGGCAAATTCGATGTCGCTGTTGATGAAGTAGCTGAACTGATTGGACCGGTTCCGCTGCCGTGCCTTTACCTTTTCGATCATCTTCGGGGTAGCGGTGACCTCCCACCACGACATACCGACGCGCTGAAAGAAGAACTTGATCAGGTAACGGCGGAGGAGATTTTCCACCGCGTTGATCTTGGGGTAGAGCTGATTGGCGATTTCACTACTGATATCGTCCTGCAGGACCCGCAGGTGGGCGAACCGCAGTTTGTCGCTCAGGTGCCGCAAAAGCCGTTGCCGGAAGGGTTCCAGGGGTTCGAAGAGCTGGCTTTCCACCCGCAATACGAAGGCCGCCTCCACCAGGTCGGTCAGAATTTTGCTGGTGTCTACATTGATGACGGTTACCGTCAATCCGCTCTCCCCCCTGATGTAGTCGCTGCCACTTTTATCCTTCGTGATGATGGGCGATCGCCCGTTCCAGACGTCATTACTGTAGCTGATGGCGTGGATAAAACCCCGCTGGTCGGTGATGTCTTCCGGGTCGATACAGAGTAACTCGAAGATAAAATTGGACGGCATGTCATAAATAGTTGATGTGGGCTAAAAAAATGAGTTGAGGGAATATAGGTAATCCCCCCTGTACACCTAACGTCTCCCGCCGGGCTTTCGCACGGCCAACCGCTTCGTACTTTCGCGCCTCCTAGTGATAGTCCTCTTAATGATCCGTTAAAGGGGGTGGGTACCGGCTACGCTTCAGTTTACCCCACCGTTCTCCGGGTAGAAATTTCTTGTTGTTGACCCGTATTACCCCGCACCTGCGCTCCGTCGCCCTGCTCCCGCTGCTGTTGCTGCTGTGGGGGAAGCGGGCGGGGGCGCAGGTGCCGGCCGATACCCTGCCGCCGATCGAGCGGGTAACCGGAGTGTCCAGCGCATTCCGGGTCAGCGAGGATAGCCTGGATGCACCGGTGAATTACTCCGCCGACAGCATGGAAGTGGACCTGATCGGCCAGACGATCGACCTCTACGGGGGAGCCGAGGTCACCTACCAGCAGATCAAATTGCAGGCCGACCATATCCGACTCAATTACGGCACCAACGTAGTTTTCGCCGAACCCTACCCGGATTCATCGGGGGTGCTTACGGGCGATCCGGTATTTGCCGACGGGGGCCAGGAGTTCACCGCTAAGGGGCTGACCTACAACTTCCGATCGCGCAAGGGCATCGTCACGGAGACGGTCACGACCCAGGATGACGTCTTCGTGAGGGGGGGCAAGTCGAAGTTCGTCAGCGGCGGCATCCAACTCGACGACACCACCCGGTCTGACGTGATCTACACCGAGGGCGCCATCTTTACCAGTTGCTCGGCCGACCATCCCCACTTCGGGGTGCGGACCCAGCGGGCCAAGGTGGTGCCGAATAAACTGGCTATCATCGGTCCCTCCAACCTGGAAATCATGGGGGTGCCGACCCCGCTCTGGCTTCCCTTCGGCTTTCTGCCGCTGAAGAGCGGGCGGAGTAGCGGCTTATTATTTCCGAGCGACTACCAGTACAGTCCGCAGTGGGGCTTCGGTTTTCAGGGGGTGGGGTGGTTCTTTCCGATCGGGGAACACGTGAATCTGCAGGTGACCAGCGACATCTACCTGAACGGGACGCTGACCCTCAATACGGCCACCAGCTACCGCCGCCGCTACAAGTACTCCGGGAATCTGGACTTCAGCTACCGCCGGCTCATCCAGGAAGATGCCGAAACCCTACAGCCTTTTCCCCAGACCGGTTTCACCCTCGGCTGGAGCCACCGCCAGGATGCCCGCGCCCATCCCACCTTCAGTTTCGGGGGGCGCATCAACTTCCAGACCAACCAAGTCAACCAACGCTTTCTGAATTCCTACGAGGCGGCCAGCACGAACGTAATCCGTTCGGCTATGAACATCAATAAGACCTTCCCTAAGCTCAAATCCGCGCTCACTGCGGGAATCACCCACAGTCAGAACAACCAGACGGGGGTTATTTCGGTGAACTTCCCGGACGCTCGCTTCCAGACGCAGACCATCTATCCGCTCCGCGATCTGCCCGGCAACCAGCGGGCCTGGTATAAAAAGCTTAGTGTGCGCTACAATAGTGAGCTACGCTCGGAATTTACCGGCCAGGACACCAGCTTTTTTACCAACCAAACCTTTGACGATGCATCCTACGGCTTCCGCCATAACGTCACGACGGCGGTCAGCCTGAACGTACTGAAGTACTTCAACGTCAGGCCGAATGCTACCTACGCCGAGGTCTACTACGGCCGGACGCTGGACTACTTCCTCGATGAGTCGACCATCGAAACGGAGCTGACCACGGACCCGGAGGGAAATACCGTGATCGATACGGTGAGTTTCGCGACGATCGACAGCCGAATTAAGCCCGGTATCGCCGCCTACCGGACGCTGAGCGCGGGGGTCAGCGTGAGTACCCAGCTATTCGGTACGGTCCGCTTCGGCCAGCGGGGAGTGCTCGGACTGAAGGGGCTGCGGCACGTACTCAAACCCTCGGTCAGTATCGGCTACAGCCCGGACTACCTGGATGCTAACGATTTCATAAGCGGGGCACCGTTTTTTCTGCGGGAAACCGACATCGACTCCCTGCGCGGCGATCCGGACCGTTTCGTGACCCCCTTCGCCGACCAGATTTTCGGTGCGCCGAGCCCGAACGAGCGGCGGTTCGGTGTCAGCTACAATTTGGCGAACCTGTTCGAGGCCAAGGTCTATAACCGAAAGGACAGTACGGACAAGATCGTCAAGCTCTTTCAGAACGTGGGCGTAAGCGGGAATTATGACCTCACCGCCGATACCCTTCACTGGAGTACCATCAATATCAATGGCTCGACCCGATTTTTCAAGGGCCTGACTACGGTGGCTCTACGTGCGAACCTGGATCCGTACATCAGCGAGCTCGATCCGGTTTCTAGGCGTGTGCGGCGAATTAACACGACAACACTTGCCGACCGGGGGGCACTCCTACAGTTGAATACCTTCAATGCTACAATCTCCACGAACGTGACCGTTCAGAAAATCAGGCAGTTGTTCCAGGGGGAAGAGGAGGAATACGTAGAGGACCTTCAGGAAGAACGGCGCAAGCGCCGGGAGGAGGAGAATACCCTCTTTGAAGAGACGGACATTCTTTCCCTGTTCGAAAACTTCAGTATCCGGCACAACCTGAACTACCGGCTCGACCGGGAGGTAGCGGACGCTCCCGGCACTCGCGATACCCTGCGATTCAACACCGTAGCCAATAGTATCGAACTACGTGGCGATCTGCAGCTAACCGAAAACTGGAGCGTGAACATCGGACAGATTGGTTACGACTTTACGAGCAAACGCATTACCTACCCCTACCTAAGTTTTGCGCGCGACCTGCACTGTTGGGAAATGCGCTTCAGTTGGGCACCACAGCGGAATACCTACCAATTCAGCATATCGGTGAAGCCTGGAACCTTCGACTTCCTGGAGGTTCCCATAAATCAGAACCGCTACGACGGCCAACAATTGTTCGGCAACTAAAAAAGCCACCTCACCCGGGGGTGAAGTGGCTCGGTATTGATTAGCGACGTACTGTCCTCTAGGCCTTCGCGCGATTCTGGGTCGTGTAGAAACGGCTGGAATAGAAGTTATTATCCAGTTCGTTCGCGCGGCGGTACTCATCGGTTGAGTAGCGGTTGCGGTCGTAGGTATTGCCGTAGTCGTGGAAGTCGGCAAGGTAATCGTTGGTATCGATCTCGTAGTGGGTGGTGTAACCCTTGTCCTTCCGGAACCGGGGGTAATCCACCAGATGGTCCATGGTCAGTCCGCGAAGTCCGACCCGGTTGCTACCCGCATCGATGGCCACCAGTCCGACGGGGATGAGTGCGTGGCGATCTTCCTCGCTGTAGCGGCCGCTGGTGTGGCGGTTGATTACATCATCCTCGATCTCAACCTCGACGTAACGGACCAGGTTGGAGCGGGTGTCGGCCAGCAGGCCCTCCACTTCTCCGATGGAGCTTCCGTCCTCGAGTTTAACGGAGTATCCGCGGGGGTCGACGTCATCGTGGTGGACTTTATAGCCCTCCAGATTGTCGAGAAACTTAAGGTGGCGATTGGCCGTGCCCTTGCTGTAGTCAGCGCGGTCGGAACGGTGGTCGCGATCGTGGTTATTGTCTTTTACTATTGTACTCATGGTATTGGTCTGCGTTTAATTAGGAATGGGGGATGTGGAGGGAGCTTAGCTCATCTTCTCCAGTACCATACGGGCTTGTTTAAAGAAGCTTTTGATATCCCCTTTCTGATCGAGCGCCAGCGTTTCGGGCTTGATAGCCTGTGCTTCTTCGCGCAACGTCTGCAATTCGTTGGAGCTTACGTTGTTGTACGCATTTTGGTCGACATCTTCCAGGATTTCGGTAATCAGCATCGCGGCCATCTTGATTTTGTCGCCATGATCGCCGGCCATGGGATCCTTCATGATTTCGTCGGCCAGTTGCTTTACGCGGTTGGCCTTGCTATTTGCGTCGGTTTCGGATTCGACGCCCTTGGCTACCGCGATCGCGGAGGTGGCGTTGGCTAGCCGGGTAAGCGCCTGGTGGCTGTACTCGTGATCGAGCCCCATTTCCCCGTCGATGTCTTCGGTGAAGGCCATGTACTCGTCCCGAGGTTCCTGGTAATAACTATCGTCGTAGTCGACGGCGGCGGCGGCCGCTACGGGAGCGACCTCGGCGTCATCCTCGAGGATTTCTTCGGTGTAGGTTTCATCCGACTCTTCGAATGCTTCGGCGACCCCCCAGATGATGAGCCCGAGTAACAATAAACCGAGAATCCAGGGCCAGATGGACCCTCCTCCGGATTTCTTTTCTTCAATTCGTATTTGTGCCATGGGTATTATTAGTTGTAGTTAAAAAAATGGGAATAGCTCAGCCCTGCGACTGGGCTATTCCCGGAATGAAAACCTGCTTCTTAGGAGCGGGGATTCTTGGTGGTATCGCGATCGCCTAGCTTCCGCTCGTCGTTTTTAACGACATCGATTTCGGTTTCGCGGGCGGTTTCGTGGATCGTTTCGGTCTCGGTTTTCACGTTCTTACCGATCTCGATCTCTTCCGTTACCCGCGCTTGCTTGGATACTACGGCTTCTTCGGCTTTCTCCTTCATGGAGATCGTACGGTCCTTAAATTCATTGCCGTCGGCGGGGCGGTCTACCGGGGTACGCTTCACGTAGACCTCTTCCTTGCGTAACCGCAGGGTTTCTTCTACGGGGCGTTCGACGATGTGGCTGCGTACGGTCACGCCTCCTCCGGTTTCCACCTCCCGCTTACCTACGGCTACGTCTTCCTTGACGACTTCGATGATTCCATCGCTGTCGACGTTCCCGAAGCGCTTGTTCAGGTCTTCCCGGTTCCGGTTAGCGTCGAAGGTCTTGTTCTTGTATTGCTTGTGGCGATCCTCCATATCCACGGCACCATACCGGTCCAGGATGGCGGCGGCCTTCTTGGCCCGATCCATAGTGCTGGTATGTACGGTTACTACGGTGCCCCGGCTCGCTACTTCGCGGCGCATGGTGCGGCGATCGTTATCGTCGTCTCCGAAAAGATTTTCGAAGAACCGTTCGATGCGCCCGTCGTCATCTTTCTCGTACTTATCGTGGCGTTGGCCGTGCTCCCCGTACTGGCTGACATCAATGTCGCTGCCGGTGAAGCCATCGTCGGTAAGAGCTTTCTTGGCGCTACGGGCCTGGCTCATGGTGTCAAATACTCCGATTACTGTTTGCTTATTCATTCTAATGCAGGTTTGTGGTTAAAAAAAAGGGTGGGTTAGCGCGAAGGCTAAACCCGTAAATTATTCTGGGGGAGGGGTGCGCTCCACGCTCACCGTCTGGCTGCGTAGTTCGACCTCCTCGGTTCGTTGTTCGGTGGTAGTATCGGGGATCAAATGAACCTCCTCTACTAAAACCAGGCGCTTGATGACAACCTCTTCTTCCCGTACGACGGGAATGATGTAGCGGCCATCCTCCTGGCGGGGTGCGGGCATTTCCTCGACGACCCGTCCGGCGGGTACGCGCACTTCACGGTAGCCGTGGACGGTGCGGGACAGAGGTACGTTCACCGTTTTGGTTTCCGTGGAAGTCCGCACGGTTACTTCCCCCGTAACGCGCTCTTCCTTAGAGATAGCAACATCTTCCTTTACCACCGGAATAGTGCTGTATTCCGCACGTTGGTGGCGGTTGGTCTCCCCTTTGTGGCCCGTGATTGATTCTTCGTGCATGTATTTATAGATGTCAATCGACGGGATGTTTGTTCGAAATTTGGGAAAAAACCGAAGGATAGTTCAATAAAGAAGCCCCGGTTCCTGGAGGGAACCGGGGCTTGCCAACGCCAGGGAGTGGCGATATAGGGTTACATAAAGATGTACCGAATACCAACCTGCCCCTGGAAGCGGCTGGACTGGATCCCCGAATCGTCGAAGATATCCTCGATGTCGATGTCGCCCTCCAGATTCAGCTGATCGGGGTCGAAATTATAGGTAGGAATCAGCGTGCCATCCTGGAACCCGGCAAAATCGAGCAGCTCGTACTGGCTGAAGATAAAATTGCGCCGTCCCCAGTCCTCATTAATCAGGTTGGTGAAGTTGAACGCGTCCAGCGTCAGTTGCAGGCGGTTGCGTCCGCCCAGGGGAATGTCCTGGATGAACTTCAGATCGACGACCGTATTCCAGGGGCCGTAGACGCCGTTACGCTCCGCATACTGACCCCTGCGCTCACTGGCGTAGTCGTTGTTCTCTAGAAAGAACTGGAACGCCGCCTGCTGTACTTCGGCCGGAAGGTCACCATCGTCCACGAACACCAGGTCCCTCGCGTTTTCGGGGAAGTAGACCAGATTGCGCTCCCGGCTGTCGGTACGGCCGTTGAGGCGGCCACCGTCGTTGTAGATGAAGGTGTAGGGTGCCCCCTGGGCCGTTTCGCTCAGCAGGGTGAGGGTGGTGGCCCAGTCATTGGCCTGTCCATAGTCGAAGCGGTAACTTACTACTCCGAGTAGCCGGCTACCCGCGGCGAAGTCGGACCGCATCACTCGCTGGTCGAAGTTGCGACCGTAGACCGAGTTGAACCCGCGCCACTGGCTTGAGTTCTGGCTGCTGGTGCCGTCGAATACGCTGTAGGCATCGCCGTAACTGTAGCTGGCCTGGAGGAAGAATCCGTTGGCAAAAGGCTTCTGCAGGCTGGCGGTGATGTTGTAACCGTAGCCACGGTCCGTATTGTATCCCAACACGACGCGCCCGTACTGCCGCTGCCCGATCTCACTCAGACCCACCAGATCTCCGCCGCCTTCCCCGTAGTAGAGCCGGTTGTCCGGACCCTCCAGCGCGTCGGTGGCCGGGTTAATATTCAAATTCTGGTAGGCAACGTTACTCAGGGTCTTGTTGTAGAGAAAATCGATGGTGCCGATCAGTCCCAGTGGTAACTTTTTGTCAATGGCCAGCGATGCCTTCAGGAACTGGGGTAGCTTGAAATCCGAAGCGAATAGGTCAATATCGCCATTGGGGTCGGCTACTCCGTCTTCGGTATAGTCTACCTGGGTGTTGATATCGGGGTTAAAGCTTTCGGCGCCGAAGGCGGTACCGCGGTTGATGCCATTGTTGTTGTAGGCCCCTCCGACCCAAACCAGCGGGGCGCGGCTGGTGAATACGCCCAATCCGCCACGCAATTGAGCGGAACGGTCGTTAAGAATATCCCAGTTGAAGCCCAGGCGGGGGCTGATCAGCAGCACGGGATCGATGAAATCCCCACTACTGGCACCCCTGACGTCGTACACCTCGGCGATTTCCGGCAGGACATTTTCATTAAAGTCGTCATTGGCGGGGGTATCGTCGTAGAAGGGTAGGTCCAGACGCAGACCGGCGGTCAGACTGAAATTATCGGCGAACTGAATCCGGTCCTGGAAGTACAGTCCCGCCTGTCCGGCTCCGAAGCTGGCGATGGCATCGCTTTCGTCTCCGACCCGTTGGTCACGGAGGCTGTAGCTGACGATGTAGTCGCTGGGTTCTTCGTCGTTGAGGAAGTCGTCCAGGCTATCGTACTCGTAGGAGCCGTAGTTGAAGGGAATGAACAGGTTATCGGCCTGGTACAGTTCCAGGTTAGCACCAATGGTGAAGGTGTGCTTCCCCCTGAAAATTTCAAAGTTGTTGGTGATCGTCAGTACGTCCTGGTTCAGCAGGTTGGCCGTACTAAAGCGTTCCGATCCGAAGCGGATGTTCGCGCGGCCGTCCTCGATTGACACGAAGGGGAAGGGTTCCCCGTTCGGGTCGCGGTCATCTCGTTGCAAGGTGAGCCCTACTACCAGGTTATTGCTCATGCTGTTGCCGATGAAGCTGTTGAGCTCCAGGGCGGCGCCGTAGGTTTTCGCGTCGAAGCGTTCGGAAGAATTGAGAAAATTGATCGAACGGGCACTGGACTGTACGCCTTCCAGGTTATCGGCACCGACGTAGCTAAGGCGAAGGGCCAACTTATTGGTAGCGTTGAGGTTCAGGTCAAATTTAGCGTTGATCTTGTCACTGACTAGGAAGCGTTCGTTGCCGGTAAAGGTGCCGGGCTCGTAATCATACTCGCCCCGCAGGAAGTCGGCCAAAGCAGTAATGTCGCTCAGCGAAGCATCGCCGGCATAGTCGGAGGCGTCAAACGGGAGCGGGGTAGTTTCGTCCTGCCTTTCGTAATTCACAAAAAAGAACGCCTTATCCCGAATGAGGGGCCCCCCGATGCGGAACCCGGCCGTATAGGCGGAAAACTCATCGATCTGCGATCCGGCCAGATTACCGCGGGTCAGATTTTCGTCGCGGTAGAACCCGTACACCGAAGCTTCTACGTTATTGGATCCCGAGCGGGTGATCGCATTGATCGACGCTCCGCCAAATCCACCCTGGCGCACGTCAAAGGGAGCCAGGTTGATCTGAAAACTTTCGATGGCATCGACGCTGATGGGAGACACCCCGGTTTGCCCACCGTTGGTACCGCTGCCGGCTAGTCCGAATACGTCGTTGTTCACCGCCCCATCAATGTAAATGGCGTTGTAGCGGTTGTTGATGCCGGCAAAACTGAGCTCGAATCCATCATTCCCCTCCCGGGTGGTGGACTGGGGCGTAAGCCGGGTAAAGTCGCCAATCGAACGGCTGATGGTCGGCAGGGCGTTAATCGCTTCTTCGGTGACCGTGGTTTCCTGACCGGTCTTTTCTCCGTTGAAGATGTCCGACCGGCTGCTGACCACCTCTACACTGGCCAACTCCACGGCGGCGGTGCCCAATTCCGGGCTGAAGGTAAAGCTCTGACCCAGTTGCAGGGTTACATCGGTCTCCACGATCGGCTCGTACCCGACGTAGGTTGCCGTAATGGTGTAGGGCCCACCGACGCGAAGGCCGGGTAACCGGTAATAGCCGTTGACATCCGTGACGTTGCCGTAAGTCGTACCCGATGGGGTGTGGACGGCCTGGACGGTAGCTCCGATAAGGGGTTCACCGGTCGATTCGTCGGTGAGTTGGCCGCGGATGCTGGCCGTTGTCACCCCCTGAGCCGCGGCACCGACGGGTAGCAGCAACACCAGGATTAAGGTGAGGTAAGAGGTAAAAAACCGCATACGGAAAGGATTTGGTTGATTAAGGGTCGGGACGCAGCCCGTAATTGGCCGCAAAGGTCTTAATCATTCCCGTCCGTGGCGTTAACTCAGTGTTAACCTTTCGCAAAACCTTTCCCCAGCCTTATCCCCAGTTAGCGGTCCTGGCGGGCGAATACCTCACGCAACAGCTCGGTGTTGCGCAGGGCCGGCTGGTTACGCAATTCCGTTTCCTTTACCTCGATCAGTCCGAACATTCCGTCTAGTGCGCGCTCCGTCACGAAACGGTCAAGTTCCGGCTCCGTCTTTTTCACGAAGGGGATCTTGTTGTACGCGGTCACCACCCGCAACCAGATCTCATTCGCGTTCACTTCGTCCAGCGCGGCCCGGATCACCGGTCGGAATTCCCCCGTCAGTGCTTCGCTGGTGTTCCCCTCGAGATAGCGGGTCGCCGCGTCACGTTCACCCATCAGCAGATTCATGGCATCCCGGAAGGTCAGTCCCTTAATCGCATCGACGAAGATGGGCGTGGCCCTGGTGGCGGCCAGTTCCGCCGCCCGGTTGATCCGTAGCGTCAGTTCTTGCTCTACGTTGCCGAAACCCGGTAGGGCGCTCACCCGATTTACGATGGCCCGGGCCTCTTCGGGAAGCAAAATCTTGTAGGGGCTGGCGAAGTATCCGTCCTCCGCCGAAAGGCTGACCACGGCCTTCTCCACCCCCTGGTCCAGCGCGACCTTGAGGGCTTCCCCGACCCGTTCGTTCGAGATGGGTTCCTCTCCCCGTAGTACCCCCTCCGCCTGTTCGGCAAGCTTTCCGAGCTTATTAAATTGAGCGGATACCGGCGGAGAACAAGCCAGCAATACGACAAGAAGGGGTAGGAGACGCATTATCATCAGGTTTTCTGGATAACGCGGGCTGGTCCCGAAGGATGACCCCCGAATCGTTAAGAATTTGTTTGGGTTTTCCGAATCCGGGCGAGAATAGGGCATCTTGTGACCTCGCAAGGGGCAAAAATGGGGCCGCGCTAGGTCTTACGGGGCCCTACCCGTAAGCCCGCTTAGCTACGCACGCATTTTTGGAACGAAGCTAGGATGCAAGAGGCGCATTTGCAGGTCGATGAGGGATCCAAACAAGCTCTAAGGGTGTACTAAGTCGGCCACCGGCACCTCCTCCCGGGTGACGCCGTCCACCTCCAAAATAAGGTCCGCTCCGTACAAACCGGCCGGCGTCTGGTAGCCCGGCCCTGCCTCGCCATTCAGTACGCGCTGTACGATCATCATCGCCGTGATAGCCGTCAGGGTGTACCCTTCTGGCGTGCGCAGGCGCGCGGCCCGGATGCCACTTACGGATTTAACCTCGCCGTATATATAGGTCTCGGCCTGCTGCCGCTGCTCGTCGGTAGGGCCGGCGGGCCGGTCCTCGATCCGTTTGCGCAGGTAGTTTTTTACTACGCCCAGGCGCAGGAGCGGCCCGAGCCAGTTGCTCCGCCGCATCATCTTGATCTGGGCGGGCGGGGTAGCGAAGTACGTTTTTATATTCGGAATGCCCGTAGTGTGGTAAGCCGTGAATACGTCCCCCCAGGGAATAGTCACGGCCTTCAGGCTGCGTTCCGCCGTAAAGAGAAAGGAGCGTACGTCGTAGGCCGCCTTCACTGCCTTGATCTTTCCGTGTTCCCGGATGGCGCCCCCCTGCCCGAGCCCTCCCACCATGGTCTTTGCCGTGCCGTGGCTTAGCATTCCCTTGTTCCAGGCAAAGGCGAGCGTGAGTTCGGTCGCCTCCGGTTCCAGGTGCTTCAGGTAAGCGGCCATACAGTCAGTGGGCACTACGTCAAACCCTACCCCCGGCATCAGCATCACGCCGGCGTCCCCGGCTTCTTTTCCGTAGCGGGCGGCCATGGCAAAAACCGGTATCTCACCAGTAATATCCAGGTAATGGGTCTGGGTCGCAATGCACGCCCGGATCATGGGCTCCGCCGTATCGATAAAGGGGCCCGCCGCGTGCAGGACCACCGGGTGTTCCCCGAGTAGCCCGTGCAGTTCGGTCCGGTTGTTAAGTTCCACCGCCCGGATGGGGAAGCCAAACTCCCGGTGCATCTCTTCCAGTTTGCCCGCGTTCCGCCCGCAGAGTAGGGGAGTCAGCCCCACTTCTTGCGCCCGCCGGGTGATCAGCCTTCCGGTGTACCCATAGGCCCCGTACAGTAAAAAGTCAGTCATCTCAGTTAGTTCTGATCAGCAACATACAAAGAAGCTGCTCCTTAGCCCCTTCCTCCACCTTAGCCTCTGCCTCTGCCTCAGCCTTTGCCTCTGCCTCTGCCTTAGCCTCAGCCTCAGCCTAAGCCTCAGCCTAAGCCTCAGCCTCAGCCTCTGCCTCAGCCTCTGCCTCCCCTTCCCCCAATGTTCCCTATCTTCGCCACATGCACAACCAATCGACCCGTCGTCACTGGTGGCCCCTACGCACTCTCCCCTGAGCGAACACGGCCGAATGCAACAGAATCACCAGGTCCGTCGGTAGCTCCGGCGGGCCTTTTTTTATCCATCTAGTTATCTCCCGTGTCCGTTTCCGCACCATCCGTTCCCACTCACCGCCTGCACGTCCTCACCCGGAAGCTCACCGCCGATCTCCACACCCCGGTCAGCCTGTACCTGGCGCTGCGAGACCGCTTCACCGATCCCGTGCTCCTGGAGTCCAACGAGACCCGGCAGAATGAGCACTACTACAGTATTATGGGCCTGGAAACCCTGGCCTATTACCGGGTGCAGGACGGAATGATCGAGCGCGGCTGGTCAGAGGGCGGCGGCGCGCGGGTGCCGTGTACGAGCCCGGAAACGGTCAGTGAAGATCTGACCCAGTTTGTGCGGTCTTTTCGCATCGACTACGGTCAGGCACCGAAGTTGATCCGCCAGTTCAACGGCCTGATCGGGCATACGAATTTCGAGGGGGTGGGTTATTTCGACACCTTGCATTTCCGGAATCCATCGCACCTGCGGTCCCCCGCCCTGAGGTACCACCTCTACCGCTTCGTCCTGGTGTTTCACCACTACCGCGACGAGCTGCTGCTGATGGAGAACCTGCCGGAGGGGGAAGAAAGTAGGCTGGACGAAGTCGAACGGGCCATTCAGACGGGAGGAGGCGTTCACCCCTTTCGGTTAGCCGGGGAGCCCACCAGTAACCTGACCGACGAAGCCTACCGGCGACTCGTCAGCCAGGGGAAGCACCACTGCCGGATCGGCGACGTATTTCAGATCGTGCTGAGCCGGCAGTTCCGCCAGTCTTTTCGCGGCGATGAATTTCAGGTCTACCGGGCCCTGCGGAGTATCAATCCCTCCCCCTACCTGTTCTACTTCGACTACGGCGATTACCGCATCATGGGGTCCAGCCCCGAGAGCCAGATGGTGATCCGCGACGGGGTAGCCCGCCTCAATCCCATCGCCGGCACCTACCGCCGTAGCGGGGACGTGGATCGCGATCGTATGGCCACCGAGCGCCTGCTGGCCGACCCGAAGGAAAATGCCGAACACGTCATGCTGGTCGACCTGGCGCGCAATGACCTGAGCCGTCACACCCGGGAGGTGACGGTGCGCAGTCTGCGGGAGGTGCACTACTACAGCCACGTGATCCACCTGGTAAGTACCGTGGACGGTAGGATGATCCAGCGCGATGCGGCCGTGCGCGTATTTGGTGACACCTTCCCCGCCGGTACCCTGAGCGGCGCCCCGAAGTACCGGGCCATCGAATTGATCGACGAACTAGAAAACCAGCAACGCGGCTTTTACGGTGGCGCGATCGGCTTCATTGACTTCGACGGGGGGATGAATCAGGCGATCCTGATCCGCAGTTTTTTCAGCCAGGATAATATACTCTACTACCAGGCCGGAGCCGGAGTGGTAGCGGCTAGCGATGAGGAGAGCGAACTACAGGAGGTATATAACAAATTGGGTGCCCTGACCAAAGCGCTGAAACGAGCCTCGCAACTATAGCATTTCCTGACGGTTTAAGGCGTCTGACGGTTTAACCCGTCGGACGCCTTAAAATGAAAATTTTTATATGAACGTTCTCGTCCTCGACAACTACGACTCCTTCACCTACAATTTGGTCCACTACATCGAGGAATCGCTCGGCCGCCCCGTCACCGTGCGTCGCAACGATGCAATCGAGCTGGACGAAGCGGACGCCTTTGATCTCCTTATCCTCAGCCCCGGCCCCGGGATCCCCTCCGAAGCTGGCATCATGCCGGAACTGATCGATCGCTACCGGCACTCGAAGGTCATCTTCGGCGTTTGCCTGGGGCACCAGGCCATCGGAGAGGCCTACGGGGCCAGATTGCACAACCTGGAACGGGTACACCACGGTATCGAAACCGAGATGGTCCGCACTACGGCGGACGACGCTATATTCCACGACATACCCGTCCGGTTCCGGGCCGGCCGCTACCACAGCTGGGTCATCGACCCCCGGACCCTCCCCGGGGAACTGATCGTGACGGCAACGGATGAGGCCGGTGGCGTAATGGCCATGCGACACCGCAATCTGCCGGTCTTCGGCGTGCAGTTCCACCCGGAGAGTATCATGACCGAGCACGGACGCAAGATGATCGACAATTTACTGACCTTTGCCCGGCAGCAAACCGCAACTACCGTATGAAAACCATCGACATCGACCAGCGCGGCTACTACGGCCGCTTCGGCGGAGCCTACATTCCCGAAATGCTGCACGCCAACGTGGAGCAGTTGCGGCGAAGCTACCGGGAGATGACCGCCGACCCCGCCTTTAAGGAGGAGTTCGATCTCCTGCTACGCGACTACGTAGGCCGGCCCAGCCCGCTCTACTACGCCGACCGCCTCAGCAAACACTACGGTACCCGGATTTACCTGAAGCGGGAAGACCTGAACCATACCGGCGCCCACAAGATCAACAATACCATCGGCCAGATTCTGCTTGCCGAGCGCCTGGGTAAGACCCGCATCATCGCCGAGACCGGAGCCGGGCAGCACGGCGTGGCTACCGCTACCGTTTGCGCCCTCAAGGGGCTACGGTGCATCGTGTACATGGGTGAGGTGGACATCGAGCGGCAGGCCCCGAACGTCGCCCGCATGCGCATGCTGGGGGCTGAGGTCCGTCCCGCCCGCAGTGGTTCCCGCACGCTGAAGGATGCCACCAACGAGGCCATCCGCGACTGGATTGCCAACCCCGAAGATACCCACTACATCATCGGCTCCGTGGTCGGCCCCCATCCCTATCCCGATATGGTGGCCCGCTTTCAGTCGGTCATCAGCGAGGAGACGAAGTGGCAACTGCAGGAAAAAGAAGGCCGCGACTACCCCGATGCCATCGTAGCCTGCGTCGGTGGGGGCAGCAACGCCGCCGGGGCCTATTACCACTACCTCAACGACGAGCGCGTCCGCCTGATTGCCGTCGAAGCGGCCGGGCTGGGAGTCGATAGCGGGGAAAGCGCCGCTACCAGTCAACTGGGCAGCGAGGGAATCATCCACGGAAGCCGCACCCTGCTGATGCAAACGGACGATGGGCAAATCGTAGAGCCGTACAGCATCAGTGCCGGCCTGGATTATCCCGGTATCGGACCCCTCCACGCCTACCTCATCGACAGTGGCCGCGCCGAGGCCATCTGCGTGACCGACGACGATGCCCTGGCCGCGGCCCTGTTCGTCGCCCGGCAGGAGGGAATCATCCCGGCGCTGGAGACCGCCCATGCCTTCGCCGCGCTGGACCAGATGACCTACGGGCCGGAAGACGTCGTCGTGGTCTGCCTCAGCGGCCGGGGGGATAAGGACCTGGCCGCGTTTTCGGCCTACCTGGACGCCGATCAGCTACCCCAAACCGACTGCTCATGAACCGACTCGATGCCCTCTTTCAGTCCAAACCCCGGCACATCCTCAACGTCTACTTCACGGCCGGCTATCCGGAATTGGACAGTACCGTACCCGTCATTCGGGGGCTGGCCGGGGCCGGGGCCGACCTCATTGAGATCGGTATGCCCTACTCCGATCCAATGGCCGATGGGGAAACCATCCAGCAGAGTAGTATGCGGGCGCTCCAAAACGGGATGACCCTCCGCCACCTCTTTGCCCAAATTGCCGAAGCGCGTACGCACACCGACATCCCCCTGGTGATGATGGGGTACTACAATCAAGTGATGCAGTACGGGGCCGAACGATTCGTAACGGCGGCTAGCCGGGCGGGGGTGGACGGACTGATCCTGCCCGATCTGCCCGCCTACGAATACGCCCGCGATTTCCGCCGGTTAGCCGAGCACGCTGGCCTGCAAATGAGCTTTTTGGTCACGCCCCAAACCACCGACGAGCGTATCCGCGAGATCGCCGGTTCGAGTTCGGGCTTCCTTTACGTGGTCAGTTCAAGTAGCATAACGGGGGGGAGTACCGGCATCACCGACCAGCAGGAGGCCTACTTCCGCCGCATTGCGAAGCTTAATCTTCCCAACCCGAAGCTGATCGGCTTCGGCATCAGCGACGCCAGCAGTTTCCGCCGAGCGTGCCGCCATTTCAACGGGGCCATCATCGGCAGTGCGT
Organism: uncultured Lewinella sp.; assembly: GCA_964594535.1. Lineage (GTDB taxonomy): Bacteria > Bacteroidota > Bacteroidia > Chitinophagales > Saprospiraceae > Neolewinella. The sequence goes on from CAZQNE010000002.1 coordinate 95,796, forward strand.
TCATTCGGGCGCTTGCCGGAAGGGGGGGAGAGGAGACTGAGGTGAGTCAGGCATTCGTGCGCAGCATTCTCGCGGCAGAATCCCAACCGGCGTGAAATTGATCGTGGTCGGCGGGCCAACCGCCGCCGGGAAAACCAAGGTGGCCATTGAGGTAGCCCGTCATTTCAATACGGAGATCATCAGCGCGGACAGCCGACAGTTTTACCGGGAAATGGCCATCGGGAATGCACGGCCCACCGAGGCGGAACTGGCCGCCGTGCCCCACCACTTCGTCGCCGACCGTTCGCTGACGGAACCCCTCTCGGCCGGGCGCTTCGCCGCGCTGGCTATGCAGCGTATCGAGCAGCTCAGCGGGAGGCTCCGTAGCCTGGTGGTAGTAGGGGGCAGCGGCCTTTACCTACGGGCGCTTTGCCAAGGGCTGGATGAATTTCCGGAAATAACGGAAGGGGCGCGGACGCAGGTGCGGTCAATCAGGGAAACGGAAGGTTTACGGGGCTTGCAACAGCGTCTACAGGCGATCGATCCCACTTACTACGGCACGGTGGATGTACAAAACGGGCGTCGACTGGAACGTGCCCTCCTGGTCAGTCTGAGCGGTTCGCAACCGTACAGCAGCTATCTGGGGAAACGCCCCCCCCGGCCTTTTTCGTCGTGCTACTTCGCCCTGCACCTCGAAAGAGCAGACCTATACCGCCGGATCGAGGACCGGATCGACCGGATGCTGGACGCCGGACTTGAAGAGGAAGCCAAACGGCTGCTTCCCCACCGGCATGAGCCCGTGCTCCAGACCGTAGGCTACCAGGAGTGGTGGACCTACTTCGATGGTAATGGATCGCGGCAGGAAACGATCCGACGGATCAAACGTAATAGCCGGCGCTACGCTAAACGGCAGACCACTTGGTTTAGAACGTACCGGTCGGTGGCCGGTGCCCGGGAAATTATCCGACAGCTGGAACGGGCGGGCGGCGGGGCCTAGTCCCGGCTGTAGATCGTCTGTCCGTCCCGCATCATATCGGCGATGTCGTTGCGGCTGGCGATGTAGCGGTAGCGGGTGTTGGTGATTCCCTCCGGGCGGTCGCCAATGATGTAGTAGCGCACGTCCATATCGGGGGCGTTTACGACGACCTGGTCGGTTACCCGCATCATTTCCCCGTCGGATAGCATATCGCCGTCCTTATCCAGGCGGGCCAGTACGACCATGCGCTGACCGGTGGTGTAGATCTCTTCGATCTCCAGTTCCGCTTCCTGGTCCACATCGGCCTCCACCATGATCGTGGTTTCCTCCGCGTCGCCGTAGTCATCCGGCCAGTCCATGTCGACTACCGGTACTTCGACCTGTTCTTCCACCATTTCTACCCGGACCTTGGGTACTTCCACCGTACGGGTCGTGGTACGAACGTCCACGTCGACCCAGTCCACGTCGTATTCCGGTAGTTCTCCCGCTTCGGCATCCACGTCGATATCGACTTCGGGAAGTTCGCCGGATTCGGTCTTATCGATATCGCAACCGGAAAGCAAACCGAGGGTAAATAGGGTAGCGGTAAACAGGAAAATGCGCATGGTGTGTGTATTTTTTACCGGGCTGACCGGGATGAATTACCCAACCTAAAGCAGGAACCCCCACTGGTGTTCACTAAACGCTACCGGCAGGTTGGCACATGCCCGGTTAAAGATGGATCCGCTGCACGTACCGTTCGCACTATTTACCCGCCAGTAACGGTCATTTGTCAACTTGCTCCCACTTTTTTTTGCGTAGAATACTTTTTTTATGTATGGATGCGTTCATTTGGTGTATTCGGATTAAGTGTTGTGTGTTTTGACCGCAGCCGAGCGTACGGTTGCGGAGATCAGTCTCTCATGAAAACCTACCATAGTATACTTTTGGCACTATTCCTGTGCCCCCTGTTCTTATTCGGGCAGCCCGATCCGGTATTCGTACCCCTTCGAGCCACCTTTGAAAAACCGACCGATCTGTTCTTTCGCCCGGGGGCCGGCCAGGAGGTGTATGTCGCCGAAAAGGATGGCCTGCTTTTCCAGTACGGGCTCGTATCCCTACGTAAGGGACTATTCCTCGATCTCACCGATCGCATCGATCCGGAAGGAGACGGTGGCGTCCTGTCAGCGGTTTTCCATCCGCAAGCGGATAGCAACTACGTCTACGTTGCCTACACCGCTCCCCTCGAAAGCCCCGACGCGGTAAGTCGCGCGGTCGTAAGTCGATTCGAAGTACTACCGACCGGTACCGCGGATCCCGGCAGCGAAACCGTGCTGATCGAAGCCGACCAACCCGATTGGAACCATAACTTCGGGGAGCTTGCCTTCGGTCCCGATGGATACCTGTACATCTCGACGGGCGACGGCGGGGGCACCGACGATCCCTACGGCTATTCCCAGAGTAGGAGGTCGTTGCTCGGCAAACTCCTGCGTATTGATGTAAACCGGACCGAACGGGGACTCCCCTACGCCATACCGCGCAGCAACCCATTTTACCGCATGCCGGATTTTCGGGAGGAAATATTCGCGCTGGGACTTCGCGACCCCTGGCGGTTCTCCTTCGACCGCGACAACGGAGATATATGGATCGGAGACCGTGGGGAAGATTTTGCCGAAGAGATCAATGTCCTGCCCGCCACGGCCCGGCCCGGCGTAAATTTCGGATGGAACTGTAGCGTGGCCAATAAGTCATTCGGGGATCAGCGTCGGAAGGGGTGCCAGTTCACCCAGTTTGCTTCCCCCAGAATTCAGTTTCCGGACGATCGGTTTCCCCGCTTGTCGGGGGGGGCGGTGACCGGGGGCTACGTTTACCGGGGTCCCGAACCGGAACTGCGGGGGTATTACTTCTACGGAGATCTGTACCAGCGTGGTTTGGTGCTGGTCAATACGCGGAAGCAATTGGCCGGGGACATCCAAGTAATCGCGGAGACTCCCATTCTCAATCTATCTACCTTCGGGGAGGCCGGCGACGGAAGTTTGTACGCCGCGGACTACAACGGTACGATCTACCGTATCGAACAAAGGAGGTCGACCACCTCCGTGAACGCGGCGCAAACCACACGGGCGGCGGTATACCCCAATCCGAACGGCGGTTCCTTTACGGTGCGGGTGGCAGGCAGCGGAGCCGGCGCGGCGAACGGACGACTCCTCGATGCCGCCGGGCGGGAGGTAGCGCGCTGGCCCGCCCTACAGCTGTCCTCCGGTCGGGTGGAGCTTACGGCATCCCAGGTTTCTCCCGGAATGTACACCCTGCTTCTGCGGAGCCGTAGCGGGTTGGCCATGAGTCGCCTGGTCATAAAATGACCGATCCGCAGCGCCCCCGCCTGTAAGTACGCTTCCTGAACACCCAAAATAACTTTGCCCCACGACACAGCAAGAACCCTGAACGGGTATCGTTCTGTTGTAGGGTAAACACTCGCCGTGCGCCACCTCACCCTCCTCATCTTCATCCTCGGTGCCGGGCTCGCTGCCCAACCAACCGTTTTCGTGGAATCCGTCGGAGAGGCCTTCGACGCTCCCGTCGATCTGACCAATGATCCGGCCCGCCCCGGGTACGTATTCGTAGTTGAAAAAGGGGGGCGGGCCTACCGGTGGAACCCCGCTACCGACGAACGCACTCCCTATGTGGACCTGTCGGACCGCGTCATCACCAGAAGTGAATCCGGATTGCTGGGGATGGCCTTTCATCCCGACCCGGACAGTAGCTACCTGTACGTATACTATACCCAAGCTAGCGCGAACCCCGGGGCAGCCTCCGAATCCGTCGTCAGCAGATTCACCGACCGAAACGGAACGCCCGACCCGGATAGTGAGCGCGTGCTGCTGCGCATCGAGCAACCCGCGCTGAACCACAACGGGGGAGACCTGGCCTTCGGGCCGGACGGCTACCTGTATATTTCGGTCGGGGACGGCGGGGGAGCACACGACGAATTCGATCACGGGCAAAACCCCAACTCGCTGCTGGGATCGCTACTACGCATCGATGTAGACGGTACCGCGGAAAACGCGAATTACCGAATCCCCGCCGACAATCCCTTCGTCGGTGCCCCGGATACGCTGCCCGAGATCTGGGCACTGGGGCTGCGTAATCCCTGGCGAATCAGCTTCGACCGGGCTACGGGTGACCTCTGGATGGGGGACGTCGGCCAAAACAAGTACGAGGAAATCAATTGGCAGCCGGCCGGCTCCCCCGGGGGGTTGAACTACGGGTGGAACTGCCGCGAAGGCCGGCACTCCTTCCGGCGGGCCATCGACCGAAGGTGCAATAATCCGACCATGGAGTTTACCGACCCGGTTATTGAGTACGCGCACGGGGAGGAATTGCTCCCTGGCTTTACGGGGCAATCCGTAACGGGGGGCTACCGGTACCGGGGGCCGGACGAAGGGCTGCGCGGATACTACATTTTCGCGGACTACGTGCGGCCTAAACTGTTCCTATTCAATCCGGACCGGACCGGGGCGGATTCACTGATGGTGATTGACGATGCGGGTATGAACAACGTATCCACCTTCGGGGAGGCGGCGGACGGCAGCCTGTACGCCGCCAGCCTGAACGGCCAGGTCTACCGGATCGGCAGGGAGGCCACTACGGCAGTCGCCGAGTCAAGCCCGACGCTGGACCTGCGGGTCTTTCCGAATCCGCTACGCGCCGGGATGTTTACGCTGCAACTGCCGCCGGGTTGGAACCGCGCCTCCACCGCGGAACGGCTCCTGGACGGATTGGGGCGTGAAATACCCCTCTTCCGGCAACCGGGTAGTGGCGCGACCGGGGTAAGCTTCACGACGGGCGAACTGGCCCCCGGGGTGTACCACCTCGTTGTCTCCCATGGTGACCAAATCGGGCATAGCCGGATGGTCGTTCAATAATTCCCGCCGACATTGCACCTGCGTCCGCGCCCTGCGTTAGGCCGTTAAAATTGTGATATGGCAAGAGTACTGATTATTGGCGCCGGGGGCGTCGGACGGGTAGTGGCCTATAAGTGCGCCGAATACGCCGCTACCTTCGAAGAATTCATGCTCGCCAGCCGCACCAAAAGCAAGTGCGACGAGATTGCCGCCGACATCAGGCGCGACCTCGGGTACGACCGCATCACCACGGCCGCGATCGATGCCGAAGACGTGCCCGCCCTGACGCGGCTCATTGAGGAGTACGATCCCTTCCTGGTCATTCACGTTGCCCTGCCCTACCAGGACCTTACCATCATGGACGCCTGCCTGGCCGCCGGGGTACACTACCTGGACACCGCCAACTACGAGCCGAAGGAGGAAGCCAAGTTCGAGTACAGCCACCAGTGGGCCTACCAGGAGCGCTTCCAAGAAGCCGGACTGACCGCCGTGCTGGGCTGCGGATTCGACCCCGGGGTGACCAGCATCTTCACCGCCCGCGCCGCAAAGCACGTCTTCGACGAGATTCACTACCTGGATATCGTGGACGCCAATGCCGGGGACCACGGGAAGGCCTTTGCCACCAATTTTAACCCGGAGATCAACATCCGCGAGATCACCCAGCCGGGAAAATACTACGAAAACGGGGCGTGGGTGGAGATCCCCCCCTTCAGCATCCGCAGGGACCTGAACTACCCGGACATCGGCCCCAAGCCCAGCTACGTGCTCTACCACGAGGAGCTGGAAAGCCTGGTCAAGCACTTCCCCACCATCAAGCGGGCCCGCTTCTGGATGACCTTCGGCGACGAGTACCTGACCCACCTGCGCGTCATTCAGAACATCGGTATGGCCGGAATCGAGCCCGTCAACCACCAGGGTACCGAGATTATCCCCCTGGAGTTTCTGAAGACCGTACTGCCCGACCCCGGTGGGTTGGGGGAGGGGTACAGCGGCCAGACCAGCATCGGCTGTCGCATCCGCGGGATGAAGGACGGCCGGGAAGAGACCTATTATATATGGAATAACTGCAGCCACGAAAAAGCCTACCGGGAAACCGGGGCCCAGGGCGTCAGCTATACCACCGGCGTACCGGCCATGACGGGCGCCATGATGATGATCGAGGGGAAGTGGTCCGGCACGGGGGTATTTAACGTGGAGCAGTTCGATCCCGATCCGTTTCTGGCGGTACTGGGCAGGCATGGTTTGGAGTGGCGGGAGGAAGTAGGGGGGGAGCTGGAGGTTTAGGAGTATCGGTCATCGGTCATCGGTCGTGGGTCATCGGTCGTGGGTCATCGGTCGTGGGTCATCGGTCATCGGTCATGAGTCCCGACCCCTGACCCCTGACCCATGACCCGTAACCCCCGACTCCTAACCCCTGACCAAAACATTCCTCCCATTCCCCTTCCCCATTCCCTGAGCTTTGCTTACCTTTGCGGCTCATTTAAGGGATGGTAAAATTTTCCCGTATGACCGTACGCGCCCGCATCCTTCACCTGCTTATTTTTGGCCTGCTGGTCGCTCCTCTATCGGCGCAAACCCACGAGGACCACGGCACGGCGGCCGATCACCTCGGTGCGCACGCCAACTGTACGGATCATCAGGAGTACGACCCCGCCGGCGTCATCCTGCACCACATCGCGGATGCCAATGAATTCCACGTGGTGGGCGACTTCAGTATTCCACTACCGGTCATTCTCTACGCCCCCGGCCACGGCTTTACGGCCGGCCTGAGTAGCATGTTCCACCACGGTGAGGTGGCCGTAGACGGTTACGTGATGAACCACGGGCGGATCAACCGGATTGCCGAGCCGACCCCCGCGCTACTCGAAGGAGAAACCCACGTAGACTGTATCCTCCACGGGACCGTGGAAATCGAGGGAAAATCCTCCGACGTCTACTACGCTAAGGTCGGGGAGGAGTTGTTTCTACTCGACGCTCCTTCGGTCGGCGACGGTGGGTTGCTGGGGGGGGGCATTACTAGTTTCTACGACTTCAGTATCACCAAGAACGTCTTCACGATGATCCTGGCTTCCATTCTGCTGATCCTGCTCTGGTCGGCGGTGGCAAAGGGCTATAAGAAAAACGAGGGACGCGCGCCGAGTGGGGTACAGAGCCTGATGGAACCTTTCTTTGTCTTTCTTCGGGAAGAAATTACCCGGCCGATGATCGGGGAGAAGCACTACGAGCGCTTCCAGCCCTTCATCATGACGATCTTTTTCTTCGTACTGTTCTGTAACCTCCTGGGCTTGGTCCCCATTTTCCCGGGTAGCTCTAACGTCACCGGCAATATTGCCGTGACCATGGCCCTGGCCGTGATTGCCGCCATCGTTGCTTACGCCAACGGCAACGCCCACTTCTGGAAGCATACCCTCTGGATGCCGGGGGTACCGGCGGCCATCAAGATATTCATCCTCACCCCGGTCGAGATTCTGGGGCTGGTCATCAAGCCCTTTTCGCTGATGGTGCGTTTGTTCGCCAACATTACGGCGGGCCACATCATCATCCTCAGCCTGATTAGCCTGATCTTCATCTTCGGCAATAACGGAGAGAGCGTCGCGGGCGCGGGCGCGGGTGCGGTGGTGGCCGTGGCGTTTACGCTCTTCATGAATTGCATCGAGTTGTTGGTCGCCTTCGTCCAGGCCTTCATCTTCGCCATTCTTTCGGCCAGTTACATCGGGGCGGCCGTGGAGGACGACCACCACCACGACGAAGCCGGTCACCACGGGGAAGCCAAGGTAGCCGAAGGAGGGGCCATGGGGGGAGCCGTGACCGGAATGCACACCCCCGCCACCTAATCCTATTCAACGATCTTTTTTTACCCATTAAATCATTCAACATGGGAGCTCTTGGAGCAGGTATCGCCGCACTTGGTGCTGGACTCGGAATCGGACTTATCGGTAGCAAGGCCACCGAAAGCATCGCCCGCCAGCCGGAAGCCGCCGCCGATATCCGTAGTGCCATGATCCTGACCGCCGCCTTCGTCGAGGGTGCCGCGCTGTTCGCGATCATCGTAGGTCTGCTGGACAAGTTACTCTAGTAGAATAGCCGGGGCCGAACTGCGCTTGGCAGCGGCTCCGGCTTTACCCAAAAAATCACCACCATGTCGACCCTTTTTCTCGTAGATTTTAACGTGCTGAAGCCGGACCTCGGCCTCATCTTTTGGACCGTCGTCATCTTCCTGGTCCTTTACATTATCCTTGGCAGGCTGGCCTTCAGACCCATCCAGAAAGCCCTGCGCCGCCGGGATGAGGAGATTCAGACCAGCATCGACGAAGCCAAACGGGCCCGTGCCGAGATGCAGGCCCAGGCTGACGAGAACCAGCGCCTACTCATCGAGGCCCGCGAAGAACGTACTCGCATCATCACCGATGCCGAAAAGCAGGGAAAGGAAATGGTTGCCGCCGCCAGGAACGAAGCCCGGGAAGCCGCGCAAAAAGTGGCTACCGACGCGAAGCGGGACATCGATAATATGCGCAAGGCCGCTATGGTAGACCTGAAGAAGGAGGTCGGGACCATGGCCATTGAGATCGCCGAAAAAATTCTGCAGAAGGACCTCAAAAGCGACGCCAACCAGGAAGCCTTCGTGCGCGAGCTGGTCAATGATCTGAACTAAGCCCCATGACCAACCAACGAGTAGCCAGCCGCTACGCCCAGTCGCTGATCGAACTGGCGCAGGAACGGAACCAACTGGAAACCATCAAGTCGGATGTCGACACCCTACTGGCGATGGGCAAAAACCGGGAGTTCGCGCTCCTCCTGCGCAGCCCCGTCGTGAATCCGAGTAAAAAGCGGACCATCCTGTCGGCGCTACTGGACAAAGCGAACGCGAACGAGCTGACTAAACTTTACGTCAAGCTACTCGTAGACAAGGGCAGGGAAGGGGACATGCTCGCTATCCTGCGGGAGTTCAATAATCAGTATAAGACCATCAATCACATCTCCTCGGTCAAACTGACGAGCGCCGTCCCCCTGAGTGCCGACACGCTCACCGGGATCAAACGACAATTGATCGCCAGCAAAAAGACCGAAAGTACCGTCGATCTGGACACTCAGATCGATCCCAGCCTGATCGGTGGGTTCATCCTGGAATTTGACGGACAGGTCTACGATGCCAGCGTTGCCCACAAGCTAAAGGAGATGAAGACCGAACTGCGCAAACCCAACGTCTACGTAAACCAAATGAACGACTAGTCGCAGCTCCTGCGGCCTCCGTATATAACGATAAAGATAGAGTAAGCCATGGCTGACGTAAAACCTGATGAGATCTCCGCAATCCTGAAGCAACAACTGTCGGGATTCGATACCGCCACCGAACTCGAAGAGTACGGCACCGTATTGCAGGTCGGAGACGGAATCGCCCGTGTCTACGGGCTCAACAACGCCCAGGCCGGGGAACTGGTCACTTTCGAAAACGGTACCGAAGCCATCGTGCTGAACCTGGAGGAGGACAATGTCGGTGTAGTACTCATGGGCTCCGCCGCCGGGATCTACGAAGGAAGCCGCGTTTCCCGCACCGGACGGATCGCCTCGATCAACGTAGGCGAGGGAATGGTCGGCCGCGTAGTGAATCCGCTCGGCCAACCCATCGACGGTAAGGGCGAGATTGCCGGTACCACCTACGAGATGCCGCTCGAGCGGAAGGCCCCCGGGGTCATCTACCGGCAGCCGGTAAACGAGCCGTTGCAAACGGGGGTGAAAGCGATCGACGCCATGATCCCCATCGGGCGCGGACAGCGGGAACTCATCATCGGAGACCGTCAGACCGGTAAGTCGGCCATCGCCATTGACACGATCCTCAACCAACGGGAGTTTTACGATCGCGGCGAGCCCGTCTACTGCATCTACGTTGCTTGCGGCCAGAAAGCCTCGACGGTAGCCCAGGTCGCCAAGACGCTGGAAGAAAACGGAGCGATGGACTACTCGATCATCGTTGCCGCATCCGCGGCCGAGCCCGCCCCCCTGCAGTTCTACGCGCCCTTCGCCGGTGCCGCCATCGGGGAATACTTCCGCGACACCGGCCGCCCGGCGCTAATCATCTACGATGACCTGTCCAAGCAGGCCGTAGCCTACCGCGAAGTATCCCTGCTGCTGCGCCGCCCCCCCGGCCGTGAGGCGTACCCCGGGGATGTATTTTACCTCCACAGTCGCCTGCTGGAGCGCGCCGCTAAGATCATCAACGACGACACCATTGCGCAGGGCATGAACGATCTGCCGGATACCCTGAAGTCCGCCGGCATCGTAAAGGGGGGCGGATCGCTAACGGCGCTACCCATCATCGAGACCCAGGCGGGTGACGTATCGGCCTATATCCCGACCAACGTTATTTCGATCACCGACGGTCAGATCTTCCTCGAGTCCAGTCTGTTCAACAACGGTATTCGCCCCGCCATTAACGTGGGTGTATCGGTATCCCGCGTAGGCGGATCGGCCCAGATCAAACCGATGAAGAAGGTATCCGGTACCCTAAAGCTCGATCAGGCTTCCTACCGGGAGCTAGAGGCCTTCGCCAAGTTCGGTTCCGACCTGGATGCTTCCACCATGAGCATTCTCGAAAAGGGTAAGCGCAACGTCGAGATTCTCAAGCAACCGCAGTACAGTCCGGTACCGGTAGAGCAGCAAACGGCCATCATCTACCTCGGTACGAAGAACCTGTTGCGGGACGTACCCGTGGAGCGCATCAAGGAATTTGAAATGCTCTTCCGGGGCGAACTCAAGCGGAAATATCCCGAGGTCCTGGAAAACTTCCGGGCCAAAAAGTACCAGCAAGAGGATCTGGACAAACTCGAAGCGCTCGCCAACGAATTGACCCCCCAGTTTAAATAACCAGGTACTCCCTAACTCCTTTATACATGGCTAACCTCAAGGAAGTACGCGAACGGATCCGCTCGGTTAAAAATACCCAGCAGATCACCAGCGCCATGAAGATGGTCTCGGCCGCCAAGTTGCGTCGGGCCCAGCAGGCGATCACCGAGCTGCGTCCGTACGCCGATAAGCTGGATGAAATGCTGCGGAATATCCTGACCAACCTGGAGGGGGATGCCAGTACGATATTCAATAAGGTGCGCCCGCTAAGTGGTGCCTGTGTGGTAGTGGTTACGTCGAACCGGGGCCTGGCCGGTGCCTTTAACACCAATGTCATCAAGGCGGCGGAGGGTAGCATCCGGGAGTTAGGTACGCTGTCCGGTCCGCTCGATATCATCTGTATTGGTCGCAAAGGGGCCGAATACTTCCGTAAGCACTACGGCAAGCGGGCGAACGTCAAGGTGGTCACCGACTTCCAGAGCCTGTTCGATGATCTGAGTTTCGATGTTACCAAGGAAGTTCCCGATCTGATCATGGCCCGCTTCCGCTCCGGCCGCTACGATCGGGTGTACATCGCCTACGCCCGCTTCAAAAATGCGGCCGTGCAGTACGCAACGAGCGAGCAGTTTCTGCCGGTGGAAGAGGTCGCGCCGACGGAAGGTCAGACCAGTAGTAGTAAGGTGCGGGCGGACTACATCTTCGAGCCCGGTAAGGAAGAATTACTGGCCTTCCTGGTGCCCAGTATTCTACAGACTAAGTTCCAGGCCGCCCTGCTTGACACCCACGCTTCCGAGCACGGTGCCCGGATGACGGCGATGGATAAGGCCACCGAAAACGCACAGGAGCTCCTCCGCGACCTGAAGATCAGCTACAACAAGGCCCGGCAGGAAGCCATCACCAATGAGATTCTGGAGATCGTCGGTGGTGCCGCCGCCCTCGAAGCGGGGTAAGCACCTTCAGTCACTCTACCGGATACTTTACCGGGGGCATACTGGATTCCTCCGTTTGTCCGTTACTCTCCGTGCGCCAGCGCGGCTTGCGGAAAAAAGCAAAGCTCAGGGCGAACATCGCGATCCAGTATACGATCTCTACGCTCCAGGCCCAGGTGAGGTTGCCCCAGCCACTGCGCACGACGATGAAAATCAGGATCATGTAGCCGAGCGCGCAAACGGCCTGATACTTCAGGGCCTTCTTCGTTTGGCCGGCTCCGATCAATCCGTTGAAAAAGATACTGCCGAAACTGAAGGTAGCCAAAATGCCGAGCAGCACCCAGAACACGGGGTACGCCGCCTCGATCAGGTAGGCCCGCTCGTCACCCAGTATGGGGTAGAGCACGTAGCGCGGGAATAAGACCAGCGGTAGCCCCATGATCATCGTCACGCCCAGACACATGAATGCGGTCTTCCAGAGGACCACTTTAACGCTCTGGCGCTCACGCTTTCCTACGAAATAACTTACCAGTGTATTGATCCCCGTACAGAATCCCCAGGCGGGAATGCTCAGAATCAGGTAGGCGATGCGCACGATATTCGTGACGGCCAGGGCGCGTTCCCCGAAGTTCTCGACCAGCCCGAAGAAAAAAAACGCGCTCCCCAAGCCGATCACGGACATGGCTACGATCGGCACCGAATAACCCACGATCTCCCGGATGAGCTTCCTGTCCCACCCGGGGAGGGTGTCGATGTGGTACACTCGGTTGACCCGGTCGAAAAACATATAGATCAAAAACACGACCAGCGCCACGTATTCTGCGATCGTGCTCGCCAGTCCCGCCCCTGCGATCCCCATCTCGGGAAACCCGTACATGCCGAAGATCAGCGCCCGGTCCAGGAAGATATTGGTCGCGGCCAGTATGAAGGTATCGATAACGATGAAGACCGGACGGGCAATCCCCGTATACAGGGCGATGCACGCCACGCCCAGGTAACTGGCGAACACGCCCCACTTACGGGTTTCCAGGTACTCGAGCGATTTATAGAAGATGACGTCCGAGTCAACCAGCGACGCGAAAAGCCAGTAGGCCCCGTAGGTCATAAACAGAAATACGCCCACGGCCAGGGCCAGCTCGAAGTACACGGTACTGTAGAAGGACCGACCCACGGCCTCCATCCGCTGCTTGCCGGCACAGCGGGCGATCATAATCTGCCCCCCCCGGCTGAAGCCAAAGCCGATAGCGGCCACGATGATGTAGAAGGCCGCCACGAAGCCGATTGCGGCGAAGTCGTCCTCGCTGCGGTAGTAGAGGAAGACTGAGTCCGTCATCGCCACCACGTTCTGGGCGGCACTCCCGATGATGATCGGAATACTGACCTTCCAGATGCTGCGGTATGAGGTGCCGAGTTCCAAGGCGGGTAAATCTACGACGGGGCCCGCTTACCTGGTTGGCTACCGTGCCTCAATCTCGAAGGGCGTCACGGGCAGCCCCTCCCGGCTGAACAGATTAGCGTCATCGGGATTATCGAACCAGGCGTAGCGCACCTTCTGGATTGGTGTACCCGCGGGGTTGATGACCCGTAGCAGATTCGTCCGCTCGTCCAGCGTGCCGACGGCCCAGTGCCAATCACCCTTCTCGTCCTGAACGGTCAGGCTTTTGACAATCGGATATCGCTCACCATCGACCTGCTTTACCGTGAGTCCCGAACCGGTTTCCGTAAAACTGAGTTCGGCCATGTCGTCATGTACCTCAATTTCGGCTACTCTCGGGCTACTGGCCTGCACGTCCTTGCCGTAAATATCCTTAAGCGCATGCAGGGAAAGCCGCCGACCCACCTCCCACTTATTCTTGGGGTGGATGTCGTTGGCTTCCCCGATGTCCGTAATCACGGCTTGCCCGGTCAGCGGCAAGTCGGTAGCTGCCGTCTGCGACGCTCGCAGAACCGCCCAGCCCGGCGCATTCGGCTCGGTAGGCGGTTGCTGAAAGTTAGCCAACTGCACCCAGTAGAAGGGCAGTTCGTCGTTGTCGAAGCGGTCTCGCCAGGAGGTAACCAGGGTCCGCATCAGTTCGGCGTAGGCTTCGGCATCACCCGCCCCGGCATTGCTCTCGCCCTGGTACCACAGCACTCCCCTCAGGGGCCAGTCGCGCAGGGGAGCGATCATGGCATTGTACAGGATGACCGGCACTTTGTTAGGGTTGCTCGGTGCCATGACGAATTCTCCCACCCGGTAGTGATAATCTCCCGCTAGCGGCACCCGGCCGGCTTCGGTGGCCAGGTACATTTCGTCGGGGGAGCTCATAAACCCCCCACCTCCCATGGCGTCGTATACCCGGATGGCCAGGGTATTACTACCCGGGCGCAGCACTTCGGCCGCAACACGGTACTCCCGCCGTTTGCTATATGCGTTCGGCGTTTCCCCGATCGGCTGCCCGTTGACGTAGGTCCAGTCGCCGTCGTCGATGGCTCCGAGGTGAAGGACCGCGTCTCCGTCAGCCTGCTCCGGACTGAGCTCGAAGGTCCGCCGGTAATAAAATATGCCGTCGACGTTTTCGTATCCCTTCGATTCCCAGGCCCCCGGAACTTCCACCGTAGCCCAGCCGGAAAGGTCCAGGTCGTCTTCAAGGTATCCGAGTTCCCGACCCCGGTCTTCTTCCGGCGGCGCTTCCCCCCCGAACTCTTGCCGGTAAAACGCGCGGACTCGCTCTACCATTCTCTCTCTCTGGCTTTCAAGTTCGTCCGGGCCATCCGTACTGTGCTCACCGAGCGCTTCTACGCTCAACCAGGGCTCGATCCGGCTACCGCCCCAACTGGAGTGTACCAATCCGATGGGAACCTCTACGCCTCCCTGCCGCAGATAGTGGGCAAAGTAGCTACCCACCCCGCTAAAGTCAGCGATCTCGTGGGCTAAGCCCGGTTTCCACTGTTCGGCTAGTTTGATATGGTCCAGGGGCTGCTCCCCGGTGGATTTCTCAACTAACACCTGGCGGATCAGCGGGTCCGCGATGGCGCGGGCGCGGGTGCTGTCTGGGTCGGACTGAACGAGTCGCCATTCCATATTACTCTGACCCGAAAGGAGGTAAACATCCCCGAAGTAAAGGTCTTCCAGTTCGATCGTTTCCCGTCCGTCCGATACGGTAAGGCGATGGGGGCCACCCGCCGGTTGGGGGGGCAGGGTCACTTCCCAGAAGCCGTCGCGGTCGGCTCGTGTCCTAATCTCAGTCCCGTTTAGTCCGACCGTTATCCGTCGGTTCCGCTTGCTCCACCCCCAGACCGGGTGGTCGCTCTGCCGCTGAAGAACGGCGTGGTCGGTGAAGGCTTCGAAGAGCTGGAGGTCCTGGGCGGTGAGGGGGGTGATGAAAAGGATCGAAATAAGAAGTAGGAGGTTGCGCATGAGGGGGGGGAGAGGACTGGTGCGCCGGAATATCGGAAAACTATTGAGGTTGTAGTGGGACCACCCTAACCAAACTTGAAGGTTCGGGGATTGCCATCCACGTCAGAAAGGTACCGACATAAGCTGGAAGGCAAGTCGAACTGCAGGAGAGGTGCGAAAAGCTGGTACAGATTTTTTATTGTCAGTGGTAGACTAACTAACGAAGATTTTGTACCTTAGATGGTAAGCAGACGATCATTCTGTTATAACTCACTAAGTAAGCGACTGCAGGCTAGATGAACACAATCAACAAAATTAACCTTGCCAAGGCTGAGGAAACTATCCAGAATGCAGGAGATGATTTACTACGATTGGCTTACCAAAAGTGGCTTCTGCTCTCGATTTTGCTACTCGGTGTATCGGGATATAACATCGCACAAACTGGTATTGTCGAAGGCCAGCTACTAGATGGTACCGGTAACGACGCCCTAGGCTACGCCAATGTGGTTTTAATAAAGGAAGGAGCACCGGTAGGTACGGTCACGGATGAGTACGGACAGTACCGACTGGTGAACGTCCCGGTAGGGCCACAAACCATCCGGCTCTCTTTTATCGGCTACGCCACACAGGACATCAATATCGTCGTTCGGGAAGACGAAACTACCTACATGGGCGAAATCGTGATGCAGCCCGAGAACCTACTGGGCGTAGAGGTAGTAGTCACCGGCCAACTCCGGGGTCAACAGGCGGCCATTAATCAACAGGTGAATAGCAACACGATCGTTAACGTCGTCAGTTCCGAACGGATTCGTGAAGTTCCCGACAATAACGCGGCAGAGACGATTGGTCGCTTACCCGGGGTAACATTGAGTCGTAATGCCGGTGAGGGGTCACAGGTCACGGTACGTGGGGCAAGCCCCCGGTTTAACAACGTAACCATCAACGGTCAGGCGGTACCGCCCACCGGAAATAGCGGGCGAGCCGTCGATCTTAGCCTTATCAGTTCGGATATCCTACAGGGTATAGAGGTATTCAAAGCACTGACACCAGACAAAGATGGCGACGCGATCGGGGGTTCCATCAACTTAGTCACCCGGACCGCTGACGAGGGATTTCACGGACTCGTGCAAGCGGAGGTTGGATATCACAGCATCATCGATGACATAGGAACCTACCGGGGGTCCGCCACTCTGAGTAACCGGTTCTTTAAAGAAAAATTCGGACTGATTGTCACGGGCAGCGCGCACCGGGCCAACCGTAACGCCGATGAGTTTTCCGCCGACTACGAGACGCAGGATCAGGACCAAGACTTTAATCCCATCTTCAATACGAAAAACATCAACCTGACCAATCGTATAGAAACGCGCGACCGCTATAATGCAAGCGTAACTACCGATTACCGGCTCCGTACCGGACGGATCGTTTTAGACTATTTCTTTAGTAATACCCAGCGTGATATCCAAAATCGTAGTGTCAGCTTTAGCCCAGACGCAGGGTCCCTGGGTTTTGGTTACGGCAAATCGATCATCGATCAGTTATTACACAGCCTCAGTCTACGCGGTAGCCATGAGTTCGGGGAAAATGAGTTAACCTGGAACGTCAGTCGCGCCATCACCAGATTATCGACTCCGGTAAGCTACGGTATGGGTGCCAGTCAGACGGAAGCCTACCGTCCGGATTTTCCGTTCGACGCTCCGCCGGAATTGGTTCCCACATTCGTGACTTACAACTTAGATAAGACAACTACCAACGGGCAGTTTGGCTACGGACGCAATGATGTAGATGACAAAAACTGGTCGGCGCAGGTGGATTTTGAGGCTCCGGTGAGCCTAGGGACCGGTATTAACGGTTATCTGAAGTTTGGTGGAAAGTTCCGGGACAAAATCAGGACCCGGGAGGCCCCAAATTTCGGTATTCGGGATGGAGATCTGTACTTCCAGCAGTTTCGGGAGGAATTTCCCAACTTCAACCGTAACGATCGGACCTACTTCTTTAGCAACTTTTTAGACCCGGATTTTAGCGACTATCAATTCCCGAATGGAGAAACCTACGTGATCCCCTATGGCTTTGATCCGGACATAGCGGCCGATATCTACGGCCGGTTCCGTAACCGCGATACCTTGTTTCAACGTGGCATCGGATCCTTCTTCAATGGATACACCGCCAATGAATTGATCCTCGCCGGTTACGGGATGGCTGAGATCAACATTGGGGAGAACGTCATGGTGCTAGCGGGGGCTCGTATCGAATCGACTCAGAACGATTTTGCCGGCGTGGAAGGCTTTAGTCGCGGCAGCGGAAGGACTTTCTCTACAAACGATACGTCCGCTACAAGCACGCGAACCGTGCTGATGCCGATGATGCACCTGCGCTACAAATTCAACGAGGCGTTTAGTCTCAGACTCGCCGCAACTAGGTCATTGAGTCGCCCGGACTTCCTGAACCTCACCCCCTTCCAGCAGATTACCCAAACGGGCAACAACCGTAGTGTAAACCGGGGGTCCATCACCCTGGATATTCCCACTGCCTGGAACTACGACGCCATCTTCACCTGGTTCTCAAAGTTTGGGTACGTTTCCCTAGCCGGATTCTACAAGCAGATATACGACATCGATATACGCATCGACCAGCGGGACTTTTCCGGTGATCCGGAGTCCAACCCCACCTACGGGTACTTCCTGACCGACCGGGTCAATGCTCCGGAACCGACGGACCTGTACGGTGCGGAGTTAGAAATTCAAACCAGTTTTTACTTTCTACCCAAACCGTTTGACGGCATAACCCTCAGCGCGAATTACAGTTTGACGCGGTCCGAAACGGCCTATCCCTTTTACCCAATCGTGTATCCACCCCCGGAGTTCAACCCGACCGTTTTGGACACCTTCCGACTCAATCGTACGCAGGGGCAGGCTAACTCAATCGCCAATTTTACACTAGGCTACGAAAAGGGAGGCTTCAGTGGACGGGTAAGTATGAACTACCAGGGCGATAAACTCGCAACCAGTGGCGGTAGTGAATTCACCGATCGGTTCACCCGCGAATACCTACGCTGGGACGCAAGCCTGACCCAGCGGTTCGGAGATCATTTTCAGGTGTTGGTAAACCTAATCAATATCACCGATGCTCCGGAGCAGAACTACCAGTTCTCCGAGGATAAACCTACCTATGAAATTTACTACGGATGGCAGACCAACCTAGGTCTTCGCTACCGATTTTAACCATTTCGTTCATTCATTCGATACACAATTATGCTACGACACTACCTATGTTTTGCCTATGTGTTGGTGCTGCTTATTGCCTCCAACAGCAGCCTGCTCGCGCAGGAAGATCCCTTCCCCTGGCCCGAAGCCGAACTGGGGGAGGCCATGATCATTGAACCGGGCCCTCCCGGCACCATCAACGGAACCATCAACAACGATACCTTAGCGGACGGCTCCCGGGCCCATCAGGTGTACATCCTGCGGCGAGGCGCGACCTATCAGTATACCGGGCGTATCAACAATGTCGGGTTCCCACTCATGGTCATGGCCGAGGATGGCGATGGAGACCTACCCCTGATCAAAGCCCAGGGTCCTCCACCGGGCGAGAACGAAGCACCGCGGGCCTTCCACGCACAGGGTGACCTTTACCTCAAGGATCTTCATATTAACGGGCGTGACCTGACAAATAGTCCAACGGACAACGCCACGATCAGGATGGCCGCGGACAGCGTCCGCGTCGTGCTACGCGGGGTGCTTTTGGATTACAACCGGCAGAATAGCATTCGTATCAACGGTGGCGGTTGTGAGCTATATGTGGAGGATTGCATAATCGGACCACAGGGTAATACCTTCAACATCGAGCAGGGATTCGCACTGGCCATCCGCGATAACTTCACTCCGATCATCCACTTCCGGAACACGAGCTTTTTCGCGCTGAGCCGTGGAATGATCCTGAATTTCGGTACGGAGCGCTACGGTAAAATAATCATGGAACACTGTACGATGGTAAACAGTGGTATCGATGGCGCGGACTTCGGCCGGCCGGATACGCTGGTGTTCACGGATAATCTGATTGTCAACGCCGGTATTCTGGGTGACGGATACGCGGGAGACCGTGATGGATTTGCCGAACCACTATTCGCTATGTCGCTGGACAGTAACGTGGTCGTTTCCGATACCACCTTCATGGACGGGGATACTATCCTGAATTTCGAATACATCCCCCCAGTGGTAACTTTTGAGCGTAACCATTTCTATAACCGGCCGATCATCGAACAAACCCTCCCCGACACCTCCAATGCGTATATGCCCAACGATTTATTCATTGATGAGGAATTGTCGGAGGATATGATGGGTGGTGATAATGTCGTCGCCCAGGAGGACTTTTCCTTCACCAACTACCCAATGGAAGACGCTGATTTCGTAGCGATGATAAACGACTATTATAATGTCGAGTTAGATCAGGCCGAGGTACCGGGCTACTCGAACCCGATTACGGAGATCGATCTGGCCTATGATTCCAGTCATCCCGCGGCAACCGCGGGCCGGGGCGGCCAACCCGTCGGTTCCTTAGCGTGGTGGGGACTAGAGATTATCTCCCGTGTGTACGACATTCAGCCGCTTGATGTCTCTATCTCGCCCAATCCCGCTACGGATCGCGTGAACGTTCGGTTAGATAATCTCTCATCCGTACTGCTGTACGATGTCAATGGGCGGTTGCTGCGGATGCAAAACAACATCGGGACGAACCAGCACGCGATTGATGTTTCCAACCTTCGGAGCGGTGTCTACATCCTGGTTGCTATCAACGAAGACCGCCAGGGTACCAGTCAGAAGATTGTGAAACGGTAATCCGAAGTATGTTCCCCTGAGCTGCAGGCCATATCGAATTGCACGATATGGCCTGCATTTTTTCCAATTGGACATTCTCCTCGCTCCGGTCCTTACATCAACCTCTTCTAGTATTTCCCGCTATGCACCTCACCTCTATTAATCTATTTGTTCTTATTTTACTCAGCACCTGCGTCCGCGCCCAAACGTGGAAAAGTGAGGCCGAAGCACAAATACGCCAACACCGCACCGCTCAGCTGCGCATCAACGTTGAGGGTGAGGACGGCCAGGCCCTGACCGATGCCGAGGTACGCGTCCGTATGCGGGAATCCGCCTTCCGCTGGGGTTCCATCATGGATATTCCGACCATGCGGCAACTTGAGGAGGACGGTTTTGCGCTGGGAGACGACCATCCTTACTACAACCACCTGCTGCAATTCAATTCGATCGGTCCCGGCAACGCCGGCAAGTGGAAACAGTGGATCCAGCCGAGCTGGCAGGAGCAGTATTTGGATAATATGGACTGGCTACGAAAAAACGGCGTAGCGAACCGGGGGCACGCCCCCATCTGGCCCAGTATCCGGCGGTGGAATGCCGTGCCCGACTACGTGCTGAATGCGGAGGCGGAAGTGTCCGCGGATGGCGACACCATCCGGACGCGCGAACGGGTGGTGCGCGACTACATCAAAGCTTTTTTAGAGGACTACATGACCACGGTGGCCGACTACGACATGTACGAAGTGGACCTGGTGAATGAACTCGTCAACGAACCGGACCTCTCCCGCGACCTACTCGGCCTGAGCACCGAGGCCGAGCGAATCGCCGAGCACACCCAGTGGTACAAGTGGGCCCGGGATGCCGCCCCCGAAATCGATTTAATCGTCAATGAGTACAATCTGTTCCAGTCGGGGAACAACTTCCACGAGCGCTTCGTCCGCTACGTCCGGGGCATGATCGAACTGGGTGCCCCAATTGATGGCATCGGCATGCAGGGTCACTTTTTTGCTACCGTACCCGATTACGCGGAACTCAAAAGGCGACTCGCCGAGGTAGCTGTCCTGGGCCTGCCCATGGGGGTCACCGAATTCGACATGGTCAGCAATACCTACGCCGAAATGGAGCGGGTGCTCTACGCCATCTACAGTGAGCCCCTGGCCAACAACTTCACCGTTTGGGGGGCGTGGGACGGGCGACAGTGGCGCAACAACTCGGCGATCTACACCCGCGACTGGGAGCTCAAACGGAGTGGGGAGGCGTACTTCGATCTGGTAAAGGATCGCTGGCGGACGGACACCACGCTCGCCCTCACCGCGGGAACGGCCGAGGTAAGGGGCCACCACGGAACCTACGACATTATGGTCATCCGGGATGGCACCGTATATCACGACAGCCTGACGTTGTCGACCGATACCACGCTTTCCCTCCGTTGGTCCGCGGCCGTCACCGAGCCGATCCCCGAGGCCGAACTGGTCGTGACGTCCAGTTCCCAACCGATTTACCCCAATCAGCCCTTTACGCTGGCGGTTAACTCGGGCACCGATATCGCGAAGGTAACCTTCTTCGACGGCCGCCAACTTCTCGGTGTACGCTTCGCGGATGAGCTGCCGCGGACTTCCCAGGTGCGGACCGAAGCCGGCGTGGTCGTGAGCCCCGCCGCCGAGGTAGTATTCACCAACGGCTACCGGACCCGCTTAACGGCCCCGGACTTCACCACCGCCGCGGATAATCGCACGCCCACCATCACCGATCTGTATCCGGCATCGGGCAGCAGCGTGATCCTCCGGGACGACCTGTCTTTGCGCCTGGAGGGTTCCGATCCAGATGGAGATGCCATGACGGTCATTCTCCGGGATACCGAGGGAAATACGGTCGACAGTACGGGAGTGAACGGGGCGGTAGAGCTGCCGCTCCCCATTACGGAAGCCGGGCCCTACACGTTCATCCTCACGCTGCGGGATGCCCGGTTTGCCTTCACCGAACGCACCTACAACCTCAATGTGGTGGTGGATGGCGCTAGCGTTACCTCGCTCACCTCCCCGATCGAGGCCGACGATGACATTGAAGAACGGGAGGACGGTAGTATCGACGTGGAAGGGGACGTGGATCTCGGGGAAAAAGTAGGGGCCATCCGCTTCCCCTTCACTGGTATTCCGCGGGGGGCGATCATTGACAGTGCTTTCGTCCAGTTCACCAGTCAGAAGTCCGATCAGACGGGCACGCCCCTGAGTATTCAGATCGGCGCCGAGCGCAGCGGTACCCCTGCCCCCCTCAGTACCGCGAACGGGAACATCGGCCGACGTGAGTTGGTCGAGACTACCGTTCAGTGGGAAAATATTCCCGACTGGCTGATCCTCGATGAGCGGGGTCCGAATCAGCGAACTCCGGACATCGGGCCGATGGTTCAGGAACTGGTTGACCTGAACGATTGGTCGGAAAGCAGTCCGGTGCACCTGATATTTGGCGTGAGTGGCAATGACAACAAGCGATCCGCCTACAGCGTCGACCAATCTCAGCAGTACAAACCCGAACTGGCCATCACCTACCGGGCGGACCTCGATGCCAGCAATCTTTCCGCCCCTCAGAACCTCACCTTTACCGCCCTGGGCGGGGACGCAGGTGCCGTGCGGTGGGACGAATCCGAGCCCGTCGCAGCGGTCGAAGCGTACGAGATAGAACTGGATGGGATCATACTCCCGGCTATTGTCCGCCAGCCCATTTACCAGATTGAAGAGCTTACGGAGGGACAACGCTATTCGGTACGGGTGCGTGGGGTCGGTCGGCTCGGTATTCGGTCGCCCTTCAGTGCGGTACTCGAATTTACCGCCGGGCGGGGCTCGCTAGACTGCGATGATCCCGACAACCCCATTCTGTATGCCGATGCACTCAGCGTAGTCTCCCTCGGAAAATCCTATACCCCGGCCCCCGGCTCGGTTCCGGAATACCTACGGTACGCGAACAGTAATCTGGGGGGGACGACGAGTGTGCGCCGCAATGATTCAACCACCCTGAGGTGGAAAGACGAGGGATACTACCAGCGAAATCGGGAACTCGGACAGGTATTCACCATTCCGGAAGGCGAATCGCTCACCCTGGACGCTATCGTACTCCGCACCGGAAATAGCAGCAGCGCGGTGCTGGAAAATACGCCCGGTGCCCCGGTGTACCTTCAACTCTTCGAGGTGATCGGTGAACCCACGATCAACGATAACGGGACGCCGCAGGGCACCGAATCTACCCACGGCTTCAGTACCAACCACCGGACGGATGATTTCCTGGAAGGACTGACCTACCTGCCCCTGGCCATCCTACGGGGCGGGGAGTTCCCGAATATCCCTCCGACGACCCAAAACGGGGGTCAGGAGGGTCACCTGCACTATCTCAGGTGGGACCTGATCGGTGAGGGCGAACTGACCCTGGATGGAGGTAAACGGTACGCCTTCATGGTCGGCTTCGAGGAGGCGGGCCCCCGCTACGGCTTTAGCCTGGGCAATAACAACCGGGCGGCCAGTTCGGCCGCTCCCGCGCTGGCGGTGGACGCAAACGGGATGCCCTGGTGGTCCATCCGGCGGGAAGGGGATGGTACGCTACCGCCCACCCAGGTACCAGGTGAGTTTCCCCCGGAAGACGACAGCCTACGACTGGCGTTGATACGCGAGAGCCTGTACCAACCCGGTCATTCCTGCGACCTTCCGCCGACTACCGATGGCTACCCGGACGTGGATACCTACCGCACCCTGGAATTCTACATCGAGACGACCAATTCCTGCCCCCCCGCCGGACAAACCTGTGACGACGGAAACCCCGCCACCAGCGACGATCGGACGGACGGCGACTGCGGGTGCCGGGGCGTACTGCCCGGAGGATGCCGACCCGATGGTCTGATTACCTACCAGCGATTCAATAACGTGCCGGGTCGTTCCATTCAGCAACTTATGGCGGCGACCGGCTTTCCCGGGAACCCTAGTTTCGAGGACACCCTTCGTGCCTTCACGGCCCCCGGCAATGTCGGGGACAACTACGGAGCGCGAATATTCGGCTACCTGTGTCCGCCGGAAACCGGGGAGTATACCTTCTGGGTGGCGGGGGACGATAACGTCGAGCTCAATCTGAGTACCGACGACGATCCCAGCAACCTGCGCCGCATCGCCTACCACACCGACTACACCGCGCCGGACGAATGGGAAAAGTTCGCTACCCAGCGGTCGGAAGCGATCACCCTGCAGGCCGGCATTCCCTACTACGTTGAGGCCCTGATGAATGAGGCCCAGGGCGGCGATCACCTGTCGGTGGGGTGGCAGCTTCCCTCCGGCCGGTTGCGCAGACCCATCGGCCCGAACGGCATCAGTAGCATCGTAGGTGACGCGCTGACGAATGTATCGTCCCCCGCGGCCGTGCTTCCCCTGGCCCTCTACCCGAATCCGGCTACCGGCCGGGTGACTATATCCCTGAATCATACCGAAGCCGGGACGAACGCAACCCTCGAGCTTACGTCAGTCGACGGTCGGGCTCTGTTCAGCCAACCCTACCGCCTGCAAGCGGGAAGCAACTACCTGGAGTTCGATCGTCCCGTCGGGCTTCCGGCCGGAGTGTATGTCGTGCGCCTGGGCACGGGTATCCGGAACTATCTGGCCAGGGTGGTCTATACGGAGTGAGCCGTCCAGATCTTCCAGGCTTCTTCCGCCTGTCCGATCAACATGCCCATTCCGTTCACGGCACCCGCGCCCGCGCCCCCTGCCATCCGCATGAACTTCGTTTCGGCGGGATTATAGACCAGATCGTAGCAGAGTTGTCCTTCGTGAAGTGCTCCGTACGGTAGACTGGGAGCCCCATCGACGTTCGGGTACATACCCAGAGGTGTCGTGTTTACGATGACCGCGGCCTCCCGAACGAGTTGGGGGGTTAGATCGGAATAAGTGATGCGCCCCGGCCCGGGGGTCCGACTGACGTAAGCCGGGTACATTCCTAGATCGCCGAGGGCAAAATGTACCGCTAGGGATGCCCCCCCGGTTCCGAGGATGAGCGCGGACTGCCCCTTCAGATCAGCGGTAATATTCCGTCGTCTTCGCTGAGCGAGTAGATCATCGCGGAAGCCAGGGTAGTCCGTATTGAACCCGATTCGACGACCATTCCGAAAGTCGATGGTGTTGACCGCCCCGATGCGGGCGGCCGTTGCATCCAGTTCATCGAGGTAGGGAATGATGGCCTTTTTATAGGGAATGGTCACATTACACCCCCGAATGAGCTCATACTCCTCCAACTTTTTCTCAAAATGGTCAATTAATTCTATATCAAAATTTACGTACTGGTGGGTCTTCGCAAGGCCCAACGCCCTGAATTTTTCCGTGAAGTACCGCTGACTGAAGGAGTGGGAGAGTGGGTGGCCGATGAGGGCGAAGGTCTGCATGATCCGTTATTCGGCGAAAGGAGCGCCCTCGGCCCGGTTGCTGGCCGTGGCTTCCAGCAGGAACACGATCGCCAGACCACCAAGCACCGCTAGGATGACCCCGATAACGTAGGGTTCACCCCCCTCGTACAGGCCCGGCATCACGTTAGCTTCCAGCACCGGCACCTCCTCCCCACTGCTATTCAGCCGGGTCGTGATGACGTTGCGCCAGGGCCAGAGCTTATTCAGACTGCCGATCATGAAACCGGTCAGGAGGGCGAAGGTAGCGTCGGGGTAGGTCTTAAAGGTCCAGGTCAGTAGTTTGGCGAACAGCGCCAGGCCGACGAGGCAGCCCGCCGCGAAGCAGGCCACGATCAGTAATGCCCCGTCCTCCCCGGTACTGAGCCCGCGGACCGCGCCGAAAACGACCGTGTACATCCCCAGGAGCACCAGAATAAAACTTCCGGATACGCCGGGCAGAATGAGCGCCGAGATCGCGATGCTACCCGAAAGGAACACGAGCAGGGGGGAGGAGCTGCCCCCGAGGGGGTTAATGGTCGTAAGCAAGTAGGCCACCACCGCTCCGATGATCAGCATGGAGACGGTCCGCTTGCGCCAGTTGGCAATTTGCCGGCCTACGTAAATGGCCGAACTGATGATTAGGCCGAAAAAGAATCCCCAGACCACGGTCGGGTAATGTTCCAGCAGGTAGGTAATAGCAAAGACGGCGACAATGAGACCCAGTACCATCCCACCCCCAAGTTGGAGCAGGAAAAATCCGTCGGCTTCCCGCCAGGCCGGGCGAAAGCCTTCGCGCCGGAAGGTGCCGGCCACTTTGGTGCCCAGGATGGCTCCGATCGCGCGCAGCAGTCGCTCGTAAATTCCGGTGATGAAGGCGATGGTCCCCCCGCTTACCCCCGGGATGGCCTCGGCGATACCCATGGCCATCCCCTTCAGAACTAAGGTGAAATTCATGATTCTTCATTGGCGGTCCGTACGCTCTCGTACATGTTCTCAATCTCCTCCAGAGTAAAGACGCCGTCGAAGGCATTCTGGAACACAATTTCCCGGTCGCCCTGGTACACGATATGACGGAATCCGTACACTGAGGTAGTGTCGATCTTGTTTTCGAAAATAAAGCCGTCGGGTTCCTCCCGTACGATGCGGTCGAAGTAGCGGTTGTCGCGTACCAGTTCCAGGGCATCCGCCTTGAGTCGGGTCAT
The DNA here is from genome assembly GCA_964594535.1 of uncultured Lewinella sp. Taxonomy (GTDB): domain Bacteria; phylum Bacteroidota; class Bacteroidia; order Chitinophagales; family Saprospiraceae; genus Neolewinella. Next base: position 122,198 of record CAZQNE010000002.1, read on the forward strand.
ATCGTTCGTGCGGGCGTCGCTGGCCAGGATCTGCACGTTGTAGCGATCGGCCTGACTCCGAACGGTGATGTCGTCCATGACGCCCGACAGGCTTTTGCTGGTCACCACGGCACTATCGGGGGCCTGAATCGTGACCGGGATATTGTAGGACGTCAGGTCGAGGGCACGGTAGCCTTCCCGCTGGCCGTCCCCGCATCCGAACGTCGACAGCAATCCTAAGAATAAAATTATCGGTATACGCATAGCTAGATTTCAGGGGGCGAAGATAGAGAAATACCGGTCCTTGCCGGGACAACATTTTGTGGTTCGTCGCGGGCTCCGTAGGTTTGTTGCCTTATGTTACCGGTGAGCCGCTATTTCTGGTTTAGCTTTTTCTACCTGCGCGAGTAGGGGAGGACCGAGCACCAGTACACTAGCTACTCCGAAAGCGGTCCCCCCCACGGGCGCCGCTTTTTTTATTCAATTCCCATGACACTATCTCCTACGGTCGATACACTACGGGTCAGCATCCAGGGTTACGCCGGCGCCTTCCACGAGGCCGCCGCCCGGCGCTACTTCAGCGGCGTGAAGGTAGAAACGGTGGCGGCCCACACCTTTGGGGAAGTGGTCCGCCAGGTGGAATCGGGGGAAAGCGACGCGGCCGTAATGGCCATCGAAAACACCCTGGCCGGAAGTCTGCTCACGAACTACGATCTGCTGCAGCGGTCCGACCTGCGCATCACGGGGGAGGTGTACCTGCGGATCCGACAAAATCTGATGGCCCTACCCGGTGTGCAACTGAATGAACTTCGGGAGGTTTACTCCCACCCGATCGCGCTGATGCAAGTCCGCCGTTTCTTCAAAACCTACCCCCGGGTCAAGCTCATCGAGTCGGCGGATACGGCCCTCAGCGCCCGCGACGTCCGCGATTCCGGAGATCGCAGCCGGGGGGCGGTGGCCCACAGCCTGGCCGCCGAGCTGTACGGACTGGACATTCTGGCCGCGGGCATCGAGACGAATCCCCTGAATCATACCCGCTTTCTGGTCCTGCGACGGGGGCGGGATACGGCCGCGGACGAGGGGGATAAGGTGAGCGTGAGCTTCGCCGTCAGCCACGAATCGGGGAGTCTGGCCCGCGTCCTGTCTATTCTGAACGCCTATAAGATCAACCTCACCAAGATTCAGAGCACGCCCATCATCGGCCGACCGTGGCAGTACCGCTTCTACGTCGACTTCGAACTGCACGAGGGTATCACCCTGCCCGAGGTCCTGGCCGGTATCGGGCCCATCACCGAAGAACTGCACGTGCAGGGCATTTATCCCGCCGGCGAAAAACCCTGACGCATGACGACTACACCAACCCCCTCCGTGCTGGTCCGGGCCAGCGACCGCCTGGGGCAGACCAAAGAATACTACTTCAGCCGCAAGTTGCGGGAGATCGCCCAACTCCAGGAGGCGGGAAGGGACGTCCTTAATCTCGGTATCGGGAGCCCCGACCTGCCGCCCGCCCCAGAGGTGGTGGCTGCCCTGACCGAAGCCGCCGCCCGCCCCGATGCCCACGGCTACCAACCCTACGTGGGCCGGCCGGAACTCCGGCGGGCGTTTGCCGACTGGTACGACCGCTACTTCGGCGTAACCCTCGATCCCGCCTCGGAACTCCTGCCCCTCATGGGAAGTAAAGAGGGCATCATGCACATCAGCATGGCCTTTCTGAACCCGGGGGATGAGGTGCTGGTGCCCGACCCCGGTTACCCCACCTACCGGGGCGCCACCGAGTTGGCCGGCGGACGGGTGCGATCGTACCCGCTTACCGAAGCCTCCGGGTGGTTACCCGATCTGGATGCACTATCGGCAACCGATCTGAGCCGGACCAAGATCATGTGGGTCAATTATCCCCATATGCCGACCGGGGCTACCGCTGCGCCGGAATTTTTTGTCCGCCTGGTCGCCTTCGCACGTCGCCATCGCATCCTGATCGTCAACGATAACCCCTACGCCTTCATCCTCACCGAGCGGGTGCAGAGTTTGCTGTCCGTGCCCGGTGCCGGGGGTGTCGCGCTTGAACTGAGTAGCCTGAGCAAGGCCCAGAATATGGCCGGCTGGCGCGTGGGAGCCCTGGCCGGGGCGGCGGGGCACCTGCGGACCGTCCTGCGCTTCAAATCCAATATGGACAGCGGGATGTTCCTCCCCGTGCAACGGGCCGCGACGGTAGCACTCGGGCTGGGGCCGGAGTGGTACGACTCCCTCAATGCCATCTACCGCGACCGCCGGGAAGTAGCTTACCGCGTCTTGGATACGCTGGGCTGTAGCTACGATCGTAGTCAGGTCGGACTTTTCCTGTGGGGAAAGTGCCCTTCCGGTACCGATGGATACCGCACCTGCGACCGCGCCCTTTACGACCACGACGTGTTCATCACTCCCGGCGGCATCTTCGGTGAGCAGGGGAAGGGGTACGTGAGAATCAGCCTGTGCAGTACCGAAGACATTCTGGAGCAGGCGCTGCGGCGTTTGGGCGGCGGGGCGCGGGTGCGGACTAAGCCGGAAGTAAAATGACGGTCGGGATTATCGGCATCGGTCTGATCGGTGGGTCGTTGGCGATCAGCCTGAAGGAAAGCGGGTTCGCTACGGATATCATCGGGGTGGATGCCAGCCAGGAAAACCTGGACAAAGCGGTCCGCCGCCGGCTGATCGACCGCGACCTGACCCTCGCAGCCGCCGTAGGGGAAGCGGACGTTCTGGTACTGGCGACCCCGATGGACGCCATGGTGGAGCTGCTGCCGAAGCTACTGGACCGAATGACCGACGAACAAACGGTAGTGGACGTAGGCTCGACGAAACTGGCGCTGCTCGAGGCCGTCATCCACCATCCCCGTCGGAACCGCTTCGTAGCCTGCCATCCCATGGCGGGAACGGAATTCAGCGGACCGGAGGCAGCGGTGCCCGACCTCTTCACCGGCAAAACCTGCGTCGTGGTCGATGCCGGCGATAGTGCGAAAGATGCCCTGCACACCGCGGAGACGCTCTTCGCGGCGGCCGGGATGCACTTCGTCCACCTCGAGCGCAACGCCCACGATCTGCACTGCGCCTACGTAAGTCATATTTCGCACATTGCCAGCTTCGCCCTCGCGCTGACCGTGCTGGAGAAGGAAAAAGACGAGCGGCGCATCTTCGAACTGGCCAGTTCCGGCTTTGGCTCTACCGTGCGACTAGCGAAAAGCTCGGCCGATATGTGGGTGCCGATCTTCCGCCAGAATCGCGACCACGTACTGGACGTGCTCGACGAGCACATCGAGCAGCTGGCCCGCTTCCGGACCCAACTCATTAAGCGCGATTTTGAGGGCTTCTACGAGCGCATTCAACGGGCGAACGAGATAACTAAGATTCTGAAATAAACGTACCGATCAGCCTACACTCATCTAAACCAATCGAATATGGATATGCACATCAAACACGTCATTCCTCCCACCCCGGGCCGGGGGGTAGTCATTGCCGGCCCCTGTAGCGCCGAGACCGAAGGGCAGGTCATGCAGTGTGCCAAGGACCTGGCTAAACTAAAGCAGGTCGACCTGTTCCGCTCCGGCATCTGGAAGCCACGTACCCGCCCGGGCAGCTTCGAGGGCGTGGGGAAGGAGGGCTTGAGCTGGCTCAAGCGGGTAAAGGAGGAAACCGGGCTCAGCACCACTACCGAAGTGGCGAAAGCCAGCCACGTTTACGACTGCCTCAAGGCCGGGATCGACGTACTCTGGTTAGGAGCGCGCACGACCGTGAATCCCTTCAGCGTACAGGAAGTGGCCGATGCCCTGAACGGAGCGGATGTGCCGGTGCTGATCAAAAACCCCATCAACCCCGATCTCGGCCTCTGGATCGGTGCCGTAGAACGGATTTACAAGGCGGGGATCACGCGTATCGGCCTCATCCACCGGGGATTCAGCTACCACGGAGAGACCGTCTACCGCAACGTGCCCCGCTGGCAGCTCGCCATCGACATGAAGCGCCGCTTCCCCGACCTGCAGATGATCGTGGACAACAGCCACATCTGCGGGAACCGGCACATGCTAGCCGAGGTCGCCCAGGAAGCCCTCAACCTGAACTACGACGGGCTGATGACGGAGGTTCACCCGCGCCCCGACGAGGCCTGGTCGGACGCCGCCCAGCAAATCACCCCCCAGACGTTCGGTGACCTCATCGAGAACCTGAGGCTCCGTAAACCCACCGTGGATGAGGTAGAAATGGAACCGCTCACCGAGCTCCGCCGCCAGATCGACGAAATCGACAGTGACCTGATCGGCATGATCGGCCGCCGGATGAAGTTGTCCGATAAAATTGGGGAATTCAAGGCGGAACGCAATATTGCCGTTCTGCAGTCCGACCGGTGGGAAGAGGTCATCCAGGAAGCCAGTAAACAGGGCCGTGCCCACGGGCTGAGCGATGAATTCATGAACCGCTACCTACGGGCTATTCACCAGGAGAGTATCGACCACCAGGATGCGATTGTGAATCGGAGGGGGTAGGTTTAGTGGGTAGGGGGTAGGGGGTGAACCGAAGGGGGTGGTATGAGTTTGGTGGGAAACTATGATCTTATGGCGAAGCAACTGTACCTGATGGCTCATTTTGAGCTTAATAAACCCGACGAATTCGCGCCGACCTTCGCGGAACACGCTAAGGCCAGTCGCGCCAAACCGGGATGTTTATTCTTCTACCTGATCCGCGACCGGGACAATCCCGCGAAGTTCGCCACCATGGAGTGCTGGGAAAACTACGACTACTTCGAACGGCACGTTGACGACGACGAGCACACGGCTTTTCACGGTAAAATCAAGCAGTACTGGAAGGGGGAGCCGGACGTAATGGAATGCGATCTGGTGATGGGGATGGAGTGAGGGGGGAGGCAGAGGGTCATGGGTCATGACCGATACTCTCTACACATTAAAGCGGAAGTGCATCACGTCCCCGTCCCGGACGGTGTACTCCTTGCCCTCGATATTGAGTTTGCCGTTGTCGCGGGCCGCGGCTTCCGAGCCGTATTCGACGTAGTCGGCGTAGTGGATGACTTCGGCGCGGATGAAGCCTTTCTCAAAATCGGTGTGGATGACGCCAGCCGCACCGGGAGCCTTGGTGCCCTGGGTAATCGTCCAGGCGCGGACTTCTTTTTCACCGGCGGTGAAGTAGGTAATCAGATCGAGTAGCTCGTAACTGGCGCGGATGACTCGGTTGACCCCGGGTTCTTTCAGTCCCATCTCCTCGATAAACTCGGCGCGCTCTTCGGCGGTATCGAGCTCGGCGATATCGGCTTCGATGCCCGCGGAGATCAGGATGACCTCGGCGTTTTCATTCTTTACGGACTGGCGGAAGGCTTCGGTGTGGGCGTTACCTGAGTCGATGCTGTCAATATCGACGTTGCAGACGTAGAGGATGGGTTTGGCGGTGAGGAGCATTAGCTCGTCGACTACTGCCTGACCCTCCTCGGAGATTTCGAAGGTGCGGGCCGGCTGTTCACTTTCGAGGTGGGCCTGGAGGGCCTCGCCGATCTCCACTACCCGTTTGGCTTCCTTGTCGCCACTTTTGGCCGTGCGGCGAAACTTTTCCACCCGCTTTTCTACGGTCTCGATATCCTTCAGGATGAGTTCGGTATCGATAATCATTTTGTCGCGGACGGGGTCGACGTTCCCATCCACGTGTACGACGTTATCGTCTTCGAAGCAGCGGACGACGTGGATGATCGCGTCAGTCTCGCGGATGTTGCCGAGGAACTGGTTGCCAAGTCCTTCTCCCTGGCTGGCCCCTTTGATCAAGCCGGCAATGTCGACGATGTCGACGGTGGTGGGGATGACCTTTTGCGGATTGACCAGTTCGGCCAGTTTGTCCAGCCGGGGGTCGGGTACCGATATGACGCCCAGGTTGGGGTCTTTGGTGGCGAAGGGGTAGTTGGCCGCCAGGGCTTTTGCCGAAGTGAGGGCATTGAAGAGGGTGGATTTACCGACGTTCGGTAGGCCTACGATGCCACATTTGAGTCCCATGCGCGCTGTGTTTTGCTACGAAGGCGCGAAGGTAGGATTATTCTGCCCGTCATCGGCACCTGCGCTCCGCCGCCCGCATTAAAACGGCCCCTGGGGTTGCATCAACTGCGTAAGAAAATTATCGATCAGATGGGGCGCCTGGGTAGCCGCGAGCGTGACGTAGGCGATCAGACCGAACACCGCCCCCCAGAGGTGAGCATTGTGTCCGATGTTGCTATTGCCCTGTTTGTCAGCGTAGTAGCTGTAACCAATGTAAGCGATCCCTAACAGGAAAGCCGGGAGGGGGGGAATGATGAACCACGCCCAGGGCGCCGCCATGGCAAAGGGCCAGATGAGGGCCGCCACCCCGCCGGAGGCCCCCAGACTGGCGTAAGCGCGATTGTGCTGATGCCGGAGGTAGTCCGGTATACTCGCTGCCACGATGGCCGCCGCGTAGAAAAGCAGAAACGCGAGTTTTCCGTAAGTGGGCCCGAAGATGGCGGCCTCGAAAATATACTCCGCCTCCCGACCGAAAATGTAGAAGGCCCACATATTGAACAGCAGGTGGCGGAAGTCGGAGTGAATGAAACCGTGGGTCAGGAAGCGGTAGTACTCCCCCCGCTCGCTCACCGCCGCGGGCAGGAACATCAGCTGCCCCCGCAGTTGGGGATTATTGAAGGCCTGGTAGGAGATGAGCACGGTGATGATAATAATGATCAGCGTCATGGCGTGGTCTTATGCGCGGTGTTATCTTGCCCGCACACTAATTAGATGCAATGCGTCACTGCGCCCTAAAGTTGGCCGTTCTGCTGGTAATCATAGCGGGACTGGCCAGCTGTTCTTCCAACCCCGAAACCCGAACAATGGCTGCAACCAGTACCCCCGGAATGGTCCACACCGTGTACTTCTGGCTGAACGAAGGCCTTTCCGACGACGAATTACGCTCCTTCGAGGAGGGGGTGAGCAGCCTGGTCGATGCGCCTACGGTACGCCAGATCTACGTCGGCACGCCGGCGGCAACGCCCTCCCGCGGGGTGGTGGACAATAGCTTCGACTACTCCCTGGTACTGTGGTTTGACGATGTCGCCGGTCACGATGCGTATCAGGTATCGGAGGTGCACCAGCAATTCGTGGCCGACCACGAGGATAAGTTCGCTACCGTGCGGGTGTACGATAATGAGTTGCTTAGGTAGGCAGCGACCGCAGAGCGCGGTTGAGTGACCGCAGATTACACAGATTTCGCAACTGGTGGTACGTGGAGCGAAAAATCTGCGTACATCCGCGTAATCCGCGGTTTGTAAACATGACGTGGCGACGGCGGTAGCGGGAAGTACTGGACCGCAGATTGCGGAGGTGTACGCAGATGGCGGTACGCGATGCGAAAAATCCGCGTACATCCGCGAAATCCGCGGTTTCTCAATACCATATGGCGACCGGGGGCGGCGGGATGTACTGGACCGCAGATTACGGAGATGTACGCAGATGGCGGTACGCGATGCGAAAAATCCGCGTACATCCGCGTAATCCGCGGTTTGTCAATACCACATGGCGACCGGCGGTGGCGGGAAGTACTGGACCGCAGATTACGGAGATGTACGCAGATGGCGGCACGCGATGCAACAAATCTGCGTACATCCGCGTAATCCGCGGTCTGTAAACATGACGTGGCGACCGGCGGTGGCGGGAAGTAGTGGACCGCAGATTACGGAGATGTACGCAGATGGCGGCACGTGAACCAAGAATCCGCGTAATCCGCGGTAATGCAATAGACCCAGATCACGCTTGTCCCCTATAAATTGCTCCGTAAATCCCGTAGTTTCCGCTGTTTCTCCGATCCCAGTTTAACCAAGTGTTGCCCCTCCCGCCACGACCGGAAGCGATCCAGTTGGACCAACGCCCACTTCGTGCCGATCAGGGAAAACACCAGATAAATTTTTCCAACCCAGTCCAGTAGGAAGAATAGGGGGAGGTAAAGAATCGTGCCGACCGCGATGGCCGCAAAGCGCACCGGACTGTAAAACTCAATCGTCTTCGGAAATGCCGTCGCAATGATTTCCGCGAGTAGCCACAGCGGCAGTTGGGGAAGCAGTAGGAGCCAAGCCGGAATAACGGCCAGGGGAAGCTTGGTTTCGGTCAGCCCCGCCACCGCCCGGTCGGTCGTCCGGTGCAACCACAGGGCGGAGGTGTAGGCATGGGCGGCCACCGGTTCCCGGTCACGGGCGAATACCTCCGCCAATTCCGCATCTAACTGATCACCGCAGTGAGTGATGCCGTGCCGGTTAGCATCTTCCAGAGCGTTACGTACCCGTTCCAGCCGCGTTTCCGAAGCCGCCTCCCGACCGCGCTCCCGCTGGATGATTAGCGGATCGAGGGCGCGCTGCAGGTCTGCCGTAAGATTCCGCAACGCGGTGTTCTGATTGTCCCGGTAGGTATCGAGGTAATCCGAAGCGCGCAGGGGCTCGCCACAGCGAATCATCACGGTGGAGCGCAGCCGTTCCGCCGCGACGAAGTTGACGCCCACGGGTACGATATACACCTCCGGTAGGGTAGGGTCCGCGTCCAGCGCGCCCAGGGCCACCCGGGCCGTGCCCTTGCGGAGGGGGCGGAGTTGCTTTTCGTGGATACACCGCCCCTCGGCCAGGATCATAATGGTCTTGCGCTGACTGAGCACGCGGTGACAATCGGCGAACGTCCGGTAATTTTCGGTGAGCTTTTCGTAGCCCCCGTCTTCAATGCGGTAGACCGGCAGGATGTGGAGGGCACGCAGGGCCCAGGTAGCCAGCTTGTTCTTGTAGAGATTGCCACGGGCCAGGAAGTGTAGCGCACGGTGCTGAAAACACGCCAGCAGGCAGGGCTCGATGAAGGCCGTCGGGTGATTGGCGGCCAGGATGACGGCGGCGTCGCGTGGGATGTGCTCCAGCCCGGTGAGGTCGATACGTCGGTAGTAGTAGCGCAGCACGTAGCGTGCCACGGGGCGGACCAGGTAGTACAGCATCAGCTCTCCTTACGCCGCGCGGCCAGCAGGTACAGCACCGCCATGCGCACGGCTACGCCATTTTCGACCTGCTCCAGAATGATGCTCTGGTCGGAGTCGGCTACCGCCGTATCGATCTCCACCCCGCGGTTGATGGGCCCCGGGTGCATGATCACGATCCGCTTGTCCAGCCGCGCGACCCGCTCGGCCGTGATGCCGAAGTGGCGGTTGTACTCCCGCAGACTGGGGATGAACTTCGTATCCTGCCGCTCCAGCTGAATGCGCAGCACATTGGCCACGTCGCACCACTGCAGGGAGTCCTGCACGTCGTAGCTCACCTCCACGCCGAGGCTACCGATGTGCTTGGGGATCAGGGTGGGAGGACCGCATACCCGCACCTTAGCGCCCAGTCGTTGCAGGCAAAAAATATTGGACAGGGCGACGCGCGAGTGGGTGATGTCCCCGAAGATGCAAACCCGCCTGCCCGCGAGGCTGCCCCCCAGGGCGTCCCGCATGGAGTAGGCGTCGAGCAGGGCCTGGGTCGGATGCTCGTGGGTGCCGTCGCCGGCGTTGACGATACTGGCGTCGATCTTGCCCGCCAGGAAGTGGTGGGCGCCGGGTGCGGGGTGGCGCATCACGACCATATCGACCTTCATGGCCAGAATGTTATTGACCGTGTCCAGCAGCGTTTCTCCTTTCTTGACCGAGGAACTGGAGGCACTGAAGTTCACCGTGTCGGCGCTCAGTCGCTTTTCGGCCAGCTCGAAGCTGATGCGGGTGCGGGTGCTATTCTCGAAAAAGAGGTTGGCGATGGTGATGTCCCGCAGGCTCGGAACTTTCTTGATGGGCCGGTTGATGACGTCCTTGAACTCGCGGGCCGTGTCCAGGATGAGGGTCACGTCATCGGCGGTCAGGTATTTGATGCCAAGTACGTGGGGCGTCGAGAGCTGCTGTACGGAGGCCATGCGTTGGGTTAGGAGCCAAGGAGGAGGATGCGGTCGCTGCCGTGGGTTTCGTGCCACTGTACGTCGACGTATTCGTCGGTCAGGGTATCCACCGTCAGCCCGCGGTAGTTGGCCTGCACGGGCAGGGTGCGGCGGAACCGGCGGTCGACCATGACGAGTAATTCTACGGCCGCGGCCCGGCCGAAGTGGTTGAGGGCGGTCATGGCACTCAGCACGGTGCGGCCACTGAAGAGCACATCATCCACCAGAATGACGCGCTTGCCCTCTACCAGGAAGTCGATCTCGGTAGGGTGTGCCTTGAGGGGGCCCTCCTTGGTGCGAAAGTCATCGCGGTAGAAGGTGATGTCGAGCTTTCCGAGCTGTAGCCGATCGATGCCCAGCGTCCGTAGCCGGTCGTAGAGCCGTTGCGCCAGTTGCACCCCACCGGTCTGGATGCCGATCAGGCAGCTGTCGCTAAAGTCCCCGTGTTCTTCCATCAGGTGACGGCAGAGGCGTTCGATCGTCAGTCCGAAGCGGGTCGGGTCGTGGATGGTGCGGGAGGTGGGCACGCCGCGAAGGTAGAGAATTAGGCCGTACGGCAATTAAAAGTGGAAGGGGGCGGCGGAGCGCGGGTGCGATTAGTAACTTTATTCAGTCCTTTACGGGGAATAGCAAACCAATGTATGCAGTACCGTCCTGGCCGGGAGAGTGACTTTACCCATCTGGAAACCTTCGTCTGGCAGGCTATTTTTCCGGACTTCGACGTACCGGGGCTGACCGAAGAACAGCGGGCGGAAAACGACGCTATCGTTGCCGACTCCCGACAGACCGTCGAGGCGGCACTGGAGCGGGATGACTTCCTGGTCATCAGCGCCTGGGACGAGCGACGGCGCACCCTGGTGGGCTACCTCGTACTGGATGCCTCCGCCGGGGATTTCGTCGTCGTCGTTCAGTTGCTGGTGCGGAGAGGCGACCGGGGGCAGGGGGTGGGTACGAAGATGCTCCGGGAGGCCATCGATGCCGCGGACGACCGCCCCATCCGGATCGATGTTCCCGCCTTTGCCGAACGGGCCATCGCGTTCTTCTCGCGCAACGGCTTCGACGTCACCGACGATACGCCGAACGAAGGTCCCATCCCCAAACGGGTACTGGTACACCGGCCCGAACCACCGACCCCGCCAAATTCGGACATCGCGTTCAGCTTTGCCTTCGGGGAGGAAACGGCACCCGCGTCCCCGCCCCCTGCCGAGGCGTGCGCGAACTGTGGTTCCACCCTGCCCCCCCACGCGAATTTTTGTCCGCACTGCGGAGCCGATCAACGAGCTCCCCTGCCGGAAGAACCGGACGGAATTACTAACGAGCGAATAGCCCGGGACGCCACCCCGAATGCGGATACCCCACCCGACTACGCCAAATTGCGTTCCGCCCTGGAGGACCTGCTCGGAGACCGGCTGACGGCCTACTTCGGCGCCGACGCGCTACCCCGGTACCTGGATCGCTACCGGGACGACACCGAGTACCACCGCATCCGCGACGTCAGTCTCCGGAGCCTGGCCGAGTGGCTACCCCACCAACTGCCCGACCGGAAGGTAGACCGGCGCATCGGCCATGATCTCGGGGAGCTGGTGGAGTACTTCATCGTGGAATCCGCCGCCGACCTTCACCCGGGTCTGTTCGCCCAGAAGCTCCTTCGCTACCAGCATCCGGACTGGAAGACCGTCGATATGTTCCGACTGGTAATGGACTACCTGAATTTTCGGGAAGAACGCGAGACGATCTATACTGATTTCGCCCAGGCTCCGGCCCGGGTCATTCGCCACGCCAGCCAGCGGTACCTCGGCGCGCGGCAGGACGAGCGGGTCTTTTTTATTTGCGACCAGTCGTGGTTAGGTTCCGGGAAACAGGGCTTTGCGCTCACGGACGCCGGAATTTACTGGAAGCCCATCCTGCAACCGGCGGCCGCGTTTGCCTACGTTGATTTGCAACCGACGCAAATGAATAAGGGGCACCTACGGATCAACGGCCACTATTTTGATGCCGGAAGCAGTCTGAATCGTAAACTGGCCCTGCTGCTGGACAAACTCCGGCGCATAGACTTGGGGGAATGATTACCTTTGCGGCCCCAAACGAGCGATATGCATTACCTGACCCGCCGGGAAACCTTCAACGCCGCCCACCGCCTGTCCCGGCCCGACTGGTCGGAGGAGCGTAACCGGGAGGTATTCGGAAAGTGCTCCAATAAGAACTGGCACGGCCACAACTACACCCTCTACGTAACGGTCTGTGGCCACCCCGACCCGGTTACCGGCTTCGTGATGAACGCCAAGTTGCTTTCCCAGCTCATCCGGGAACACATCACCGACGTACTCGACCACAGCAACCTGAACGTCGATACCGACTGGTTCGAAGACCTTCAACCCACTACCGAAAATTTGTGTAGCCGGATGTGGGAAAAATTGGAGAACCACGTCACCGCGGCGGGTTCCAAGCTCTACCGCATCCGCCTACACGAAACCGAAAACATCTTCGCCGACTACTACGGTCCGGCGGGAAGACCCTAGCCTATGCCCTTCGAAAACGTCCTGCACTACGACCGGGAGGTCACCGCCGATCTGAAGCGTAGCTATACCGATATTATCGAGGGGGTAGGGGAGGACGCCCAGCGCGAGGGCCTGCTCAAAACCCCGGTACGGGCCGCGAAGGCCATGCAATTCCTGACCCAGGGCTACCAGATGGATGCCGAGCGGATCCTGCGCTCCGCGATGTTCGCCGAAGACTATTCCGAAATGGTCATCGTCAAGGATATCGAGCTCTACAGCCTCTGCGAGCACCACCTGCTGCCCTTCTTCGGCAAGGCCCATGTTGCCTACATTCCGGACGGGTACATCGTGGGGCTGAGTAAAATCCCCCGGGTCATCGACGTTTTCGCCCGCCGCCTCCAGGTACAGGAACGCCTGACCGACCAGGTGCTGCAAGCCATCCATACCACCCTACGGCCGCTCGGGGTGGCGGTCGTCATTGAGGCGAGCCACATGTGCATGATGATGCGGGGCGTACAGAAGCAGAATAGCATGACGACCACGTCGGCCTTCACCGGGGCGTTTAAGGCGGAGCGGACGCGGAATGAATTTTTGAAATTGATTAAGTAGACGCGCGGCGTGCCTATTCTTTCCTTCTCACTACCGGCACGTCCTTCACCACCATCTGCACCGTCAGCGGTAACCGACCCTCCAGCATCATGACTTTGCCGCGGCGTAGGGATTCGGTGACCTCCGGGGTGTAGTGGCGAATGGTAATCAGTTCCAGATTCCGGTCGACCGTAGTCTTAAAGTTCTGGTCCACCAGGGCGCAAAAGCGGTCGACGCGGTCGTCGATGTCGTTGACCACCACGTTGAAGCTGATGGCGGTATTCTGCATCATATTCACCTGCAGGCGGGTCGTCGTGATGTGCTCGAAGAGTTCGCGGATGTGGTGCTCGGCGACGAAGCTGAAGTCCCGCGTACTGATATTGACCAGGGCCTGCTCCGTTTCCACGGCTACCATGGGGGGGTAGACGTCACCGGCCTCGTCCGTGATCAGGGTGCCGGGGGCTTCCGGATGGAGAAAGGAACGGACGTGCAGGGGGATGCTTTTGTTCTGGAGCGGTTTGATCGTTTTGGGGTGAATGACCTTCGCTCCGTAGTACGTCATTTCGATGGCTTCCCGGTAGCTCAGGCGGTCGATCTTGGTCACGTGCTCGAAGATGCGGGGGTCGGCGGTCAGCACGCCGGGGACGTCCTTCCAGATCGTCATGGCTTCCGCGTCTAGGCAGTAACTCAGGATGGCGGCGGAGTAGTCCGAGCCCTCCCGGCCCAGCGTGGACGTATAGTTTTCGCTCGTGCTCGCGATAAAGCCCTGGGTGAGCACGATATGGTTTCGCTCCAGCAATTTCGGTATTTGTTCCTTAGCCCGCCGCGTGGTCTCCGGCCATTTGACCCAGCCCTCCCGGTAGGTGTTGTCGGTCAGGATAATATCGCGGGCGTCGATCCAGGAGGTAGGCAGTCCGATGGTATCCAGATAAGCCGCTACGACATGACTGCTGATGAGTTCCCCCAGACTAACGATTTGATCGTAGTCGAAATCGTATTCCGCATTCGGCTCTTCCTCCAGCGCCCACTCCACGCTCACGAACAGATCGTTCAGGTTAGCCGCCAGGGCTTCCGGAACCGGATCGAAAAGCCCGTTCACCGTAGCAAAAAACGTCCGGTGAATGGACGCTAATTTCTCCCTGGCCCCATCCGGATCGCCATTCCAGTAGCACTGGGCCACCTCTTCCAGGGCGTTCGTCGTTTTACCCATGGCGGAGACAACGACGATCAGGGGTTGGTTTCGGAAGGATTGCAGGATGCGGCCTACATTGCGGATAGCGGGGGCATCGGCCAGGGAGGCACCGCCGAATTTGAATACGTTCAGGGGGTTTTGCATGGGAAAAAAACTGGTATCGGCCACGGCGGTTCGTTCCCGAGCCGGGTGTTTGTAGCTTGCTTGTCCAGGCTTATGCTTATTTTCTGGGCAAATAACGACCATGGCAAACCGCAGAACCTTCATCCGGCGATCGGCCGTCACCGCAACGGGCGTCCTTACCGGGGTCCCCTCTTTGTTAACCGGCCGGGCCCGCACCCGCGCCCGCGCCCCCGAAACCATCCGGGTCGGGTTCATCGGCGTCGGCAACCGGGGTACGCAGCTGCTCGGTAATTTTATGGAGAACGAAGACGTCGAGATTGCCGCCCTCTGCGACGTGTACGAACCCTACGTCAACCGGGACGAATCGGCCGTACACCCCCGCTACCTGGCCGCCGGCAAAACGCCCCGGATGCAAGAAAACTTCGGGAGCGGGGTAAAGCGCTTCGCGGACTACCGCCGCCTACTCGACGATCCCGATATCGATGCCGTGGTCATCGCCACCCCGGACCACTGGCACGCCCTCCAAGCCATTCACGCGATGGAAGCCGGAAAGGATGTCTACGTCGAAAAACCGCTCACCATCACCGTCCGGGAGGGGCGGGCCATCGTGGACGCTCAGCAACGGACGGGGCGGGTCTGTGCCGTCGGACTGAACCGCCGCGGATCCAGCGTTTACCGACAACTCAGTGAAAAAGTCCCGGAGGGGCTGATCGGACCCGTCACCAGCGCCCAGGCATTCCGCATCAGCAATATGTACCCGGATGGAATCGGCCGGCTGCAACCCGAAGCTCCGCCCGCCGACTTCGACTGGGACCTGTGGCTCGGGCCCCGCGCCATGCGGCCCTACCAGTACAATATCGCGCCGTACTTTTTCCGGTGGTGGAAGGACTATTCGAGCCAAATGGGCAATTGGGGCGTCCACTACATGGACGTGATCCGCTGGATGATGGACCAGCGCGCCCCGCTCGCCGTGAGTGCCCGGGGCGGGAAGTATGCCGTCCGGGACGACCGGACCATCCCGGATACCATGGAGGTGCTCTTCGAGATGCCCGCCGGCGCGGTGATCAAGTTCAGCATCCACGAAGCCAGTAGCGGCCCCGGGATCCAGGGGGGCGAAGTGCTGCTCAACGGCGCGAAGGGCAGTTTGGTGGCCTCCCAGAACGGGTACCGCGTGACGCCCGCCCGGCCCGGTCAGTTTCAGACCTGGACCGACCCGGTGGAAGCCATCGATTACGAACTAAAGAACGATAGCGCATACGGTGATCTGGGGATCAGGGAAAACTCGACCGCCCGCCTGATCCGGAATTTCCTGGATTGCGTCAAAACCCGCGACGAACCCTGGTGTACCGCCGAGGAGGGGCACCGGTCCACCTGCTTCGCCCACCTGGCCAACATTGCCCTGGAGCGGGGCGGTCGCCTGGAGTGGGACGCCGAGCGCGAGCTCATCACCAACGACGAACGCGCGAACGAGCTGCTCCACTACGATTACCGCCAACCCTGGTCCCTGCCCAGCTGATCGCCTATGTACCGTAGAATGTTTCTTCAACTGGCCGCACTGGTGGGCGGCGGCGCGCAGGTGCCGGCGGTGGAGGTGAATCGAAAGCAGTCCGCCAGTGCCACCTGTTTATTCACCAAGCACCTGCAGTGGCTGGACTATGCGGACCTGTCTACCGTACTCCAGGAAGCGGGCTTCGACGGGGCCGATCTCACGGTACGACCCGGCGGCCACGTTGAACCCGCCGTGGCGGCAACCGAACTTCCTAAGGCCAGACAAGCGCTCCGGACCAAAGGAATCGACCTTCCGATGGTGGTGACCGGTATTACCGAGGCCACCCCCGGTAGCGAACGACTGCTGGAAGTGCTGGCTGACAACGGAGTCAGACACTACCGGATGGGCTATATTTCCTACGACCACGCCCGGCCGTTCGACGCACAATTGGACGCGATCCGCGATCGCCTGGCCAAACTGGCCGATCTGAGCGCCCGCTTCGGACTGTGCGCCAACTACCAGAACCACGCCGGTACCCGCTTCGGGGCCAGCCTGTGGGATCTCTGGTACGCTACGCGGGGCCTGTCCGGGGAGGGCGTCGGCTGCCAGTTCGACCTGCGCCACGCCGTGTACGAAGGGGCGCGATCTTGGGAAAATGACGTCCGCCGGTTATCTCCCCTGGTAACCACCACGGTAATCAAAGAATTCCACTGGACGCAGGACCCGGAGCGGGGGTGGCGCCACCGCAACGTGCCCCTCGGGGAGGGGATGGTCGATATCGGACGCTTTTTCGCCCTGCGCGGGGAGTTAGGCTTGACGGGGCCGGTCTCCATTCATGCCGAGTATCCCCTACTTTCCGAAGCCGAGCGGGCCTTACCGGTGCCCCGCCGCATGGCCCTGGCCACCCGGCGGTTACGGCACGACGTCAATCACCTTCAGCACTATCTAAACTAGCCATGCCCCACCCGACCCGCCGCGAATTCATTCAACGTTCCGCCCTGGCCACGGGTGCCGGTCTGCTGTCTACCGCTTCCCTGTTGGGGCGGGGCCCGTCTTCCCCGGCTACGATCTCCGTTGCCACGGTGAACAGCAACTTCGAGCGGGAGCCCCTGCGCCGGCCCTTCGGATTTAAGGGCGGATACATGTCCGAGATCTGGCAGACGATCAGCCTGCTGGAGTCAACCGCCGGGGAGCGGGGGCTGGGGCTCTGTACCCAGAACGTACTCTGGTCGGACGCCGCCGTGTTTGCCGACCATTCCGAAGCCGCGGGCAACGCCCTGATGTACGCCATCACGGAACGGGCGATGCAACTGGCGAAGGGACGAACCTTCACCACCCCGGTCGATTTACTCGAGGGCCTGCTCCCCGAAGTGTACGACTACGCCAAACGGGTAACCGGGCGGGACGATCTACGCAAGACCTTCGCGCTTAATGCGTTAGTCGGGCTGGACAATGCCGCCTGGATGCTCTACGCCCGCCACCGGAATACCGACGACTTCGACGCCCTCATCCCCGAGGCCTACCGACCGGCACTCTCGTACCGCAACGAGAAGGTGGCCAGCATACCCCTGATGGCCTACTCCATCCCCATTACCGAGATCGAGGAGGCCGTCGCGGATGGTTTTTTCTTCATGAAAATCAAGATCGGCCAGCCCGGCACCCAGGCCGAAATGCTGGAAAAGGATAAGCAGCGGCTAACGGCCATCCACCGGGCCATCGGGGATGCGCGCACGCCGCACACCGCCGACGGGAAGTTGCCCTACTACTTCGACGCCAACGGCCGCTACGAAAGCAAGGAGACCCTGCTGGAGTTGCTCGACCACGCCAGACGGATCGGGGCCTACGACCGTATTGCCGTCATCGAGGAGCCCTTCCCCGAACACGCGGACATCGACGTCCACGACATCGAGGTCCGCCTCGCCGCCGACGAGAGCGCCCACACCGACGAAGACGCCCGCCGCCGCATCGAGATGGGATACCGGGCCATCGCGCTCAAACCCATCGCCAAGACGATGAGCATGAGCATGAAGATCGCCCAGTTGGCCCACGGGGAAGGGGTGCCCTGCTTCTGCGCGGACCTGACGGTCAACCCGATCCTGGTAGAGTGGAACAAAGTGGTGGCCGCCCGCCTCAGACCCTTTCCCGGACTGCAGGGCATGGGACTGCTGGAAACCAACGGGCACCAGAACTACGCCAACTGGGAAACCATGCGGAGCTACCACGCCAATCCGGAAGCCAGTTGGGCAAACGCGAGTGACGGGGTGTATACCCTGAATGATGCGTACTTCGCGCGGGCCGGTGACATCTTCGAGGTACCGGAACGCTACCTGCGGATGGTCCTACCCCCGTTCAGTGAATAGGCCGGAGGTGGTAGACCGGCAATTCATCGCGGCGGCCACCCATTTTATGAAATGGAACCTGGAGCGGATCGAGCGCTGCGTCCTACTCCTTACCGAAGAGGAGTTCTGGCGGCGACCGAACGAGAATTGTATATCCGTAGGCAACCAACTGTTGCACCTGGAAGGAAATATTCGGCAGTGGATCGGTAGCGGGCTGGGGAATGCCGCGGACCACCGGGAGCGAAGCCGGGAATTTTCGGCGACGGGAGGGGAAAAGAAGGAGGAACTGCTTAACCGTCTCCGGACCACAATCAGCCAAGCCATCGCCATTACCACCCGTCAGTCCGCCGCGTCGCTGATTCCCGAACGATCCGTTCAGGCCTACGTCCACGACGGAACGTTCATCATACTGCACGTGGTGGAGCACATGAGCTACCACACCGGTCAGATCATCTTCTGGACCAAGCAGTTGCGGGACGTGGACCTGGATATGTACGCCGGAGATCAGTTGGATCGGACGGTTTAAACCCCGTTTTTACCAGTGGACGAGCTATCCGGAAAGGGACTTCGCCGTCCGACGGGCCAAACTACGTATGGCCCGGCGGACGGCTGGCGTACGTACAGCGAATTTTCGCTACTTCCCCTTGGCACCCGCGCTCCGCCGCCGTACCTTTGGCAGTATGCTACAGTCGATCATATTCGCGCTGACCGCACTACTGGCCCTGGGCTTTGCCGTGTATCAGTTCCGAAAAGTGTATTTCAACATTCGCCTGGGGAAGGACGAGGACGTGAGCGGTCACCACGGCACGCGGCTGAAGAACATGTTGCTGGTGGCCTTCGGGCAGAAAAAAATGTTTAAGCGGGTCATCCCGGCGGTACTGCACCTTTTTTTGTACGTGGCCTTCGTGTTTACCCAAATTGAGTTAATCGAGATCTTCATCGACGGGATCTTCGGGGTACACCGGTGGTTTCTGGGTCCGTTAGGGGGCATGTACAATTTCATCATCAGCACCATCGAGGTGCTGAGTGTACTGGCCTTCGTGGCGACCGTCATTTTCCTGATCCGTCGTAACCTGCTCTACATCCCCCGCTTCCACCGCCCGGAGATGAAGGGGTGGCCTACGCTGGACGCTAACCTCATCCTGGTGTTCGAATTGATTCTACTGGCGTGCATCTTCACCATGAACGGTACCGACGTCGTGCTCCAGGATCAGGACCCTGATCACTACCGGGCCACTAATTTCGCCATCAGCGGCGTATTCGGGCCCCTGATTTTCGGTGGAATGGAGACCGCTACCCTGTACACCCTCGAGCGGGTGGGGTGGTGGGGGCACATTCTCATGGTGTTCGTCTTCCTCAATTACCTGCCGAAGTCGAAGCACCTGCACATCCTCCTGGCCTTCCCGAACACCTACTTCGCCCGCATCGAGCAGCAGGGGCGGATGCTAAACATGCCGGAGGTGATGAACGAGGTCAAAAGCATGATGGGACTCGGCGATCCGGACGCGCCCGACCCGGACCCGAACGCCCCGCTTCCCGAGTTCGGAGCCGACGACGTGAATGAGATGAGCTGGGTAGACGTGCTGGGTGCCTATTCCTGCACCGAATGTGGTCGCTGTACCGCGGTTTGTCCCGCAAATATTACCGGCAAAAAGCTGAGCCCGCGTAAAATCGTCCAGAACGTACGCGACCGCGCCGAGGAGATGGGGGGGAAGATTCGCGAGGGGAATATGGAGTACGCCGTAGATAAGAACCGGCCGCTGAGCCGGGATAACTTCGACGACGGCCGCAATCTCTGGGACTACATCACCCGGGAGGAAATTCACGCCTGCACCACCTGCCAGGCCTGCGTAGAAGCCTGTCCGGTCCTAATCAACCCCCTCGAAATGATCAACAAAATGCGTCGTCACGAGATCCTGACCGAAGCCAAGGGCCCGGCCGACTGGATGCCGCTCTTCAACAGCGTGGAAAATCAGCAGCGGGCGTGGAGCGTACCCACCAGCCGAACCGCCTGGGCCGAGCACGAACAAGCTTAAGCATGACAAAGCCACCGGGGCGGCGGAGCGCAGGTGCAATGCGGCAACTATGATTAACCTTTTCCATCCACCTGACCGGATGATCCGCCGATCAATCCCTGCCCCCGAAACCAGCGTTGTACTCCTGTTAATCTCTATCCGCTGCGGGGAAGTACAACAGACCACCAATGAGTAGTCCGATAATGACCGTAAAAACCATGGCCGAATACGCCGCCGAAAACAAAAGCCCCGAAATCCTTTTTTGGGTAGGCTGCGCCGGCTCCTTCGACGACCGTGCCCAAAAGGTGACGCGGGCTTTCGCTAAGATTCTGACCGAAGCCGGCATCGAGTTTGCTATTTTAGGAGATGAGGAAGCCTGCACCGGCGACCCCGCCCGCCGCGCCGGTAACGAGTTTCTTTACCAGATGGTGGCCCTGCAGAACATCGAGACGCTCAATATGTACGGCGTCAAAAAGATGGTGACCGCCTGCCCCCACTGCTTCAATACCATCAAGAACGAATACCCGGCACTCGGGGGGCACTACGACATCGTCCACCACACCCAGCTGTTGCAGCAGTTAATTGATGAGGGTCGCGTAAAACTTACCGAAGGAGGCAGCTTCAGGGGCAAGCGCATCACCTACCACGACTCCTGCTACCTGGGCCGGGCCAATAAAATTTACGAAGCCCCCCGCGAGGTGCTGCGCCAACTCGACGGCGATCTGGTGGAGATGAAGCGCAGCCGGCAGAACGGGCTGTGCTGCGGAGCCGGCGGGGCCCAGATGTGGAAGGAAGACGAGCCGGGCGATAAACGCATCAATACCGAACGGACCGAGGAGGCCCTCGGAGTGGGTGCCGAAATCATCGCGGTCAACTGCCCCTTCTGCCTCACCATGATGACCGACGGCGTGACCACGATGGGAAAGGAGGAAGAGATCATGGTCTACGACCTGAGCGAGCTTATCGTCGGGCAATTAGCGGATTAGATGGACCTGGCCCGTCTTGTGCACCACCCGCCCATCCACCAACCGGACGGTCATGCGATACACGTACACCCCCGCAGCGGCGCGGCCACCGTCCCACGGCCGGCCCTCCCATTCCCACACTTCGCCCCCCCAGCGATCGTACACCTTCCATTCCTGAATAGCTGCCACCGCGCTATTGAGCCCGGGAATCCAGGTATCGTTCGTGCCATCGCCATTCGGGCTGAAGCCAGTAGGCACGTAGATCGGCGACGGTGGATCGGTGATCCGTACCCGCAGGCTATCGGAGGCGGTACAGCCATTCCCGTCCGTTACCGTGAGGCGGACGGTGGTGTCTTCGGTTACGGTGAGGGCGGTGGAAAAGCAATCCGTGCAGTCGGGTTCGCCCCCCGGTGCCCAGTCGTACCGAATGGGGCCGACCCGTGCCCGTAACTCAGCCGTAAAGGAC
This sequence comes from uncultured Lewinella sp., assembly GCA_964594535.1. Lineage (GTDB taxonomy): Bacteria > Bacteroidota > Bacteroidia > Chitinophagales > Saprospiraceae > Neolewinella. The sequence continues at coordinate 143,808 of CAZQNE010000002.1, forward strand.
GCTTCCGTGCCGAGCGAAACCCGCTCGGGACCATCGATGCCGACTTGCAAGAAGGGCGAGAACGGAAGGGATATTTGGCGAAATGCCTCGCAGGAATCCCCGGCCCGGAGGATGAAGGAATAACTGCCGGAAGCCAGCCCGGTTAATTCGTCGGGCACAAACACCGAATCCGTCAGTAACCGCAGACTACCACTGCCCGCCGGCTCGATGCGTATGGAACCGTCGAGCGCCCCGAAGCAGGATGGGGGCTCGGCTACGATGCGCAGTGCCCCGCTACCGGTACGGACGCTTACCGCAAGGTCCACGGTTTGGCACCCGAACGAATCCGTTACGGACACGATAAACTCGCCCTCCGGTAAATCCACTTGCGGCCCCTCCACCCCCGGTACGTTCCAGCGGTAGCGATAGGGGGGTACACCCCCGGCGGCCGCTACGGTAATGAGGGCCGTCCGTAAGCCGCACGCACTGATCTGATCGTAAGTTGCCACCAGGGGCGCAGCTACGTCGAGTAGGGTAGCTACCGTACTATCGCAGCCCGCTTCATTGGATTCAATGGTATCGATGTATACGCCGGCTCCTTTACGAAATTGACCGCCTAGCCGTACGGAATCACCCGGGCAAATAGCCATCCTACGGATCGTTCCGGCCGGGCAAAACTCGCACGGGACGTCGCAGTCATCGACTACCACCAGCGAAACATCCGATCTTTCGGAGGGTAGGGTGGCATACCGGGTCGGGAGGGTATTTTGTTCGAGCCGTAGCCCGGACCAACCCGAAGCCAGCCCCGCTTCCCGAACATCCAGGGTTCGTTGATCGACGCATTCGCCGAGCGCATTTCCCTCCCCATCTAGCTGAAGAAGGAGACTCTCGTGGGGCCGCCCCCCACTAAAGGTATAGGTAGCCACGACCCGGATGCGATCGCCCGCTGCCTGTAGTTGCTGGTTGGCGCGGGCGTAGACCAATACCCGCCCGGGAAAAACGTAGCTTCTGGCCCAGCGGACCTGCCCCTGCAGGTCGGTGTGCAGCAGGAAGATATCCCGTTCCGCCCCCAGGGCGTAGCCGTAGATCAGCAGGCCATCCCCGTGGGCCTCCATCTCCAACCCGGCTTCCCCCGGATATTCCCGAAGATCGAACTCCCGGGTCCACAGCACACCACCATCTGGCTCGAAAGCACTCAGGATGGGTTTGGTGTTGGCCGAACCGGTCAGCACGCCAATGTCTCCCCACTGTAGTAGGTACGTGATGTCGCCAACCCGCTCTACATCGTATCCGAAAAGTCGCGCGTTTTCGTCCCGGTTCACGGGTCCGAGCTGAGTGCGCACCGGCGCTCCCGCCGCATTTAGTTCACTCAGGGTAGCACGGACCGCCCCGGCCCCGCCCCCCCGCACGGCCTGCCCCGCAGCCAGGAAGCCCCCTTCCGGTGTGCCGACCATGTCGAAGACGCGCTCATCTCCATCCTCATCCAGTACGATGGCGTCTCCCTGTGGCAGTCCCGTAGCCCGATCGAAGCGCTGCACGTAGGCCCGCATGAATTCGGGGGCGGGGAAGTCCAGTCTCGCTCCCGCGGCAAGGTAGTCGCCGGCGCCGCCGGGCAGCAGGGCATTCAGGTCGCTGGCGTCCTCATTGCGGTGAAAGTAGAGGAAGCGATCCCGGACCGGATCGTACCGCATAATGAAGCCGTACTGCCGGTTGGCCACGAACACGCTACCGACTCCGGATATCGTACCGTCGCTTTCGGCGTACAGGGCATTGAGCGTGGAGAGCTCGGTACTTTCGCTACCGGTAGGCAGGGCCGTTCGCCAGCGGAGGTTTCCCTCGGTATCCAATTGGGAGAGGTACAGATCGCCGCCGATCATGCCGCCCAGGATTATTTCTCCCCGGTAGGGCAGAATGCAGGTCAACCGGACATCCCTGCCCTCCACGTCGCGGAAAAACTGAGCGTAGTTCGGTCCCGTACAGCCATCGTCCTGTGCGCCTAGTCCGGTAAGGGACAGGCAAAACTGGAACAAACACAAAACTAAATTGGGGCGGCGCATCGACCCCGTAAGGTACCGCCGGCAAAAGCGACCGATTGTCGGCAGCGGGTTAGAACAAAATTTTCTCCCCCCGCTTTCGCTCCGCTTCCCGGAGTAGAATCTTACGTAGGCGGATGCTCTCCGGAGTTACCTCTACGTACTCGTCGCCCTGGATGTACTCCAGTGCTTCCTCCAGGCTGAACTTCCGGGGCGGCACCAGGCGGGCCTTATCGTCGGCTCCGGAAGAGCGCATGTTGGTCAGTTTTTTGGTCTTGGTCACGTTCACGACCAGGTCTACGGCGCGGCTGTTCTCGCCGATCACCTGGCCCTCGTAAATTTCTTCGTTGGCGTCGATGAAGAAGCGGCCCCGGTCCTGCAGGTTGTTGATGGAGTAGGGGATGGCCTTCCCGTTCTCCATGGAGATCAGGCTGCCGTTCTGCCGTTCGGCGATTTCTCCCTTATGGGGCTGAAATTCCTTGAAGCGGTGGGTCATAATGGCCTCGCCCTGGGTGGCGGTCAGCATATTGGACCGCAGACCGATGATGCCGCGGGAGGGGATTTCGAATTCCAGGGTGACGCGGTCGCCCTTCGGGGTCATGCTCAGCATGATGCCCTTGCGCTGGGTGATCATATTGATGGCCGTACCCGACATCTCCTCCGGCAGGTCGATAGTCAGTTCTTCCACCGGCTCGGACTTCACGCCGTCCACCGCTTTGATGATGACCTGGGGCTGGCCGATCTGGAGCTCGTAGCCCTCCCGCCGCATGGTCTCGATCAGTACCGAAAGGTGCATCACCCCGCGGCCGAAGACGCGGAATTTGTCAGCGCTGTCGGTCTCTTCCACCCGTAGGGCGAGGTTGCGCTCCAGTTCGGCGGTCAGCCGGTCCTTGATGTGGCGGCTGGTCACGTACTTCCCCTCCTTACCGAAAAAGGGGCTATCGTTGATCGTGAAGACCATACTCAGCGTCGGCTCGTCGATGTCGATGGTCGGCAGGGCCTCCGGGTCTTCCCCGTCGGCGATGGTATCCCCGATCTCGAAGCCTTCCACCCCGAAGACGGCGCAGATGTCGCCGGGTTGTACCTCCTCCACCTCAGTCCGGTTGAATCCTTCGTACACGTAGAGGTTTTTGACGCGCTGCTTACTTTCCGTCCCGTCGCGGCTAATGAGAGTCACCGCCTGGTTGCGCTTCAGGCCGCCCCGGCTCAGTTTGCCGATCGCCATGCGGCCGATGTACTTGCTGAACTCGATGCTGGTGACGAGCATCTGGGTATTGCCCTCCTCAATGTGGGGGGGCGGCACGTGCTCCAGGATGGCGTCCAGGAGGGGGAGGATGTTTTCGGTGGGTTCCCGCCAGTCTTCGCTCATCCAACCCTGCTTGGCCGAGCCGTAGATGGTGGGGAAGTCGAGCTGCTCCTCCGTGGCATCGAGGCTGAACATCAGGTCGAAGACCATTTCGTGGACCTCCTCGGGGGTACAGTTCGGCTTGTCGACCTTGTTGATGACCACGAGGGGGTTCAGCCCGATTTTGAGGGCCTTGTCCATCACGAAGCGCGTCTGCGGCATGGGGCCCTCGAAGGCATCCACCAGCAGCAGCACGCCGTCGGCCATATTGAGTACCCGTTCGACCTCGCCCCCGAAGTCGGCGTGGCCGGGGGTGTCGATGATATTGATCTTGGTGCCCTTGTAGTTAATGGAGACGTTCTTGGCCAGGATCGTGATGCCCCGTTCCCGCTCCTGGTCGTTGCTGTCCATGATGAGTTCGCCGGGCCGCTCGTGGTCGCCGAAGAGCTGGCCGGCCAGCAGCATTTTGTCCACCAGGGTGGTCTTGCCGTGGTCGACGTGAGCGATGATGGCGATGTTACGGATCGGTTGCATAGACGTACGTTTGCGGAGGTGGCCCCGTTTGAGCGCGCAAAGGTACGACTATTTGGTGGCAAAATTTTTGCGCGGACGCTGGTGCGGTGGTTACCTTTGCCCCTCGATCACGGAGGAATGGCAGAGTGGTTGAATGCACCGGTCTTGAAAACCGACGTACCGCAAGGTACCGGGGGTTCGAATCCCTCTTCCTCCGCTAGTTTTACTACTTTCCTTTTCTGGACGGGGATTTGCGTATACGGCGGAATCCCAGTTGATCCAGGATCAGTCGCCAGAGCACGTCGAAGGGAACCAACTCCATGTAGTAGTCGAGTTTCGACTCGCATAGCGGGTGCTGGTGGAGCTGCTTGATGTACCGTGCCGTATGGCGTTCCACGGCGGTGCGATGATACTGCTGAACGCTGAGCTGGGAGAGGGCCTTGAGGAAATACCGGATCCGCTTGTGTTCCGATCCGTTCAGATACCGTTGTGCGTACTTACTGACGGCCTCGATACTGTACGTCGTTTTTCCGTGGCGCTTATTAACGATGCTGTCGAT
>CAZQNE010000003.1:0-48042 GCA_964594535.1 uncultured Lewinella sp.
GCATCTTGAGTTCCCAGGGCATGCCGGCCATCACGTCGACGGCGTCGGCGCCCCCCACGCCGATGGCGACCATCCCGAGTCCGCCCGCATTGGGGGTGTGGCTGTCGGTACCGATCATCATGCCGCCGGGGAAGGCGTAGTTTTCGAGTACGATCTGGTGAATGATGCCGGCACCGGGCTTCCAGAAGCCGATGCCGTACTTATCGCTGACGGTGGAGAGAAAGTCGTAGACCTCCTTGTTCTGGTCGTTGGCGCGGGCCAGGTCGGCGTCGGCACCGGTCTCGGCCAGGATGAGGTGATCGCAGTGGACGGTGGAAGGCACGGCGACGTTATCGCGGCCGGCCATCATGAACTGCAACAGGGCCATCTGGGCGGTGGCGTCCTGCATGGCGACCCGGTCGGGCTGAAAGAAAACGTAGTCCTTACCCCGGCCGTACTGCCTGAGCGGGCTCTCCGGGTGCAGGTGGGTGTAGAGAATCTTTTCGGTAAGGGTCAGGGGTTTGCCGAGGGCGGAGCGGGCTTCGGCGATTTTGCCGGGCAGGTCGGCGTATACGTTTTTGATCAGCTCGATATCAAAGGCCATGTCGGGAATTTTCAGTGCGGGTATTATGGTAAGGCAGGGCGGGGACGCAGGTGCAATGATCGTGGGAAAACCGAAACACTGGCCCGCAATGTCATGACTGGTAACGTCCTGACCCCCCAAAAGGTCGACAAAGGTAGTGACTCCGGGGCTATCCGTGCTCCTGCACCTCAGTACATGGGGCAACCACACCCTCCGGCCCGGCAACCGGTCAGTAGCAGTACAAACAGCAATAGCAGCAGGTAAAATACAGGACGCACGGCAATGATTTGGTGTCCGTAAAGGTACGGCACCTGCGTCCCCGCCCCCTTTACTTGTGGTGAAATGAAGTAATTTCGGCCCCGATGCGCCTCACCACCACCCATACTTTCAACTACCCCGATTTTCTGATCGTAGGCGCCGCCAAGAGTGGTACCACTAGCATTCACCGGTACCTGCGGCAACACCCCGACCTGTTCCTGCCCGAAATCAAGGAAACTTGGTTCTACCACTTAGTGGATAACCCGAACCGAGCGGTGCTGCGCGACTTTCCTCACCTCCCCACTACCCTGCTTGCCTTCCTCGCCCTGTTCGAGGAGGTCGGGCCGAACCAGGTTTGCGGGGAAGTGACCCCCTCTTACCTGCACTACTACGAGCGAACCATCCGCAACATCAAACGGCTGCACCCCCGCTGGCAAGATCTGAAAATCATCATGATCCTGCGCGAGCCGGTTGCCAAGGCAGTTTCTCACTACCAATACGTCCGGCGCAAGGGGTATGACCCCGAAAACCTAAGTCTGTATGGCGCGCTCCTGAAAGAAGGGGAACGCCGGCAGCGACTGGATCTCACACCCGATTTGCTGTACGTCGAAAACACCCGCTACCTGGCGGCCGTGCGGGCCTACCTGGCCGATTTTACCCATACCCGGATCTTTCTGTACGATGATCTCAAGCAGGACCCCCAACGCATGATGCAGGACCTGACCGAGTTCCTCGGCGTTTCACCGTTCAACTACCGGATGGATCGGATGTACAATCGCTCCGCTCCCGTACGCCGCCCGGTAAATAAGGTCGCCGAAAATCTTCTGCTGGGACTGAAAAAAATCAACCCCCTTATCCCCAAACGTATTCAGAAGGCGGCGCGGCAACGGCTCACCAAACCGGAGAAAATCGACCCCCGGGCCCTGCGGTGGTTACGCGACGCATTCCGGGAGGAGGTTCGCCAACTCGGCCCCCTGATCGGCCGGGATTTACGCCACTGGTTGCGTCAGTACGACTGAGTGAGGAGATCCGCCACCCGGTACCACTGGCTTTCGATGCCAGCCGGTCCGGCCGAGGCCAAATGGCCGGCGTGGAGGGGGCCTACCTTTAGCTCCCGTAGGGTGTACCTAATTCCTCCAATCATCCGGGGGACCGTAAGTACGTCAATCCCGGCCGGATCGAGGCTTATCCCCCTCCCGTCCGCCTTCATGATTGCTTCCTTTCTGGTCCACAGGCGATAGAAGCAGGTGGTTAATTCGGGGGTGCCGCTGAGAAAATCGTACTCCCGGTCGGTAAATACGCGTCGGAACTCCCGGAGGTCGATCGGAAGCCTCCGCTCCACGTCGATGCCCACCCGCCCCCCGCGGCTAAGCGCGCAGGCTACCAGTCCGTCGGTATGGCTGATGTTAAAGTCAAGACCCGGCCGGTGCCGCAGGTACGGCCTGCCGAACGCATCCACCGTAAGTTCCGGATGCCCGGAATGGCCATCCTCCTTACTCATCAGTTGTCGCAGCAGAAGACGCCCGAACAGGGTCGCCTGAGCATCCTGCCACCGTCTGAACCGTCCGAGACGTTCGGTTAGCCGGGGTGGTAAGGGGGCCGTAGCGCGGTGCCACGCTTCGTCCGAAATCGGGGAATCATTTCGGCAATACCCAATCCGTATCATGAAGGCAAGTACCGTTCTACTACCTGAAGTATTTGGTTTGAGCGCTGGGGAGACCGTAAGTCGCGGCTGAAGTTTTCGATTTTCTCGTGCAGCCACCGCGCCGAGAGCGCCCGGTCGATATTCCGTTCCATTTCCCGATCGGTATCGCTTGTGGTCCCGACAATCGCCAAGCGGTGAAAGCGCAACCTCGCCGCGCAGCCCGGCTGATCGTGCTTTCCACCGGAGTAGACCACCATGGGTACACCGGCTACCAGACATTCATTGATCGTATTTATTCCCGCATGGTGGATACAACAATCGATCCGTGGCAGGAGGGCACGCTGGGAAACCCAGGAAAAAGGGAAGACATTTTCCGGCCACTCTACGTCCTGCCTAACCTCCCCCCCCGCTAGCGAAAGAATCAACGCCCAGTCCTTGCGCCGACCGACCGTGGCGAGCAGTCGCCCTAAACTGGATGGTCGATCCCCCCCCATACTGCTCGCTACCGCGTACAGAATGTTCCGGCCCTCCCGCCGAAGGTTCTCGAGATGACTATTCAGGGGGTCGGATAGGGGAATCGCTGACGCGAGGGGGGATACGACCGGTCCGACGTAGTGGGCGGTAGCCGGTACTGAATAGTTAAATTCGAGTTCGGGTGGTACCAGATGTAGGGTCGGCACCCCGGTGAAGGTAAAGGGCGGCGGCCATCCGGCGGTGGTGAGATGGGCCGGGGGAAATCCGACTTTACGTGCGTAGGCGCTTAGGATGGATGCCCGGTCGTTACCTACTTCAACGAAGGCCGCGCGCCGGTGGCGTGCCTTGGCCCGGGCGACCCCCGTCTCCTCGGGGGGTAGGGTAGAATCCATCTGCGGCGGCACGGGGGAAGTAATCGGGGGGAGCCCGGGGGTGGATACGTTCTGAAACCAGGGGCTAATGAGTAAGTAGGGCAGGTTCCGGCCGTGCGCCGTGAACACGTAGGCGTGTAGCTCGATCTCAATGAGGATCAGATCGGGGCGAACGGCATCGAGCACCCGGTGAAACTCCGCCTGGTGAAGACGGTCTAACCCCATCTTCCGCCGCCTTCGGAAGGTAAGTAAGCCCGTGGCAAACTGCATCAGGGTATTTTTGCCCCTGAGGTCCCCGGCTGGTTTTCTCGTGGCGGGCGTAAGCTGGTGAAAGGCCTTCACGGTTCCGGCGAGTCGTTCACCTACGGAGCGTTGGCTGGCGTAGTGCACCTCGTGGCCGGCCGTGCGCAGGCGGCGGGCAAGCTCGGCCGTCGTGGACAGAATTCCGCTCAGGCCGGAGGTGACTAAGAGGAGCCGGGCCACTAGCCGCGTCCGCTGATGTACTCCTCGATGAGGGTGGCTACCGTTGCGGCCGAGGAAGGGTCCTGTAGGATGGTCCTGTGGTCAGCGGCTACGTCCTTCACCGTAAGGTGATCGTTGGTGTATTCCCGCCAATTTCTCAGTAAGTCGGCCTGATGTTCCCGTTCGGCGTAGGACGAACTGCGGATCAGCAGGGCGGGGTGGCCATAATACCCCCACCGGTACTTCCGATAGGCCCGTACCAGGGATCGCTTCAGGCGGGTGGCCCGAATACGGGTACGTTGTTCGGCGGAAAGTTTCCCCGGTGGAATGTACCGGGCGATCGCTTCGTCTACAGCCACCCGGAATCGCCCCCGACGGAGTTGCCCGACGTACCATCGCAGGCTTCCCGGGGGATGGGGGGTTCGGCTCTTCCGTTGGAAAGGGGGGCGGTCCGGACGGGGGCTCATATCAATGGCCACCATTACCGGTGCCGGCCGGCCGGCCTCTAGCAGCAAACGGGCGATTTCGATGCAGATCGGGGTACTATAGCAGTAGGAAATCAGAACGAGGGGATCTTTCGTGGCGACCTCCTCCATTTCTCTGAGGTAATGCGCGGCCATTGACTCAATACTCTCGTGGGGCCTGTCCACTCCGTTCAGGCCATTAGGTTGGAGTGCGTAGACGGGCCGGTCGGGATGAAGATGACGTGTCAGGGGCTGATACATAAAGACCTGACCCAGACCGGCATGGAAGCAAAAGGCCGGGGGAAGATCACCACTGGCCCGCTGGGGGACTAAGTTATTCCAAGCGGCACGTTCGCCCCCGCTATCGATAAAGCCGGATAATCCCCGTATGGTCGGGTAAGCCATCAGTTTGGCGGGCTCAATGTTTTTTCCCGTTTCGGATTCAAAACGGGCGAACATCCTGACCGCTGCAATTGAGGTGCCCCCGATGCTGAAAAAATTGTCATCGATTCCAATATTCTCCACCGGCAATAACTTTTCCCAAATGGCGACCAATCGCATTTGGGTAATATTGGCGGGAGCGGCAAACTCGGCTACGCTTTCACTCCGCGTATCACGGGCCGCAGGAACGGGTTCTAGGCCAGCCGCTAAAGCCACGGGTTCTGCGGTCCCATTTCTAGCTACCCGCTCGATGAGTTGGCTGAGGGAAGTGATCATCCACTTCGCCTGATCTGACTGTATGCCGGGCTTATACCGTACGTACAGTTTCCAACTGCCGTGCGGTACGACAATACAAGTGAGGGGGTAATTGGAAGTAAGGTCCCCTATCACTTCGGTGATCCGCACCCCACCCCCCCGGAGGTCGGATCGGGGGTGATTCTGTACGGCGAACAGACTGTTGAAGGGCAACTGACCCTCCCCGCCGGGGCTCCAGTCGGCAATATCCTCCATACTGATCGCCTGATGGCCGACTTCCCGACTGCCGTTTTGTTGCAATTGTGTGAAATAACGCCCGTTCGCGCCCAGATTTACGATGCGTGGCAAAACGCGTGCGAACATCCCTACCGCGCCATCCATATTTTCGACTTCACCGTGGCGTCCGCTCACGGTTACTCCAAAGCATACGGCGTCAACCTCCATGAACCGCCCGAGCACTACTGCCCAGAGCCCCTGAAGGACCGTATTCGGAGTGAGCCCGCGGCCGCGGCAGAACTCGCTAAGTCGATCACTGATTTCCCGGGGAAGGGTAAGTGAAACTTCGCTTTGGGGCCCCTCGGTGGATGGTACCAGCGTAGGTCGGTCCAACTGCCGCATTCGTTCGGCCCAAAAGGCAAAGCTTGCCTCCCGATCTTGACCATTTTCCCACCTCAGGTAGTCTCGGTAGGTGAGCGCGGGCCGGGAGCGTATCTCGGTCCCCTGGATCAGCGCCCCATAGGTCGCCATTACATCCTGTAGGACCAGGTTAGAAGACCAACCGTCCAGCATAATATGGTGACTCGTCCACAGGAGTAGATATTCCTCATCGGCCTGATGCACGAGGGTAATACGTCCCGCAAAAGGTTGTCGGAGGTCGATACCCCTTCGTAAGTCCTCTCGCAGCAGGTGTTCGATCGCTTCCTCCGGATTGGTTTCATGGCGCCAGTCGAGGTACGCAGACGGGGGGGATACCTCAGCGTGCACTACCCAGACGGGTTTGGATACTTTTTCCCAGTGGACGGAGGCGCTGAGCGCTTCGTGACGGCTAGCTACCACCCGCCAGGCCCGTAGAAAGCAATCGACATCCAGAGGACCGGAGACCCGACACCGGGTTTGAATCACGCCGGGGTCCGCGGATGGAGATGAAAGATGGGTAAACAGCAGGGCGCGCTGTACGGATCCGAGGGGGTAGATCGCCCTTATCTTCTCTCTTACGGCCGCGCTCATAATCCGTCTATTTCTCCGATCAAATCATTGAGTTCATCCAACCCCAAACCGGAATCCGGAAAATCAGAAGGAGTCACCGTGGTCGTGTCCTCGCTGTGGCAAGTCGATATCAACGCATTCAACTCATCCACTATACCGTCAACGAATTTTACGACTGTATCGCGGTAGTGGAGATCTCGACTGAAGGTACAGTGGATGTGCAGCCGCCCGTCCACAAGTTCGGAATTCAGTTCAAGCGCTCGGTGCCGCTCTCCGTCGGGATGCCGCATACCATCCGACAGAAAGCGTTGCGCCCGAATGCCGGGTATTGATCCGTGACTGTCCCGTTGCCCGAGGTAGTTAAACAACAGTCCGCAGCTTTGGCCCAAATCTTCGTGCTGCCCCCCGTAGCGGAGCACACCGTAGCCTATACCGTTCCCGGGCACGGAGCGCAGACGTTCCTTGACCGCGACGATAGCTGACCCTCGGTCTTTCTGTTCCGGCATGCGGAACAGCAGAGGAAAGGTTCGCGTGAACCAACCGATGGTTTCTTCGATCGCCCAATCCGTTTCCTCCGTATCCCGCCCGTGACGTTCGAGCATCAGGCAGTGCTCGTCGCGGTTAGTCCACCGCTGCAGACGCAGCAAGGTAGCGGCGAGCAATAATTCCTCCGGTCGGGTACCGAAGGCGTGATTGGCAGTAGTTAGGAAAGCACTGGATGAGGCAGCGGAGATCGATGCGGATACGATTGCCGAAGAGCGCTCCGGCACCGGTAGACTGGCGGGGAGATCCATCGGTATGGGAGTTTCCGTTTGCTCGCGCCAGTAGGGTAATTGCACGTCGTACTTTCCATCCCGCGCCCATTCTTCCAGCCGGGTTGCCCATATGTGGTAGGGCGTGCGCAGCCGGGGAGTGGTTGGTACCCCGCTACGGAGACTGGCTGCCAAATCCGAAAATATCGTCTGCCAGGATACCGCATCCACCACCAGGTGATGGGCCCACACCAGAAGGTGGCTGGTCGCTTCGCCCGCTGCAGCGCGAAATAAAGTAAGGTTGAATAGCCCCCCCTCGGCGAGCTTAGTCCGGGTATGCAGTTCGTCCAGTCGGGTGGTTAGCCAGTCTTCCCTCTCTACTTCCCGGATGGTAAAGTACTCGTGCTGCCCTCCGTCGTAAATCTCACATTCCCAGCCGTTCCGGCCCCGGGTGAATCGCTGGCGTAAACCTTCATTCCTCTTCCAGATCGCTGCGGTCGCATCTTTTAATTGAGCGGGTTGAACCGCATCGGTAAGTGCCAAAAGCCAGGCTTGGTTCCAGTACCGGGGGGCCACCTGGTGCTCGGAGAAAAACCACTGCTGAATTGGGGTAAGCGGTATACGCCCCCGGAAATGCCCGGTGGTAGACGTCTCCCGTTTGCGGACGGCTGTGGCGACCGTAGCCAATGCTCTCACCGTTTGCCGATCGAAAATAGCCGTAGGTGGGAAGGTAAGCCCCCGCTCCCGGGCACGGGCCAACAGCCGGATGCTAATGATGGAATCCCCCCCCGCGGCAAAGAAGTTATCGGTCGTGCCCAAATCGGGAGCCCCGAGCAACTCCTGCCAGATACCGAGCAAAGTAGCTTCTACCTCCGTAGCCGGCAACTCCTGCGGCACCCCCCCTCGTTCCCCGGCCACCGCATTTATCTCACTGGTCAAGCGGGTGCGGTCGACTTTGCCGTTAGGCAGGCGGGGTAGTTCCCGGACCCGTATAAGGCGGGAGGGCACCATGTGCCGGGGAAGACGCCGCCCGAGCGCCTGCCGAATGTTGGGTACGCCTGTGACTTCACCGGACACGAAGTAGCCCTCCAGGGTATTCCCCTCCTCGTTCACTACGACTTCAGCTTCACGCACCGAGGGCATATCCAGCAGTGCGCGACGTACTTCGTCCAGTTCGATGCGGTATCCCCTTATTTTTACCTGACGGTCCTTGCGGCCCAGGAATAGCAGCCTGCCGTCATCTCGCCAGGCTCCGAGATCTCCGCTGCGGTAGACCCGCTCGGTCGAACCGTCCGGCATTGTCAGGTTGATGAATCGCTCCGCCGTATGATCCGGTCGCCGCCAGTAGCCATCGGCCAGGCCGGCTCCGGCGATACAAATTTCGCCCGGCAAGCCCGGCGGGCAGAGTCGACCGTCAACGTCAGTGAGCAACACCCCGTAACCGGGTACCGGTTGCCCGATGGGGACCATCCCAGAAGCGTCCCCGGGGCGGATGCGGTGTACCGTTGCCCAGACGGTTGTTTCCGTAGGCCCGTACTCATTATACAGTTCGGTTTGCGGCAACACCGCGCAATGAAGGGTTACCAATTCCGGCGGGCAGGCTTCCCCGGCTACCACTACCGTCTTCAGCGTCTTCAATTGCTCGCCGTCAGCCAGCTCCAACAATTGGCGGTACAGGGTTGGCAGCATCAGGGTACTAGTTACCGCCTGCTTCTGTATGAGATTGGCCAGCCCCCCGATGTCCTGTTCTGCCCGTTCTTCCCCGATGATTAGGGTGCCCCCATTAGTGAGGGTGTGAAAAATGCCGGCCACCGAACTATCGAATGAAAAAGAGGAGAGAAGCAGGAACACCTGCGGGTCGGTCCCGTATACCCGGGCCCTTGCCGCGGTACTGGCCGCGAGTTGCCGGTGGCTCACCCGTACGCCTTTCGGGATGCCCGAACTGCCGCTCGTATAGATGAGATAGGCGGGCGAATCAGTGGAAAGCAGGGAGGTGAAGTCGGCTTCCATTTCGTGACTATCCGCAATCTGGCACGATACGTACCGGCCCTTCACCGGGCTATCCGGCAACCCGTACCCCTTGAGCACCACGGTGGCCCCACTGTCCTTCAGCATATATGCAATCCGCTGTTCCGGATAAGACGGATCAAGCGGCACATACCCCGCCCCCACCAGATGAATGGCATAGATCCCAATGCACATCTCTGCGGTCCGCTTCGTATACAGGCCGACGTGATCGCCCGGGCCGACACCCGCCGTACGCAAGCTGGCGGCGGTAGCATTGGCCCTGGCCCGTAGGTCGCCGTAGGTCACCACGGCCCCGGCCGCGCAAACTGCGGGGGCCTGAGGGGCCGCAACCACCCACCGCTCAATGGACCGGTCGACCAGTGGGAAATTCTTCTCTGGCTGTGCCGTGAAAAAGACGTGCTCCCTGTCCCGGTATTCGGTAGATGACACCAGATCCAACTCCCGCGAAGGCAATTCCGGGGTCTTCGTAACCCCGACTACTAGTCGCCGATAGCTCCGCAGCATCTCCTCGATCCGCGGACCGTCAAATATGTCGGTAGCGTACTCGAAGGATATACCGAAACCATCGCCGCGATCAACCAGGTGCAGGGTCAGATCGAATTTCGTCACCCCAAGATCCACTTCTCGGGAGGTAATGGAGGTGCCGCCGATAAGCCGGGGGGGCACTGATTCGTCCCTGAGTACGAACATGGCCTGAAACAGGGGGTTGACGCCAAGTTGCCGAGCCGGCTTTAGCTCATTCACGATGAGATCGAAGGGTACGTTCTTATGGGCAAAAGCCTCTTGTACCGCCGCGTTAACCTGCCGTAACGAGTCCCTGAATGCGGCGCCCTCCTCCAACTGTTGCCTGATCACCACCGTTTCGTTAAAGAATCCGATCAGATTCTCCAGTTCGGGCGTGTCCCGATTCGAGATCGGGGTGCCTACCAGAATATCGTCTTGCCCACTGTACCGCCGCAACAGTAGAAAATAAATGGTCAGAAAATACACGAAGGGAGTCACCCCCGCCTCGCGACACCTTCTTCTGACCTCCCCCGTTAGGCCAGTATCGATCGTAGCCTTTACCAGCCCCCCCCGATAGGTGGGCTCAACCGGACGGGAACGGTCCGCCGGCAGGGAAAGCATCGCGGACGCAGCCGCTAATTTCTCGGACCAGTACCGTAGTGGCTCACTGTAATCAGTAAGAGCGTGCTTTGCGGCGAATTGTCCGTACTGTAAGGGCAATTCCGGCAGGTCAGAAGACTTACCCACGCGCATTCGTTCGTAAAGGTAAGCAACTTCCGTACGCAAAATCCGCATGGACTCGGCATCGGCAATGGCGTGGTGCAGCACGATCAGCAGGACAGCCCCCCCTCCTGCCTGGTGCAGGAGATGAATGCGGCCTAGCGGCCCCTGCTCCAGATCAAAGGGCCGACGCGATAATTCGATCAACCCGGCTTCGGTCACCGCTGATTCCGTAGCGGTTTCCGACCATTCGAAGCCACTCGTCAAATTGACCCGTTGAAGTAGTTCCTTACCCTCGCGGTAGAAGGTTGTACGTAGAATATCATGACGGCGGGCTACGGCGGCGAACGCCTGCCGGAGCTTATCTGTCTCCGGTTCCGTTGGTATGAACCAGACTTCCCCGTAATGGTAAAAGGGATTTTCGGGGGCTATCTCATTCAGGACCCACAGCCTACGCTGACCCGACGACAGGGGAAATGGCCCCTGACCGGTTAACGGGGGTACCGGGCCGGTGGGGGCTTCCCGCTTACGGCCTAACCATCTGGCAAGCAGCGATCGTTCACCCATCACTAGCGGACTGAAAAAAGTCAAGGAACCATTCGACAATGAAGTAGACTGGGATGTCGATGTCGAACATCCGCTCAATGAACCAGTAGGTTGCGATCACGATGAGAATAATCGAACCGCCAAAGAGCAGGTAACGGTAGAGAGCCGTTTTTCGCAGAAGGGCCAGTACCGGAAAGGCCAGACAGATAATGAGTACCTGCGCCAACTCTACTCCCAGGTTAAAACCTAATAAGGATAACACCATATACTCCCCCCGCAGACCTACGTCACCCAGTACGCTGGCGAAGCCGAACCCGTGGAAAAGTCCGAACACAAAAGCAATAATGACCCCATCGTTCTTCAGTAGGGGCCGTATGTTATGGAGGGCCGCCAGGGCGATGGACAGCGCGATGAGGGACTCCACCAGATACCCCGGTAAGGTCACGACCCCCAGAGCGGCCAAACTAAGCGTTATGGTATGCGCGATCGTGAAGAACGTCACGATTTTCAGGATATAGATAAAGGCCGGGCGTATGCGTTCTACGGGGACCCACCCGCTACCCTCCCACGCCCGGTTTCGCCCCAGGGGCAGGGTACCCGTAGCGCCAACCACTGACCGACGCTCGTTCCGACGGTAGACTACGGCCGGAAGCAGCAATGCGAGCAAAAAGAGGATATGGTCCAGACCAATATAAATGTGGTACATTCCACTCACGACCATTGCCCAAAACCCCTTCCATAGGGAATTGTCACTCAGATCGAGCACCTTCGGCCCGTCGTCACCCGGCGCGAAGCGCAGACTGATCATGGACTCGTTTTCGTGAACCCCCGCCTTCCAGTTGTACTGGATCAGGGCGAAGGTACGGTGCGTCGGATCGCGGTCGTAGATCGGGTTGAACCGTAGCATCAGTTTGTCGGGCACTTCCGGCACCTCCTCGAGTACGAAATCGTGGCCGAAAACGGTAGCCCCGGTTACGTTTAGCCGCTGGATTTTACCGGTGAACCGGACCGGGTGATTCCCGTAGCGGGAACTCACCGCGATACGTTCTTGAAGGTACGCTTCGATCCGATCGACGTAGGGCCGGTAGGCTTCCATCGGCATACCCCTTTCCAGGCCCAGGTCCAGCGCCTTGTTGATATCGTCGGATGTCATTTGGATGGACCCATGTATGGAGTCCACCATGATGCGAAAATAGACGTAGCTCTGATTGGGTTTGTGGGCACTGAGAGAAGCCGGCGACCAGAGCATCACCAGGAACAAAGCACCGAATACCGACCTAAACAGACGATTCGTCTGAAGGAATAGGCCGGAGAACCGGGGGGGCGCGGAGCGCGGGTGCGGAGGTCGACGATGCATGACGGGGCCGGCGGGAATTAGAGCAAAAAGTTGAGTCATTCAGATAGTTTGTCAGGACTAAGACCCCCTCCCGCCCGGGGGGCATAACGAGGGTGAATGTATCAACAATTAATTGAAAACCACCTACCTTGCTTCCCGTTGAAGGGCCGAGGAGCCGCTTCTCCAGCTTCTCCTCCCCATATCGTATCGTTCCCACTGACGTAATTCACTCACGCTACCTTGAAGATCACTGCAACAGAGACCCTTATACTACCTCGCATCGTCATTGAGCGGACAATACGTCACTTCGGCTTACCGTACGTCATGGACCGAATGGTCAAAGACATCGGTGATGCGCTACGGGATCATGACTCCGAACGGATCGTCACGCCTCCCCGTAGTGGCTTCAACTACGAGCATCCGCACACGGGCCTCATCGAATGGATGCCCCTGTACCAGAACGGAAAGGAAGTTACTATCAAGATCGTAGGGTACCACCCGGCAAACCCCGATACCTACGGCCTGCCAAGCATCCTGTCCACGATCTCGTCCTACGATACCGCTACCGGGCACCTTCGGTGCCTGATGGACGGGGTGCTGCCCACCGCCTTACGGACGGCAGCCGCCTCCGTTGTTGCTGCCGGCCACCTGGCCCGCCCCGACTCCCGGGTCCTCGGCGTCATCGGGTGTGGTGCCCAGGCGGTTGCCCACGTTCAGGCCTTCTGCCAGTTTTATCCTATCGAGCGCATTCTGGTCTGCGATTCCGATTCGGTTGCCGCCGAAAGCCTATCCACGCGCTGCCAAACCTGGATGGACAAAGCGCGCATGGAGGTGTGCCCCGTGGCCGATATCGTCGGGCAGGTGGATCTTCTGCTTACGGCCACGTCAATCCCCATCGGGGAGGGTCCGCTATTCGAACACGCGGAGCACTTGCCCCACCTACACGTTTCGGCGATCGGTTCTGATTTTCCGGGCAAGACGGAATTACCCCTCAGTCTGCTCGAACGGGCCTTCGTCTGCCCCGATTTTCGACCCCAGGCGGTAGTCGAGGGAGAGTGTCAGCAACTGGCCGAGCACCGGATCGGGGCTGACATCGTATCCGTGGCAAAAGATCCCGAGCGGTTCGCTCCCCTCCGCGATAAGCTAACGGTGTACGACTCCACCGGTTGGTCCCTGCAGGATCAGATCGCCCTACGGCTGTTCATTGAGTTGGCTACTGAAATAGGTCTCGGCCAGCGGGTGGAAGTAGAAAATCTGACCGGTAGTGCCAAAAACCCCTATGGTTTTTTGATCCCCGTTGCTCCTTCGCTTACCGTAGGTTAACGGCAGGCTTCACCCTTCATCGATTCAGTTTTGAGCGACTCCATCATGCAAACCCCAGACCGAGCGGCCGACGCTTTCACCGTCCCGGAGTGTTACCTAGAGTACCAGCGCGAACTCATCGCATTCGCGCGACGCGAACTGGCCGACGATGTCATCTCCCGGGACCGCGACGGTACTTTTGCCCGTGATCTATGGCAGAAGTGCGCCGACTTCGGCATTCTCGGGCTGGCCGCCCCCGCGGAGTTCGGAGGCCATGGCCCTATCGATGTCTTTCGGTCGGTAGTTGCTATGGAGGGCCTCGGTTACGGTTGCCCCGATACCGGCTTGGTGCTGGCGCTGAATGCCCAGATGTGGGCCGTACAGTCCACCCTGAGCCTTTTTGGCACCACCGATCAGCAACACCGCTACCTGCCCGGGCTGGTAGACGGCAGCCTGTTGGGTTGCCATGCACTGACGGAGGCGGGGAGCGGATCGGATGTGTTCACGATGTCTACCACCGCCGGGCGGGTAGAGGGCGGCTACGTACTCAATGGCAGGAAGCGACTCGTTACCCTGGCACCCGTGGCGGACCTCGCGATCGTATTCGCCAGTACCGACCCCGCGCGGGGGAAGTGGGGCCTCACTGCCTTCGTCGTAGAGCGCCGGTCAGAAGGCTACCGCGCTAGTCCGAACCAATCCAAGATGGGTTTGCGCACCGCTCCCTTCGGGGAAATCACCTTTACCGACTGCTTCGTTCCGGAGGCCAATCGGATCGGTAAGGAAGGGGCCGGGTTTAGCATCTGCAATCACTCTTTGGAGTACGACCGCTGTTGTATTCTCTCCGGTAAGTTAGGCACCATGCGGCGGCAGTTGGAGCAGGCCGTCCGGTTCGCGAAGGATCGTCGCCAGTTCGGAAAGCCGATCGGGGAGTTTCAGTCCGTCAGCAATCGCATCGCGGACATGCGACTTCGCATCGAGATTAGCCGGTTGTTACTCTACCGCCTGGCCGCCCTGAAACTACGCGGTAAACCCACGATGCTCGAATCCAGTATGCTCAAACTTTATCTGAGCGAAGCATTCACCGCTTCCAGCCTGGATGCAATTCGCATCGGCGGTGGCTCGGCTTATCTGACCGACACGGGAACGGAACGGGACCTCCGTGACGCCGTAGGGGGCATACTCTACGCGGGAACCTCGGACATTCAACGCAACATCATCGCCAAACTAACTGGGCTTTAGGCCGGGAAAAGATGCAATTCCTCCTCTATCACGCCATAGACCAACACGCCACTACGACTCCCGACCACACCGCGTTCCGCTGCGGGGATCGAGAAATAACCTATGCCGAACTGGCCGGGAGGACAAACCAGTTAGCCCACCTTTTAAAGGAACGCGGAGTAAATCGGGGCGATCGGGTAGGCATCTACCTGGGCCGCAGCCTGGAAACGGCCATCGCCGTTCACGGCATTCTGAAGGCAGGGGCGGCCTACGTACCTCTGGACCCGGATGCACCCGTAAACCGGACCCGCCGGCTTATCGCCGATTGCGACATCCGGTGCCTGATCTCCTCCGACGGCCTGCGTCGAAACCTCTCCGCCCTCCTGGCCCATCCGACCGGACTGGATACCCTGATCGGCGCGCAAAGCAACCTGCTGGACAGTTATTCCTGGGCCACGGTCGCGGAGCGGTGCGCTTCTCCCCCCGGTATCACCGTACTGGGGGGTGATCTGGCCTACGTGATGTACACCAGTGGCTCTACCGGGCAGCCGAAGGGCATCATGCATACCCACCGGTCGGGCCTGGCCTACGCCCGTCTGTCAGCGCGATTGTACGGGGTAACGCCCGAAGATATCGTTGGAAATCACTGTGCCCTGCACTACGACATTTCCACTTTTGGGTATTTCACCGCCCCCCTAGCTGGCGCCACCACCGTTATCGTCACGGATGCGCACACCAAGTTTCCCCTTAGTCTCCTTGACCTAATTAAAAAAGAAAACATTTCCGTTTGGTACTCCGTGCCCCTCGCCCTTTTACAGCTCACCCGCCTCCCGGGCTTCGGCGATTGGCGCTTGCCCCACTTACGCTGGATCTTATTCGGCGGAGAGGTACTTCCCCCCCGCCACCTCAGGGCCCTGATGCGCTCGGCTCCCAACGCCCGGGCCAGTAACGTGTACGGGCCGGCCGAAGTCAACCAGTGCACCTACCGCCACTTCGATACCGCTCCGGAAGGAAACGAACCGCTGCCCCTAGGAGCGGTCTGGGAGAATACGGAAATCCTCATCGTGGATGATACGGGGAAAGAAGTCGCGCCGGGTCGAGTGGGGGAGCTGCTGGTAAGGAGCGCGACTTGCATGCAGGGGTACTGGAACCGCCCCGACCTCACCGAAGCGGCCTTCTATTTGCTGGAGCGGGTACCGGGCTTGCACCAGACCTTTTACCGCACGGGCGACCTGGTCTACGCAAATGATGGCGGAGAACTGGTTTTTGCCGGACGCAAAGACCGCCAGGTAAAGGTCAGAGGCCACCGTGTCGAATTAGAAGAAGTAGAAGCCCTCCTAGCCGCCCAGCGGGGAGTAGGCGAAGTCGCCGTGTACGTCCGGTCGGTCCGCGATACCGAACAATGCGTTGCCGCCCTAGTAGTCCCCGAACCGGGCCAACCGGTCAGCCCGGAGAGCTGGCGCGAAGCCTTGGCCGCTTCCCTACCCTCCTACTGCCTCCCGGACCACATCCACGTGGTACCCTCCCTCCCGCGTAATGACGCCGGTAAGATTGACCGACTGGCCATACGCGACCAGTACGCAACGCCCCTAATCTGAACCTATGGAACAACAAATCCAGACTTACATCAGCGAAAATTTACTGGACCGCGACGACATCGACCTGGCCGTTGACGACGATTTGCTGGGCAGTGGCCTGATCAGCTCACTGGCTATCTTCCGCCTGATTGGCTTTTTGGAAGAGACGTTCGGAATCCGTGTCCCCCCCGAGGAAATGATCATCGACAACTTCATGACGGTCAGCGCGATCGGTAGTTTCGTACGCGAAAGACAGACCCTACAGGAGCAGTGAACGAAACGACTCTCACTCCTGCACAACTCATGCTCTGGGCGGGGCAACAACTGGCCCCCGATTCCCCCCAGTATAACTGCGTGCTGACCTTTGATTTGCGGGGCCCACTGGATCGGGACCGCTTTTCGGCGGCCTTCCGGCAATTGTTGGCGGAGTGCGATTCCATGCGGACGGTATTTCATCTGCAACGCGGTGATGTTCAGCAACGGGTGCTGACCCGGCCACCCCGGCAGTTGGAGCAGGCCACGGCACAGCTCGGTCCTACCGAACTCGGGGAATGGATAGCCCGCCACGCTACCGAATCATTCGATCTGTCCCACTGCTGCTACCGGGCCATACTGTTGCGACTCGGCGTGGATCGACACCTTTTCTTCCTCAATCAGCACCATCTGATCCTCGACGCCTGGGGCGTAAGCGTTCAGTTCAAACGGCTCCGCGAGCTGTACGGGGCGCGGGGCGCGGGTGCGGAGTTGGCGGGAACCTTACCCCTGTTCATTGATTACCGACGGGCACTCAGGTTACCTACAGCGACCCCAAACTACTGGAAGGAGAAAGGAGCCGGCCTACCCAGGCCCCTGCTCGGTACGAGTTCAGCCAACGCGACCACCCGTACCCCCCGGACCCGACTAACGCTCAGTGAGGCGCGGATGCGGGGTCTGCGCGAACTAGCCGCTCAGCACGGGATAAAAAGCTGGACGCAGGACCTGACGTTCTTCAATATCTTCGCGACCCTGACTACCGCGCTGGTCTACCGTTTGACCGGGGAGCCGGAAGTAACTCTCGGCGTGGTATCCGCTAACCGCGGAACCGCGAAGGAACGCCGCCTTCCGGCTCAGTTGATGGAGGTGCTACCGCTATACGGACGCGTGGAAGCGGAGGACAGTTTTTTCAACCTTTACGAACGACAACGGGAAAGTGCCTACCAGTTTTTACGATCCGCCCGGGCGGGCCTAGCCAACCCGGGATTAGCCGCTTCATTCCATACCGTGCTAAACTACGTTACGGCAAGGTGTGGGCATTTCGCCGACGGGATTCACTGCACGACGGACTGGCATAGTCCCCAACACGGGGACCCGGGCCATCACCTCCGCGTTTTAGTCCATGACTACAACGGTCAGGGTACCCTCACCGTCGAATTCGATCTGAACGCAGGTATATTTTCCGAGCGTGAACGACGGGAGATTCCAAACTGGTTCATGCGGCTATTCGATGCTATGTGCGCGGACGCCAGTCAGCAACCCGCAGCCGTCCATCTTTTCGCGGCGGCGGAATGGACCCGTCTGCAGTCTTCCAGTAGTGGACCGACAGTCAGGAGGCGGGACCCGAGCGTGTTAGAAGGCATCCTACGGCAGACCTACCGGTTGCCGGAAGCCACCGCCATTGAGGCCGCGGGCGACCGCGTTACCTACGCGGAATTGGACCGCCGAACCGCGCGTCTTGCCGCTTCCCTCCGGAAATGCGCCGGCGAAGATGGGGGGCACGTCGGTTTGTTCCTGCCCGGGTCGACGGATGCAGTGATTGGTATGCTGGCCTGCTGGCGTGCCGGCTTCGCCTATCTTCCGCTACCGGTCGATACCCCCCCCGAAAGCCTGCGGTACATGGCCTCACAGGCCGCAGCGGTCGTGATCGTGACGAATCGTTCGCACCGTGCCTCCCTGCCGGACCTCGGCCTACCCGTCCACCTTATTGACGGGGAAGTTGAGGTCGGTGCCGCCCCCGCCCGCATCGCACCTGCGTCCGCGCCCCCTTCCGCCCCCGCCTATACCATCTATACGTCGGGTTCGACGGGTCGCCCGAAGGGAGTTACGGTCACCCACGGTGCGCTACTAAACTATATCGCTTTCGCCGCGGACCGGTACGTACGGGGGCAACAACCGGTGTTTGCCCTGTTCACCACCCTCGGCGTTGACCTGACCGTTACCTCTCTTTTTACCCCTCTTTTCGTAGGTGGCCGGATCCGGATATACCCGGAACACGACCCCGGTATACCGGACATCCGCGTCCTGGATGTATTCGCGGATGACCGCTGCGACGTAGTTAAACTGACTCCCTCCCACCTGAATCTGATACGCGACAAGGGGCTTGCATCGGCAACAATACGCTCTCTGATCGTCGGTGGGGAACAACTCAGTACCACGCTGGTGGAGGCGATGCGCACGAATTTGCCCCCCGACGTCCATATCTTCAATGAATACGGGCCTACCGAAGCCACCGTAGGCTGCATCGTGTCAGTCTACCGACCCGAATATGCGCTTCGCGGGGCGGTACCGATCGGTCGGCCCATTGCCAATACCGAGGCCTGGATCCTCAACGAGGCCGGGGCGGCGGTACCGGACGGTGCCCCCGGCGAAATATACCTGGGGGGCACGAGTCTGGCAAAGGAATACCGGTTCCGGCCGGAGTTGACCCGTGAACGCTTCGTTGACCATCCCTTCCGCGTAGGGGGGCGGCTGTATCGTACCGGCGACCGGGGGCGGCGCAATGCGGAGGGCGACATTGAATTTCTTGGCCGGACCGACCGTCAGCTAAAGGTGCGCGGTTTTCGCATTGAGCTGGCCGGTATTGAGGGGATTCTGATGACCCATCCCCGGATTACCGGGGCGGTCGTTGATGCGGTAGCGGGCGAAGACGGATCGGGATCAGACCTTCGCCTGGTCGCGTACTACCAAAGCCCGGCTCCGCTCGGTAATGAAGAGCTCCGGACTCACCTGCGAAAGCACCTGCCCCACTACAGCCTACCGCGGGTATTCGTGCATATGGACACTTTCCCGCTCACTAGGTCGGGAAAACTGGACCGAACGGCGCTCCCCGCCCGGAACGAACCCGCTCCGGTTGAACCCTATCGGTACGCGGCCCCGGAAGGGGAGATAGAAGAATTGTTGGCCGAGATATGGCGGGAGGTTTTCGGGCGGGAGCGAATTGGTGTCCACGATGCTTTTCTGGATGTAGGGGGTCATTCCCTGACTGCCATTCGGTTAGCCGCCCGCATCACCGCCACCTTCGATCTGGAGATGCCACTCCACTTGGTCTTTACCTACCCGACCATAGCCCAGCAGGCATCCTATTTAACCGACAAACTCACCCAACTGCTGGATCTCCGGGATGAGGCAGAAAAACCGAATTGATGCAATACGTTTTCCTTTTCGTAGCTACGCTAGCCGGCTTTCACCTCAGCGGACAGTCAGTGACCGGACGGGTCACCGACGAAAACCGGAGTGCCGTAGTGGGTGCCTACGTCACTCATCTGAATACAGAACACCATACCCATACTAACGAGCTTGGCCAGTTCGTCTTGGAAGGTGCCCAGGCGGGGGATAGTTTGCAAGTTACCTACCTGGGATACGAAACCGTCCGGCTTGCCATCCCGGAACAGGGAAGGGTTGAGGTAATCCTGAAAGAGAGCTTTTTCGATCTCGCCGCGATTACGGTTCGGCCGAATTTGCGTTCCCTCAACGTGGCCACCGACATTGATGCCCGCCTGCGCCCCGTGTTCAATGCCCAGGAAGTCTTACGTCGGGTGCCGGGTCTTTTCATCGGGCAACACGCCGGCGGTGGCAAAGCCGAGCAGATCTTTCTGCGGGGCTTCGACATCGACCACGGCACCGACGTGGCGATCACCGTGGAGGGAATGCCCGTAAATATGGTGAGCCACGCCCACGGGCAGGGCTACGCCGACCTCCACTTCATCGTCCCCGAGGCAATCGAGAAGATCGACTACGGCAAGGGACCGTACTACGCGGACCAGGGCAACTTCGCCACGGCGGGCTTCGTCGATTTTAAATTAAAGGATCAGCTTGCCGGATCGGAGATCACCGCCCAGGTCGGCAGTTTCAATACGGTACGGGCGGTCGGGCTTTTTGACCTACTGGAGAGTAAACGCAGCAACGCCTACCTCGCGACGGAATACATACTGACCGACGGGCCGTTCACTTCCAGCCAGCACTTTAACCGCCTGAATCTAATGGGGCGCTACACGACCGAATTCGTGAATGGTGGAAAGCTGTCCCTTCTCGCCTCCCACTTCGAAAGTAAATGGGACGCTTCCGGCCAGATCCCGGTACGGGCCGTGGAGAGCGGACGCATCGGCCGCTTCGGTGCGATCGACGATACGGAGGGGGGCTATACGGGCCGCACCAATGTGGCGAGCGAGTTCCTGCGGGCCGTGAATCGTAGCACCTTCGTCAAGACCAACGCCTACTACAGCCAGTATGACTTCGAGCTATTCTCCAACTTCACCTTTTTCCTGGAGGACCCCCTCAACGGCGATCAGATCCGGCAGTCTGAAGACCGCGAGTTGTTCGGCGTTCAGTCGGAGGTCAACCATTCCTTCACTACGGGGGGGGGCGAGGCAAGCGTACGCGGCGGGGTCGGGCTTCGCTACGACAACAATGACGACGTGACGCTGAGTCGGACGCGTAACCGGGAAGAAACCCTGGAAACGCTGCAGTTCGGGGACATCGACGAGAGCAACCTGTTCGCCTACGCCAGCGCCGACTTCGAGATCGGAGACCTGCTGATCAACCCCGCCCTGCGGGTAGACCACTTCGTCTTCAACTACGTCGACAAGTTACAGCCCACCTACGACCGCCAGGAGCAGCGCAAGACTGCCCTGAGCCCAAAACTAAATTTTCTCTACACCCTCGGGGAACGTACCCAGTTGTACTTTAAGACGGGTGTGGGTTTTCATTCCAACGATACTCGCGTCGTGCTGAACCGGACGGCCGACGACATTCTACCGGCCGCGTACGGTGCCGACCTCGGGGGAACCTTTCGGCCTACCGAGCGGCTTTTTCTCGAAGCCGCACTCTGGTACCTCTATCTGGAACAGGAATTCGTTTACGTAGGCGATGCCGGCATCGTGGAACCGAGTGGGGAGACCCGGCGACTAGGGGTCGATTTCAGTGCCCGTTATCAGCTCACCGACTGGTTGTTTGCCGACCTCGACGTGAATTACGCCCTGGCGCGAAGCATCGGAGAACCCGAGGGGGCGGATTTCATTCCGCTCGCCCCGGCCTGGACCAGCGCGGGCGGCCTGAACGTACTACGCGATCGCTTCACGGCCGGCCTGCGTTACCGCTACCTGGCCGACCGGCCGGCTAACGAAGACAACTCCATCGTCGCCAACGGCTACACGGTGATCGACGCTAATGCCGAGTACCGCTTCGGCCCACTGAGCATCGGGGCGATCGTAGACAATCTGCTGGATGTCGACTGGGAGGAGACGCAGTTCGCGACCGAATCGCGACTGGTCAACGAAATTCAACCGGTGGAAGAAATACACTACACTCCGGGAACGCCCTTCGCCATCCGGGGCGTACTACGGTACCGCTTCTGATCCTGACTTACTCCTCACTGCTGGTGGGCGGCAGGTAAAAATCTTCCACCGACTTCGTAAAGGTGTAGCCCGTCAGCGGCGTGGTGCGCTCGAACGTCTCCAGGGTAGGTGAGGCATCGGGGACCAACATCACGCGGGTGGTTCCTTCGTAGGTGACCAAATCCTGATTATCGGGCAACTTCCGCTGGTCGAAGCGGGTGTCGATGAAGTACAGGTAGGGGTGAATGAAGGTGCGGTAGTTCTCGCGCTTGAACAGTTTGGCCGGCCCCGCCAGACTGGTGAAGACTACCCTTTCCTTATCCTGCAGGGCGAGTTTGAGTTCGACGGCATTGAGCGGTTTACCGTCCAGTACCGGCATAAGGTTGTACTCCCCATCGAGCATCGCCCACTTTTCTTCGTCCGCAAGCCACACTTCCGTCACGACGTGCCCGCCGCGGGTCCGGTTTTTGGCGGCATTTTGCTTCTTCAGGCCTACCGTACGGGCGGGCAAGCCCACTGAGGCGAGGGCGGATGCCGCGACCACGCTATACTCCACGCAGCGGTAATTGGTACCCTGCTCGGCTCCTTCCAGAATGGAGAGGGCATCCATGTTCTTGGCTACTGCGTGGCCGTGATGGTTCCACCGACCCTTCGTCCAGTTTAGGATACGAAGGGCACGCTCCCGGTCGGAGGTTGCGCCGGCGATGAGTTCGTCCAGATCGTATGTTTCCCGTAGCGTCCGTAGGGCTTCGTTTTCGTCCGGATCAGCGTACTCGAAGGGAAGTTCCCGTTCCGCCGTCGCGGGTTGGTAGGTTACCGTTCCGGGTTTGTAGGGATGGCAGGCCGTCATGACCGTCAGAAAAAGGATCAGGGGGAATAGGCGTAACAGTAGGTTCATCTGGGATGTATTGAGAGACGAAAGCGAAAGGTGCCCGCCAAGATGCCGGAGCAGAATACCGAAATTTACGTATGCTTTTGCTCAACGCCCGTATAATCGGAAATATTTGGGAAATGGTTTACACAGCTCACTAAATGTTCTCTGGTTCATGTTATACCGATACCGTTGATCTCGCCATGAATATTCAGGCCCGATCGGGAGGTTCAACCCCCATAGCCCACTCCTCACTATGCATACTCTGCTCACTCCACTAGACTGGGGCCTCGGTCACGCTTCCCGCAGTTTGGCCCTTGCCGGTCGGTTGCGCGCCGAAGGAGACCGCATCAGCTGGGCCAGTAGCGGGCCGGCGGCGGCCATGCTGCGGCGGGAACTACCGGGCGAAGCGATCCACGAATTGCCCCCCTACCGCGTCACCTACCCGAGTAAGCGGATGGGCTGGAACGTAGCCCGGCAGGCCTGGCACTGGCGGCGGACCATCCGCGGGGAGCGGCGTCGCTGCCGGGAACTGGTGGAGGAACTGGGCGTAGATCGCATCGTTTCCGATAGCCGATTCGGATGTTACGTGCGGGGGGTGCCCGGCATTTTCCTGACGCATCAGTTGCATCCCATCACTCACTTCGCACCTGCGTCCGCGCTCTACAACTGGCACCTACGGCGGTTCGACGAGTTTTGGGTACCCGATCACGCCTCCCCCGATCGCCTCAGTGGGAAGCTCAGTTCACGGCAGGGGTACGACCGGGTCAGCTACATCGGTCCACTGAGCCGGCTGCGGCCCCGCCCCGGCATCGTCGAGCCCTACGAAATGCTCGTACTCCTCAGTGGGCCCGAACCGATGCGGACGCGGCTGGAACAACTCATCATCGCCCAATTGCCCGCTGAGACAAAAGGCGTTAAAATAGTACGCGGGCTACCGAAATCCGCCCCTCCGCTGCGGTGGGCCGACGGTGAGGTGCTGGCCTACGCCGACACCCCCACCCTGGCGGCCCTCATCACCTCCGCCCGGTACGTGGTGGCCCGTTCGGGCTATTCGACGCTGATGGATTTACGGGCCCTCCACAAACCGGCAATTCTGATCCCTACCCCCGGGCAGACCGAGCAGCAGTACCTGGCCCAGCGGGCTAAACTGCAGGGGTGGGCGGTGGCGGTGCCCGATCAGGAACTCCTCGACCTGACCGCGGCCCGCCGTCGAATCCGCGATCTCATCAGCGCAACTCCCCCAGTGCCGCCCGCATAGCCCGGTAGCGTTCCCGCTGGCGGATCACCTTGGGGGCGGCGGCGCGGACGGCGCAGTCGTCGATGGGGCAGCGCTCGCAGGTCGTATTGACTACTACGCGGGGAATGGCGGGATCGTCGGCAAAGGCTACGGCCTGGCGTACCTTATCGTTGAGTAGTAGCCCCAGAGTGACGCTAACGTCTTTTCCCGAAGTGGGGTAATCCGGTCGGGCCAGGGTGATACAGAGGTACTCGTCTTCGGTACCGTAGTAGGTACTGCGTTGGGCTTCGATGCGTAGCTGATTCCCGCCCTCCGTAGCCAGGCCGTGTAGTAGGCTGATGCTTACCCAACGGCGGCAGTAGTGCTCCAGCAGGCCGTTTTCGTGGGGATGGTGTCGGTGGCTCAGGTGTAGTTCCTTGTCGATGACGAAGCTACCCTCCTCCCGGTCGTGCACGAAACGCAGAAAAAAGAGCTCGCCCAGGCCAAAGAATTCAGGCAGTACGTTCGTCAGCCGGTGGTAGAACATTTCCGGCGTAGCGTTGAAGCGGTGCATCAGATCGAGCAGGGCCGCCGGGGACCATTCGGGCCGCGCGAAGAACTCCCGGACGGCACTCGTGAACGGCCGCAACGGAAGGTGGAGCGCCACGCTGAAGTAGGTAGCCCGGCTGTGGTTCAGTACCTCCTCGAAAATGCGCCCCCGCAGGATACTACTCGTGTTGGCCCGCTCCTTGAGTTTAAGGTGGGCGAAGGCCAGTTCCTTGCCGAACTGAAAGCCGCGCTGCACCGGGCTTAGTTTTCCGTTCAGTAGCAGCCGCCCCGATTCGGGTAGGTAGACCGACCGGAGTCGGGCCAGGGCGGGCCGATCGTCCAGCCCGTTGGGTACTACCTCGTAGCCGTAGCGATTTTCGAGGAGCTCGCCCAGCAGGCGGGGGGGCAGGGGGCGCAGGGCGGGCAGGCCGTGTTTTTCGGTGAAGCGATCCACCTCCCGTTCCAATTCCGGGAAGTAATTATTATTCAGTTCCAGGTAGGCCCTCAGGGCGGCGAAGTAGAAATTTTCTTCCCGCAGGGCGTAGCTCCGGCTGATCTCCAGCAGGGTACTGATGAAGGCCCCGACGCGCAGGGGGGCGGCGGCAATGATCTCGGCTACCTTACTGAGTTCGATGCCGAACAGCTCCAGGGGCAGATCGTTGAGAAAATTGGAATTCAGCAACTGGGCGACCGGGGCCAGCTCGCGCCCCAGCTTACCGTCGGTGAGTTCGCCGGCCGTGGTACCCAGTGCGGAGGCCAGTTGGCGGACCTTATCGGGTTTGGGAAACTTCTTCCCCTTTTCGATCTCATTGAGGTACGACAGAGAGATACCCGTGGCCTTCGAGAGGCGGTCGAAACTGTAGCCCCGCTCCTGCCGCAGTTGCTTGACCTTCAGTCCGAATATAATGCGCTCGTTGGCGGTCTTAGCCCTCATCGTCGGGGTAATGTACAACGCCGGGGCTTACTCCCACTCCAGCGTTTCCACGATCCGAAAAATGTCCTCTTTCACGTAGTCGACTACGGGGGCCAGGCTATCCGGGTCCACCCGGGTATCGAAGTACAGCGCCCCGCGCAAAAAATGGTCGGTGGTATCGGTGAGGAAGAACTGGAAGGGGCTGGCCGCCGGTCCGGCGATGTCGAAAGCGATGCCGTGTACCCGCTCGCCCTCGCGGTGGATGACGATCTCCTGGATGTCGCTGGCCCGCTGATTGTGCACCCCGGCCAGTTCGAACGCCTGGTCGCGCAGTTCCTCCCATTGTTCGTAACTCTCCACGGGGTAGTAGCTGAAGTGGATGCTGCCATTGAGTGCCGGGGCGAGCCTCAGATCGAACCAGCAGGGGTCGGCCGGCGCCTCGTCAAAAAAGTTGGTCTCCTGTACCACCTCGGTCGAGGCGGGTCGCTCGAAGGTGAAGGAGCAGTAGTCCGCCTGCAGGGGCAGGTAGGCCCGCTCCGGGAATTCGACGCGGGGGTACGCCCGGGGCTTGGGTACGGGGGGCACCCCGTCGCCACAGGCAAAAAATAACAAGGGGAGGCTACAGACCATCAGCAATCGCATGCGACGCTAACGCCCGTAACCTCCCCCGGGGTTGTTGGCAACGCGGGATTACTTCCAGTCGCTGCACATGATACCGGTGGCGGTCTTCAGGATGACCTGCCGGCGTACCGTATCGCCCTTTTTGACGGTGATGAGGTAGCGGCCCTCTTCCAGTTCGCTCAGGTTGAATTGAGCGCGGAACCCGTTGTGCTTCCTGACGTGCCGGTGCATAAGCTCCCGATCGTTGTCGAGGTCGGTCAACGTCAGGTGGACGCGTTGCTGCTCCAGGTTAGCCAGCATCACGGAGATGCCGTCGCCATCAACGGAAGAGCGGGTGATGAGGGGTTCGGCCGGTGCGGACGCGAGGGCGGGGACGCAGGTGCCGAGTAAGCAGATAAACAGTAAGGCTTTCATGTCTGATGCATTGTGGGTGATCAAATACCCGTTACCGGGGGATGTAATAGAATGACTGTAATGTGAAGGAAACCGTTGCACCCGGTCCACTTTTCCCGATAATCCTAGGAGAATACACGACGAAAGGGGGGAGATAGGCGCCTACCCGGGCCGCAGGCCGTCCAACCCGCACATTCCCCGCCCCTCCCCGTTCTCCCCGGTATGGACATCGCGAATCTCTCGCAAGAAGAAAAGCTCGCCCTGCTGGAAGCCCTCCTCAATGACCTGCGCCTGGAAGGTATTATCCCGCCCGGCACCCTCATGAATATCGCCAGCGACGTCATGCTACTCGATTACCAGGAGGATGAGGAACTGATCTGCTTTCAGTGCCTGGACGAGCAAAACGAGGAAGAATGAAACGCGGCGAAATCTGGCTGATTAACCTGGACCCAACCGTCGGAGCCGAAATCGCCAAGAAGCGGCCCGCACTCATCGTCAACGAAGACGGCGTAGGTAAGCTCCCCCTCCGGGTGGTAGCCCCTATCACCAACTGGAAGCCCCACTACCGCCTCGTCCCCTGGATGGTAGAGTTACCCAGCGACGAGCGTTCCGGACTGGATAAACCCAGCTCGGCCGATTGCTTCCAGACCCGGTCCATCAGCGAAAAGCGCATGATCCAGAAGATCGGTGAGGCCACCCCCGAGCAAATGGAACGTGCCGAAAAGGGGCTGGCCACCGTCCTAGGACTGTAGGGTAAGCCGGAATCGTAGCTGGCGCGTTTAGATGATACAAGCACCCACCGTGATTCCAGTTGATAAATCCCCCGATCTCCTCCAGCGCCTCCGCGCCTTCGACATCTTCACCGAGGTAGCCGACGAGGCCCTGCTCTGGATGATCGAGAAATCCACCTACGTCATGTACCCCAGGGACGCCCTGATCTTCCGCGACGAGCAGGAAGTGGACCACATGCAGGTGCTCCTTACCGGTGGGTTCAAAATCATCCGGGAAACGGAGAACCGTAAGCAGGAACTCGGGATGTGGACGGCTCCCCAGATCACGGGCGTACTTCCCTTCAGCCGCATGAAGAAGACCAGCGCCAAGGGGGTGTGCCTGGCCGATACGTACACTCTACTGCTGCACCGCGACTGCTTCGTCGAAATGGTCAATATCAGTTACCCGCTCACCCAGGCCCTGGTGTCGGTGATGACCAACCGGGTGCGCGACTTTCAGCAGATGCGCCTGATGGACGAGAAGCTGATGGCACTGGGTAAAATGAGTGCCGGCCTGGCCCACGAACTCAATAACCCCGCCTCGGCCATGGTACGGAGCAGCCAGGAGTTGCACCGCCACCTGGTACAGACTCCGGAGCGCTTCAAATCCGTCATCACCATGCGGGTCGATCTGGACTCGGTGCATACGGTGAACGAGGTGCTCTTCGAACGCATCCGGTCGGCCAAGGACCGCGAGGACCTCAGCCTGATGGAACGGGAAGAACGGACCGACGAGCTCCTGGACTGGCTGGACGACCGCGACGTTGCGGAGGCGGAAAATATGGTAGACACCTTTGTGGACTACGACTTCACGGTCAGCCACTTCGAACGGATGGCGGAAGTTATCCCGCGCGAAGCGATCGGACCCGTCTTCGGCTGGATCGAAACGAACCTCACTACGGAGTCGCTGGTGAACGAAATTCAGACGGCCAGTGGCAGGATCGCCGAGTTGGTGAAGTCGATCAAAACCTACAGCCACATGGACCAGGAGCCGAGTATGGAACTGGTGGACGTGCACGAGGGCATCAAGTCGACCGTCACGATGCTCTACCATATGGTGAAAAGAAAGAACATCACGATCTGTAAGGACCTGGACCAGGACCTCCCCCGCGTCAAAGCCCTGGCCGGAGAACTGAATCAGGTGTGGACCAACCTGCTGTCAAACGCCATCGATGCCCTGCCCGAGCGGGGGGGTGATCTGATCATTCGTACCTTTCAGGAGCGCGACTGTGTCTGCGTGGAAGTCGAAGACAACGGTCCCGGCGTCCCCGACGACATCCAATCCCGCATCTTCGAGCCTTTCTTCACGACCAAGGGGATTGGCGAGGGTACGGGAATGGGCCTGGACATCGTCCGGCGGGTCATCGACCGCCACAACGGGTCGGTGAAACTGGACAGCCGGCCCGGTCGAACGGTATTCCGCGTTTGCTTCCCTACCGGGTAGGAGAACGGACAGCCCCCTCCCCTTTTTTTCGAAACCGTCTGCTATGGCTAAGGACCGACAACCCGTAATACTATCCGTTGACGACGACCGGCAGGTACTGCGGTCGCTGAAGCGCGACCTCCGCAACAAGTACCGGGAGGACTACCGCATCGTGAGCACGACCAGTGCCGAAGAAGCCCTGGAAGCCATCCGGGAAATGAAGAAGAAGGGGGATGTCGTTGCCCTATTTCTTTCCGATCAGCGGATGCCCGAGATGCTCGGCGTGGACTTTTTAGAGCAGGCCAGGCCCATCTTCCCCACCGCTAAGCGAGTCTTACTCACGGCTTACAGTGATACCCAGGCGGCGATAAAGGCCATCAATGACGTCCAGCTCGATTACTACCTGCTCAAACCCTGGGACCCCCCGGAAGAAAAGCTCTACTCCGTACTCGACGAACTCCTGGAAGACTGGCAACTCAGCTACCGCCCCGAGTTCCGGGGGATTCGCGTAGTCGGCTACCAGTACAGCCCGAAATCCCACAACATTAAAGACTGGCTGGCCGCCAACCTGCTGCCCTACCGCTGGGTGGACGCCCGCAGCCCGAAGGGAGAGGAATTACTTGAACTTCACGCCTGCGCGCCGAAGGATATGCCCCTCATCCTGCTGGAAGACGGCTCGAGCCTCGGTGACCCGACCCTTGCCCAACTAGCCGAAAAATTGGGCATGAGTGCCTCGGCCAGCGACGAACTCTACGACGTAGTCATCGTTGGCTCGGGGCCGAGTGGGATGGCCGCGGCCGTGTACGGGGGTTCGGAAGGACTGAAAACGCTGGTCATCGAAAAGCGGGCCCCCGGGGGGCAGGCGGGTAGCAGCAGCCGGATCGAGAATTACCTCGGCTTCCCGAGCGGCCTTTCCGGATCGGAACTCACGCGCCGCGCCATGGCTCAGACCCTGCGCTTTGGCGTGGAAGTCGTGAGCCCCCGGGAAGTAATGGACATTACCATTCAGGACGATTATAAAATCCTTACCCTGGACGACGGAAGCACCGTCAAGACCAAATGCGTCATTCTGACCACCGGCGTTCAGTACCGCATGCTTCCCGCCGAGGGGGCCGATACATTTAGTGGGGCCGGCGTGTACTACGGTGCGGCCATGACCGAAGCGAAAGCCTGCGAGAACCAGAACATCTTTATCGTCGGAGGCGGGAACAGCGCCGGGCAGGGCGCCGTGTACCTATCTAAGTTCGCGCATCACGTCACGATTTTGGTTCGGAAACCCGACCTGAGCAGCAGCATGTCCAGCTACCTCATCGACCAGATCGCCGCCATCGACAACATCACCGTGGAGGGGTACCGGGAGGTCGTCAAAGTATGTGGCGAAGATGACCACGTGGAACGGCTGGTCATCAAGAATCTGGAAGAGGATAGTACCTACGAGGTGGACGCCGATGCGCTGTTCATCTTCATCGGCGCCCGGCCCCGGACGGAGTGGCTGGCCGGTGAACACATCATGGTCGACGACCGGGGCTTCATTCTGACCGGTCGCGATCTACTGGCCACCGATGAACGACGGAAAGGCTGGCGGCTGGATCGCAACCCCTACTTACTCGAAACCTGC
Organism: uncultured Lewinella sp.; assembly: GCA_964594535.1. Lineage (GTDB taxonomy): Bacteria > Bacteroidota > Bacteroidia > Chitinophagales > Saprospiraceae > Neolewinella. The sequence goes on from CAZQNE010000003.1 coordinate 30,087, forward strand.
CAACCGGGCGTCTTCGCGGCGGGGGATGTCAGGAGCGGAGCGATGAACCGGGTAGCGAGCGCGGTGGGGGAAGGGGCCATGGCGATCAAATTCGTACACGCATATTTGGCGGAACATTGATCGACGCCCTACCCCAGCGAAGCGGCTACTCTCCTTTCCACACTAACTCAACTACCGCATACAGCGCCAGTAGCACCTTCAGTAGCAGGGATACGAACTCCAGCCAGGGCTTCTTATCGGCGATGTGCTGTGACTTTTCGTTCGGCGTGAGGGGGTAGGTGACGAAAACCACGATGATGTCCCGCAACCGTTCGCGTTCGCTACGGTCGGGGGTTTGGGTGGGTTTAGGTACTTTTCCGGAGGACGAAGTCTGGGTACCGTTCGGGTTGGTGTTATGGGTAGGCATGTTTCGATGTTGAGGCGTGATCCCGTAAGCGGCCCTACAAATTTAACGGACTTCAGCGAGTTTTACAAACAAATTGTTTTAAATAAAGCATAGTGAACGCTACGAAAGTATCTTTCCCCAATGCCGCCGGTCAGCAGCTATCGGGTCGGTTGGAACTACCCGTCAACCGCCACCCACATGCGTTCGCTCTGCTGGCGCACTGCTTTACGTGCGGGCAGAATCTGACGGCCATCCATAACATCAGCCGGGAACTCAATATGGCCGGTATCGGCGTATTGCGGCTGGATTTTACCGGTATCGGCGAGAGTGAGGGAGACTTCGTGGACACCAACTTCACGTCCAATATTTCCGACCTCATCAGTGGGGCCGAGTGGCTGCGGGAACACCACGCCCCTCCCACCCTGCTCGTCGGGCATAGCCTGGGGGGAGCCGCGGTACTCTGTGCCGCCGGCCGGATCGAAGGCGTACGGGCGGTGGTGACCGTCGGGGCTCCCTTCGCGCCGGACCACGTGAGCCGCCACTTCGCCCATCGCCGGGAAGAGATCGAGAGCGAGGGGGAAGCTACCGTCGATATTGGGGGGCGGCCTTTCCGCATCGCGCGGCAGTTCCTCGACGACCTGGATAATCACCAGATTCAGAAGAACATCCGTGATCTGGACGCCGCGCTGCTGATTTTACATTCCCCCCAGGACCGCACCGTATCGATCGACGAGGCGGCCAAACTCTACACGGCCGCCCGCCACCCGAAGAGCTTCGTTAGCCTGGACGGGGCCGACCACCTGCTGACCGACCAACAGGATAGCCACTACGCCGGGGAGGTTATTGCCGGATGGGCCAGTCGGTACCTGCCGGTAGCGGAGGACGACCCGTTGCGCAGTGACCACAGCGTAGCCGTCAGACTGGGCGAAGAGGGGTACACGACGGAAATCATGGTCCGGCAGCACCACCTGACGGCCGACGAACCCGTAAAGGTGGGGGGCAATGATTTCGGGCCGGGGCCCTACGAACTGGTCAGCGCCGGGCTGGGTGCCTGTACCGCCATGACGATCCAGATGTACGCCCGCCGCAAGGGGTGGACCATTGAGGAGGTACGGGTTCACCTCGACCATAAGAAGGACTACGCCGAGGATATGGAGGCCGCTACCGACACACCCCGTAAAATCGACCGCTTCGAACGGGTGATTGAGCTGCGGGGAGACTTGACGGATACACAGCGTTCCCGACTGCTGGAAATCGCCGATCGCTGCCCGGTTCACCGTACCCTACACGAAGTCGTGGAGGTGACTACGGTTCTCCGGAATTGATTGCACCGGCGCTCCGCCGCCCTGATTATCTTCGCGGCCATGGATCAGCTCATCGTACACCACGCCATCGTTCACGAACTGAAAAAGCAGCCCGAACTGGCCGAAGCCGATCTGCTGCTCAGTGCCGAAACCCTACCCATCACGGAACAATCGGTGGAACTGATCGGACGGCTCGATGAGACCTTCGAACGGAAAGCCGATCTCCTGCAGGGTTTTCTGATCGCGCCGGATGAGGGCCTTTTTCCCGCCTACTACCAAAACTGGCTGGAAGCCGGTCGGAAACGGGACTCCTTCGTGGATTTCAGCCGCCGAACCATGGAAGTGCTGCGCGACAAACTGCAGGGTGTCGTAGGGGCCAAGGGAGGCTACTTGCTCTTCGCGGACTACACCATGGACGAGCACCGGATGCTGGGTATTTATCTGATTCGCAACAAAGAAGGTATGATCTTCTACGCGGACGAGGCCGACGACACGTTAAAGTTACAAACCACCGCTTACCTAGACCTCCAGCACCTGGCCATGGCCGCCCGTCTGCTGGTCGGACCCGGCCGCAACGTGCAGATGATCCGCCACGCCCGTACCCAGAGTAGCATTAGCCAGTACTTTACGGACTGGGTAGGCATAGACCGACCCGAAACCAGTGCCGAACTGACCCAAAACTTCCTGGAACTGGTGGAGGAACTGCCCGTACCCAAAGACCGGGAAACGGGCTTCGCCATGAACGAGGGGGAATTCGAAAAAGCGCTGGTGCAGTATGCCGCCAAGGCCCCCCAACAGACGATCCGCGTGCCCGATTTCGACCGCCACTTCTACGGCAACGAAGCACCCCTGCGGGATATGCTGGCCGAGCGGGAGCACGATATGGACGAGGGGTTCCGGGTCGACCGACGGGCACTGCGGAACCAGTTTTACCTACGCGCCGGGGCGGGTGGGATCAGCCTGAGTTGCACCAAAGACCACCTGCGCAACGGCCAGGTGCACATCGACGAAGCCAGGGGCACGGTAACCATCAATAGTGAGGAACTGGCTTCCTTACTACTGGACCAATACGGAGAATAGGCCAAATTAGGCGAAACGCCCGAACATATGCGGGGTCGAATCGGGTTCTTACTAGTAGTAACCTAATAACAGAAATTCATGGCCACCACCGATACGACCACCCAGAACCCAACCCAACCCGCTACCCCTGACGATTCCAATTCGGAAAACCTCCCCGTACGCACCGACGCCCAACGCATGCAGGAAGATGCCGATAGCCTGATCAAGCGGTACGCCCTGTACGGGACGGCTACCGGTCTGATCCCTACTTTCGGGCTGGACGTAGCCGCCCTGACCGCCGTCCAGGTCAAAATGATCAAGGACCTAGCCGACATCTACGGCTACGACGTGAACGATCAGATGGTACGTATGACCATCACCACCGGCATAACCTCCCTGAGCGGTCGCCTGGTTACCAGTTTGTTGACCAGCCTGACGAAGGCCATATCTCCCCTTAAGTTCCTCATCGGTGGTGCCACCCAGGCCGCACTGAGTGGATTCATGACCGCCGAGATCGGTAAGATTTACCAGGCCCGGCTGTCGAGCGGTCAGAACCCCGCCGACATTACGGTCAGCGAGATCGTCAACCACATCGTCGCCCAGATTCAGGAGGGGAAGTGGAACCCCACCAAAGTAGCGGGCTGGAGAAATAACTTCGGCTACCTGCTCAATAGCGATAGCGGTAAGTAAGTAGAACCCTTACCCGATAAGAAAAGCCCCGACCGCTAGGCGCGATCGGGGCTTTTGTATGGTAGCGGGATGATACTACCCCCATGCGAATCCGGCTAGAAGTTGAAGTTGACGCCGGTGCGGAACAGATAGGGGCGATCGTTGAGAAACTCAGGGGGCGTGAGGCGGAACAAGATCGAAATCTCGAAGCCAAACTGCCCCGGCCCACCACCCTGGTTTAGTCCGGCCCCGAGAAAGGGTGCCGCGGCAATGGTCCTCCGCTGCTGCCCGGTGAGGTAGTCTACGTCGCTGATGGCACTGTACTCCGCATGCGCGAAGAAGCCCCGGTAAATTTTGGCCCGGGCGAAGGCCCCCGCCGACCAGGTGATGAAGGATTCGCTAAAGCCGTTCTGGCTGAAGCGATTGTAGAGTAAGCTGGCCCGCGGCCCGACGCTGAGGAAATTATTCAGTTTATACCCAACGATGGGTGAGACCCCCAACCGCAGGTAGTTCTGCCCCCTAAAGCTCTGAAATCCCACTTGCGCCCCCGCCCCGTACCAGATGTCTCCCCCTTCGGAGATACGATCACGGCGGTTATCGGAACCGTAGCGCAGGTCGTCCCGCGCCTGGTCTTCGGTACGTTGGGCGGTAAGCAGAGCGGTAGATAGGGCAAGTAAGATCAGAGGTAGTAACAGGCTACGAAGCATCGTTAATGGTTTGAAGGGTAACGGTTACCGACTGATAAAGGTGGCCCGCCGGAAGGCTTAAGCCGGTAAGACCCGCGGCAATTAACCTACTTTTAAGGTATGACGGAGCGCAAACGGATCGGCAATCTCGGCGAACAACTCGCTCACGACCTACTGGTGGAAAAACAGCATACCGTAGTGGAACGCAACTACCGCTACCGGCGCACGGAGATCGATATCGTAAGCCGCGTGGGCAAGATACTCGTGTTTACGGAGGTCAAAACGCGCACCAGCGACTACTTCGGCCACCCCAGTCAATACTATACGGCCGCCCAGAAAAAACGAATCAGTCGGGCCGCGGCCGCCTATGCCCGGGAAGTTGAACACGAGTGGGAGATCCGCTTCGATCTCATCGCTATTCTGCTCGAAGAGGGGGCGGCACGTATCGACCACTACGAGGACGTGTTTTACCCCGGCTTACATTAGCGCCTAGAGCCCGCCCCTCCCCTTCAGGTCGAGATAGGCCCGGATGACCTCACCGGTAAGTGCTTCCGGGCGGGTCAGCAGGACCAGGATACCGTTTTGCCGCAGGCGGGCCGCAATCAACTGCCGCTCCTGGACGAATTGCCGCGCGCTGTTCTTGACGTACACCGACTCGACCGTACCGATGGGGGTGTGTAGCATGTCCTCCACCTCCGAGTTCTCAAAAAGTATGATCAGCAACCGGTGGTGGCGGGTCATGCGCCGCAAGGCGGGCAGGACGCGATCGAGGGCGTAATTGCTCTCGAAGTTGGTGAACAGCAAGAGTAAACTGCGCCCGGGCAGGAAGCGGCGGGTAGCGTAGTACAGTAAGTCGTAATCGCTCTCCCCGGGCCGCTCTTCCTGCCGGTACAGAATTTCGAGGATGCGCCGAAGTTGCTCCCGCTTGCCGTCAGCCGCCAGCAGGTCACCCAGCTTATCGGAAAAGGTGATCAGCCCCGCCCGGTCCTGCCGGTCCAGAACAACCCGCGACAGGGACAGGGTAGCGTTGATGGCGTAGTCGAGCAGGCTCAGGCCGGCGAAGGGCATCCGCATGGTCCGCCCCTTATCGATGAGGCAGTAGATGCGCTGCGCCCGTTCGGCCTCGTAGCGGTTGACCATCAGTTCGCCCCGGCGGGCGGTGGCCCTCCAGTTTACGCTCCGCAGATCGTCACCCCGCACGTACTCACTGATCTGATCGAAAGCATAACTCCGGCTAACCGGTCTGGGCCGACGCCGCCCCGCGGTCGGTATGTTTTCCGCGGCGCGCAGGCTGAAGCGTTTCATCTGGATGATACTGGGGTACACGGCGACTTCTTGTTCGGCGGGTACGATCAGATGACGCTCCAGCACGCCCCATGTCGTCTGCACGAATACGTTGATGTTCCCGTATTGGTAGCGGCCCCGCCGTAGGGGCTGGATAACGTAGGACAGATCCATCCGTTCTCCACCACCTAGACTGGCGTGCATCCGGTGGTTTCGTACCTGAAGCTGTACCGGCAGTTCATCGATTATTTCTAACCCCAGGGTTCGCTCGCCGGCATTAGCTAGGTGAAGCGTAACCTCCTGACGGTCTCCGAGGGAGAAAACCGGGGCGGCCCGGCGATCTACCGAAAGGGTGCCCAGACTGAAATAGAGTACGATCGCATCCCGCACCAGAGCTACGAGCAATAACGCCAATACCCCGACGGACAAATAGAAGATCGCTGCGTACCAAAATCCCAGTACGGAGAGCAGCGCCGCCGCCGTCAGTACCCAAAAGAAGCGCCCGGTAGGACTCAGTCGGTATATATGGCGTAGCGGGGGGAAAAGATCGGAGCGCACAGCCCGCAAGCTAAACTATCCGGGGCGTATCCAACGTTCCAACTGCCCAAGTCCGCCCATTTGAAGTCCCTATCCCTATATCTCCTGTTCTGTACCGCCCTCCTGAGCGGATGTACGGCCTACCGCCCCTCCGGTACGGTCCGCAATCCCTCACGCGCCCCGGGTAACGCCCCGGCTACGGCCGAATCCGGCGACGCGCGTCAGGATCGAACCACCGCTACCGATGACCGAAGAAAGCGCCGGAAGCAACGGGAAGCTACCGGCCCACCGACCGCTCCCCTTACCGGGGTGAGGAACGAACTGGTCACACGGGCGGAAACCCTGCTGGGTATACGCTATAAATACGGGGGCAACACCCCACGGGAGGGATTCGACTGCTCCGGTTTCGTGAAGTACCTGTACGACGACCAGGGCATTGCCATCCAGCGGGTATCGCGCGACCAGGCGCGACAGGGCCGCCCCATTGCCGCCCGGGAGGCACGGCCCGGGGATCTGGTCTTTTTTCGCCGGGGCAGCCACCAGCCGGTTTTTCACGTATCGATGGTGGTAGCGGCCGCTCCGGGGGAGATTTGGGTGATTCACCCGACCAGCAGCCGGGGGGTCATCCGGGAAAATATCCTGGCGTCAAGCTACTGGAGACCTAAAATTTATGCCTTTAAAGACCTGATTGATTCCGCTTCCCGGTGACACCATTATCGCGTACCGCCATTGGGAAGATCGTCGGTATCCTTGCTGTTGATCTGGCTTTTATTGCCGTAGCCCTGCCGCAGGTGCTGACGGCGCATGGGCATCCGGTCGATCAAATCAATCCAGACGGACACCGGGGTCACGGCGTTGCGCACCCGGTACTTTTCGGTACCGTCCAATCCGACCAGGATGGTCTCTAACTGGTAGCGCTTGACGCTGAAGTAGTCGTAGTAGTACCCCGACTCACTTTCCTGCAGGAACATCCCGTTGTTCTCGTGCTCCCCCTCGGGCGTGAGGAGGATAATGGCCACCTGCCGCTCGTCCAGTTCCTCCTTCGCCGCGGCAAGCAGCTGGTACTGTTCCACGAAAAGGGGATCGTTCACGTCGGGGGTAAAGACCAGCAGTACCCGTGAGGTCCACTGGTATTCGTTCAGGCCCTGAGCCGAAACGATAAGGGGCAGGGAAAGAAAAAACAGGATGGCGAAGGCTTTCATGCCCTTTGAAACGCGGGGGTCTATTCCGTTGTTCCGGAAAGGGCCATCATCAACGCCCCGAAGCTCTCCGCGTCGGCGTACAGGGAATCCTGGTAGGTGGTGGCACGTAGCCGCAAGTTATGGGGTACGTCATCGCGCAGTTCCAGTTCCACGGTGATGTTGCCGAACTGCTGCTGTAGCCCGCCCCGCCCGGGTGCGCCCTCCCGTTGTTTCCGGGTGCGGGGTTTCAGGTAGTGACGTTCCTGGGTTTCGACCCAGTCATTACGGGTAAAAATCCGCCGGTCGCTGATCTGAGTACGGTAATTGAGCTGCAGGATACGCTCCTTCAGGTAGTAGAAAAAGTGCCTGATTTCGTCCAGGCGGTACTGGGTCTCGTGAACGTGAATGACGAATCCCTTACTGCTCGGGGTATCCAGGAAGCTCACCGAGCCGTCGGTCCGCCCCCGGGAACGGAACGTCGCGTACTGATCTACGAGCCAGTCCAGCAGTCGCCTACGGGCCAGGGTCTGTTTCCACCGGTCGTAGTCGTGGAGCTCTTCCTCATCGCGCTTCAGCATTTCGTGCACGGCCGGGGTGGCGGGGCCGCTCTGTTCGGTTGCTTCGAACAGGGCGGTGATACGATCCCAGAAACTAGGCATTCGGTGGGGTTTTTCGGGGGGTGATCTCCCCCAGGTACTTGAGTTCCCGTTCGGGGGTGTAGCCGAATTCGGCATCGGGGAGCAAGCGGTTGAGGGTTTTGCTCACCAGCAGTAGCTTATCGGGCGGCAGGGCGAAGTCGTGCACTTCCCCCCGGTGGGTCACCAGGTAAAGGATGCCGCCCCGCATGATGTTGAGTCCGAAGGGCATCCGCTCGGTGACCATACCGTACACCCAGGCGAACTGCCCGGGGCGTTCCCGCAGTTCTTCCCGCCAGGCGTCCACGGGTTGCTCGCTCAGCAATCGGTAGAGCCAGTACACCCCGCCCGTAGCGACCAGGCTTCCCACGAAGGGCCAGAATACGTAGTAGCGCAGGGTAAATACACAGACCGCCAGCCCACTCAGCACCAGCGTCAGCGCCGCTACTTGCTTCTGCCGCCGGTCCCGTTCGATAGTTTCCCAGAGCGGAACCAGGCCCGGGTGGCGCATCATCCGATGGTGCCGTTCCGTACTCATATGCACAGGTGTCTTATCTTCGTTACCGCCGACTTTCAGTGGGTGCATCACCGAACAAATACCGATTCGGTCACCGTTATCACGGAATGCCCCCAGCGAGCCAGATTCAGTCCTACGCCCACGTAATCACCGTCGATCTCCCGAGTGGTCGCATTACTTCGTGCAGCGAGAATATGGGGGATTTGGGCGCGGGCGCAGGTGCAATCCTTAACCACCCAATCACGAAACTGTTCCCCGAAGCGTTCGTGAAATCGGTGGAAGCGCACCGCCAGGCCCGGGTCCCCCTCCCCCACGCTATTCCCGCCGGCGGCACGTATGACTGGGGCGAACGGCAGGCCATTCCCTTCTTTACCCCCGGTAGCCTGATCTGCGAGATCGAACCCCTTACGCTCGATCGCCGACGGTTCAACCGCGAAGTGGCTTTGAGAGAATTGACCGAGGTGTTTAACTGCACCCAATCCCTGAACGAATTGCTGGCCACCGCCTGCCGGCAGTTTTCCCACTACCTTGGTACCGACCGAACGGTAGTGTACCGACTCGCGCCCAACGGCAGTGGAGTCATCGCGAGCGAACACCTTGCCGCCCCCCTGCCCTCCCTACTGGGGCTTCACTTTCGCCCCGATGATTTCCCCGAGGAAGCTCACCACCTTTTCGCCGATGAAAGCGTACTCACCGGCACCAGTACGTACCGTGAGGGAATCGGGATAGTAGGCGACCCCGGTGATGCCGCGGCTATTATCCGCTACCGACTGGGGTGCCGGATGCCCTACCGGGCCTTCACGGACTTCTTGGTCGAAAGCGGTATCGAAGGTATCATCAGCGTGGCCTTACGGGTAGACGGGAAACTCTGGGGGGTGATCTTCGGCCACTGTATCGAACCCGTCCGTTACGATTATCAGCTGCGAGCCTTCGCGCATGTCTTCGGAAGCCTGCTTAGTCAGAGCATCGCTTTCCGCAACCGTTCGAACGTGAGCCGCCGCATCCCGAAGACGAAGGCGGTCAACTCCAAACTCAAGGATCGGGTCGCCGGCGCGCTGGATTTGGTAGACGGCCTTACGAAAGGTACGCCCACCCTGCTGGATGCCATCGCCAATACGACCGGTGCCTTCGTCAGGATCGAGGATAGCTACACCGCTTTGGGAACCACGCCCGATCGTCGGGAGGTTCAGCGACTGTTGGACTGGGTGGCCCAGACTGATTGGCAAGGCGATATCTTCGCTTCCGCCAACCTAGCTGTCGACTACCCCAGTGCGGAAAAGCTGCGGGGGGTTGCCGCCGGCTGTCTCCTGGCCCCCCTCAATAGGCGGCGCACGGACTGGATCGGCTGGTTCCGCCCCGAACGGATTGAACAAGTCTTCTTCGGTAGCTTATCCCAATCCGATCGGGGGGGGGATAGCCCACGTTACCTTCCCAGTGCCGAAACCAAGCGGGGTTTCTCCCGGCCCTGGAAGCCAAAACAATTACGGGCCGCGCGGGACATTCAGTCCTTCATCCGGGACGTTATCATGGAACGCTATAGCCAACTGCGGCAAATGAACCGGCAGTTGCGGATGGCCTATAAGGAAATGGAGGACTTCAGCTACACAGTCAGCCACGACCTACGCGCGCCACTACGGGGGATTGATGGGTTCGCCGAGATCTTACTGGAAGAATACGCGGGCGACCTCGGCCCCGACGGACGAGAACTTATTCAGACCATCCAGAAGAACGCGGCCCAGATGAATGAATTCATCACCGACATCCTGGAACTGAGTCGCGCTGGCCGGGCTAAACTGATCGTGAACGAACTGTCGGTTTCCGAGCTGGTTCGTGCCGCCCTGACCGAGATGGCCCCGGGAACGGAGCTTCATTCAGCGGTAACGGTAGCTCCGGGCTTGCCCCCAATCCGTGGGGACCAGTACCAACTTCGAACCGTTTTCCGCCACCTGCTCTCCAACGCGCTGAAGTACGCTAAGTCGGAAGAATCCCGGCGGATCGAGGTAGGCTACCGGCCCGACCGGTCCCTGCCGTCGGAGGGAGAATTCTTCGTGGCGGACAATGGTATCGGGATCGAGGTTCAGCACCACGACCGGGTGTTCGGTATGTTCAACCGGCTGGTCACCAAAGAGCAGTATGCAGGAAACGGGGTGGGCCTGGCCATCACCAAACGAATCATCCAGAATCACGGCGGCGACATCCGGATCGAAAGCCAGCCGGGGAAGGGCACCACGCTCTTTTTCTATACTCATCCGGTTGTTGAGTAGCCACCGTACAACCTTTGGCCATCGGTTCTGTTTTGATGCGTGAATCTTCTCCCTCACCTCCCTTAATTCACACAATTTTTTGAGCCGGCCAACCTATCGAAATCAGATTTTGCTCGCCGAAGACGACAGTACCGATGCTAGCTTCTTCCGGCGTGCCCTGGAGCGGTTGGATTCCCCCCCCGAGTTGCGGTGGTGTAAAAATGGCGCGGAAGCTTACCGGGATCTTGCCACGGGTTGCCGGGCGGGTTCGCTGCCGCGGCTAGCTATTCTGGACATCAAGATGCCGGGAATGAACGGCCTCGAGCTACTGGAGAAGATCAAGACGGAAAAGGATACCTGTGACGTTCCCGTTATCATAATGTCGAGTAGCGATGAGCCTCAGGATATTGCCCGGGCCTACGATGCCGGCGCTAACGGGTATCTGGTGAAGCCCAATCGTTTTACTGAATTACGGGAATTGGTCAGCTCGATTGACTACTTTTGGATTAAGACTAACCGCTTACGTCCAAATAGTGCCGAGTCGTAAATAGTGCCGTACACTACCTCCGTAACTAAATCAACAAGTCGTCGTTTTGGGAGTGCCCCGATATCCGTTCCTTTCGTAGCATCGTCTGCGCACGTTTCGTGAGGCTACCGTTCACTTCCCCGTAGCAACCCCTAGATGTCAATTTCCCAAGAAAACGACCCCGTCGCCCAGTCGCTCCAGGAGGTGTACCCCGTGCGGGTGGATTTGGAAAATTGCGACGTCGAGCCCCTGACCCGCATTCAGGTAGTGCAGCCTTTCGCCTGTTTTCTCGGAGTAGGCAAGGAGGACATGCGGGTGCACTTTATCAGTGATAATGCGCGGACGTTCCTAGGTGAAGACTGGCACAACCTCATCGACCGGCCCCTGGCGGAGGTATTTTCTTCCGAAGTCATCGTTCAGATTAAACTCGGCCTCAAACGGGGGGATGGCTTTGAAACTGTGAACCCGATTCGGGCCTTTGTCGGCAAAGAGGGAACCCGCGAACTTAAGACTGTGGTCATCCACCAGACGGAGGAGTTGCTACTGATCGAGGTGGAAGCCCCCTCCGAAAGTTTCGATAGCAGCGTGTACCAGCGGATTCTGAGCATCGGTATCCAGCGTATTCAGAACATCCAGGATTACGACAACCTGTTTCGGGAAACCGCCCTCGTCCTCCGTCAGTTGACGAACTACGACCGGGTCATGGTGTACCGTTTCGATGCGGAATACAACGGCGAGGTCATCGCGGAGGCCCTGCGGGAAGACCTCGAGCCCTACCACGGGCTGCGGTACCCCCACACCGATATTCCCAAACAAGCCCGTGAGCTCTATCTGAAGAACCGCATTCGACTGATCAGTTCGGTGGACGAAAAACCCTCCCGTATCCACGCCGCCCCGGGGCGGGACCCGGGGGCACTTGACCTTACCCTGGTCGGTTCGCGGGGGGTCTCCCCGGTTCACCTGGAGTACCTCAGCTACATGGGGGTAAATAATACCCTGAGCGTGGCGATCGTACTGGAGGGTAAGCTCTGGGGGCTATTCGCCATGCACCACTATCGGCCGATACGGGTAGACTACACTATGCGTAGCACCCTGCTCCTGATCGGGCAGATGTTCAGCGGGCACCTTTCGCTACAATCAGCGAGTCGCTTCCGGGAACAATCGCTCACCCGCAACCTGAACCGATTGGCCATCGCCGAACAAATTGGTAAGGCTAAGGATGTATTCGAGGGGCTGACTACGGGGGCCCATACCTTTAATACTATGTTCCCGGGGACTAACGGAGCCGTCATTCAGTTCGACGGCCGCCGCCAAACCTACGGTGAGTGCCCGGCGGAGGAGGACCTCGACCGGTTGATCGAGTGGATCGACGAAGCCGGACTGGATAAGAACGACCTCATCTACTACAGCCAATCCATTAGGCAGGAGTTCGAACCCTTCGGGAAGTACTGCGACAGCGTGGCCGGTATTCTGATGATTTTCCTGAATCCCGACCTGTCGGATTACGTCTGTTGGTTCCGCCCCAGCGTAACCGAAACCATCACCTGGGGCGGCAAGCCGGAAAAGGAAGTGGTCGTATCCTTCGACGGTACCCGCCGCCTGGGGCCCCGCCGCAGTTTCGCCCGCTACGTCGAAACCATCGAGGGATGTAGCACCGAATGGACCGAAGACGAAATTGACACCGCCCTTGCCTTCCGCATCACCGTGCTCAATAGCCTCATGCAACGCTACGCCGAGGTACAGCAGGTGAACGAACGACTGAAAAAGGCCTACGAAGACCTCGAAACCTTTAGTTATACCGTTTCCCACGACCTGCGCGCTCCCCTCCGGGCCATAAATGGGTATACGGAGCTGCTGGCCGAGGAGATTCAGGACAAGTTAGACGAGGATTCCACCGAGCTCATCGACGGTATCCAACGGGGGGTGGAACAAATGAATAATTTCATCACCGACATCCTCGAACTGAGCCGGGTAGGCAGCGGCGGCATGCACCCCCAGTGGATCGATCCCTCCCCGATCGTCAGGAATATCACCCAGGAACTACGCGCGATCTACCACCGCGACCGTACGGTTGACATTCGTATCGACGATCAGCTTGCTGAAGTTCGGGCGGATAGGCGGCTTCTGCGACAGTTATTTTCCAACCTGCTGTCGAATGCGCTCAAGTACGCGCAACCGAACGGGGAAGGAAGAATAGTTATCGAAATCGGTAGTTACCGCAGTGAGGATAACCGACCGGTGTTTTTCGTAAGCAATACCGGCCCCGCCATTCCGGAGGAGTACACCGATACGATCTTCGAAATGTTCAGCCGACTGTCCGCGCAGAATGGTACCGAGGGTACCGGGGTAGGCCTGGCTATCGTTCGCCGCATCGCGGACCGCCACGGCGGCCGGGTATGGGTATCCGACGACCGCCATGGTGTTACGTTTAATGTCCTTCTCACCCCCCGCAACGACGAGTAGTGACTCCTACACATCCCCCACGGGTAGACCCAACCCTCCCCACGGAGGGTACTCCCACCAAGGAGGATTACGTGCTCTATGCCGAGGACAATGTATCTGACGTCCTGTTCTTCACCCGCGCGTTCCGGCAGGCTTCTCCCGAGACTCCTCTGGTGCACTGTGACAGCGGACCGCAAGTGCGCAAATTTCTGGCAAATTGCCTACGTACCGGTAAGTCACTTCCGAGGCTGATAGTACTGGACATTAAGATGCCCGGCCTATCCGGTCTTGACGTTCTGGAATACATCCGCGACGACCCCCGTCTGACCCACCTACCCGTAGTCATGCTCAGTGCCTCGGCGGAAGAGCGCGATCTGAATCGGGCCTACAAAAACCGGACGAATGCCTACCTGGTGAAACCGGACCGTTACCGAATCTTACGTCAGTTGGTGCATTCTCTCACCGAGTTCTGGGTCGGCTACAATCGACAACCGGAATGACCCGTCCCCCCGTACTGACGGCCCTGCGTGAAGCGACCCGCGAGGCGCACGAAGCACTGGAATCCATCACCTACGGGGACCGGATCCTGGATGGTAGCCTGGGGGTAGGGGAATACCGGCGACTCCTCGAATGGCAGCGGCGTAGTTACGGTGCGCTGGAACCCCTGGTTGGCCGTGTTCGGGGGAAGAACTATCGGTACCGGTCGCGATTCGATCACTCCGTTCCCACCTCCCCCCAGCTTACGCTACCCGAGCAGGTCGGACTGCTCTACGTATTGGAAGGTAGCAGCCTGGGGGGTAGCGTCATCTACCGCAAACTCCTGGAAAACCCCCGCCTCGCGGGCGAAGCGCCGTTTACCTTCTACCACCAACAGGCGGAGTGGGGAGTGAGGCAGTGGCGATCCTTTTTAGGTTATCTAGGAACCTTGTCCCTTACCGGGGAGGAAGAGCGGACCGCCGCCCGTAGCGCCCGCCGTGCCTTCGCCACTTTCCGCAGCGAATGGGAGGCCGTCCGTTAGCTTTGTGCCATGGCCATATTCTACTACTTACCCAGTTGCAACACCTGCCAGCGCGTACTGGCGGAAATAGGTCCCGACCGTATCGATGAACTTCGGGACATCAAGACCAATCCGGTCACCGAACACGAGCTCTCCCGTATGGCCGACCGCGCCGGCAACTACAGGGTGCTCTTCAGCCGCCGGGCGCGGAAATACCGGGACCAGGGGCTCGCGGATCGGGAGCTAAACGAGGACGACTACCGACGCCTCATCCTGGATGAGTACACCTTTCTGAAACGCCCGGTACTACTTACCGAAGACCACGTCTTCGTAGGTAGCGCCAAAGCCACCGTGGCCGCCGCCAAATCCGCCCTGCATGACTGAAGACCCCCACCGCGACGAGATCACGGAATACTTCCGGGGTCTGCAGGACGAAATCTGCCGCGCGCTTTCCGAAGCCGACGGGCGGTCCTTCACCGAAGACAGCTGGGAACGACCCGGCGGCGGGGGTGGACGGGCGCGGGTCCTGAACGGGAACCACATCGAAAAGGGCGGGGTAAACTTCAGTGCCGTTCACGGTCAGCTGCCCGCCGCCGCCGCGGCTAGCCTCGGTACCGGACCGGAAGAAACCAGTTTTTACGCCACCGGGGTGAGCATCGTCCTTCACCCCCGTAATGTCCACGTGCCCATCATCCACATGAACGTCCGCTACTTCGAGTTGGACGGGGGGCGGTACTGGTTCGGGGGCGGCATCGACCTGACGCCCCACTACGTGGACCGGGAACAGGCCGCCTGGTTTCACCGACAACTGCGCCTGACCTGCGACCGCTTCGACCGGGCCTATTATCCCCGCTTCAAGGAGTGGGCGGACAACTACTTCTACCTGCCCCACCGGGAGGAAACGCGGGGCGTGGGCGGTATCTTTTTCGACCGCCTGCGGCCCGATACCGAGCATAAGTCCAAACGCGAACTCTTTGAGTTTACGGCAGCCGTAGGGGAGACCTTTGTCCCAACCTACCTTCCACTGCACCTGCGTTCGCGCAAAAAAAAGGTCACGCCGGGGCAGGAACGCTGGCAACAGTTGCGGCGGGGGCGCTACGTGGAATTCAATCTGGTGTGGGACCGGGGCACCAAGTTCGGTCTCACCACTAATGGCCGCACCGAGAGCATCCTGATGAGCCTGCCCCCCCTGGCCGGCTGGACCTACGACTACCGACCGGAAGCCGAAAGCCCGGAGGCCGAGACGCTTTCGCTACTGCGCAAGGGGATCGACTGGTGAGGGGGCGCGGTCGCAGGTGCGGGCAATACCGACTACCGATAGCGGACACCGGGGTGCCAGTAGAAAAACGCCGATCATGGACGCACGACTAGAAGCCTTTCAGAACCGACTCCGGAAAATGGCCCGCCACCACGGGAAGTGGGCCCGCCGGCAGGGGCTGGAAGCCTACCGAGTCTACGATGCCGACCTGGACGAGGTGCCGCTGACCGTTGATCGCTACGGAGATTCGGTATACGTAGCCCGCTACGATCGCGGGGAGGAAGTAAGCGAGGGAAGCTACCGGGCCGCCATCGCCAGCACGCTGAAGGTAGCGTCGGATTCGATATGCTTCAAAGAGCGGCGGCGGCAGCGGGGGAAACGGCAGTACGAAAAACTGGACTCGGCCGGGCGGGAATTTCCGGTGAAGGAATACGGGCGGCGGTTCCTGGTGAATCTGACCGACTACCTGGACACGGGGCTGTTTCTTGACCACCGGGAATTGCGGCGCCGGGTCGGTGAGAAAGCCGAAGGATTACGGGTGCTGAATCTGTTCGCCTATACCTGCTCCTTCGGAGTGTACGCCGCCACGGGTGGGGCCGGCCGGGTGGATAACGTGGACCTGAGCAACACCTACCTGGACTGGGGACGGCGGAACTTCCGGGAAAACGGGCTCGACCCAGCGCGCTACGGATTTATCCGGGCCGATGCCCTGCGTTGGCTTGACGATCCGGTACGAGAACGGTACGATCTTATCGTGCTGGACCCACCGACCTTCTCGAACTCCAAAATGATGGACGACGTACTGGACACCCAGCGCGACCACGTCCGGATGATCCGGCGGTGCCTGGAACGGCTCGAGGCGGGGGGACGACTCTACTTCAGTACCAATTACCGAAAGTTCAAACTGGACGACGCGGCCCTGCCGGTGGATGCGCGGGAGATCACCGCCCAAACGCTGCCCCCGGATTTCAGGAAGAAAAACCTACACCGCAGTTGGGTGCTATCCGTCTGACGGAAAACGTTAAACCGTGGCCTGAGATGGGATCACCGCGGAGATAGTTGTGAGAAATCTAGTACCTTGTGGGAATAGACACTCAGATTGTCCCCGGTTTATCCTAAATCTTGACGAAGAACTGGCTTGGGCCGCAATCATATATATACTCCTACCTAACGAGTTTTAACCTTGTAGGTATACCTTCCGATTCATTCGGAGCGCATAACGTATCCTATGCAACGAATTTTACTTGCCCTGACGTTCGGGCTTTGCGCGTTTAGCCTAAGCGCCCAGACACTGACTACGGAAGTCGTTTCCTCTTCGGGGGGTACGGTCAGCAACGCCACCACCGTACTGGACTGGACCGTAGGGGAATTGGCAGTCACTACCCTCGAGAACAACTCCCAACTGATCACCCAGGGCTTTCACCAGCTTTCCGTGGAACTCACCAGTACGAGGGAACTGCCCCGGGAGGTTGGGCAGATTGAAGTCTTTCCCAACCCAACCGCGGATCAGCTACAGGCAACGCTGGAATTCGTACAGCCCCGCCTGGTTGATATGCGTCTTCTGGACATCAATGGTCGTGTAGTCTGGACCAAACAGATGCGGGGTAGCAGGTTACAGTCCTCTCAGGATGTATCTCACCTTCCCGCCGGTACTTACCTATTGCACGTCGTCATTGACGGCGACGAATATTCTCAGACCTTCCGGGTCCAAAAAATCAGATAGCTATGTTTCGAGTTTTATGCTTCGCAGTGGCGTCCTTACTGGCTACTGCCCTCCTGGCGCAGGTGCCCCAGTCCTTCAATTACCAGGGAGCCGCGAGGACGCTGGAGGGTACTCCGCTGGAAAAGCAGAATATCGGGGTCCGCCTTGCCATACTGGAGGGGGCCGTCGACGGACCGGTGGTCTACCAGGAAACCCACAGTACGACGACAAACGGCATCGGTGTCTTCAGTCTTCGGGTGGGTGACGGCGGAATCGTTACGGGGTCGTTCGAACAAATCGACTGGGGGGATAGCCCCCACTACCTGCAAGTAGAGATGGACGAATCCGGAGGGAGCAACTATCAATTGGTCGGTACCAGTCAGCTCCTGAGCGTACCCTACGCGCTGAGTGCGGAAGATGCGAACCACGCCGAAAACGCCCAGAATGCGGTCAACGCGGAATCGGCAGAGACCGCCGTTACCGCTCAGACGGCGGAAACCGCCCAAAACGCGGTGAATGCCCAAAATGCGG
>CAZQNE010000003.1:48142-130170 GCA_964594535.1 uncultured Lewinella sp.
GTTACCGCTCAGACGGCGGAAACCGCCCAAAACGCGGTGAATGCCCAAAATGCGGTCAATGCGGAAACCGCTCAGACCGCGGTCACCGCCCAGAATGCAACGAATGCGCAGAATGCCGAAAATGCCCAGTTCGCCGAACGGGCGCGGTTTGCGGAAAATGGAAGTAAGTGGGAGGAGTTTGAGGAGACTATCCAATACACTACCAACACTTTCTTCAGAGATGGCTTAAGGTATACGGATGGTAGTTCTTCGGTTTCAATTTATCAAAACGAAGAGCCAGCTCTGTCGTATGATTTTTATCCTCAAATTTCACTTCGAGAGGAATATCCCTCCTCGCCCGCTGCGGAGTTCGCCTTAGGAGTTATTGTCCGGTCGCAATATAATTTTCAGCCAACGCTTGAGTTCGTAACAAGTGCTCCCCAGGGGCCCGGCCGTAATTTTGCCTGGCGGACTAACAAGCGGGTAAATTTCTACATCCAGGGAGATGGCAATGTAGGTGTCGGTACTTTCGCCCCTAAGGCGAGATTGCAAGTTGCCGATGGCGATATCTACATCGAAGACGTCAATTCGGGGGTAATTATGTCTTCCCCGAACGGGCAGTGCTGGCGGATGACGATCGATAATTCGGGGCAGCCCCAAACCAGGGCCATCAGCTGCCCCCGGTAAGCAAATCAGTAGTTTGCGTCGAACCATTCCCCGTAGCCGGCGAACGAGCGCGCCTTGAGGATCTCGCGGTAATTAGTTTGACTGACGGGGTAAACTGCGAATTCAGGTTTACTCTGACCGAGAAACTCCGTGTCATTCTGCTGACCGTTGCGGTAGTAGGTCATAGCTTCCTGCCCGGTTTTGAAGCGGCGTACCACCAGCACGGGGGTTTTCTCCTCCGTCCCAATGTAAATTGGAGTCGACCGTAAGCGATCGAGTTTATGGTACTTCTCGTGGTAGTCCGCTAGCTCGACCTTAATGTCATTGAGTTTGATCTCCGGATCGGTAAAGGTGATAAGGATGTAATGAATTTCGTCCATACTTTCCTTAAAGTTCCCACCGCCGGCACCGGCCTTACCGCGACCGGGAAGACTGGCTCCCCCCTCCCCAAGCAAGCGCAGGATTTCGCGGGCGCGGGTTTGCTCGGGGGTATTATCGTGCTGGGCGACTACCTGCTGCAAAGCGGACACGTAGGCGGGGCGGCCCTGGAGTTTTCCAGTGATCATGGCTCGCAATAGCGCGTAACGGGCCCGCAGGGGGTGGCCGGCCGGAAGCGCCTTTTCTCCCGCGGCGGCCCGGCGATCGGCGTCTTCGTAGTCGCCGGCTTCAAAACTGGTGTAGGCCCGTTCGTACGCCCGGGTGCGCTGTCCTTCCTCGTCGGTAAGTTTAGCGGCATAGCCCGGGTCGTTCGCTAGTTTAGCGAAGCGACTGTCCGGATAGGTAGTCGCTAGTTTACGGGCGTAGGTAGCCGAGCCGGAAGCGTCGCCCGCCTCCTTATGGAGTAGATAGAGGTAGTACCAGCTTTCCGCTTCATTGGCCTCGCCGGGGTAGCGGTTTTCTAGTTCCCGGAACGCTTCGACGGCCCGCTCTCCGTCTTCAATGCGGTCGCGGTAGTCCCGCCCCAGATTGAAGTATGCCGTGGCCAGGTCGCGGCGGGCCTGTTGCTGAGCATTGCTATCGAGAGGGACTTCGGTCAGGATCTTATTGATTTCGTCTTCGGTCACGATGACCAGATCGCTGGGTTCGAGTTCCGTACTCAACCCGTCTCCGGGGTCGGTGAACAGGGCGGCATCGGTGCGATTCCGGCGGCGCCAATTGTCTTCCAGAGGCCGATCCCCCCAGCGGCGGGCGAAATCGCGGCGACCGCGGCGGATGGCCTGATTGTCGTAGCCCCAAAAACTACTATTCGTCACCAAATCAGCGGCCGCGTTCCGTACGGGAAGACTTCCGGAGGTAACGGGCGTGCTGAAATTAGCCGCGGCATTAGTAGCCCGACGCAACTCGAATATCTCTTCGGCCCAGCGACGGCGATCGGCTTCCGGCAGCAGCCCGATCCGCAGCAGGCTATCCTGTCGTTCGATAAGCTGTAGGTTGTCGGCTACACCCGTCAATCGGTCGCGGCGGTCGGTCGTGGTAGCGTAGCGGGCGTCCTCCCTGCTCATCACCTGTAGCGTACTGTCGTAATACAGTTTGGCGGAAAGGTAGTCGCGCTCGGTATAGGCCATATCGCCGAGCAATTGGTAGGCTTCCACGCGGGTGGTAGCCCCTCCGTAGGGACTATCGAGGGCGCGGCGGAGGTAGCGGGCACCCGCCTCCTCATCACCGCTGCGCATGGCGATTCCCGCCATACTGTAGTAAATCTGACTTTCGTAGGGCAGGTTTTTTTCTTCCCTGGCCATGCGCTCCAGGGTCCGCAGGGCGGCGGCGGGACTTCCTCCGCTGGATAGGTAGGAGTTTTGGGCGACACTGATGCGTGCCCCGAGTTCCAGGTCGTACACGGGTCGGGCATCCACTACGCGCTGGAAAGCAGCCAGTGCTGCGGCGGATTGGCCGAGTTCCTGGTATAATTGTCCGGCGATGTAGTAGTAACGGGCTCGTTCGTTGCGTTCCGTGGCTACCTCGGCGGCGGCTTCCAAATAGGGGATGGCCTCCTCCAGTCGATCTTGCTCCAGGTAAGCATAGGCCTGTACGGCAATAGCTTTACGGCGCACGTCGGCAAAGGTGCCACGATCGTTGCGGAGGTCGTCCAGAATGATTTGGGCCCGGTCAAATTTATCGCGTTTGATGTAGGTCCAGGCCAGCCAGAGGCGAATCTCCTGGTATGCGGGGCGGTGTTTGAGGAGGTAGCTTCCGGCTTTATTCCCGTAGGCTTCCCCGCCGCCGGTCGTCTGCTGACTGCTGAAGATCGAGATCATACCGATGGGTCCTTCCTCCAGTTCGGTGACCTCTTCTTCCTCGGGTTCGTTCTCTAGTCCGACGACGGCGAGTGAATCGGGCGGGGTTTCCGTCCTGGGCAGGCGAATACCCTTTTTGCGCGCACGGATGCGCTCCTTGCGTTCGCGGTCGCGTTGCTTCTGGGCGGCACGCTGTTCCTTACGCCGCTGCTTGATGGTCCGGATGCGTTCGCGCTGCGCGTCGCGGCGGGCCTGGAGTTTATCCTTCTGGGTCTGGGCTTCGTTGGCTTCGATTTCTCGGCGGCTCTCGAATTCCTCCTCGTCCACTTCTTCGCCGTCTCTGGTCTTTTTCCGCTTTGGCCGGGGGCGGAACTCGGTCATGGCGAAGCGGAGGGTCTTCTCCGCGCTCTCGTAATCCTGCTTGATAAGTTGGGCTTTCCCCACCAGGAGGTAGCTATCGTCGGTCCAGTTGCTGTAGGGGTGCTTACGGACTACGATTGCCACTTTCTCGATGGCCCGATCGAGTTCACCGGCCACCGCGCCGGGGTTATCAACGGCGAGGAAGGGAAACATCTTCAGCCGCTGGTTATAGTTGTCTCCGTACTGTTCGCTCAGGCGGACGAGGCTCTCGTCGATGATTTCACTGGCATTGAAGTAGCCGTTGTAGTGGGCGTTGGTATTGTGCCAGGCTTTGGCGAGCGGCCCCTGATCCTCCCGGCTTTTGGTTGGCGCGCAGGCGGCCAGCAGTACCTGTAGGACCAGCAAAGTGAACAGTGCGCGCGTTATTTGTGCCAAATCGTTGTTATCCTTTCGTGTTGATCGAGTGTTCGGGGGGTATGCGGACAACGTAATTTTACCAAAAACATTGCACCTGCGACCCCGCCCCTTACCCTTTAAAGACAGTTAGTACACACGCGAACGCCATGGAAGATACATCCGCCCGGAAAAGAGAGTTCCAACTGGTCGTAAGGAACGCGCAAAACTACGACGAGGTAGGTACCTACGCCCTGACGGCGACGAACGTATATCTGCTGGTATCGACCGTTTTCGTCGTGGTGGCGGCTATCGTCGTTGTGCTCATTGCCTTCACCCCCCTACGCCGCTACCTTCCCGGCTACACCAACCAGGTTGAGCGGGAGGAACTGGCTGACTTAGAACTCACCCTGGCCGAGCTCACCGATCTGGTGGATGGGCAGAATTTATACATTGAGAACCTAAAGCGAACCGTACGGGGGGAAGCTACGACGGCCGATAGTATCGACGAATCGAATAGCGGGGAAGCGGTATCCGGGGTCCCCCCCCTACCCCCTTCGGAAGCTGAGATCGCGCTGCGGCGGGAGCTGGAGGAGGAACGGGCCGGGGCGGTACGGGAGCAACGGGCTACCCTGCCCCCCTCGCCGGGCAGTAACGAAATTTCCCTCGCCCAGGTCTATCTGGTCACTCCGGTGAACGGGGAGGTCAGCGCAGGCTTCAATCCGGCTAACGGGCATATGGGAGTGGACGTACTGGCTCCACGCAACACTCCGGTGAAGGCTACCCGGGGCGGGGTGGTGTTCATGTCGGAATTCACGCCCACGAATGGAAACGTTATCGGCATTCAGCACGACAACAACCTGGTGAGCTTCTACAAGCATAACGAACGCTTGCTGAAGGAGGTCGGGGACCGGGTCGCGGCGGGAGAGGCGGTAGCGATCATCGGGAATACGGGGACGCAGAGTACGGGTCCGCATTTGCACTTCGAGTTGTGGTACGACGGGCGGGTTGTGGATCCGGGGGAGTATGTGAGTTTTTAGGCGAGTTTCGGCCTGGGATGGACGCCCGCGGCGGGGGTCAGGGGGTGGCCAGAATGTTGTAGAGGAGTTGGACGGCTAAGATTTTACCGATGAGGACTACGGGTAGCATCCGGGTGTAGCCGATAGTAGGGTACTTGTTACCGGCCTGCTCGATGGCGAAATCGAGAACGGCGGGCTGACTGCCGACCATGCCGCCCAGGAAACTAAACGGAATACGGAGGATACGGTAACCCACCACCAGAGTAGCCAGGGTGGTGGTGAGGGCGATGACGCCACCCGCGAGGAAGAGCTTGAATCCCAGGTCGGTTTGCAGGGTCTGGTAGAAGGTCTGACCGGAGCGGATGCCGATACCGGCCAGGAGGAAAATGAGCCCGAGCTGACGGAGCGTAAGATTAGCGCCGTAGGGGAGCGTCCAGACGATGGGGCCGGTGCGCCGGAGCTGGCCGAGCAGTAGGGCTACGATGAGGGGGCCACCGGCAAACCCCAGACTGAACGAGTAGCCGCCGGGCAGGGAAAAGGTCATCATACCGAGTAGGAGACCCAGCGTAATACCGAGACCGAAACTGAGTAGATTGACGCGGGAGAGCGCTTCGTAGCTGTTCCCGAATACCCGAAAAATTTGCGGCAGATCGTCGCGGTGGGCCACCAGTAGTATGCGATCGCCGAGCTCCAGAACCGTATCGCCACTGGCCAGCAGGTCCATATCGCCGCGTTGGACGCGGGTGATAAGGACATTGAAGCGTTGCTGGAGGTTCAGGGAGGCGATCGTTTTACCGGCAATTTCCTCATTGGAGACGAAGATCCGGCGGGCGTCGAAGGTAGAACGATCGTGGTTGATCTGCCCCTCGGCGGGCGGGCCCACGTGGGCGGCGGCTTCCGCGATAGCTTCTTCCGGTCCGACGAGTACAATGAGATCGCCGTGGGTGGGGCGGGAGTCCCAGGTAGACAGGGTGGTTTGCCCCTCGTGCTGTAGTCGCCCGAAAGCAATGCCTAACTGGTGATCGCGGCGAAAATCGCGGAGGCTACGATCCACCAGATCGGGGTGCTCGACCCGGAAAGTTCGGCTAAGCAACCGCTCCCCCATCGGGTACTCCTTCTGAAGCTGCTGAAACTCCAGCCCGTAGTCGATCCGGTACAGTCGCTGTAACAGAAACACACCGAGCATGACGCCGAGCACGCCGAGCGGGTAGGCCAACGAATAGCCCACCACGGCCTGTTGGCTCATCGCGTCCTGGCTACCCGCCGGGGCGTTTTTCTGGATAGCATCGAGGAGGCCGGCCAGGGCAGGAGTGTTTGTGCTGGCTCCCGCATATAACCCCCCGGTGGTGGCCGCGTCGAAGTTCAGCCCGACCCCGATACCGTAGGCAAGGCCGGCAGAAAGTAGAATGGTGCCGAGGGCAAAATACAGATCCTGGAATCCGTTGCGCCGGAAGCTGGCGAAGAACGCAGGTGCGGAGCTTAACCCTACGGTATAGACGAAGATCGCCAGTCCCAGAAAGATAATAAACTGGGGCACCTCCAGAGCGGGGTCCAGGGCCCCGAAGCCTAGCCCGACGAAGAGCACCGCCGCCACGCCCAGCTTAAAGCTGCCGATACGCAACTCCCCCAGCCCGTAGCCGATGGCCATGACGGTGAAGAGGAGGAGGAGGGGGCTGGAAATGAAAGAATCGATCATGGGCGATCCGCCAGTAGGACGGTATAAACCGAACCGAGACGTTTCGCCACTTTGCGAAACACATCGATAAGCCAATTTTCCCGGTAGTAATCCCGCCGCAGTAGGCGGGGAGTGAACCGGATCAGGTCGATGGTCATAACCCCCAGCCCAAGTGCAAGTTGGGTAATCAATGCGGCCGGATTCTTTTTCACCCGTCCTCCGATCACGGCATCGCGCCCCGCGGCCCAGGCGGCGCGAAAAAAGTAGTCCACATGTAACTTTTGCGGCATCACCACGTGGGAGATAACTAATTTAGGATCGTAAGCGATGGCAACCCCCCGGTCTCGTGCTTTGCGCTGTAGGTACGTTTCTTCTCCAAAAGCCAGTTTGTTCCCTAGCATACCTATTCGCGTGTCGAAGCCACCCAGGTCGAGTAGTAACTGCTTTTTCCAAAGCATAATACCCCCCGTGGCGACGTAGTTGGAGGGAGGCACACTTAAGTCGGTGTATTTGGGGAGGGCGTTGCTGGCGTAGTCGTCTCGATACCAACGGGGACGACCAAAATGATACCAGGGGTAAAACACTCCTCCCACTACCCGATATTCTTCCCCCTGGACGAGCCAGATCGCCCGTGCTAACAGATCAGGGGCTGCTTTTGCATCATCATCGAGATAGAGGATCCAGTCAGCGCGGGCTTCCTGTGCGGCACGGTTACGGGCGTGGCTCAACCCCTGTTGCCTTTCCCTAACGTACCTACCATCTATATGCGGGTTAGCTGCCAGGAATTGATCAATCACCGCGGCAGTATGGTCCGTGCTATTATTATCGACTACCACAAGTTCCCACGCCAGGGTCGAGTCTTGCTGTAAGGTTAACGCCTCTAGGCAGTGCGGCAAAAGCGCGGCGCGGTTATAAGTACATATGAGGACGGAAAGGCGGGGCGGCATGGGCGGGGACGCAGGTGCGGTCCATTTCGGTAAGGATCAACGAACTATGCTGACCCTACCGCGGAGAGCACTTCGACACCCACTGCTGGACGCGTGTGCGAATATCTTTGGTCAGAGCTAAGTGTGCAGATTTATTGGCCGGAGGATGCTCGAAATCGATATTTAGCGGAGCTACCCGCCTGAGGCGGTGTAGGCGTAGTAACCTTGCCAACTTAAAGAGCGGCTTCCGGCTAGACAGGGGGAAGTGGTCTGCCTCGATAGTATGAAATAGTTCCAGGAGACCGTCAAAACGTTCCCGGTCGAAAGAATTTCGATCGTATCCCATGTTAATAAACAACACGGGTGTTCCTAATCCTAAACACGGTAAAGCTACATGGATTCGACTAGTGATAACCAACGAAGCTTTTGCATAGCGATCCAGCAGGTTCTCGGCCATACCGACCTTTTCCTGCTCTCCGTAGGTGCGCTTCTTATCGAGCGCATGGGTCACCTCGACCACCCTAGCCCGGTGCTCGGGGGGTACGATGGCCTTGCGAAGGTAACGGCGGTAATCCTCGCTCTGAAACTTATAGAAGGGGTCGGCCAGTACGATCTCGTTCGTTCGTTCGGCTTCCGTATACGGATTTTGTAAGGTCAGGGTTACGCAGCCCGAAAAGTAGGCTTCCACTCCCAAATCGGTAAACCGGCGGGCCGTACCCCGGTCGCGGCATCCAATCGGAGCATACTTTTGATAATACTGTTTCAGTTCGGGCCGGAGTAAGTATTGGTCAGCACCCGTTTCGGTTGAAACATGGAAGGAGATGAACAGCGGATCAATAGCCGCGCCCGGGGGCCAGTGCTGAGGTTCGTGCAAGAAAAAGCCGTTGCAAAGAAGGCGGAGGTGTTCTTCCGCTGATTGGTAAGCATCCAGTCCCTCTCTGGGTAGGTAGCGATCTACGCGGGGCAGCAACTTAGCCGCAGCGATACTTTGTATCTCATCCCCCAAATTATAACTACTTGGGTAGCCAACTACGGCATACTGTACAGCCGACATGCTATTGGTTTTTTTGGGTGAAGGGCAGCTGCCAGTTGATCAAAAATTGGCGTAAGGGCTGCACCCCTGGTGTGAAGCGAAAGTAAGTCGCAAAGATGAGCACTACGGCGCTTCCATTAGTTAGAATGTCCAGCACAGGACTGTCGGTATTTGGAATAAGCGTGGCAATCCAGTAGGCGACTACGATTACCACTACGGTCGCCATCATACCCAGGCTAAATGGATGCAATCGCATCCGCGAATAGACGAAAGTTGTCTTGACTAGGTTGTATACGAACAGAGAAAGTGCCGTGGCGACCGCAGCCCCCGCTATGCCATAGTCGAGTCCTACCACCATCAAATAATTCAGCCCCACATTCACGCCTCCAAGTAAGAGGACGAATAACACGTTCCAGCGGAAATAGTCCGTATTACCGATCAGATTGGCGTTAATGGAGGTCATCAAATCGAACAGTACACCCGCCCCGAGAAAGACGAATACGTAGTAGCTGATCGCCAAGTCTTCCGTTCGCTTAGTGAGTAGATATACATGGGGAAGGCACACCAGGGCACCGGTGTAGATCAAACTACCCACTGCCAGTAGCACGGCGGCAGAATCGCGGTACAACTGACCCAGATAGGTTAGATTACCGTCCTTCCACTCCTGGGCGACAATGGGGCTGGTGATCGACTGGATGGCCCGTCCGGGAAGCTGGATCACCGTCGTAGCGAAAATGGCGAAGGAATACACAGCTGTGTTAACATCTCCCAAGTAGGTGTTAACGAAAATGGTATCAATGTGAGTAGCTAGTACCGAACCAAAGGAACCCAGTATGCTGAAGCCACCCAGCGCATACAGTTGGCGGTAGCCCTCTCGATCCAGGCCTAACGGACGCACTGAAATGGCACCCGCGCCCCGCCGCCAAACGTACCCCCAGAGAAAAGCAATGGCGATACCGTAGACCAAAACTAATCCTATCGCCAAGCCGCTGCGGTCTAGGCCAGCATAGACGGTCAGTAGGATCAGCCCAACCATCCCAAGTTTGGGAATGATGCTACTGGCAATGACTGGAACCGCTACGTCTAGCGCATTCATCAGGTGAGTAGTCAGGATGGAAATAATCCCAAACACCAGAATAAAAGATAGGATTAGGTACGGTCTAGTGCCTAGGTAGCCAATTTCGAACCCTAGCTCTGACAGTTGATTGAGATAGTCCGCCCCCCCGAGTAACAGGCCAATGCCAGCTAAGCACACCGTTCCTCCCAATACCAAGACCGCCCGTCCGAACAAGCGCGCCGCACCTTCCTTTCGGTCACCGGGAAGATAGGGCAGCATTCGCACCATAATGCTCGTGGTGCCAAGCAGGAAGAACGGGACGAGTAGCTGCGCCCACTTCAAGAGGGCGTCGGCGTACCCCTTCGCTTCTAGGTTTAGGGTGTAAATGTACAACTGGGCGAATGCACCAATACCAACACCTACGAGCGCAAGGACATTGTTACTGATTACCTGACGCTGTACGACACCCATTATACTTGATCGGAGTGTGCAGGCTGCTTCCACACAGCTGTTTCGGCTGCTAGAATACTTTCAGCTAAAGTATCCATTCCCGGGCACAAGCCAGGGCGCAGATCATCATAACTATCGATACGAACATCCTGAATATCATAGCCCTGCATATCCAGTGGCTCGAAGGGAATAGCTTCCCGATAGAATCGATAGAAAACGTACCGACGCAACTGAGTGCCATCCGGAACAAAGTCATGGTCTCCGGCAGTCAGGAGAGCGAGGTGGTCGAAGTACTCCTGTCGGCTAGCCGGTGAGAGCGTGAAGCCCCGCCCGTCGTAATGCCCGCCGGCTCCGCTGGTGAGTACGGGCAGGCCGAGGTAAGCCATTTCAATGGCTACGGTAGAGATATTGATGAGTCCAAAATCAAGGTAAGGATAGAAGGTAGTCGGCTTGATCCGGTCAGTCTCGGTAAGCAGGAACACGTTCTCCGGAAGACTCGTTAGGTGGTGACGGATTTTGTATTTCTCCGGAACCTTCCAGTACACTTCTCCCGGATGAATCTTAAAGATCAGGTATAGATCAGGGTGGGCACGGGCAAACTCCAGAGTTTCATTCGCCCATGCCGTCATGCTATCGAAGATCCCCTCCCCACTGAAGGAATAGGCGTCCCACGACATATTTGTGAACAGTGCCGCTAGCTTCTTCCCTTCCCGCTTTGCTTTCTCAATAAATACCTGAAGGGGGGTGGACGTAGTGCCCGAACCAAATAGGTCATGGCTCTCGTCCTTCAACTCAAAGCGTCCCTTTAGGTAGTCATTCGTCCACTGCAATTCATTTGACTTTAATTCCACCCGTTGGAACTGGGGCCATGCTGCTTCGGGAAAGGGTGCGTTTGGTGCATTTAGGTACATCCGCAGCGTATTGCGGCGGTAGCTACCGTTGTAAACCAGTACGGGAATATTCAACTGACGTGCTACCCGAAAAGCAATACCCCAACTGAGGTAGATTGCGTGGGAGAGAACGACTCGATCCGGTTGGTAATCTTCCAGGATAGCATAGAAGGCATCAACCAAGTCAACTGCGGTTGAAAAAAGATCGTCGACGAGGGTACGGTACACAGGATTGTCCCACTCCGGGCCCATGCTTAATAGAATCCGAACGGAACTGGACACGATCAAGTCACCAAGCGGGATACTACGGTAACTAAACTCGGTAATTATCCGGGGGGATGCGGTGAGCGGATTGAAGCCAATCACCTGGTCGATCGATCGTTTCCGGAGAAACTTACTGATGGGGATACCCTCTTGGTGTAGATGCTTGAGTAATTGCGCTCCACCGGAATACATTGGGTGAGGAAATCCCAACTTGTTCTTGATGTACCCCCTTTCTGTAGGGGCTATACGCTTATCTGCGTAAAGTAGCGCGGTCTGGCAGCCGCGCCACTCCAGAGATTTAGCTAGAAACGTTTCCCGTACAATGAAAAGGGGATCAACGTAGAAGGGGATGAAAAGTACGCGCGGGCCGTCCTTTTCTCCCGGGACACCCTGGGGGGGCACAAATTGATTGGTGAAACTTCGATGATTATACGCCGGTGACAACCGACGAGCCGTCTGCCGAATTTTTTGGATCATTGGGCAAAGCTAGCATCTTTTACTGCATCATCTCTCTCTGGTCGCCGTGGGGCGGTGCTTCGGTCCCGCACTTCAACTATTTACGATCTACTAAAGGGCGTACCCCGCTTGTAGTCTCTGCTGGCTGGTTGTCCGAGAACTTCCTCCAAATACTTAGGTTCGAGTCCGTCACCGGGTCGAATGACGCGCAGGTGTTCGGTTGTCAGCACTTCACCGACTTTGATGTCCTTCACTACATAGATCGAGCGCTTGAACTGCCGGCTGTTCTCTTCGGTCTTTTGCGTATCTAGTTGGACATTACCGAGTGCCTGCCATGCACGTTCCGTTTCCGTTACCAAAGCTGCAAGTTCACCGGGTTCAAGACTGAAGGCACTATCTACTCCGCCCTCCGCCCGATGTAGGGTGAAATGCTTTTCAATAACGGTGGCCCCGAGGGCTACGGCAGCTACCGAAGCACCAATCCCCATCGTATGGTCAGAGAGTCCTATCGTACAGTCGGGAAAAATGGATTGGAGGATAGGGATGGTTCGCAGATTAGTATTCTCCGGGGTAGCGGGGTAAGTACTAGTGCATTTGAGGACGCAAATGTGCTGAGTTCCAGCTTCACGTAGCACACGAACGGATTCGTAGAGATCATCAAGACGGGATGCTCCGGAACTAATGATAACGGGCTTGCCAGTAGCAGCTACCTTCCGTAGGAGGGGATGGTGGTTCGACTCGAAGGAGGCGATCTTATAGGCGGGAACGTCAAGCGACTCCAAGAAGTCAACGGCTGATTCATCAAAGGGAGAAGAGAACGCCTCCATGCCTAATGAATTAGCTAAACCGAAGAGTTCCCCGTGCCATTCCCATGGGGTCATAGCTTCCTCATAAAGTTCGTATAGATTACGACCCGACCAAAGCGATTGTGGATCATTGATGTCAAATAGCCCACCCCGTACGTTGATGGTCATAGTATCCGGTGTGTAGGTTTGGAGTTTAAGGGCCTGGGCCCCGCTGTGAGCGGCTGCCCGTACGAGTTCTTTAGCACGCTCCAGGTCGTTATTGTGATTACCTGACATCTCGGCAATTACAAGCGGAGGATGACTCGCACCGATACTGTATTTCCCTATCTTCATCCGACACTAATTGATTGATCGCACAAGTACAAAAGCTTCGGCCAAGGGCACCCCAATAGTAACTCCCCATCTTTGGGCCTGAATACGCAACGCCTGGGGAGAACGGGGGTGGGGGAAACTACGTCGCTCGTAGGTATAACATTCCATGCCGGCAATTTTAGCTTCTATATCGGATTCCCCAACAGCGAAGAATAAATTAGGTAGAAAGTGTCGGGGGTCGGTAGGCGATCGCCACTCAGTACCGGAGGGCGTTTCAAAGGTGATAATGGTACGTACGTTTTCGTCTTTCATCGGTCTGCAGGCGGTAGTAACCGCCTCAAAGGTGCGCTGGTGGTCAATGTTAACATCTCCTCCATGATGAGTGAAAATAACTGCGGGATTGAACATTCTTTTCTCCCGCTCTACCACTTTAATAATATCCAATAGGGCTACTGTATCGAAGCGATTATCGGGAAAGTTATATATGCCAATGGACTCATAACCAATACAGTCCGCTGCCTGCTGGATATCATTACGGTGAGTGGCTAACTCTGCCGCCCACCGCTCTGAATCTTGCGTAGCTCCCCGTGAGGTAATGCCCTCACCAAGGATAACTACGCGCACGGTAGTCCCCTTCTGGATCAATCTATGCATCGTTGCACCCAATCCTAGCAATTCATCATCAGGATGAGCTACCACGACGAGAATACGCTTATTTTGGAGTAAATCGTACATCAGCAATTAGATATTCGGGATGCAAGGAAGCCCGTGAAAACTCTAGACGTAAATGCGCCGTCTCAAGGAAGGCAGCTGGGTAGCCCTCAGCGTCCAGCATACGAATGTAGTCATACGTTTCACTTAGCTTACTAAGGCCTGCGATGTCGCCATCATCTGCTTTTCGACGTTTAAAGTAGACAGGGTCTCCCACTTGCGGTTGAGGTTCGGGCCGAGTGGAAAGTATTTCTCGAATCATCACAAACATTAATTCTCCAACCCGTAAGAATATCTCTCTCGCCGTTCCGAGGAGCGATAGCGGTTGCTGAAGGTAGATCGGTCCAGCGTCTAATCCGGCGCTAACCCGTAATGCAGTCAATTTGGTATTTGTATGACCTCTTACAATTAAATTTTGTAATGGACTCCCTCCCCGCCCATACGGAAGATCCGTCATGTGAAAAAGTACGCATTCGTGCTTTTCGTAGATTGAAGCGGGTATTATATGTGACCAGTGAAGAAAAAAAATGTAGTCGTACCGGTTGCTAGCCGTCTGTTCTTCAAGCTCAGTGGGGGTAGCTACTACTTCCGCACCTAGCTGTTTGGATAAGTCAGGGATACCAACTGCGTGTAAGGGATTGCTGTTAGCAATAAGTACTCTCATCCTGTACTACGCTTTGTGAACTCAAGTAATGATACACCACGCTCCGTTATCTGCCCCTTCAAACTGAACCCTGCCCCCCGAAAACTACGTATGGAAGCTGTATTAGCGGGTTTCACGTAAGCAAGTAGCGTCGTAATATTCGGAAATCTATTTACTAATTGCTGCTCTCCTAAGTAGAGCATTCGACGAGCTAGTCCCCGACCCCGGTATGTACGATCAACACTAATATCAAGAATTACGGTCTTATTATCAATTAAATCATACCGCAATTGTCCACAGTTTCCACTATGATCGGAAAAGCAAAGCAACAGACTATCGGGCGAAGCGACTTTAGCGGTGAACCACCGAAGATGATGTTTCCAGACGATTGGGTCGGTGTGAATGGCGCTCTGCCTTACTTGACTGTCATTTACCCATTTAAAGTATAGTTCTGCATCCGCTAATTCTGCAGGACGACTTAAGAGGATTTCTTCCCCTTCTGCTAGTTGATTGAATACAAGTCGAAGATTAACATTAGAAAAACCATCAATTGGGCGCGGACGCAGGTGCAAAGGCTTTTGCAAGGCTAAAGTCAATGTTTTTTCCAATTCCTCAGGATGTCTCCAATCCCTAATTCCATAAGACAAGTTTTTTGCTATCACTCCTCGATAGATATCCCGTTGGTTATCTGCGTAATAACCCGTTACCGTTGGTACGCCAATAGCCAGTGCTTCTATAAGTATTGTGGAAGCGGGTACAAAGGCCAGCCGGGCCTGAAGGTACAACGCGATCATTTGCTCGTCATCAAGTTCTTGATGAATAGTGACGTTACCCTCGTAGGATTCTGCTGCCTGTTGCACCTCAGAATGGTACTGGTTCGCAGCACCCAATACTACATCCAGTGAGTAACTGAATCCTAAATTTGCCAGTCGATCGACCAACTGTGCGCTAATGTTATACGCATCCGAACCACCGAAGCAGATAAATAGCCTTTCGGCTACCTGGTGGTTGTAAAGATTAGATCTAGCCACTGTCAGGAATGACGTTCGTAGTAAACTGTAGGCTAAACCGTGTGCTAAAACTCCTTTCCGCCTCAACTCGTAATGACGCGGCAAATCGATAACGGCAGAGTGATTAATAACTAAGTCGGCCTCGAACGGATAGTTGTATATATCGTCGATACAAACTAATCGACAATTAGTATTAATAAGTTGGCTTTGGTACGTTGTGTTGAAGTGATAACCATCCAGTACAACAATAGGCTGACGATTCCTCAATTTGCCCTCGCTTTGAACATACGCAATCAAATCTCCTACCTCCCTATCCTGATGAGTGTTAGCCAGAGAAATTGTTTTTGTGTATATGCCTGACCATTCACGTAACAAAGCAGAAGGACAGTATCGGTACATTAATTGACATTCAAACGTCTTTTGAAGCATCTCTGCTAAGGCAGTTGAGCGCACTAAGTGCCCTAGCCCCATTTGACTATTGCCGTCGGCACGAAACACTATAACAGGATTAGTCATGCAATCTTGTTCAGTAATGATTAATTGTAGTAGTAGCCCTATTTACCTCAATACGTGCTCAATGAATCTTTTCTTTTTGATCATCCGCCAACCTAAAGCTAATCACAAATACTGAACAATGACCTAGCTATTAATCCTATCGCCTTCACTATATTGATATTTCCATTCGGCTACCTTCCAATCTTCGGGCGTATCAATATCCTGAGCCTGCATAGGATCAAGTATTATCGCACCGCTATTGGCGGTCCACAGATTCTGCTGTTTGAACACCTCGTTAGGTCGATACCAATAAAACATACCGCAATCGTGGTAAGTTGGTCGCAAATCTTGCGAACGAGTGGTTTGATGTTCAGGGTAGATCATACTGATACGACTGCCCTTTCCCATTGTGAGTGCCCGTTGAATAGGGAAACTGTAGGGAAGTACCGGAAAGAGCGAATCGAACTGACTTGCATCAAAGCGAGCATAGCTTTTTTTCAATATATTGCAGGTAACGAAGGGAGCCGTAGCGTACAGACAGCATGCCTCCGCGAAAATCCGACCGTCATCCGAATACCGATCGTGCACTTCCCGAAGTACATCAAGCGTAGTAGCAAGATCATCCGCCGTGCGCTGACTACGCATAAAGGGCACCTTAGCTCCATAGCTTTTCGCGATTTCAGCGATTTCGTGGTCATCAGTAGAAACCATAACCTCTTCAAAGAGCCCACACCGAAGAGCTGCCTTAATAGAATACGTGATGATAGGTTTACCGAGAAACGACTTGATATTCTTACGGGGAATGCGCTTGCTCCCCCCCCGGGCGGGTATGATTGCTAGTCTATTCAAACACAAACTCCTTCACCTTAGCAATTACGTACTCCTGTTCCCTATCGGTAAGTGCAGGGTACATAGGTAGGCTCAACCCACCGGAATAATACCGCTCGGAATAGCCTAGATTAGCTTCCTCGTAACCAATATCCTGGTAGTATGGCATCGTATGTACAGGGATATAGTGCACCTGCGCGAAGATATTATGCTTCCGCAGATGATCGTACAGACCCCGCCGGTTGGCTACTTCGACTACGTAGAGATGAAATGCGTGTCGGAGATTACCGGAAGGAATTCCATGAATTTTTATTGCACCTGCGTCCGCGCCCAAAAATGCCTCGTCGTACCTACGGGCGATTTCCTGCCGACGCTGCATTCCCTCTTCCGCTCGTGCTAGTTGGCTGCTTCCTAGGGCACATAGGATGTCTGGGATGCGGTAGTTGTATCCCAACTGCTGCATCTCCATATACCAACCACCTTCACCCGGATGACGTAGTTTGTCACGCTGACGGGTAATACCATGGGTCCGTAGGATGGTAAGGCGTTCGTACAGTTTCTTATCGTTAGTTGTAATCATGCCGCCCTCTCCACTAGCAATGTGCTTGACGGGGTGAAAACTAAAGATAGCTAGGTCGGCGTAGTTTCCGTTGCCGCACCACTGTTCGGTACCCTTACTGTCAGTGAACCATCCTCCCGGTGCATGGCAAGCATCCTCAATAATCCACAGATCGTGCTCGTCGGCTAAGGCTCGAAAAGCTTCCAGGTTTACGGGGTAGCCAGCGAAATCAACGGGGATCAGACCGTGGAAGAAACCCGCCGGGTAGCTATCGATAAGCTCCCGGACCTTGTTGATGTCCAGGGTTAGGGTGGTGGGATCGATATCGGCAAACCAGACCTCTCCCCCACAGTACCGTACGCAGTTAGC
This sequence comes from uncultured Lewinella sp., assembly GCA_964594535.1. Classification (GTDB taxonomy): domain Bacteria; phylum Bacteroidota; class Bacteroidia; order Chitinophagales; family Saprospiraceae; genus Neolewinella. The sequence continues at coordinate 65,278 of CAZQNE010000003.1, forward strand.
GCTGGCGGCGAAGGTGATGGGCGTTGTGATGACCCGCGTTCCGGGTTGCACGTCGAGGGATAGGGCGCAGAGGTGAAGGGCCGCCGTACCGTTGGCGACCGCTACGGCGTACCTCGAACCTACGTACTGAGCGAACTTCTTCTCGAACTCGGCTACCCTTGGTCCGGTAGTCAGATAATCCGCACGAAGTGCCTCCGTTACTGCCGCAATATCCGCATCGGTGATATGTTGCCGTCCGTAGGGTATACTATACATACTCATACGCTAAAAGTCGGATCGACATGGGCGACGATGAACTCTCTCAATTCGGGTACCGTAACCCATTTCGTGTTCGTGCCGGAGTTATAGCTGAACCCGGTTTCGACGAGTTTGGCCTTAAACTGGCGTCTAAATTTATCTACCTCCCAGGTTGGAACGGGGGGAATGATGGCGTAATACTCCCCCATGTCGTAGGTATGAAATGAATCGGATGGGGTGATCATTTCTTCGTGAATTTTCTCGCCGGGTCTGATACCGATCACCCGTTGCTCGAGTTCCGGAGCCACCGCCTCGGCCACATCGGTAATCCTGTAACTTGGTATCTTCGGAATAAAAATTTCTCCACCCCATGCGTTAGCGAGCGCGTGAAAGACCATGTCGACACCTCCGTCTAAGCTGATATTAAAACGCGTCATGCGCGGATCGGTGATGGGTAAAAACTCACTATTCCTTCGTTTCATGAAGAAGGGAATGACGGAACCGTTTGAACCCATCACATTCCCATACCGGACGACCGAAAATCGAATAGGATTTTTGCCTTTGATATTGTTGGCTGCGATAAAGAGTTTATCACTGGTCAACTTAGTGGCACCATAGAGGTTGATGGGCGCGCAAGCCTTGTCCGTACTTAGGGCTACGACACGCTGAACGCTCGTTTCCAGACTGGCGTAAATTACGTTTTCCGCACCCCCGACGTTCGTTTTGATACACTCCGAGGGATTATATTCCGCCAGGTGCACGTGCTTCATAGCTGCGGCGTGAATAACATAATCTGTATCCCGCATAGCCCGAACGAGCCGTTCTCGATCACGTACATCACCGATAAAAAAACGAATGGCAGGATAAATAGAGGGGGGATAGTCCTGAGCCATAACGAACTGCTTCTGTTCATCTCGACTAAAGATGACTAACCTGCGTACCTTCGGCCATTCGGCAAATATGCGACGGGTCAGAGCTTTACCAAGTGAACCCGTCCCGCCAGTGATGAGAATGGACTTCCCATTTAGGTTTAGTTCTTCCATAGAAAGCACAAAGTAAGGCACCCTTGCTGGTACAATGTGCAGCAGTTCTCACCTTAGACCCGGATCATCCGTAACCGATAGATGCTCAGCACCTTATGGCAAAGGTCGTCGATGCTAGTGGCTCTCACCATTTTGAATACAGTGCGGATGGCATCCCAGACCGCCTTTTTGGTCCTGAGCCCCCGCCAGATACTGCGGAATACCCGACTACCGTACTGACGGAGTTGATCGATCGTAAAGGCCAGCATCATCAGGTAGGCAAAATTAGTGGCCAGGTGCTGCTGCCCGTGACCGAAGCTGTGGCTGAAGTTATACTGCTGGTGCTTGAGCGTATTGAACACCTCATTTTCGATCTTCCAGCGGCTGCGCCCCATGCGAGTGGTGGCCATCACCGTAGCCGCGGTGACCTCCAGGTTGGTCATCCAGCTGAAGCTGACGGGCTCGCCCTTCCGCGGGCGATAGTTCAGCCAGACCAGGTTGGTCTTCACCCGCCCGGCCTCGTTGCGCCGGTCGAACTGGGCCAGCAGATGTTTATGGCTTCCTTCCTTGACGATGATTACGTACTTCCATATCGGACTACCTTCGGCGATCTGTTGGACGATGGGCGCGCAGCCGTAGAGCGCATCCAGTACGTAGACGATTGATTTTGAAGCACCTGTCTCGGACAGGGAAGCAAAGAGCCGCTTCGCCGCGCTGCGCTCACAGTCATTCTTCGTCCTTCCATCCTGGCGTACGATGGGCTCGTTGTCGATCACGAAGACCTCGGACTTGCCGGGGCACACCAGGGCGGCGCTGAGCAGCGAATGGCTGTAGGTGACCGTCCCGTCGCGGTGGTGCTGCTCCAGACAGTGAGGGCACTTGACTTCTTTAGAAGCATAGTGGTGTACCCCATCCATGCTCACCACCAAATGATCGTCACCGAAGCGGTAGGCATCCAGGACGTCGTGCTCGTCCAGGTAGGTAAAAATGTGGCCGAAGACCTGGCGCATTGAACGGGCCTCAACCCCATCTAAGATCTTGCGCAGTCCGTTGTCGCTAGGGATGTCCTGGATGGCAAAACGGGCCTTGAAATTAGCTTCTTCAGCGGGCGCTTTGGGACGGAAGTCCAGTAATGAAGAGGACTTGAGGGAATACACCGCAAAACCCGCTTCACAGGCATCGGCGACTGAATAGCGTTTGTTGCTATCCCGTTCATCGGCTTCCTGTACCAGATACGCAAAATGAGGAAGGGCATTCCCACTCCCCTCCGTACCTTCACCCTACACCCCCCAGTATGAGATACCGCTTCCTTACCCTTCTGGTTTTGTCCTACACGTTTATGTGGGCACAGGACCGCTCCACCCTGGAACTCTACCTACCTCTGGACGGGGAAGTAATCGACCGGAGTCCCAATGACCACGACTTCACTACCCAATCCGTCACCTTCGGCAGCGACCGCAGCGGGGCCGCCGGCATGGCCGCTGCACTGGATGGCTCCACCAACAGCATCATTCTCGATGATGACGGAATCATCGTCGGAAACGACCTCACCATCGCCGGATGGCTAAACTTCGAGGGAACGCTCCCCTCCCAACAGTCCAGTCAGGTCATCAATAAGTATCGCTGGGATCCTAACGAGCGGAGCTTCCGGGTGGCGTGTGAGGAAAGTCTGCTTAAATTCCTGGTTTGGTACGGTCCCCAGCGGCCCGATCACGTCGAGGTGGCCGTCCCGCTGCCGGAGAATGTCTGGAACCATTTTGCCTTTTCCATTGCTCCGGACAACCTCTTCCGGGTGTACTTCAACGGATGCGTAGTGGCTTCCAAACAGCTTCCCGGGCCGATGATCCTGGGCCGGCCTCCCCTGCGCATCGGTAACGCGAATTACTACGGCCCCTCCCCCCGGGCCGACAATCACCATTTCAACGGCCGACTAGATGATCTCCGCATCTACCGTACCACCCTGCCGGAAGGTGAGATCGAACGACTCGCGGAGCGGCAGCCGGATCATGGCCTTCCCGAGCCAAAACTTGAACTCACCTTCAATGGTAGCCTCGTGGATTCCAGCGGACAAGCCTACCTCCTTCGGGGCCGGGATATCAGCTACGGTCAGGGAAAACTGGATACGATCCCTGGCGGAGCACTGCTGTTCAACGGTACCTCTACCGAAGTCATCCTCGACCGGGATGAGCTGAGCCAGGCCAACGATTTTACCGTTGCCGGGTGGTTTAACTATGCCGGCACCCTGCCCTCTCAGCAAACGTCCACCGTCCTATCCAAATATACCTGGGACGATGGCGAACGAAGCCTACGGCTGGAATGTCTGGATTCGGTGCTTACCCTTTCCGTTTGGTACGGATTTACTCTCGATGAGCGTGTCGATATCCAAGCGCCCATCACGCCGGGCACATGGCAAAAATTCGCCTTTACCCTAACCCCCGATAACGTGCTCATGCTGTTCGTCGACGACTGCCTGGTAGGCACCAAACACATGCCCGGCGCGATGCGATTGAGCGACCAGCCGTTGCGGATCGGCAACACCGATCAGTACGGAACCACGGCGCCCGGTGGCAATCATCATTTTCACGGTTTGCTCGACGAAATTCAGGTGTACGACCGGGCGCTTACCTACTGTCAGCTTCCCGAAATAATCCTCACCCCCTACACCCCGCCGGTCGACACTACGACAACATCGGTTGCTTCCTTTCGGGAACTGGGCTTCGAGGTATTCCCCAATCCCGCTACCGCTACGGTAAGCGTCAGAACACCGGGTGGAGAAGCGGAACTGAGTCTGTACGACATACGCGGGCGGCGGCTTTCGGTACCCACGACAGCTGACCAGATCGACGTGAGTGGCCTGCCCCGGGGCACCTACCTGCTGAAGGCAGTATCGCGGCGGGCTACGGGAACGAGTTGGATCGTAAAGCAGTAACCGGACCACCATCGGCATGCGATCGTCCTACCAGGCCCAGACCACCCAAGATCCAGAGTATACGGTAACCCTCCACATCACGAAAAAAACTGGCGATCAGGAACAGGACCAGCAGGGTAGGGACTACATTCCCCGCCGACCTTGATCTCACGTACCAAGCATGCACCAGCGCCCCGCCGCCCAGGGTGACCAAACCCAGGATACCCGTCTCCGCCAGCGCACCCGTCCAGGTACCGTGGGGATCAAAAGGGCCGAAATCAACCGGTAAATCGGTCGGGGGAAGCGCCGTGACGGATAGGGTGGCAAACCGCCCGGGGCCGATGCCGAACCAGGGATGGTCGCGCCAGAGATTCCAAGCCGCCCGTTTGATGGGTACGTAAACGCTTTCCCCGATCCGCCACTCACCCATACCAAAACTTACCTCCCCGAGGTAAGAACCGATACTTGCCCCCGGCGGGATGATGAGAAAGTGAGTGAGGAGGAACAGGATGAGGGTCAGCGACGCAGCCATCGTCCCGAGAACGACGCGGCGGCAGGGTCGATACTTCATCTCCAACAGTAGCGCACCGATGGGGAAAAGGAGATTTTCTTTACTGAACGTCAGCAGGCAGGCTAGCAGAATGAGGATCACCGGCCACTTCCGGCCCCGCCCCTTCCGCCAACGCTGATAGTAAGATAGCAGTGCCGGAAGCAGGAGCATATATAGCATACCGTACACGCTAGCCGGCCCCCGGAGGCGATAGACTTCACCGAAATACGGATAGTCGGGGAAATACCCCGTCCACCGCAGGGCATCCTGAGCTCCGAACACCACCGCCAGGTAGCCGGCGATGCCCGCCATAGCTACTACGAGACCCGTATGACGCCACCATTTCCAGAGCAGTTTGTCGCCATAAGACGATCGGTAGGCTGCCGCGACAAAAGCCAGGCCCACCAAATACACGCGAGCCACGGCGCCCGCGTACGCTTCCCCGCCGGCCAGCATCGCGGAGGTAATGACTATCACCAGATGAGCACCCCACGTGAGTGCGACCCAGTGCAATTTGCCTAGCAACAGCAGTACCTCCCGTCGAAAGGCCCAGAGCAAGATAGGAAATAACCACTCCGTCAACTGTAGCTGCCCGACGGGGCGGGGAAGCGATAGCAACCGGGGTAGAAAGGCGAGGACTAGGTACAGCGGCAGCCCCCATACGCGCAGCTTATTTATAAGTCCGGGGGAGTGTACGGAGGAGGGTGACAAAAGGTTCGTACTGACCGTTCACGTAGCTACCGGCAATGAGGGTACCACGAGCCCTCACCGTAGCTTTCTGATGCCACGCTGAATTTTATTGATCGCCGTCGCTAATTTCGCGGATGCGACATTCCCGGTAAGCGAGTAGTCGGACGCCGGCCGGCTTCCTTTGACCAAATTAGAAACAATCCACTGATTAAAGCGCGACATCCTGGCGATCGTCTGTTCGTTATTGTTATTGATTGATCTCGAATTGTTCTTTTTCCATGGTTCGTCCGGCGTTACAATCTGGTCAACCTTTTTCTGGTAGGACGACAAATGTAGCTGCGCTACGTTGAGGCCTACCGAACGGATCACTTGTTCTACCACGGCCTCCGTATTCTCCGACAGCTCTTCGTAGGTCACCGAAACGGTTTGCGTAGGATGGGGTAGTTCGAAATCCATGAAGGTCGAATAGTCCGCCACCCACCGTTTAGCGAGGTGGACGATATCGTTGTTCGTGTGGGTGAAGTTTTCCCGGTAGGACTGAATTGACGCAATAGGGTTTCGCTTAATGGAAACGAAGTGCGCACCTGGAAATAGAGCTGAAATACTCCTAACGTGTTTGATGTGGGCGGGGGTCTTCTCCAAAATAACTTTCCCGGCTAATGACATTCCGGAGGAGTGGGCGTAGTCATGGATTAGTTGTAGGAATACCGATTTTGCCGGCACGACTTCATTTTCCGGCATAATGGTTGACATGTCAAAGTCATACTTGAGTTTCTCCTTCACCTCCCGTCTGATCGCCGGAAACCTATCCCGCCGCACCAAACCGCTACGATTTTCCTGCTCACGGAGTATTCTGCTGAAAAAGTGTGTTTCCGGTATGGAATAAATTTTCGGGTGGGTCATGAGTAGGGATTGTAGCAGCGTCGTTCCCGATCTGGGAAACCCCACGATAAACACCATTTGATTTTCTTCGAGCATGTAGTAGTTTAATGAATAGACTTGATGCTTTTCGGATTAATATTCAACCTTACGGTTCCGCTTAAGAAGGGGTTTTTCCCGTAGGAGAACTCCTCATTGATAGTTGCCTACCCCCAACAACCCAGGGCTCATTTGCGCTTCCGCAGGTAATTCCGAACGGGGTTAGCGATTGACTTATGGAAGGCTTCGCGCAGCACGTAGTTTATACGGTCCCCGATACCAATACCGGGGCGCCGGGAGGCTGTATCCACCGCATAGCCCAGTTGGTCCAGCATTTTCGCACTGAAGAGTTCGAAGTGTTCAATTTCCTTCGCGGGCAACTCCGAGCGGTAGGAATCCAGGCGCGAGGCTACGATCCCCTGGCCTACGTGCCGGTGTTGGCCCTTCGTGTAGTCGGCGATAAATTTGGAATCCCCCTGTAACATTTCCGAGCTAAAAGGCATTCCGATGAATTCGCAAACGCCGCGCAGGGTGGTTTCGGGGTCTAGTAGTAGGTTTTCATACTTGACACGATATACCTGATCGGGGTGAAGCAGTTCCGCCGCGAAGCAGTAGGCTAACTTCTGTAACCACCACTGCGCTCCGCGCAACGGTGTTTTGGGGCCCCAACTCACCTTTTTCGCGCTATTGTAAACCGCCCGCCCGTCCCGAATAATGTGGATGAACTTCGCTTCGGGGTATGCCTGGAGCAGAATTTTACTGCTGGCCAGATTATTCGGCGAGTGCTCCACCCAGAAGTCCGCTTCACTGGTGGTCCGGCCCTGGCTGCGAGCGTATAGGTCTACCAGTTCATCCATTACAGCACAGGCTGAAGGAAGGGTGCCGGTTATACGTTCGGAGACTTGGTGGGTATCCTGAAGCAGGTGGGCAAATTTGTAGTGGCGGGCCAGTTTAGTGGTGAGTTGGTCAGCTTCCGTTTTGGTTAGGGGATCGGGGTGCGTGCGATTATTCATTTCCCGGGCTACCAGTAGGCGAGCCCGACCTTCGGGTAATGCGATAGCCCTGGGGTTTGCCCCAATCAGCCCTCCAAGAAAAGTGGTGCCGCTACGTTCGCAGCCTCCAATTAGAATAGGTTTCATATATAGGGTTAAAAGATGGTGGGTTAATTCGGTCAATTAATCCCGAAAAGATATTCCGATCGGATCATCCTGAATATCTTCCAGATAGTTCGCTAGCCGTTTGCGATCGGAGCTCCAGGGCAGTACCCCATCCGCGCCCAACCAACTCTGGTAGCAACCCAGTAGCCACTGATCGGGTGTTTGGTCATTTCCAAATATTCTCCCGGCGTGGCACCCCTCGACCATCCGTTGAAGCTCCCGGTCGCCGGGCCCATTGACCAGTGCCAGGATAGGTCGACCGGCGGCCAGATAATCGTAAAGTTTGGCCGTCAATACACCGTAATAGTTCCGCGCCGACCAGTTCAGCAATAGCAGGAGCTGGGCTTCCTGTTGTAATTTTTGCGCGGTCGCGGGTGCGATGTAAGCCCGAATGTTACAGTGTATCGCGGTGTTCAAATCTGTTATCCACTCCGTCCACAGTACTTCATCTTTGCCCCGGTAGATGAGTTCGATTTTATCCGGGTCCACCTTGCCGGCGGCAACCAAGCGATTGAGGCTGTCCACCAGGGGACGGATGGACTGAAGTTTTTCGTAGAGGCTACCCGTGTAAACTATGGTGAAGCGGCGGGTTTCCGGAGCGGTTTCCACCGGCGGCAAGGCGACCAGATGATTCCGGTGAACGGAGGCCGCGGGGAAGATCTCTTTTAAATATTCTACCTGCCCCTCCGAAACGCCCCAAACCTCGTCAGCGGGCTTAACGACCCACCGGGCCCAGCGGCGTTGTAGGGCGGGCCACCATACGTCCTGCCGGACGGGGTCGGCGTGAAGGTCCCGAAAATCAGCAATCCAGTGCAGGTGGGGAAACTTCCTCTTTAGCCGCCGGGCGACGAGGTGATCCGACCAGGGGCGGAAGGAACTAAAAATGGTACTTATCCCTTCCCTGCGGACCAGGTCGACGCCGAGTCGGTAGGCCCGGTGGAGATAGTCCGGCCCCCCGTCGTCCGTTAGGTAGAGGAAAGGAAAGGACTGCCGCATCTTCAGCAGGGGGCCGTAAATTTTACTGCGGTAGGTACTGTGGGGGAGGGTATGGGCGGGGCCGCTACCCCCGATGAGGGACCGTAGATCCCGGGCCGGGAGGGCGGTGACGTTCAGCCCCGGCAGATCCTGGCCCTTAAAATTACGGTCGCTACGTATTACAAAAACTTCCTGGAAGTGGCGCTGCGCCCAGCGAGCCATATGCCCCAGCCGACGCCCCGCCACGGCCGGCCGGGGGGGGAAATAGTTTGCGATAAACAGAATCTTACCACTAATCTGTTGGCTACCGTCCATCAGTACCTCTCCTTCTTAATGGCGTTCAGCATGCGGACGTACTCTTCCACAATCACCGGTTCGGCAAACCGGTTGAGGGCCAGTTCCCGACCCCTCCGCCCCATTTCTCGGCGTTCCGCGGGGGTGAGTTTGATCATTTTCTCTATCCCCCGGGCAAGACTCCCCGCATCCCTCACCTTCACCAGGTAGCCATTGTAGCCGTCTTGCACCGTGTCCCGGCAACCGGGCACGTCAGAGGTTATAAGTGGTTTTCCCATTGACATGCCTTCTAGCATTACACGGGGTAGCCCTTCGCGGTAGGAGGGTAATACTACCGCCGTAGCCTTAGCGATATAGGGGCGGGTATCGGTCACCTGCCCGTGGTAAACGATATGCCCGGACTGCTGCCACTCCTGAAGCTCGATCGCCGAGACACCGGAAGGATTGCCGTCATCCAGGCCGCCGAGAATGTTAAATACCGCCCGGGGGTAAGTCTGGCGAATGATCCGGGCGGCTTCAAAAAATTCAATGATACCCTTATCGTATAGCAGCCGTCCGATAAAGAGAAAATTCAACTGATCCTCATTCTCGTCAGGATAAGGTGCGAACCGATCGGTATTGATCCCCGATCCGGCGATAATGCCGGACCGCCCGGTATCTACCAACCGATTTTTCAGAAAAAGAGCCCGATCGTCGGCATTTTGGAAAAACGTATGCTTCGCCGAACGTAATGCCCGTCGGTACAGGCCCTTGACCACGCGGTTCACGAGTCCCGGGGTGATGAAGGCATAGCCCAGTCCGGTCAGCGTACTGATGTTCTGAGTGCCGCTCAATCGGGCGGCGAGCGACCCGTAGATTACGGGTTTGATAGTATAATGAAGGGCGACGTCTACCTTATACTGGCGATAGATCTTCCTGAGTTCCAAAAGTAGGCGTACGTCCTTTATGGGGTTGGTCCCCTTCCGATTCAAATGTCGCAGGGGTACGTAGGTAGCCTGCAACTCTCTACTGAGCTGATGGGAGAAATCATCCCTAGGCGCGATAGCAATGATGCGCCCCCCCCCGGCTACGATAGCCCGGACTAGACCACTTCGGAAATTATAAATGTTCCAACTCGTATTCAGAACGATAGCAACCGTTAACCCGCTGAGGTCACTTTCTTCCCTCACCCCTTGCTCTGAAGTCGGCTGATGTAGGTCTCCATTGAATGACTTTCCCATCCGTGCTGTCTCAGGTTTTGAAAGTGGTGAACTATGGCGGTCAGGGCCTTCATGTTTTTTTCCGGATGAGTTGCCAAATTATGCGGGTGCCACCAGAGATGATAGTTAAGCCCGCGGCGGGCGGCCTGGTCCATCTCCTTCAGGATTCGACGTACCTTCAGCCGCTGCCCCCCGTATCCGTCGATGAGGGGCAGATAGGGCCTGAAAAAACGACTGGCTCGGATATTGTACAGGCCGGCGATAGGCTCTGGCGTGCGGTTGAACAGCGTACTTTGCTTCGTTACGGGTAGGTAATTGTCGAGCAGACGGACGCCGCGCTGGGTCAGGCTGGTCTGCTTATCCGAACGTACGCTCCAGAACCACTGTTCGGGATTACCCCGGAAACTTGCAAAGCCGCCGCCCTTGATCGTAGGCAGGTATTCTTCCCGGCATTGATTGCGGGGCAGCACCAAAGCCTGGGGGCGATCCAACCCGAGCACCTGACTAATCTGACGGGAAGCATTCAGGTCGGCGGCAAAGTCTTCTACGAGCTGCCCCTCTTCCAAACAATAATAATGGGCGAACGTATGGCTTCCAACCGACTGCCCCGGTGTAGCAGCGATCCGGCGAATCAGGCTGGGCGCAAAGTGGTAGGGGTCTTCCTCTTCCGACGCTCCAAGGTCATCGAGTAACCGATATGCACTCAAATTTGCGTTCGCGTACGCCGGTCGCTTCCGCGGCAGGTAGTTCAGCAGCTCCTCTCTGCCGTTGGCGAACAGCATGCCTACGGTTGCCCAGCTAGCCCGAATACCGGCTTGTTCAAACAACTCCAGAGTAGGGGGTATGAGGTCTCGGGTGCGGTCGAAGTAGGCTCGCTTCCCGTCAGTCAGGGGGGTGTGATCGAAGATCCCCCAGTGTAACTCAAAATCAAGCGATATGATGAACGCCCCACCCCGTTTACTCACCGATCACAAGTTTGCGTTCTTCGCGGTAAGCATAGTCTGCGTAACCGAGCAAAACCAGCATGAATAGATAGGTTACCTGGGATTTTTGTCTGGTAGCAATGCCCATATTGGAGCTGATCTGTGCCAGCGCAAAGGTCAAAATCCAGAACGTACAGAAGGCCATCTTAATCAGCCACGGACTTCGGGCTATGTAGCGGAGAAAGGTGGGACTGAAGGTGCGCAGAAACAGAAATAGGTAAATCACGTTCTCACAGCTCACGATCAGACCGAGTGCGTTCGGGGTGTCAATAAAAAGAGGCCGGAATAGAAAGGTAAAAATCCGCATCGGCTGGCTGTACTGATCCAGTGGGACGGCCGAATTCGCTTTGGTATTACTCTGAGCCCGTTTATCGGCAATGGCCGTAGCCTGCTCCAGGCTAGCCTCCTCCACCCCGGCGTAATCGAAAGATTGCTGGATTAGAGGCACTACACCCGCCAGTGCTACGGTAATGATTAACGCCTTTTGCCAACCCTTAATCCCTGAACTGCTAAAAATAACCGCCACGACGGCGGAAAAGCAAATCACGGCCATGACGTGAGCCCGCACGTGGGTAACTACGATGGCCCCGAGAATCAGGAAAGGTAGCCGTCGCTGCATGTCGTTCAATCCGTAAAACAAAAGTCCGATCCCCCCTAAAATGATCGAGCCTTTTCCCAGTGAGGAACTGTAGAAATGGGCGATGGGTAGGAACATAACCAGTACCAGCACGTCAATCCCGAGTAACTTGTGCCGGAAAGTGGTTCGTTCGGCAATCAGCAGATAGAGGTAGAAAAATCCGACGAACCCGAAGAACCCGTACAGGAACATCATGTCCAGGTAGGTGAACCCTAGAAAGTGGGCAAACGGGTACGTGATCCACTCGATGAAGAGCGTGCCGAAACCATAGTAATCAGCCATGGAGTCTCCCCGCTGGTTGGTGATCACCTTAGCATAGAAGGTCCTAGAGTCAGAGTTATTCGAAAGGGACCATATATAGTATACCAGCGTGAAGAAGGTGTGGTAGAAAAACAGCCCCCAGGCCATCCCCTTGGAGTGCCTGAGCTCACTCGAATGCCCGCTGATGAGAAGCCCGGCCCCGATGAAAATGATGATGAAGGTGAGTAGTAGGGTCATTTAGAACAACTCCATATCGCCGAGTGCATAGGCCCAGTCCCGTAGCGGTGGTGGTGCCGGATGGTTCAATGCCCGATAGGTCAGTATTAGACCGACCGGGAGCCCCGGCAGAAAATAAGCCGGCAGCCCCGCACCCGGGGCGGCACTGATCACGGTCGGGGATAACCCCCGCCGTAACCGATTGATGGCCGCCTTCATGGCGTCAGTGGCTCCGGGGCGGCAAAGGTAGTGTACCAGCCTCAGCTCCGTTCCGAAAGATTGGGCGCGTAAGTAGTAGAACACGATAAAGTCCCCCGGTTTACCGATTAGCCGGTACTCCCGGGCCGGACAGTCCAGATAGCGCCACTTCAGAAATTCCGCAGTAGGCGGCGTTCGCCACTTCGGCCCCGGGACCGTCCGCAACCACTCGTGATCCTCTCCTTCATTCAGCAACTCCGGCTGGTGGGGTTGTTCGGCTGCGGTGGGCACGCACACGGGTCGACCAAATACCTTAGTGGCGAGCACCTGCCCGGGGCGTAACGGAGCCAGACGTACGGGTAGTTTCCCAACCGTACGCCAACCCATTTTCAGGTACCCCGGCCGGCTCTGCTCGTTCGGGGTATTGAAAATGAAATCATAGCCTTCTTCCCGGCAGCGCTCCAGTAACTCCAGCGTCAGCACCTTAAAGATACCCCGCCCCCGGTAGTCGGGGTGAGTAGCCGTATCGACGGCTCTCAGGGCACGGAAGCTGCGTCCTTCCCCCAGCCATTCCCACTGCATGAAGGCCCGCACGCCCACCAGCCTCCCGTCCTCCTCGGCCACCAGTACGGGAGAAGGCCCAAAGGGGTTTTCAACGTGCTTCCACCGCCAAAAGGCTACGTTCTTTTCGGTACTTTCTTCCCCCAGGCTGAGCCGCAGTAGTTCGATAATGCCGGCCTCATCATCGGGTCGGGCGAGGCGGACCGGTGGAGGAGATGGGCGGTTAGACACGGGCGGTTGGCTTCTTAGTTTGGCGGTACACCTCTTCCAATTCCCGTACCATCCGGCGTACGCTGAACTCATCGACTACCCGTTGACGGCCGGCCGCTCCGATCCGCTTCCGTAGGTCGGCTTCGTCAATCAGCCTGCGTAGTGGCGCTTCTAGTGCTTCCCACTGATTGACTTCGGCTAAAAAGCCGTTCCGCCCGTCGGTGATGACCTCCCCAATACCACCGGCGCGGGTAGCGACCACGGGTAGTTCGGCGCTCATCGCTTCCAGCATAGCGATGGGCAGTCCCTCGAACTCGCTCGTCATCAGGTAAATGTCCATGGCGGCCAGCCAGGGTCGCACTTCTTGTATTCGCCCCGGGAAACTGATCACATCATCCATTCCCTGTCGGGTTACCTGTTCCCGCAGCCGATCTTCCTCGGGCCCATCACCTACTATAGCGAAGTGAAGGTTTTTATTTTCGGCATACAGCCGACCGGCTAGGGTGAGCCAGTGCTGCAGTCGTTTCTGGGTCCGAAAAACACATACGGTACCGATGATCAGTTTATCCGGTGGCAGGCCCAGGCCGCCCCGGTCGCGCACCAGTGCCGTGCGGGAAAACCGCTCGGTATTTACCCCGTTCTGGATGCTCTGAAGCCGGGTCCCGGGAAGGGAAATGTGTCGGTTGATACTCTCGAGCACGTCGTCGGAGCAGGCGATCACGTGACGGTTCCAGGCCAGGGTCCGTAGGTTCAACTGACGGGTCAGCAGGTGGTACCTCTCCTGTTTATTGTGCTCGGTGTACACTACCGGCAGACCGGTAAGCTTGCCTACTATCCGACCTACCACTCCCGCGATCGGAAGATGGCAGTGGATAATATCGGCCCCCCAATTTTGCGCCAGTTCAGCTACACGCCGCGTCTGTGCTAGAATGGCCAGGTTGTTCGTACCCGCGACCAGGTCTACCTCAACGCCCATCCGTCGTAAGTCCTCCGCGACCTGGCCCTTGTGGGGTAGAAAATAAGCGTACCGGAATGAAAACCGCTCCGTGTCATGTACCCTGAGCGTCTCGGGTAGCAGCATCTCCGCCCCACCCCGCCCCAGGCCTTTGATCAAATGGTATACTTTAATCATAGCGTGCCGCAAATTTGGCGGTAAATGGATAAGGATTCCTCAGCCGCGCGTCGTAGGCTGTACTGGTCAACCACCGCACGTCGGGCTTGCTCACCCAACCAATCCCGTAGGTCCGAATCTCCCAATACCCGTTCCAGCGCGGCGGCAAACTGCTCTTTATCATGACTGTCGACTAGCAAACCGGTTCGCTCGTGTAGCAGGATTTCCGCCACCCCCCCGACGTCAACGCTGACCGTTGGGGTCCGTTGTACTCCTCCTTCCAAAATCACCCCCGGGATCCCCTCTACCGTAGAACAAATAGCGAGCACGTCAGCCGCCGCCAGGAAGGGTGCGACGTCCGTCTGTACCCCCCAGAGGGTAATGGCATCGCCCACCCCGGATGCCCGGGCCGCCCGCTCAATACCCTCTCGCCGGGGACCATCGCCGATAAACCACAACTGAGCCCCGGGAAATCGCTCCTTTATGTCGACGAAAGCGGCCAGCAAAAATTCGTGATTCTTTTCCGGTGAGAGTTTTCCCACCAGGGCCACCGTAGGGCCATTCGCGCCGAGTCGTTCGCGGGCCTCCGCACGGGAGACGATCCGATCCGTCCGTACACCCCGCCGTACGACCCGGATGCGGTCGGGAGGATAGTCCAGAGTACGTATTAGATCCGAGCGACTTTCCGCGCTGACCGAGGTGACGAAGTCAACGCGGCCGAACATCCAACGCTGAATCCGACGCCGCAATTCCGAAGCCACCCACACGCTAAAGACGCTGATGTTACGGTACACCAACCGCACGCCGGGTTCCAGCAACTTCAGCGCGACGCTGTATTTGAGGGTATCCGACCCGTTTGCCTGAATCACCCCGGGGCGGTGGCGGCGGTAGTAGGTCCGCAGCCGCCGCAGTACGCCGGGCGCAAAACCCCTTCGCTTCGTCCCCCCCAGGTCGAAATTTACGCATCCCGCCGCCGTGAGCGCCTTTTCCGGAGGGTCGTACAGACCCACGAAGTGCAGATCGTGACCCATTTCGGCCAGTTCCTCGCTTAGTAAGGCCGCAAATACCTCGGCTCCCCGATACTGCCGGGCCGTAACTAATTGGAGAATGCGCATCACAAAATACTTTCGAGGTCGCCAGCCGAAAGATGCAGACTCATCCCCTCCGGCAACCGGGCCGGACGGATGGCAACCAAACTACTCCCCCGCTGTACCCCGGGCCACCATCGCGACCCTCGCCCGGAGCCCCCCGCCAACATATGGATCAGGTAGTGGCCACGGGCCGATGCCGCGCCGAGTACCAGGGGCCGGAAATTAGCGGGCGGGCCCACGTAATCCGTTACCGACAGCGTGGAAATTCCCTTCGTGCGAACGGTACGAACCACCAGACAGCCCGGGTCGCCATTAGCCATACTCACGAACCGGTAACTGTCGGGGGTATAGCGCCACCGAAGGAAAGCGTCGGTTTTATGCGTCGTGATCATTCCCGGCGGATAGATGGCCCATTCTCCCGCCCCCGCCGGCAACTCTTCACCTTCCAATACTTTTGCCGCTCCCCAGGGAGCTAGGCGTGGCGTATAAAAATAGCGGTAAGCTCTACCGTGCTCTTCCCATCCCATTTTCAGATAACCCGGCAGGCTATTTCCGTTCGGCGTATTGAACACCAGGTAGCGTTCGTCCGCGTGCAGTTCCGCTAAGCCGGTTAGTGTCAACCGTTTGAAAATGCCCCGCCCCCGGGCCTCCGGATGGGTAACGGTATCCACCGGTCGTAGGGCTTCGGTCACATTCCCCCGGGCATCCCGGAACTGCCACCGCAGGAAAAACCGGGCCCCGACGATCTTCCCCGCCAGTTCCGCCACGAAACCGGGCGAGGGCCCGAAGGGGTTGTCCAGATGCTTCCACCGGAACCAGTCCGCCCCCCCGGAACGCGTCAGGCTGGTGGCTAGCAGGGCGGTAACCGACTCGGTGTCCGCTTGCGTAAAGCGCCGAATCCGTAGTTCAGGATCTGCCACGATGGTAGATTAGGGAATGCAGCCCGCTCACCTTCGCGCTGAATTCCGGTAGGGCATCGTCCGTATTGGCGCGGAGACGGGATAGCCGGAGAGGATTCCGCAGTGGCAGCGACGTCAGCCGATGATCGAAGAGAAAGGCTAATTCGATGCCCTCCCGCCGTAGTATGTCCTCCGTCACTGCATTCGCGTTCCCGTTGGGGTAGGCGAAGACCTTCGGGTAGGCCCCGTCCACCCCTTCCAGATAGTCGGCCGCACGACCTACTTCCTGGCCCATTCGATCTTCGCTACAACGGTCTATCAGGGGGTGGGTTACCGTGTGGTTGGCGATGGCGATGCCGGCCTGCGCCAGTTCACCGAGTTCCTTGGGTCGCAGTTGGGCCTGGCGGTAGTCAGGGAGGGTAGCCAAAAATTCGCGGCGCACCCCATCGGTTACGGTCTTCAATTCATTGATTTTTTGGCGGGCTTCCGTGGTGGGTCTGCCGGTCGCGGCGTAATGAAGTTCGATCTTCTTCCACCAAAAGGGTTCTTCCGTACCGATCAGTCCCGTAATGACGAACAGGACCGCGGGAAGCCCATACTGACGGTGCAGGGGTAAACCGTGTTCGTAGACCGTCCGGTCGCCATCATCAAAGGTAATGAGTAGCGCCCGCGGGGGAAGCGGGGTTCCGCCATGGTGGTGGCTGAGAAGGTCGTCGAGGGATACCACCGCATAGTGATCCCTGAGGTAGCGCAACTGCCGCTCGTAGGCCCCGGGATCGGGGACGGTGTGGTAGGCCAGCACGCGCAAAACGTTTTCCCGGGTGGGCGCATACGCAGGTGCGATGGTTCCCAGGAAACGATAGAACGAGTTCCGTAAGATCATGCCCTATCCCGGTGAACCCGCCGGTACATATCCAGCATCTGGGCGGAGATGGATTCCAGTTCGAAGGCTTCGTGGAAGCGGCGGCGGCTGGCCCGTGAGAGTGTATGCCGAAGTTCGGGCTCGGTATGGATTCGGTGTATACAGTTTGCTAGCTCACCGGCATTCCCCGGTTCGAAAAACAATGCACCTGCGTCCCCGCCCACGACTTCCCGCAGCACGGGAATATCACTACAGATACAGGGTAAACCTGCCGACATCGCCTCGATGAGCGCCCCGCCCAGTCCTTCGAAGTGCGAAGGAAAAACGAATACATCCGCCGCGCACAACTCGGCGGGAATGTCGTCGCTGAACCCCCGGAGACGGACCCGGTTGGCTAGTTGCCCCCGCTCGATGGCGCTCCGGATGGCCGGGGTTTGGGTTCCCTCGCGGCCGAAAATATCTAACGTGATACCGGTGATACTCCGTTCCCGATGCAGGCGGTCCAGTGCCTCCACGATAAGCACCTGCCCCTTTTGGTAGTCCTGGCGCCCGACGTTGATGAGGCGCAATGCTTCGTTCGACTCGATCTTCGGCGGGCAATCCGGGCTGACTCTACCGCGGTGTACGATCGTGAAATCGGCAGGATTCAGACCGAAGAGGGGTTGGTAATGCCGGACGACCGACTCGGTGATTGCGTGGTAATGCACCCTGCTCAGGCGGGCACTGGCCACGTCAGCCTGCTTGGCTAACCAAAATTTCATCCGGCCCACGAGCCCGCGGTCCAGGCTGCGCCCCTTTACGTAGGGCGTGTTGACGATACTCTGCACCAGCGCGTAGGGCGGGGTGAAGGGTCGGGCCAGACGGGCCAGTAAATTCGCTTCGAAGACAACCGAATGCACGATGTCGGGCCGCTCCCGCCGTATCACGTCGATAACGTACCGCAGCCGTTCGCGGCGGCTTTTTCCATCCCCTACGTAAGTTGGGATTGGCAAATCCTGGAACTGTGCTTCAATCCCTACCGGCTTGTGGTTGAGAGCAGCGGCGGCAACGGGAACTTGCTCACGGATAAGATATTTTGCAAGCTCGTACGTCGACCGTTCGGCACCCCCGCTGCCGAAGGTGTTGATGAGTAGGAGTATTTTCATACTAGTGGTGTGGGTCGGTTAAACCGGCGAAGGCCGAGATGTATCCGGTGCCCGTTCCCTCCAGTGCGGGGTTGTTGTAGCCGTAGAAGTCGATTCCGTTGTCGCGGGCCGCCTCAAAATCGTTGATTGAATCGCCGATGAGGCAGCAGTCGGCCGGCGTGTAGTTGTGTTCGGAAAGTAGTTCTTCCACCAGGCGGGTTTTCGGAGTCGGCGACCCGTGAATGGATTGGAAGTAGTCCGCGACGCCCAGGATCGCACAGAGCTGGCGGAGTTCCCGTTGGTCGGAGCCGGAAACCACGTGCATTCGTACGCTTCGGTGGCGTTCCTTAACGTAACGTACGCTATCCCGGATCAGGAGGGCGGGGTCGCCGAGGTGTTTCATCATAACTTCGCTGAACGCTCGGGCTAAACGGCCCACTTCCTCCTCCGTGATGCGCTCGCCGCGAATATCCTCGAAGAAATGACGGAACTTCACGTAACGGCTCAATCCGCCATTACGATCGTGAAATTTCAGTAGCCGGCTGACTTCATCGTGGGGGTATTCGGCAAGGACCTCGCTGAACCCGAGGCTGCGCACGCTATTCGAGTTGAGAATCACTCCGTCAAAGTCCCAGAGAACTACGTCGTATTTATACAACATCGGGCATCTTTTTAAGGACCGCTTCCACCCGTTGAACGTCATCCGGGTAATCGACGGCTATGGAATTGGGGGACATTTCCAACATGTGGACCTCCTGGCCTAACTCCAGAAACCGAAGGATCTCGATGTCTTCCGTGGCTTCCAGGGGTGATTTCGCGGGCTGTTCGGCAAAGGTCTGTAGCTGGGAGTTGGGGAAGCCATAGATGCATACCTGGCGATAGCCGAAATCGAATTCACCGGATTTCGAGCCGGGTATGGCGCTGCGGGACATGTACAGCAATCGACCGTCGGGGCGAAAGACCACTTTCGGCACGCCCGGGCTACGAAACCGATCTTCTTCCGTGATGGGACAGTATCCATTCAGGATGCGGTCGGGGCGATCGGCGGCGGCTAGGGCCAGTAAGCGGATATCGGCGGGGTCGCAGAGGGGTTCATCACCCTGAACGTTTATCACGTAATCTGCCCCCAGGGCCCGGGCGGCTTCGGCTACTCGGTCGGTACCGGTCAGGCATTCATCCGAGGTCATCACTACCCGGATACCGGCTTCCTCACAGTGCCGGCGGATACGGTCGTCGTCAGTGGCTACGTATATCCGTTCGGCAGGGAAGCCCCTGGCACACTGGTCGTAGGTACGCCGGATCAGTGACTTGCCGGCAATGGGGGTCAGGGGTTTTCCCGGCAAACGCGAGGAGGCGTAGCGGGCGGGTATAATCAGTACGGTGTTCATGATATCAGACCCTGGCGTAAACTGAATCGGGCTGCAGGTTTTCGTATTTAGTGGGCAACAGGGTATGGCAGTTCAGACCGGACGTACGGGCGGCTTCGAAGATAGCTTCGTTCTCCAGAAACAAATCGCGTTCCCGTTGGGAGATGTTCCCGGCCGTGTACCCGTCGTAGCCGGCAAAGTAGGCGTCAGAGACTCCGAGATCGATGGCGCACTGAAGTGCCGTAGCCGTGAGCGAATGTTCGGGCTTCGGCAGAAAAGTGAATTTCCGCAGCTCATAGCTCTTATCGCGCACGGTGGGGGGGATATAGGTACCCATTTCCCGGGGGTAAGGGGGCAGTACGCATACACCGGTGAAACTCTTCAGGTCCTGGAAGACCCGCTCCAGCCGCTGGCCCTCATTGCCGACCAGACAGAAATACTGGTCGTTGTCGAGATCGGAAAAGTATTTCGCGTTCTTGGAACTGGCGTGAATGACGCACACGTCCGGGTTGTTCACAAGGAAGGCCCGGACCGCGTTGAAATGGCGAAGCACATTCGGCCCACCCCCGATGATAACGGCCTTTTGGTAGCTGGAGTCCGGTTTAAAATTGGGCAATTGCTCATTATCCACGGAGCCGTTCTTCCGGTTTTCCATAGCCTGAATGACGCTATTGAAGGAAAAGAGATACTTGGTGACCCACTCCATAACGTCCTTCTGGGGGCTGCTGGTCACTCCGGAAACCATATAGGCGAGGTTCGTACCCCACTTATAGTGCTGCTGCATATCTTCAAAAGTCGTCACTACCTCACTCAGGGCGTTATAGTCGACGGAGTACCCGTAGCGGGAATTGAGCACCGTGAGCAGCAGTTCCATTTTGAGGTTGCCGGCCCCCCGCCCCATTCCGGTAATAGTCGCATCAATGATGTCTACGCCACACTCCATCGCAGTAAGCGTGTTGATGAGGGCCAATTCGAGGTTATCGTGGCCGTGAAATCCGATCTTAGTGTCGCAGCGATCCCGAATGAGCTGATAGTTTTCCCTCACGTCTTCGGGGTAGACCCCACCGTAGGAATCGACCATGTAGAAGTAGTCGACCGAATCTCCAATTTTTTCAATAGAGGCGATAAACTGCGCTTCGTCCTTCCAGGAAGACATGTACATTACGTTAAAACTAACGGTAAAGCCATGTTGCTTTATGGCGTCGGCTAAGTGCAAGGCCCGTTCAAAATTCTTGGGATCGACCGCTACCCGGACCATATCCACTAACCCTTCAACAGGTTTTAGTAGGGTCCCGGCGTCGGCGGCCCGTACGTCCTTTTCATTTAGGATGATGGCCAGTTCTTTCCGGCTATTTTGCCTTAGCTGTTGTAGTGTTTCGATCGGACTGTAAAAGTACTCCCCGAGATATTCCGTTTTCGCCTGGCTGCGATAGCCGACTTCCAGAATATCGACGGGCAGTTGGTCAAGCGAGCGTAGGTAGGTATCCACCACCGCCTTGTCGAAGTCCCAGTTCGTATAGTATCCGCCATCGCGGAGGGTGCAGTCAAGAATTTTCATTGGCTAATTTTGGTTTTATTTCGAGTGGTTCGTTTTGGGTACATGTAGGTTGCTACCGTTCATACGTCACTCCGCTTCCCCCGGCTGTCCTTCGCCGGTAAGTTTCGCCGACAACGACGTAGTGTAGCGTGGGAAATGCGGTAATTTGTCTACCGGTGCGAATAACGCATGCGGCATCGTATGACTCTAAAATTGCCGGGCGTCTGGATAACAGTATAAAGCGATCGAACAGGCGACCTTATGCGATACAATGCGGCACTTAAGGAGACACGCGAAGATGCAGCCCTGGGGCAAATGTTATGAACTCCGGGCATGCTTGCGTAGAATCGTTTCGGTTTGTTGACCCACCGATTCTGGATCGAAATGCGAACGAGCTAACTTGTGGATGTCGTTCGGGGTAAACTGCGTTGCAAAGTCAACAACCTCCTCAATAGCTTTGGATGCCATTTCGACATTACCGGGTTCGTAAGTTGGGTGCCCCATAAGTTGAATAGCCTCGCCGATGTTACCCACCGCCGGCCCGACCACCATTTTACCGAAAGACCAGCCCAGGAATGGAAGGCCGGAATTGAGGGTGTCCTGGCGGGGGATGAGCAACACGTCCGCGGATGTGAGGTAGAATTGAATTTCTTCGTCGGACAGTCTCCGGAACTCATAGTATCGATTGAAGGTGATCCGCTCCAGCGTCCCGTATAGATTCAGCATGAACTTACGTACCGTCGTGCTTAGTCTGGTCGCGCCCCGAAAGGCAATCATCCTTGGAACGAGAAGGACCTTATTGTCAACATTCAACCGATTGAAAGTTTCCTCAATGAACGCTTTTTCTTCTCGGTTCCGAATGATCCCGAAGACGAGTACGACAAAGGACCGTTGAGGAATCCCCAGTTTCTTCCTGGCCTGACCTCGGGAAACTGAGTTAGGATAAAATGTGTATATCGGATGATGAACCACGTAATGGTTCTGGTTTTTAGCGATCTGCGGGTATCGGGTTTCGTATTCGCCGACACTGAACTGCCCCAGGTGCACGATACATTCCGCAACCTCGTAAACCTTTTCGTAAAGTACCCTGCCCAGATCGGGGGAAAGTTGGTGCGGCAGGTAGTTGTGGCGAGTAACGACGAGCGGTGGGCCATTTTGTAGACGCTCGACAACATCCCTTACGTCTTGTCGGGTAGCATCTTTTTTATCGACCAGATATTCAATCCACTGCAGGTGGGCGACGTCTGCATCGCGAAAGTCGGCACTGTCTAGATCGAGTGTATACGAAACAGTGCAATCCGGGCCCAACCGGGTATATATTTCTTCACAGTAGAAATTACTGACACGGGGAGCTAAGACGCATACTTTCATTCTGACTGGGTGAACTGAGGTACGAAGGACAAGTCATTCGCTACTAGGAACCGGGGCCGTACTTCGTGCGACTATCGAGAGTGAATCTGACTTGTTAGTTGTTCACTTCCGTTGAACGTGCGGACGTTACCGGTCATTAGCTAGCGGCCAAATTATGAATACGTTTGGCGACTGGTAACGGAAGAAGACGGAAGGCCATATACATAGCCCATGCTTTCGTCCGTCGGTTTTTCAGATTATTCAGTCCCTGGTGAGCTCCCTTCCAGTTTTGATTGTGGAGGCATAACCACAGGTACTTGTAATTCCACCGGTCGGTCAGCACTGGGTCTGATTGAATGATGTTATCGTATTTATCGATCATGTACCCGTAAGCTTCCATTTTACTTCGGGTATCCCTTCTTACACTTTTACGTTGCTCGTACCGTAAAATCAGGTTATCATCTACGTAGGTGTATTTCCATTGCTGCCTTAATCTAACTAAAAAATCCGTATCTACCGCGGTGCGAATGTTTTCGTCAAACCGCTGCTGGTCACTGATGCATTCACTTTTCAAGACTAACCCCCTGCCGGTACCGATGTGAAGTTCATAGAAGAAATGTAGCGGGTTATCCCAGTATTTCTCGTTTGGTTTCCAGCATCCGCCCCGTCTGGTGGTTCCATCAAGGTCCGTAGTAATAGCAGCAACCCAGGAAAAACCAATATCGGGGTTGGCATTTTCGAGAGCGGCGATTGAGCGTTCGAGCAATTCGGGTAGGTAGGCATCGTCACTATCCAGAAAAGCAACGTACTGGTGACGTTGGTGATCTACGTGGTCAAGACCCTGGTTTCTTGCGGCGGCGTTTCCTCCGTTCGTAAGCCGGCCAGCGTACCGGATTCTGTCGTCCTTGCTGGCGTACCCCTTAATGATCTCCATGGTTCCATCAGTGGAGTGGTCATCGGATACGATCAACTCCCAATTTTGGTATGTTTGGGCGATCACGCTTTCGATGGCTCGGCCGATCAGATGTTCCCGGTTAAAAACCGGGATGATTACTAAAACTTTGGGACTATGTCGCTGCAATTCGGGCGGTTTGGGGGGCTTACTATGATTCAGGGGCTGTGCTAACGCGATTCGTTTCCGGAGTGAATCCGGCGTGTCGATCGAGTACGTCAATCCATTGCCGGAAGATGAACTTTTCGTTAAATTGATCGATCGTTTCCAGGCTTTTTGATCTCATTCGATTTCGATCATCGTGATCTGTCACAATATGCCGCATTTTTTTGGCAATTGCCTTAACATCGCCTACCGGTACCAGGTAGCCGTTTTCACTATCTATAATGATTTCCGACGGACCGGTTTTACAGTCGGTAGCGATGACGGGTACTTGCAGCGAAAGTGCTTCAACCAGTACGTTCGGGAAACCCTCCCGAACGGAGGTGTGGACCAAACAGACCGCGTCTTTTACCAAAGGATAAGGATTAGCCAGATAGCCAGCAAAATGTACATACTGCCCGATATCCAATTTATCAACAAGCTCCTCCAAGTTCACTTTGGACCCACCGTCGCCGATAATAAACAAATCCGCTTCCTCCCAAATTCTCGCCCGGTGGTAGGCCTTTATAGCTACATCATAGGCCTTTGTTTTGGTCAATCTTCCCAGAGCAACCAAGTATGGGCGGGTGGGCTTCAGATGTTCCGGGAGGGGTTCCAGCAGTTTGTCCGGACTGGGGAGGATAGAAGCGTTGTTAATGACTTTCAGTCGCTTCCCGGGAAATATCCGGCGTAAATCGTGTTGCATTTGCCTGGTCAGGCAAACGATGTTCCTGACGTTGGGCAGGTTATAAAACGTATAGAATAAACTTTGCTTCCAGGGTCTGAGTTGCCTGGGGTAGGTATCGAATCGTACCGTGGTGTTCGGATGGAGCAGAGTGGACAATATTACTCCGGAAAGTGAGGTAAAAGCACAAACGGCAGTAGGTTGAATACGCTTGGTCAACCTCCGAAGCTCTCGTTGAAGTTTATACATCTTCTTCATCGTGGCCCCCCGATTCTGCTTCAGTACGTGTACTTGTACCCCCTCCCTGAGTTCAAACTGAATGAGATCCTTCCGGAGTACCAGATGGGTTTCTATACCGTTATCCACTAAAAAATTGACTAGCCTAGATAAAGACCGCTCCGCGCCGCCCGCTTTCAGGGAGCCTGCGAAGAACAGGTAGCGTCTAGTTTGCCGGTTGCCGTTCACTTATCATCGTATTTGGATAACACGTTCTCCCACTGAGCGAAAACTTTCTCTTCCGCAAAGCGATCGACCGAACTAGGCGCGTACTGGCTCAATTCCAGGCGCAGTTGCGGGTCGCTCACAATTTTGTGTATGTACTGACTAATTTTTTCGACGTCATCCATCTCGGTCAGAAACCCGTTGCGCCCGTGTTGAACGATTTCCGAAGGCCCCGTCTTGCAGTTCGTAGCGATAACGGGCACACCGAGTGAGAGTGCCTCAACCAACACATTAGGAAAACCTTCCCGAGCCGAAGCATGGACGAAACAAAGTGCTTTTTCCACAATAGGAAAAGGTTCCGACTGGTATCCGAGTAGATGTACATGGCCCTGGAGTCCAAGTTCCTCAATAAGATCAACTAACCTTTCCCTCAAGGAGCCCTGGCCAAGAATGACATAATCGCACTGGTGGTGAACTCCTGCCTTTGCGTAGGCCCTGAGGGCAACCTCGAATCCCTTTGTTCTTACTAGCCGCCCGGAACTAACGATATAGGGCCGATGCTCTAATTCTGAACTCACGGTTGTTTCCTGCGCGGCGATCCGGCGGCGGTCGGGTAATGCAGCATTTGGAATGACTTCGAGCGTTTTGTTCGGATAGTATGGCAAAAGATCTTCCTTGGTATCATTTGTTAAACAGATAATTCTGCTAATGTTTGGAAGATTCAGAAAGGACAGAAACAGGGCCCGCTTCCACTTTTTCAAGGTTAGCGGATAGACATCAAACCTTACGATGCCATTTTTAACTAGGGTGCTGGATAGTACAACCCCATTGAGGGAAGTGTAGGCAACCGATACCCGAGGGTTGATCTCCTTAATCTTCGACTTCATGGCTTTCCGGAATCGCAGTAATTTGCCAAGTTGCGATCCGTGCTTCCAGCCACTAAGTACATGCACATTCACTTTTTCATCAAGATGAAACTTTACGACACGCTCCCGAAGGATTAGGTGGACCTCATATCCACGGTCGGACAGATAATTGCTGAGCCGACACACGGAACGTTCCGCGCCACCGAGTTTGAGGGAGCCAATTAGAAAAAGACACTTCAATGGGTATATTTTTGTAAACCTAAAGATGTAACCGCGGAAGAACCCAGGTCCCAGCTTCTGGAGGTCTGCCAACATTTAACATTCGGGTATGGTGCAGGTGAGTTTCGCCGTTTACCAATGCGCTCGAATCGATGCCTAGCTACGTAAAGCATCTTTCGGAGAGAGTGGCCTTTAAGCAATCGGAGACAGTTATTTATACAATTTCCCTTGCTGTCTCCTGCGGCTCCCCTTCGTTAGAAAACCTCGCCAATACGGAGGTGTTGACTGCGTTTTCTGCCTCGGTTATCCACACGATCCACCAGATGGAAATAGCACAATAAATTTGTCCGACTACTTAGGAGAGCAAGACTTATATATCAAGACTTGCGACTTGGCCCCTATAGTATAGCGAGGAGCCCATCGTCCATAATAATATTCTTGTGGGAATTCTCTTCGAGGAGGCGGCTGAACAATTCGTATTCAAAGTCAGGATTGTGCCAGCCTTCGGCGACGATTCTGGTCATTTGTTCATCGTCCCGGTACCCTTTGGAGTACGGCGTACGGAAAAAAGTTATTCCGGTTATGAATAATTCTTGGAATTGACTCTGGAGTACCGTGGCAAGGGCGTTATATCCGTTGGTAGGTTTCAAACGCGGAGCGGTGAAGGGAGCCGCAATCCGCTTATAGATGTTGGGGTCAAGTAAGGAAACGGGGTAGCCACCGGGATGCTTACAGTAATAGGCAAGTACTTTACGGATGCCATTCCGGGTGGATGAACGACTGAATACCAGGCGATCGACATTGTATTTTCGCAGTAGCGCCTGATCAATTTCCCCGGTCGACAACGATTTCCCCATTAGCTGATGAAACAGCATGGTCGTTTTCGTTCCTACAAACGCCCGCGTCTCTGGTTTGTTTTCAAACTGAAACAGGGCACGACTCAGCCGGATGACAATATCAAAATTATCGATATAATTCCCTTTTTCCTCAACGTAGGCGGTACTTGCCGGCCCTACTATGGCTACCCTCTTGTTATGGAATAGATCAAGGGTAACCATTTTGGTACGCAGTACGTGCTGCGGCAACCCTTTCCACAATAAGTCGAACTTAGTCGTCTTTCTATTCATCGGTACAATTGAATCTATTCCTTTATGTAATAACCATATCCGTAACCATAGCCATAGCCATAGCCGCCGTAGCCACCATAACCGTAGCCCCTCCCCGACTTAACGCCATTCAGGATTACGGCAATATTGGGTAGTTTACGATCCCTTTGTAGTTCGCTTACAATTTGTAACTGGGGCCGCTTGGTTACGCCATAGCGGGTGACAAACAGTGTCGCATCTACGTTTTCCGCCAGTAGTAGGGCATCCGTTACCAGGGCCACCGGCGGAGTATCGATCAGAATATAATCGTATTGCTTTTTCAGCATACGAATCATTTCTTTATTCCTGTCGAGCATAATCATTTCGGCCGGGTTCGGTGGGATGACGCCGGAAGTAATGAAATGAAGGTTTTCAAAGTCCTTATACTGATGGATGATGTCAGTAAGCTCCGCCGACTTTACCAAGTAGTTGGACAGCCCTTCCGACGAGCCCCCATCTCCCGCGTCGAGATACTGGCCTAGCTTGGGTTTTCTGAGGTCCATACCGATCATGAGTACCCGGTTACCCGCCAGCGCCAGACTTACACCGAGGTTCACACAGACAAATGTTTTTCCCTCGCCGCTCATACTTGAGGTCACCAGTATGGCCTGATTTTTCCTGCCCGCGATCAGGAACTGTAAGTTAGTTCGGAGCATGCGGAACATTTCAGCTATGGGCGACCGGCTCGTTTCGGTAACCACAACCTGATTATCACTCTTATTTTCCGCCAATACACTCAACAGGGGCGCGCTGGTCAACTGCTTGACGTGGTCGGCAGACCTTATCGTATTGTCTAAGAGTTCAGCCACCGTAATGCCGCCCACTGGGATGAGTATACCCACAAGTAGACCGATAAGGTATATCTGGGAACCTCCCGGCCCTTCGGTTCCCTCCACGATTGGTGCTTCCACAACGCGAAGCCCGGAAGAGGTAATCGCTTGTTGGAGCCCCGTTTCTTCCTGCTTTTGTAGCAAATACAGGTACAGTTGCTCTTTGATCTGTTGCTCGCGTTCAATGCTCAATAAACGTCTGCGCTGCCCGGGAACGCCGCGGATGCTATTGAGAGCTTCGGCATACTCCTGCTCTACCGTATCGATCTGGTTTCGTATCCGGTCCTTCACTTCCGCGATTGCATCCAGAATATCGTTTTCTAAGTCACGGAGAGGCTCTTCGGTGGCCTGAACAATAGGGTTTTCGGGGGAGGCCGTAGCCAGTAGTCGCTCTCGCTCCATCAGCAGAGTATTGTACTGCTGTATAAAGCCGCCAATATTCAGATTCGCTACTTGCGCCGTATAGGGAATTAGCTCCTGATCGGTAGTTTGGTCTTGCAGGAATTCCGCGAGGTTATCGAGAGCCTGTAGTTGAACATTCAACTCAGCTAGTTCGGTAGCGCTGGTGTTGAGTTCAGTTAATTCAAACTGAAGGTTAGTCGTAATATCAACCAGGAGATCGTTTTCCAGAATAAAATTCTCGGCGCGCTGTTCGACTTCCGTTAGATCCTGGCTGAATTCACTTATGCGTTCTTCGATGAAGGCCAGCGTCCGATCGGTGGCCTGATTTTTGATACTGACCGTAATGCTATCGTATACCTCGATGACATTGGTGATAATATCCTTGGCTCGATCCGGAACCTGGTCCTGTAGCTGTACCTCCAGGAGGTCGGAATTACTGACCGGCCTGATTGACAAACGATCGGAGTAATCACCAGCAACCTTCAGTGGTTTCTGGAATTCGATTAGCACTCTTGTCGGTAGGAGCCTGCGGTCGGGCCGTTTTTCAAAGGTGTACCGACCGTACTGGGAAACAAACGGCAGACCGAACCGGAACGTGTCCAACTGTTCTTCATACCCCAGCACGAACTGGTTCTCGTTCAGGATATCCAGAGTAAGCAGTTTGCCGTAAGCGCTCGAATTCGGTTCGTGCCGGGTGATCACTATCGGATTATTGGAAGAATCGTAGAGATCTATGTTCCGGACGCGTCCATCGGAGTACACGTTAACGTCCAATTTAAGGCGATCGACAACTTCCGTCATCAAGCTACGGCTCTTAATCAGTTGGATTTCGTTGTCCATGTTGGACCCGTCGGTACCCGATAGCCCCGGTAGAATCAGATCGGCTACCGCCTGATTGTCGTCCTTAGAAATTTGCACGACAGCCGATATATTGTATTCCTGTTCCCGGTACCGTAAGTAAAGTTTAGCCGCGCCATAGCCTAGTGCCAACCCGATCACAATCAGCCACCAATTGCGCAATATGCGATAGATCAGGCTCTGGATGTCCAGGCTGACCGCCGGTGGCTTATTCGAAGTATCCATGTCACCTGTAGGAGGTGGCGTGTTACCATAATTCGCATTCGCAACATTCGCCTGTCCGGAGGGGGGGTTAAGGTATTCCACGGGGTATACGGTTACTAATTGCTACGAGTAATGATGGTAATGATCAGCGTGACCAAGGAGATTCCCGCGGAGGCAAAACCGAATACGCGACCAATCGGATCGGCCACGGTGGCCACCTTCGAAGGCAAGGGTTCGATGTAGATCACGTCGTTCTGCTGTAGGTAGTAGTAAGGGGAACTGAAAAAATCGTCGTCCTGAAGGTTCAACCTCACCACTTTCCTCAATCCATCTTCTTCCCGGATGAGGATAATTCGATCCCGATCAGCGTAGTTGGTCAGATCTCCGGCGGTACCGACGGCTTCCAGGACACTGACCCGTTCGTTGAGCGTAGAGTACGTACCCGGAGCGGAGATATCACCAATAATCGTATACCGAAAGTTTAGGAATTTTACATTGACGGCTACGTTCTTCAAGTACGGCTCTAGCCGTTCGGCAATCACGGCACGGACTCCCTCAAGAGTGAGACCACCAACCTGTATACGGCCGACGTTGGGGAACTCGATGTAACCTAAACTATCAACGGTGTAACCCTGAAGAAGAAGCGCGTTGTTTCCGCCGCCGCCACCGCCGCCTCTGTTATTGTTATTCCCCTGGGAGGCCAGATTATATGGTCTGCTCGTTTCGTCATCGAGGCTGTTGATGGCGATATGGAGAATATCGTCAGGCTGCACTTCAAGTTCGGGGAGGACGATAGGGGCGGTATATCCATCCGGAACGGGTTCGCCGGCCCTACGGAAATTCAACAATTGTTTATGCTGAACGCAAGACGATAGCAGGAGAGCTGTCAGAACCATGGTTAGCACGGGAAGTAAAGGCCGTATTTTCAATTTACCGTAGAGTCTTGTTAAGGAAAGTGTGCTCACCGACGGGAAGGTTACGCCGTTCTGAGTTCAGGGCCTGCCCGAGCGTACGGAGATGCTGCCGGGAATGAGCGTCGGTACCTAAAAAGTCGGCCATCCCCTCGGTTACTAGGTTGATGGCCGAAGATTGAATGCGTTTCCCGTAATGGCCCAGCAGCGACAATGTATTCACCTGTAGTTTCACCCCCCTTTCCCGCAGTTTGTTCAACTCCCGGGGCTTATCGTGGAAATAGGCATACCGTTCGGGGTGAGCGAGGATAGGCCGATACCCTGCCGCCAGAAGTTGAAAAAATACGTTTTCCGCCTGCAAAGGCGGTTGGAAGAACCCGAACTCGATCAATATATAGTTATCCCCGAATGTGAGGGGGCCATACCGGTCCAGGTGCTTTTCGAAACCATCATCCAGTAGGTACTCGGCGGCAGCTTCCAACTCGATTTCAATACCGGCGGCGGCGCAGGCCCGCCGGGTTTCGCTTAGGCGATCCTGGATGATTGCGGGGGTATTCGGATAAAGGTCGGCCATGATGTGAGGTGTGGCGATCAGTTTCTGAAAGCCTAATGACTGAAGGCTCCCGATCATGGCCAGGCTTTCATCCATATTTTTCGCCCCATCATCAATACCGGGTAGCCAGTGTGCATGCATGTCGACGGCCAAAAATTCGAATGAACTGACCGACGGCCCGGCTGGCCCCGCGGAAAACAGACTACGGAGCCAGTTCAGCATCGCTATTGTTCGCTTCTTGCCCGGCACCTGCGCCCGCGCCCTTGCCGCTGTACCCGTAAAACTCCCGGTACCAATCCAGGAATTGGCGAATACCGTGGCGGATGTTCGTTTCGGGCTTGTAGCCCAAATCGTCCATTAAATCCTGTACATTGGCGTAGGTAGCCGGCACGTCGCCCGGTTGCAGGTCCATCATAACCTTTTCGGCATCCTTTCCCAGTTCTTCTTCAATGGCGGTGATAAAGTCCATCAATTTGACCGGGTCATTGTTACCGATGTTATAAACCTTGTAGGGAGCCTTGGAGGTACTCGGATCAGGTTTATTCCCCGTCCAGGCAGCGTTACCGCGGGGGGGGTTGTCGATGACGCGTTTGATGCCCTCTACGATATCGTCAACGTAGGTAAAATCGCGCACCATATTCCCGTGGTTGAACACCTTGATAGGTTCCCCCTTCAGGATGGCTTCCGTAAACAGGAACAGGGCCATGTCGGGGCGCCCCCACGGACCGTAAACGGTAAAGAACCGCAGCCCCGTGGTAGACAGCCCGAATAGGTGGCTGTAGGTATGCGCCATGAGTTCATTGCTCTTTTTGCTGGCGGCATAGAGGCTAATGGGATGGTCGACATTGTCGCTGGTACTGAGTGGCATCCGCTCGTTAAGACCGTACACACTGGAACTGGACGCGTAAGCTAAATGCTTCACCCCCGTGTGCCGACAGGCTTCGAGGATATTCGTGAACCCGATGATATTGCTATCGATATAGGCCTGGGGGTTGACCAGACTGTAGCGGACCCCCGCCTGAGCGGCAAGGTTAACTACGGTATCGAATTTCTGCTCCTCGAAGAGGGCGTTCAGGGCATCGCGGTCCGTCATATCTAGTTTGACGAACTGGTAGTTCGGTTGGGTGGAGCTCCGTACGAGCTTCCCGTACTCAATAGCATTACGGTCGATACCCGCCTGCGCCAGGCGACCGTACTTTACACTGGTATCGTAGTAATCATTGATGATGTCGAGGCCGATTACCTTTTGCCCCTCCGCGAGCATGCGTTGGGCGAGATGAAAGCCGATAAACCCGGCGGTTCCGGTGATGAGAATCATAGTGCTTTTGGTTGGGGGTTAGGTCAGAGTCGCCAGATGAGCTCCTCCTCGTTCAGTTCGTTTCGGTCGTAGATCCCCTTTAAATCGAACAGGATGAGATGATCCCGACTGAAGGTTCGGAAGTCCTCGATGCCGTACCGTTTGAACTCATCGTGGGCTACGGCCACGACAATAGCGTCGTAATTTTTCCCGATCTCCTCGGTTAGGCTGATGCCGTATTCGTGAGCGACCTCGTTCGGATTCGCATTTGGGTCATGGAGATGTACATTGACTCCATAGTCCATCAGTTCCTGAACGACGTCAACTACTTTGGAATTGCGGATATCGGCAACGTTCTCTTTGAAGGTGATGCCCAGTACGAGGACCTTGCTTTGCTTCGGATTCTTATCGGCACCCAGAAGCGCCTGCACCAGTTCCTTGGCGATGAAGGCGGGCATCTGATCGTTAATCCGGCGCCCGCTGGCGATAACCAGAGGGTCGTAGCCCATTCTCACGCTCTTATGGAGCAAGTAGTAGGGGTCCACGCTAATGCAATGCCCCCCTACCAGCCCCGGGCGGAAGGGCAGAAAGTTCCACTTAGTGCCGGCTGCTTCCAGTACATCCTGAGTATCGATTCCCATCTGCCGGAAGATGATGCTCAGTTCGTTGACGAAACTGATATTGACGTCACGCTGGCTATTTTCGATCACCTTGGCGGCCTCGGCGACCTTTATGCTGGCCGCCTCATAGATACCGGCCGTGATGATATCGCCGTAAATTCCCGAAACGACTTGCAGGGTATCGTCATCGCTAGCACTAACGATTTTGAGTATTTTATCTACGGTATGTTCCTTGTCTCCGGGGTTGATGCGCTCGGGGGAGTACCCGACGGTGAAGTCCTCCATGTACTTCAGTCCGCTTTCCTTTTCCAAGATTGGAACGCAGTCCTCCTCCGTACATCCGGGATAAACCGTAGACTCAAAGACTACGATATCGCCGCGCTTCAACTGCTTGCCAACGGAACGGGAAGCACCGAAGAGGGGCTTGAGGTTGGGTGTGCGAGTCTCGTCGACTGGGGTGGGGACGGCCACGATATGGAAGCTGGCGTCCGCCAAATCTTCTCCACTGGCCGAGAAGGTGATATCCCGATTATCGAAAGCGGAAGCATCCAGTTCCTCACTGGGGTCCTGACGATTCCGCATCATTTCGACCCGGGGCTCGCTAATGTCAAAGCCGATGACCCTGAATTTTTTCGCTAGTTCCAGGGCCAGGGGAAGTCCTACATAGCCGAGGCCGACTACGGAAATTGCCTTTTGCTTACTTCGGTAAGCCTGAAGTGCGGAGAGAGGATCAGTCGAGGAACGGTCGGGTATGGTATTTACCATAGAAAATAAGCTATAGGAGTGAAATTAAGAATTTACTGCAGCGTACCGATTGCCTGAAGGTCCACCATGTTTTTGAAGCCCACATTGGAATCTTTCAGTTCATTGAACGAACCGATATCGTAGCTTCCGTCGCTTCTGAGGTAAATGATCTTGTCGGCCTTTTGAATAGTGGAAAGCCGGTGGGCAATAACAAACATGGTATAATTGCCTTTGAGGCTGTCGATATTTTCCTGAATCAGTCTTTCGCTCTGGGAGTCTAGGGCCGAAGTTGCTTCGTCCAGAACCAGGATATCGACATCTCGATACAACTCCCGGGCGATCGAGATCCGTTGCCGCTGGCCACCACTGAGGTTAACTCCGTTGATTCCAATACGGGTGTCTTCCCCTTGCGGCAGGTTACGGACGAATTCAGCGGCGTGGGCCAGTTTCAGCGCTCGCCAGAACCGGGCTTCCGAATGCTCGGACTTTTCTTCCCAGAACGTAACGTTGTTGAACACCGTGTCGCTGAACATTTGTGCTTCCTGGGTCACGTAACCGATTTTTGCCCGGTAGCTGTAGATATCCAGATCGAGCAAATCGGTGCCGTCGATTGCAATCATATTTCGGTCGGGCTTGAGGAGCCCGCAGATCAGATTCACCAGCGTTGTCTTTCCCGCTCCGCTTTCCCCGACTAGCCCGATCGTCTCATTCTTATCGATAGTAAGGTTGATCCCGCTGAGTACCGTTTGATCGTCATAAGCAAACGTTAGATCGGTGGTCTGTATGCCGGTGGTCAAACCATTGAACGGGAGGGTACCGGTATCTTCCTGCGCCTCCGTCAATTCATCGATGAATTCTTCCATATTTTCAAGTGCGCCGGACGACCCCAGAAAGGAGTTGTAGAAATTTTGGACCTGAACGAGCGATCCAAGCCCGCGGTAGAAGAAGAGCAAACTCAGGATAATACCGGTAATGGACTGCTCGAAAACGCTTACCTGGATAAAGATTGCGATGATGACGACGGTAATGATGAGCGGTTCCCGGATAGCGGAGGCCAGTGTATTCATCGTTCCGATAAGGCGTTGTTCCTTTTCGATGTCGACGATCGAGTCATCAATTTTCTGCTTGTACTGCCCCATAAGGTTGGTCGCCTTCAGGAACTTGAAACTGGTAACACTCTGAATCAGAAAGCCCTGAAACCCATGGGTTTTATTCGATACTC
Organism: uncultured Lewinella sp.; assembly: GCA_964594535.1. Lineage (GTDB taxonomy): Bacteria > Bacteroidota > Bacteroidia > Chitinophagales > Saprospiraceae > Neolewinella. The sequence goes on from CAZQNE010000003.1 coordinate 99,725, forward strand.
TTCTGGAGGCGACCTTGGTAGTTTTGTAGATCCGATTGAACGCCAAATTGGATACCGCACCTCCGATAGCGACGATGATAGCGAACTTGGGGTTGGAGATGTAGGCCAAACCGACATAGACGGCGGTCATGATCGCCTGTTGCATCATGACAAAGTAGTTCCGGTAGGCATTTGAGATACGTTGTACCTCACCGCTGAACGTATTCTGTATCCTGCCGGAGTCGGCTTTTGCGAACTCTTCGTAGTCATATCCGGCCAGCAGCCGCATGTTCTCCAGCCGAATACGGTTGGCAAATCGCTGCAGGAGGATCACCTTGTACCAACTGGAAACAAATTTCGCTACCCCCTTCAGGACGAAGAAAATCAGCATGAACAGCAGCACGTTAGTGATCGTGAGCGTGAAGCCTAGGTCGACTAGCCAGTCCACGAAGTGAGCTAACTCCCCCATATCCTTTCCATCCGCCTCATTATCGCCGCCCGCGATTTGCAGTAACGGGATAAACATGGCCAAGCCAGCTCCGTCCAGAATAGCCATCAACATGCTACCGAACAGGGAAATGAATATGGCATTTCCTAAGTAGCGGTGGAAAAATCCGAAGTATCCGAATAATTTACCGAATCGAAGTTTGGGTAACACGGGCAACACTTTAGGTAGGGTTAGAAAAATCCGTGCTGCCGACACGGTGAAGATACTGGCCGTAGCCGCTTTTGTCGAGTTCTTTGCCGAGGGTTAGTAAGGCAGTACGGTCGATGTATCCCATCCGGTAGGCTACCTCCTCGATACAGCCAATCTTGAACCCCTGTCGCTTTTCGATCACCCGCACGAACTCCGCGGCATCGTGCAGGCTTTCGAACGTTCCGGTGTCCAGCCAGGCGATACCCCGATTCATTACGCTCACTTCCAGTTCGCCCCGTTCCAGATACCAGCGGTTCACATCCGTAATTTCGTACTCGCCCCGGGAGCTCGGTTCTATACTCTTGGCTACTTCCACGACCCGCCGGTCGTAAAAGTAAAGCCCCGGCACGACGTAATTGCTCCGGGGGTTCGCAGGTTTTTCCTCGATGGATATCGCGCGGCGCTGCTCATCGAACGTAATAACTCCGTAGCGCTCGGGGTCGTGCACGGGATAGGCGAACACCCGCCCCCCGGATGTCAGCCCCGCGGCCCGTTGCAGTAATGCGCTGAAGCCCGCTCCGTGGAAAATATTGTCCCCCAAGATCAGAGCACAGTCTTCTCCGGCGATGAATGATTCCCCGATCACGAAAGCCTGGGCGAGTCCATTAGGCTCCGGCTGCACGGCATAACCGAAATGACAGCCCAGGTTGCCTCCGTCGCCCAGCAGGTTTTGGAAAGCCTTTTTGTCCTCGGGGGTCGTGATGATCAAAATCTCCCGGATGCCCGCCAGCATCAGGACGCTCAGCGGGTAATAGATCATCGGCTTGTCGTAAACCGGCATCAGTTGCTTGCTCACCGCCCGGGTAATGGGGTAAAGACGGGTTCCCGACCCACCGGCTAAAATTATGCCCTTCATGCTACCGAGGTTAGCCAGTTCTCATTCGCCAGGTACCAATCGACCGTCTGTTCCAATCCGGCTTCAAAGGTATACCGAGGACGCCAGCCTAATTCTTGTTCCAGTTTAGCGGCGTCGATGGCGTAGCGCAGATCGTGTCCCGCCCGGTCCGTCACGTAGGTGATCAGGCGTTCGCTCTCACCGGCTGGCCGATTGAGTTTGCGGTCCATGATCTGGCAGAGTGAGCGCACGAGATCAATATTGCGCCATTCGTTGTGGCCGCCGATGTTGTAGGTCTGGCCCGTTTGCCCCTCGTGGAAAATCAGATCGATGGCCCGGACGTGATCCTCTACGTACAACCAGTCCCGGATATTTTCACCCTTCCCGTAGACGGGCAGCGGCCGTCGTTGGATCACGTTACGGATGAAGAGGGGAATCAGTTTTTCCGGGTACTGGTAAGGGCCGTAGTTGTTCGAGCAATTGCTGATGACCACCGGTAGCTCGTACGTGTGGTGCCAGGCGCGCACAAAATGGTCACTGGCGGCTTTGCTGGCCGAATAAGGACTCCGGGGGTCGTAGGGCGAATCTTCCGTGAAGTACCCGTCCGGACCTAAGGAACCGTACACCTCATCGGTGGATACGTGATAGAAGCGGTTACCGCCCGGCGCTTCCGCGTCCTTCCAGTACTCGTGTGCGACCCGTAACAGCGTAGCCGTGCCGAGTACGTTCGTTTTTACGAACAGGAGAGGGTCTTCTATACTGCGGTCCACGTGACTTTCGGCGGCAAGATGGATGACACTGGTGATGGAGTAGGTATCGAAAAGAGCAACCAGAGCAGGTCGATCCACGATGTCACCCTCTACGAACACGTAGTTATCCGCTCCGGCGAGGTCCCGTAGTGCTTCCGGGTTGCTGGCGTAGGTCAGTGCGTCGAAATTAACGATCAGGTAGTCTGGGTAGGTACGGACCAGGTACCGTACCAGGTGGCTACCGATAAAGCCCGCTCCACCGGTGATGAGAATTTTCTGCCGCTTCATGACCCTTTACGATCTAGTGTACGGTAGGATAGTTCCAAACCAGATAAGGCTTCGCCGTCTATGTGTCGAAGCCACTTAGTCCGAGCCGCACCCGCGGCATGCTGTACCCACCTATACACGACGCTCAGAATAAGTTCGATTATCCGGCGACCCGGGGTTGAGTTAAGTCCTGAAGAGGAGTCACGGCCCGTGGGGATACCTCACAGGTCATGAGTCTGGCATCAAGACCTTCGAACGTTATGATGAACGTATTCTTGTTTTTCTCCTTTACGTAGCGGCCGCGCACCCCCGCTAGCGGACCACACTTGATCTCCACGAGTGCCCCCTCGTATAACTCGCCCGCTTTCTCCCCTACTTCCCACTCCAGGCTGTCATCCGATGAGAGGCGACGCAGAAGCTTGATTTCGGCTGGCTTCACCTGCCGGTAGTCCTGCCCGATTTTGACGAAACCAAAGACATGATTCGTTTGGTATACGGTCGATAGCTGCCGGTGAATGATTTTAACAAAAAGATAACCTCCGAGCAGCGGTATCTGCCGCACCCCGGTTTTACTGGCGTAGTGGAAAGGCCGGTCCCGCAGTGGTAGGAAGCATTCCACACCGGATGATCGTAGCTGCTTGGCCACTACCTTTTCCTTACGATGCCCTACCTTGATCGCAAACCAGCGGGGCTCGATAGAATCCAGGTCGCCGGCGGTTCTGGGGAGCTTGGTAAGCGGGTTTCTGGGACTGAAAATAGTCACTAATAGCCGAGTTTGAGAAAGGTAATCGCCGAATCGGCACGCAAAGATACGCTTTCTTGTGCAACATTTGGAAGTCACACTTCGACGTAAAGACTGCTGAAAGCACATCCGGCTTTTAGGTCTGGGGGCCGCAAGAACTTCGCCCCCCCCCCGACAAAAGGGCGCTCAGGTTACCGTCAACCGCTCCGGTTACGGGAAGAGACGGCACCAGCGCAACGCCGCCCGGGCCCTGGCTCCCGGAAGTAACAGTTCACCGGTGCGGGCCGTGTGGTGAAATTACAATCGCCCCGGTCCTCTGGCGGAACCGGGGCGACTGCAGAAAGGCAGAAGATGCCACACGTCCTATTTCGTGACGACGAAGCGCAGGTGCTGGGTCTTATCCTGATTGACCACCTGAAGCAGATAGCTACCGGAAGCGAGGGCATCTACCCGAACGGCCCGAACACCGCCTCCTTCCGCGGTATGCGTGGTTTCGCTCAGCATACGGCCGCTACCGTCGACGATGCGGAAGACCACTTTGCCCGATACGTACTCGGGTAGGGTGACATTCAGCTGCCCGTCGCGGGTTGGATTCGGGAAAACGCGGACCGCATCCGGGCTAATGCTCTGATTATCCACCAGGTCGGGCGTGCTACGGCCGAACTGGTCGGGGCAGCTACCGATTTTCTCGGCAGCACCGATATCCCGGATGCCACTGAAGACGCCACGACCTAACTGATCGGCGGAATCGTCATCCGGATCACCGTTGTCGATTGCAAGGCTTCCACAGTTCGGTTCGTGGATGAACAGGCCGTCCTCTGCCGTGAGGGGCATCAGGTCAGCAGCGGTATTCTCCATGTCGGTTGATTGGGCGGGGAAGCCCAGGTCCTTACCGATCAGGTTAAAACCCAGGGAGGTTACATCCCCTCCCACCGAGGCGAAGTCCAGGTTACCGATGGAATTGTTATCGGAGATAATGCTTCCTCCGATGGTGAGGCTGGGTGAACTGCTGCCGTCGGGGTCCATTTGGATGATGGCCTGGCCGTAACCGCCGGCAACCGCCGAGAAGTTCGCCGTGATGGTACTGTTCAGGACAGTCATGGTACCGACATTAGCGATGCCCCCGCCACCGGATGCGGCGTTACCGGATACCGTCGATGTCCGCAAGTTGACCGTACCCTCTTCGGTATTCGCGATGCCTCCGCCGGCCGTGATGGCGATGGGGCCGCCGGTGAAGCCCAGAGCGGAACGGAGCATGTTACCGAAAATTGAAGAGTTGTCGATGTTGACCGTCCCGCCATTATTGAACACTCCCCCACCGGCGACCCGTTTATCGATGGCACCGAAAGAGCGAACCTCATTGTCGAAAATATTGACATTATCAATGTTCATCGTTGTGTTACCGGAGTTCCACACTCCACCCCCTTCGTTGAAGGCACTGTTGTTGAAAATGGAACCCCTGACGAACTCGATCATTCCTCCATCGGCGGAGGAGTGGAACGCGCCACCGTTGCCGGGAGCGTTACCGGTTACGTTCTCGGAGTAGTCCACATCGATCGATGAGTAGGAGCCGGCGGCAACTTCCACCCCGCCCCCGGCGCTGTTAGCGAAGTTGTCGCGGAAGTTAGCGTCGCTTACGTTCACGCTGCCGCCTGTAGAAAAGAGGCCGCCACCGCGCCCGCTGTTTCCACTGGCGTCGTTTCCTGAGACTACGGTGCCATCGATGACACTGAGCGTTCCGCCGTTATTGAAAATACCGCCACCGCCCTGGGTCGGCAGGTCACCGGCGGCTGTATTCGTAGCGATCGATCCGCCAATGACGGTCATCATGCCGGAGCCATTCCAGAGTGCTCCTCCCTCGGCGGCCGCGAAGTTTCCGGCAAAGTCGGAGTCCTGAATGTCGGAATTACCACTGCCCGTGATGTGAATCGCACCGCCATTTCCGGGGTTGGCACCCGTGGAGTTGTCGTTCATTACGGAGTTGAGGACGAACAGGCTGCCCCCCTCGCCGGAGTTGTCTTCGATTGCCCCGCCGGCGCGATTGGCCGTATTGTTAGAAACCGTAGCGCCGTTCACTTCCAGCGTCCCGCCGGTGCCGTTCAGGATGCCGCCGCCGGAACCGGAGGTGCCGGTGGCCCGGTTTTCCACGATACGGGTGCCGGGATTGACCCTGAGGGTACCCCCGTTGTTGAACACGCCGCCGCCACCCTGGTCGGCCGGGTTTCCGGCAGCCGTATTGGTTGCGATGGTGCCACCGTTGATGTTCATCTCTCCGGTGCCGTTCCAAATTGCCCCGCCCTCGGCAGCGGCGAAGTTGCCGGCGAAGTCAGTGAACTGAATGTCGGAATCACCACTTCCCGTGATGTGAATGGCACCGCCATTCCCAGGGTTGGCACCCGCGGAGTTGTCGTTCATTACGGAGTTGAGGACGAACAGGCTGCCACCGTCACCTGAATTATCCTCGATCCCCCCACCGGCACGATTGGCGGTGTTGTCGGATATTATGACCTCGTTGGCAAACAACTCCCCATTCGTGCCATTGAAGACGCCCCCCCCCGAGCCGGAAGTGCCGGTTGCCTGGTTGTTCCGAATCACCGTACCGGGCTGCAGACTTAGCGAACCCGCGGTATTGTAAATGCCACCGCCCCCCTGCGTACTGCCGTCTCCGGCGGCTACGTTATTTACAATGGTTGTATTACCGGTTTCCAGTCGGCCGCTTCCCACCCAGATGCCGCCGCCCTCGGCCCCAGCCCGGTTGTTGATCACCTCGCAGTCGAAAATGCCGAGTGAACTTTTGCCCCCCAGGTGGATGCCGCCGCCGTTGCCCGGGTTGGTGTTAACGACGTTGTCGCGGATGCTACCCCCACGGATTACCGTGGTCTGATCATTATTGGAGGCATCCTCGATACCCCCACCCGCGCGGTTGGCCCGGTTGTCGATTATGTCGGTATCGATCAGCGTGAGGCTAGCTTCGGACGCATTGAAAATACCACCACCGGAACCAGACTCACCGCTGGCTACGTTTCCGGTGACCACGCAACGATTCAGTGTCAGGGAGCCTTCATTGAATATTCCGCCGCCGCCCCGGTTGGCCCGATCACTGGTAGCCGTATTGTTGCGCACGGCGACCTGGAAAAGCACGACGTCCGAATCGGCATCACGAATGACGATGCCGCCCCCGGCCCGGGTACGACCGTTGCGGACCGTCAGGTTTTGCAGGCGAACGTCCGAGTTCAGGATCGTAAGGACGCGCCCCCCCGTCCCGTTGCCGTCAATCAAAGTGTTTGCCATGCCATTTCCGCTGATGGTGATGTCCCGCTCAATCCTTACCGGAGTTGCAAGCATCACGGGGTTGCCGTTCAGGCTGGAGGAAAACGTGATCTCATCGCCGTCATTCGCACTGGCGACGGCCTCGCGGAGGGTGCCCGCCCCGGAGTCATCAGGGGAAGTGACTACCAACTGAGCCAGGCATAATGGTGAAGATAGTAAGGCGACGACCACTACGGTCATCCACCTATTGAGGTAGTGTTGCTGCATGTTGTGTTTGTTTGTTTATGCAAAATTGGCTACCCCAACCGGGGGCATACCGTATTATCGTTGGCGCCTTGCGTGTCTGACAAAACGACCTTATAGTAAAAATTCGTTAAACCATCAATCGTAGGCAATATAGGGGATAGGCATCCGTTTGTTCACCCGCTCGAGACAAATCCCGGCAAAATATTTCGGTTCAAATTTGCTCAGTACCCCCCCACCCAGCGGCGCAACCCCCACTCGGCAGTGAAAAGCAGCAGAATAAGGGTGCCTATCCACCAAATACTAAGGGCGAGGTAACTCCGGCTTACCTCGTACACGATAGGCCGTAGTTGCCGCCCCCGGGCCAAAATGTCGGCCAGTGTACCGAGATCGTCCGGCCCTACGGTCTGCCCCCCGTACCGTTCGCTAATTTGCCGGAGCAATCCGTGGTCGGCCTCCCGGGCGAAACGTTCCAGTTCGATGGCCTGTACGCTAAAGCGCCCCTCCGCCGTTTGTTGGTCCGCGCCGGTGCCCACCGTAGCCCGGTACCGGTAGCTACCCACCGGCAGGCTGCCGGCATCGAGGGTATAGGCCGACTCGGTGCGGCTGAAGGTATACTGGTACTCCCGATCGCCGGGGCCGTAAACGGTCAGGCTCGCCTCGGGGTCGTTCACCAGTTCGTAACTGCTGTTGTATAGCTCGGCGTCCAGGCGTACCGCCTCCCCTTCGTCGATGACGGATTCGGCGAGCGACACCCGGAAGCGCCGCTTGTCGTCGCGCACGGTAAGGTACTGCGTCAACTGGCCGATCAGTTCGTCGAAGCGTTCGTGGTTGTCGTGCTCGAGGTAGTCGAACAGCCGCCACTGCCACAACCCCGTGCCCAGCCACACGGCCGTGCGCATACTCTGCCCCTCCCCCACCACGAGCAGGGGGTATTCGGTTTCCACCCGCCCGATACGCTGCCGCAGCACGGTACGCCCGGCCGGGGTCACCGCGAAGGTGCCGAAGGGAGCGACCAGGGGTGGAAAAACGGGCAGTGCTCGCCGGGTTTCTTCGCTGAGGGTGAAGGCCCGGAATTCGGGCACCACCGTTGCCGTTACCTCGTTACCCCGCACCTGTGCCCCGCCGCCCGCCGACCGTACCAGCCCCTGGGCAGCGTTAAACTGGGCCGCAGGGGTATCCTCCCCCAGAAAAATAAGGTAGCCCGTGCCGGCCTCGGCAAACTGCTCAAGCAGCCCCGTAACCGGATACCGTGAGGTGGGTAGTTGGTGCAAAATGGCTAAATCAAAGGCCGCGGGATCCTGCGCAAAATCACCCGCGTAGGCCACCGTGACCTCATTATTGCGCCCGGCTGAAAGTGCCTGTCGCAGTGCCCCGACATCCGGGTGGGGGGCGGCGGCCAGAATGAGAATCCGCTGGCGGGCATCGAGCACGTCCACGAAAATGTCCCGTCGGTTGTTCGCCGTAGAGAGCTCTTCCCCGATATCACTCACCGCGATCCGGTACCGCTGCACGCCGGGCCGGTCGGCGGTAAGGGTAATCTCCCGGGTGGTGAAAAAATCGGGGCGGTCGATATTCACCCGCTCGGTGTGCAGGCGGCTGCTCCCCCCCTCCCCGAGTCGGGTCACCGTCAGGGTAGTGGCTTCCCCGGCGGCGTTACGGGCCGACAGGTCGATCTGGATGGTAAACTGATCGTTCAGGTAAGCAATCTCGTTATGAAAAACTCGACGGACCACCAAATCCCGCCTCACGGTCGTATCCCCCAGGGCGACGGTGTAGACGGGGGCGCCGAGCCTAAATTCCCGGTACAGGGGGTTGCTGCCCTGATTATAAATGCCATCGGAAGCCAGGATGACCGCCCCCAGGTTTTGGTTGCCGTAGAGTTCGCTTACCTCGTCGAGGACGGCGCTCAGGTCGGTCTTGCGGTCGCTGAAGGTGAGTGCCCCCCCCTGCCGTACCGTGCCGCCGAAGGTATAGTCCACCACCCGGTAATCTTCGGCCAGTCGGTCCCCCAGCCGCCGCCAGGCCGCTACGTAGGCCAGGGTGTCGGTCTCCAGGCCGACGGATTCGCTCACGTCCTGGGCCATCACGATCACCGGCTCCTCCCGCTGCTGGTCGAAGTAGCGCAGCAGGGGGGCCAGCAGCAGGGCGGCCAGCACCGAGTACCCCAGGAAGCGGAGCACGGCCAGCCCGACGAGTAGGGGCCGGGGGGCTTCGAGCGGGCTACGGAAGTACAGCAACAGGCTTACCGCCAGGCCGGCCAGCGCGCACAAAATGAGGTATCCGGCCGGGTAGGCGAAGGTGAGCTGCATACGTTACTCCACGAACTTATAGCCCACGCCCCGCACGCTCAGGAAGTGGGTCGGGTTCTTCGGGTCCTCCTCGAAGTACTTGCGGAAGGAAAGGATAAAGTTATCGATCGTCCGCGTACTCGGATACACATCGTAGCCCCACACCGACTGCAGGATCTGCTGGCGGCTCACGACCTCCCCCCGCCGCTCGGTAAGCAATTTGAGCAGCATGGCTTCCTTTTTAGTCAGGGTGAAGGTGCCCTGGTTGCCGGTAGCCTCGTAGGTGGCAAAATTGACGCTGTTCTTGCCGAAGGTGAAGCGGTCGGGCCGTACCTCGGGCGATTTGCTCGTGCGCTCGATGAGGCGGTTGACCCGCAGCAGCAATTCCTCGAAAACGAAGGGCTTGGTGAGGTAGTCGTCGGCCCCTTTTTTGAGTCCCTGGATGCGGTCCTGGGCCTGGTCCTTAGCGGTCAGGAAAATGATCGGCGTCTCGCGGTTGGTCAGCCGGATCTGCTCCACCACCTGGAAGCCGTTGACTTCGGGCAGCATCACATCCACGACCATGATGTCGAAGTGCTGCTCGCTGGCGTGCTTCAGGGCGGTGCGGCCGTCTTCGGCGGTGACGACCTCGAAGTTTTCGAGCTCGAAGTTCAGTTTGACGGTGTCGCGGATGTTCTCCTCGTCTTCGACCAACAGGATACGGAGCATAGGCTGGGTGGGCTTTGTGAAGGTACAACCGTATTTAGAGAATGGTTGCGGCGGGGCGCGGGTGCCGGTGGAGGCGGTATATTTCCGGCATGCTCCGTTTCTCGTTCATCCCCCTCGGTCTGCTACTATCATCCGCTACCCTGGTGGCGCAGTGGAAGCCTGGGTCCGTCTACTCCGAATACACCTGGACCACCCCCGCCGGGGAGGGGGAAGCCTTTCTCCGCGTCGGGGGTCGCTACGGCTACCGGGCCCAGGCGGGAAAGCTGCCCGACTCCCTCCAGCAGGGGGACTGGATCGTCTTCCCCCATACCCTGGACCTGGAGGGGGCTACCCGCGCTACCCTCACCCTGGAAAAGGTGCTCGGCCACGAGGATAGCCGCAACCTGCGGGTAAGCGTCAACGGTCACGCTGCGATCTCCGTTCCCGAGCCGGCTACGATTCCCGAGCCCCAGACCGAGTATATGTACCACACCGACCTCACGGTGGAGGTTCCCCTTTCGCACCTGCGCCCCGCCGCCAACCAAATGCAACTCACCCTGGATACCGCCCAGCGCTGGGGGTGGCCACAGAATCTTTTCTACGCCCTCATCCTGCGGGTCTACTACCCCGACGGGGCCGGCCCTACGGTGGATTACCCGCCCGAGCTGGTCCCGGCCACCAGCTACCTCTATATAAAGGACGCGCCGGCAGGGGCCCGCCGGGCCGACTACATCTTCGTGGGCCGGGAGGTCGACTGGTCGGGCCGCGGCGTCCGGGACCGGAAGCACTGGCAGACCCACCGCGGCGAACCGCTGCATACCCTGGGCAGCTCTTCGGCGGCGGAGGACAACTTCCCCGTACGCTGGGATACGGAGTGGCTACCCACCCAGTCTTCCTTCGGGGTGCAGGCGCGGGTGCTGGGTGCTGATGGCAGGTACCGCGTGTCGGAAGTGCGCGACGGACTGACCCTAAGCCCCCGCCCCTATACGGTGAGCGTCTACGGAGGCAAGGCTCCCCGCAACTGGGTCACCCGCTCGGGCGCTTTCAAGCAGGCTATCGACGTCGGCGACCGCATCGGGGACGTAACGGCCTTCCGGCTGCACTGGGTAAGCTGGTCGCCCTGCTACAGCAACGGTGTATTTCTGAACGGCCACCTCGTCTGGGACCGGACGGACGACTGCTACGCCTTCGCTACCCACTCCCCGGAGTACCACGGGCACGACGTACGGTACCTCCAGCGGGGGGAAAACGTCGTTTCCACGGCCCTGACTCCGCTCTTCCGGGGGCAGATGGTACACGGTATGGAAGTGCAGTGGCCGGGCATGCAACTGAAGGTGCGCTACGGCGGCGATCGCCAAGCGACGGAACATTGACGGGGTGGCCGGTGTATATTGCAGGGTAATACGCAGCGTATTCCGGCCTGAACCTATGAATAACTGGACCTTTTTCCGGGAAGCCGTTCGGAACTTCCGTTCGACGGGGGCCATCGCCCGGGCCAGTCCGGTACTTGCCAAACGGCTCATTCGCGTTATCCCCTCCGACCGGCCGCTACGGGTCGTCGAACTCGGGCCGGGTGAGGGGAGCGTGACCCGGGAGCTGCTGCAGAAACTTCACCCCCGGAGTTCGCTCACGGCCTTTGAGATCAATCGGGCGTTCGTAGATCGGCTTTCTCGCCTGAGCGACCATCGCCTGCGGGTGGTCGGTGAGGGTGCCGAGCGATTGACCGATCACATCGCGGCGGACAGTGTAGATTACGTGGTGTCCAGCCTGCCCCTCAGCATGATCCCCCAGCCGGTAAAGGAAGAGATCATCCGGCAATCGCGGTTGGTTTTAGCCCCGGGCGGTCAGTTCCTCCAGTACCAGTACGCGCTCCAGGATTACGGCCTGCTTAAAGACAGTTTCGGCAGCGTGTCGGTGGGCTTCACTCTGGCTAACCTGCCCCCAGCTTTCGTTTACAGTTGCTCCCTGGGCTTACTGTAGGGCGGCGGCGCGCGGGTGCGGGCTCAATTAATAAACTAACAGCGATGCCCTTCGAATCGAGTCGTTCCGATGGCTTTCCGGTGTACTACGCCAACAGTGCGATCGACTGGCGAGCTTGGCTGGCCGAACACCACGCTACGGAACGGAATGTATGGCTCATTCTCTTCAAAAAGGAGAGCGACGTGCCCTCGCCTACCTACGAGGAAGCCCGCGACGAGGCCCTCTGCTTCGGCTGGGTGGACAGCAAACCCAACAAGCGCGACGCCGTGAGTTACTACCTCTTCTTCGCCGCCCGCAATCCGAAGAGCAACTGGAGCCGGGTGAACAAGGAGCGTATCGCGGTCCTGGACGCCGTGGGCAAACTCGCCCCCCCGGGTCGGGCCACGGTGGAAGAAGCGAAGCGCAGCGGCACCTGGGATGCCCTACGGGACGTAGATAATCTGATCGTGCCCGACGACCTGGCGGAAGCCTTCACCGGGGCGGGCCCGGAAGCCCGGCCGAATTGGGATGAATTTCCCCCCTCCGTGCGCCGCGGCATCCTGGAGTGGATCTTTACCGCCAAGCGCCCCGCCACCCGCCGCAGGAGGATTGAGGAAACGGCCCGCCTGGCCCAACGCAACGAGCGGGCGAACCAGTACCGGAAGTAGCATGAGCGTTACTTGATGGCGATGCGCTCGATCACTACGTCTTCCAGGGGGCGGGCCTGGCCGTTCACGTCTACCTCGGCGATTTCTTCCACCACGTCCATGCCGGCGGTGACCTCCCCGAAGACGGTGTAGTCCTGGTCCAGGTCGGGCCGCCCGCCGAGGGTTCGGTAGGCCTCCCGCTGGGCCTCGCTGTACTTGATGCCCTTGATGCGCTCGATCTGGTCGAGGTCGTTATCGGCCATGAGTTCACCGGTGACGATATAGAATTGACTGCCGTTGCTACGCTTTTCCGGATTGGGGGTGCGGGCGGCGGCAACGGCACCGCGGATGTGGGGGGCGCCAATCTCGGGGTCGAGTTCGTAGCCGGGCCCACCGCGACCCAGGGCCGCCATCGGGGTAGCATCCTTACTGGTCGGGTCGCCTCCCTGAATCATAAAACCGGGGATGACGCGGTGAAAGAGGGTGCCGTTGTAGAAGCCTTCCCCGGCCAGTTTGACGAAGTTTTCGGTATGCCGGGGGGTATCTTCGTAGAGCAGAATGTCGATCTCCCCGCGGTTGGTGTAGATGGTGGCGCGGGTGGCAGTGTCTGACTGGCAGGCGGTTAGCGTCAGGAAGATCAGGGGCAGGAGATAGCGCATGGTGTAAAGGTAAGGGCCCGGCCTAATCCAACCGCCCCTCCGTCACTTCCAGGTCTTCGAAGTAGGTCACGATCTTCCGCTTGAGTAGCTTTTCCTGACCGGGCAGGTCCGTGGGGGGGATTTTGCTGGTCAGTGCATAGTGGGGCCAGCCGTCCTCGTCGCGCCCCTCGAAGCGGTAGTGGCCGTCGTCGGCCAGCAGGCGGCAGACGGCGACGTGTATCAGGTCGCGCTTTTCCTCCTTCGTAAAGTCCGACCGCCACCGCCCCAGTTCCTGTACCCCGATGAGAAACAGCAGGGCGTTCAGATCGGGCAGGGCGGGCCGGTCGAAGCGGGCCTGCACCAGGTGGCGGATACGTTGGTAGGCGAAGTCTTCTTCCCAGTCTTCCACGGGCGGGGGGGCTTGAGTAGCGCGCAGGTTACCTTTGCGGAGCACATAACAGTACGGAAGCGCCCGCCGGTTGATCGGCCGTCCACATTTCCCAAATCTCCCTATGCCATTCCACCCTACACCGCTGAGCGGCGTGCACATTTTCGAGCCCCGTGTTTTCGGTGACGACCGGGGGTATTTCTTCGAGTCCTATAATGAGAAAACCTTCCGGAAAGTAGGCATCGGGGTGACCTTCGTGCAGGATAACGAGGCCGCCAGCGACCGGGGCGTACTCCGGGGATTACACTTCCAGCGGGGGGAAAGCGCCCAGGCGAAACTAGTGCGCGTGGTAGAGGGGGAGGTATACGATGTGGTCGTCGATATCCGGCCCGATTCCCCGACCTACCGCCAGGCGTACGGGCTTTACCTCAGTGCCGCCAACCGCCGGCAACTCTTCATCCCCCGGGGTTTCGCCCACGGCTACCTGGTCACCTCCGAGCGGGCCACCTTCCTGTACAAATGCGACAATCTCTACGACCCTACGGCGGAGGGTGGCCTGCGCTACGACGACCCCGCCCTCGTCATCGAATGGCCGGAAGTACCGGGAGGCTACACCATCGTGGACCGCGACCGGAACTGGCCGCTGCTAACCTAATCCCACCCCGGGGCGTTGGATGCGCATGGATACGAGCGGCCCCATCCTTTTCTTCGACGGTGTCTGTAACCTCTGTAACGGGGCGGTACAAACCGTCATCCGACACGACCGCCGTGGCCAGCTGAGATTTGCCAGCCTGCAGTCTGAGCTGGCCGCTGAGCTTCTCCCCCCACTGGGCATCGATCCCGACGCGCTCAATTCCCTGGTCCTCTACCACCACGGCCGCGTCTATACCAAAAGTGACGGTGCCCTGCGGACGGCCCGCCTGATGGGAGGATCGTTCGCCTACCTCGACTACCTCCGCGTCTTCCCCACCTTCCTGCGCGATGCCGTTTATGGCTTCGTAGCCCGCAACCGCTACCGCTGGTTCGGCCGGGAGGCATCGTGTATCTTGCCGAAACCGGAGTGGCGGGATCGCTTCGTCGGTCATTAGCTTGCACCCGCGCTCCGCCGCAAAAGTTTGCTTCATGACCCTATCCTTCCACGGGGCCGCCCGCGAGGTCACCGGCTCGGCCCACCTGCTTACCCTCGACGACGGTTACCGAATTCTCCTCGATTGCGGGCTCTACCAGGGCCGGAACAAGGAGATGGAGAACTTCAACGGCCGCTTCGGCTTCGACCCCGCCGGGGTCGACGTGCTCATTCTCTCCCACGCCCACATCGACCACAGCGGCCGAATACCGAAACTGGTGAAGGACGGCTTCCGGGGTAAGATCTACTCCACCCACGCTACCCGCAGCCTCTGCGCGATCCTGCTGCTCGACTCCGCCTTCATTCAGGAAAAGGACGCCGAGTACTACAACCGGAAGAACCGCGACCGCCGCGCCCCGCTGTACACCCGCCCCGACGTGAAGCCGGCCTTGGATCGCTTCGTGGGCCTGCCCTACGACCGCTGGCAGACCATCCGCCCCGGCGTGGAACTGCAATTCCGTGATGCCGGCCACATTCTCGGCAGCGCCAGCGTAACCCTGCGCATCCAACGGGACGACGGCACGACCACCACCGTTGGTTTTACCGGCGACGTCGGCCGCCCCGACCGCCCCATCCTCCGCGACCCGGTACGAATGCCCGACTGCGACTACCTCATCACCGAGTCTACCTACGGCGACCGCGAACACGAGCTGCCCCCCAACGAGCTGGAGCGCTTCCTCAGGATCATCCAGCGGACCGTAGATCGGAAGGGTAAACTGCTCATCCCCGCCTTCAGCGTAGGCCGAACCCAGGAAATCGTGTACCTGCTCGACCAACTGGAGAGCAGCGGACGGCTGCCAAAAGTGCCCGTGTTCGTGGATAGCCCCCTGGCCGTCAACGCCACCACCGTCTTCGGCGCCCACCCGGAGTGCTACGATAGCCAGCTACAAACTTACCTACTGAGCGACGACGACCCCTTCGGCTTCAATAGCCTGACCTACGTGCACGACGTGGAGAGGAGTAAGGAACTGAACCGCATGGACGGGCCGGCCATCATCATCAGCGCCAGCGGGATGATGAACGCGGGGCGGAGCAAACACCATTTGTCAAACACCATGGAAGACGCGAACAATACCGTCTTCATCGTCGGCTACTGCGCCCCCGGCACCCCGGGCGGAAAGGTACGCGACCGGGTAAACGGGATGCAACTCTTCGGCCGCTATCACGAACTGAATGCCGAGGTGGTGGTGATGGACAGCTTCAGTGCCCACGCCGACCGCTCGGAATTGATCTCTTTCCTAAACGGGCAGCAGGACAGCTGTAAACAGCTGTTTATGGTACACGGTACATTAGACCGGATGGAAGCCTTCGGGGGAAGTCTGCGGCGGGCGGGGTTTAGGGAAGTGATAGCACCGGAACTAGGGGATGTGGTGGAACTGTAGGCCCTCACCCCCGCCCCCCCTCCGGAGGAGAGGGGGGATAACCAGCCGCTGGGCCCTGTTGATCCTCATCTTCGGTGTACCGTGGTCGTGCCGTGAGGCGCCCCCCCGGCCCACGCTCGCCTTCTACCACTGGGAAACCCGGTTGAACGTACTGCCGGAATTACTGCAGGAGAATGATGCCGAACGGGTGTACGTCAAGGTCTTCGACGTAAGCTGGTCCGGGGGGCGGGCCGAACCCACCGCTATCCTGGAGATGGGTACGGAGACAAGGGCGGAGTACGTTCCGGTCGTGTTTATCACCAACGAGGTATTCCGCCACCCCTCCCCTACCCTGGCGGCTGACATTTTGGGCTTACTCGAACGGAGCTTCCCCTTTCCCTACCGGGAGTTGCAGATCGACTGCGACTGGACGGCGGGGACGCAGGTGCGGTACTTCACCTTCCTGAAGGAGTTAGCCGCGAAGTGCCCACGGCAGATCAGCTGCACCCTGCGGCTGCACCAGTACCGCGACCGGCGGCGGCAGGGCATTCCACCGGTCGACCGGGTCGTGCTGATGGCCTACAATACCGGCGACCTAGGGGATTGGGAAACGGACAATTCGATCGTAGACACCGCCGTGATCGGCGCTTACGTGAACGGGCAGCCCCCCTACCCGCTTCCGCTCGACCTGGCCGTGGCCGCCTACGACTGGGCGGCCGTCTACCGCTACGGTGAGCTGGCTTACCTCATCAATGAGCCCGACTTGACGGAACTAACGGATACCACCCGCTTCATCCGTACATCACCGCTACGGTATCGCGTTCGCGCATCCACTTACTTCGGCGGTTTGTACCTCTACCGCAACGATCTGCTACGCCGGGAGATCGTGACCCGCCCCGCAGCCGAGCGCTTAATTGCCTCCCTCTGGCCGCGGGTGGCTAATGCGGGGAGCCGGTACGCTATCGTGTACCGTATCAATAGCCGGCAGTGGACTTCCCCCCTACCGCCGTTTTAGGCGTCGGGCGATCGCCCGTCGGCGGATTTTTGTAGCCTCCGCGCCTACGTAGAGGTAGTCCTCGTCGTAGACCGCCACCGCCTCGTGCTGGGTAGGGATTCCCCAGGCGATGTTGCGACGGCGTAGTTTACCCTGTAGGAATCGTCCCTCCGGGAAATCCGTCAGCGTGATCAGGGAGGCGGAGCTAGTGGGCAGAAAGCCGAGCAGCATCCGGAAATTATAGCTTACCAGGTAGAGGTGGCTGCCGTCTTTATCCAGAGCTGCTCCGGTTACCACCCGGCGCGGCAGGTACAGGCTATCCACCAGCTCGGCTTCGTAAGTACCGGGGCGGGCGGGCAACCGAAAGTGGCGCAGCGTGAAGGAACGGTCGCCACCCAGCAAATCCTTGGTGAACAGATGTAGCGAGTCCTTCCACACCACCAGGGCCTCACAGTCGTAGTTGCCGGGGGTGAGGCGGCCGCCGCCATCCTGCCGCGGGTAGGTATACACGGTGGAGTCGGCGGTGCCCCGGGCGGGGTCGTACCTATATATGGTCTCGGCGGTGCGGCGGCCCGTGTTGTTGCCGAAGTCGCCTACGTAGAGGATGCCCGCGGGGGCCCGGGTGATGTCTTCGTAGTCGCTGGCGCGGGCCCGCATCGTGTCGATGGATAGTAGCCTACCCCGATCGTCGGTGGTGTAGAGGTAGGGGCCGTCTCCGCTGTCGTTGTGCCAGGTGAAGCGACCGTCTTCGATGACCAGACCCGAAGCTTCACGGATGGCCCGGGGGAGCCGGAACTTGCGGGGCGGGGTGCTGACACAGGACGAAAGCAGCAGCAATAGCGTAGTAACCCCCCAAATACCAAACTGATAGGGGGAGCGTACTCGCATGGCCGGGTAAGGATAGGGAAAACTCGGTACTTGCTACATCTGCTAAGTCGGCAGCAAAGCTATACCATGGCCTGGTCGCCCTCGTACCGGTAGGGAAAGTGCCGCAACAGGTGCTGGTTCTTCTCCCGCACGCGTTCGATGGTCTCCGGAACGTAAAACTCGCGGTAGTCGCGTTGTTTGCGGACCTTAGTTTTTGCCCTGGGTAGTTCGAGTTCTTTCGGCCCCCCCAATTCCTGAATCAACCGGTCGATGTCTTCCTTGAGGTGCTCAAACCGGATAATGTAGTCCATTTCCAGATCCCCCTGCTCGGTGGCGATCGTTCTCCAAATGGAGCTATAGTAGCTTTCCACGTAGGTCCTGAAATCATACGATCGACCCCGGAAGATTCGCCAGTTGAAGAACGACACCGCGTGGTCCCAGGGGTTTCGCACGATCGTGATCTTCCGGTAGGTATTCCAGGTGCTTCTGCCGAGCGCGTTTTTGATGTTCTGTGCACTTTCGTGTTCCTCGAAGTACTGGCCGGGCAGGCGACGGTGCTTGACGATACGCGCCAGATCTTTCAGGCTATAATCGATGGCGGGTTTCAGGGCGACCCGGTAATTCTGGGGGGCGCGTGCCCCGTGGCGTTCCCGGATGTCTTTCTGCGGATCGTAGCCGAAAGGGGTGATTACGTCTTCGTCTCCGCACAACTTACTGAGCAACAACTCGACGGAGGTACCCGCCGTTTTCCGCGGTTTAACGAAGATGAACTTTTTTGAATGAGAGACAATCATAAAACTGGTTCGAAGTTTGAGTACGGCCGGGTAATGTCGACCGCCGGAAGTTCTGAAATTAAAGCCAGACAAGCCCGTCAATCCGCCCCTGGTAAATCCGTTGAATCCGGTAGCCCGGCACGCCTGGGCACGTAATCCATGCAAGCACCACTAAACACGGTATGTGCCGGGTCAGATCGGTCGGGTAGCCGGGTACCTTTATTGCGTCATTCGCAGTCGGTGAATCTTCCGGGCAACCCCAGTCGACAATACCGGCCTAGGTGTGGTGCCCTGCTGGCGCTAAATTGAGAAGCGCCAATTCACCCGAACCGTTCCGATTCACCAATCCTCAGGAGGGAACTATCCACTCCGTATGAAGGTAAGTGGATAGTACCGCTCCGCTAAACCGCTTTTTAGTAGTACAAAGGTACGAAACGCCTTATTCCCGACCACCCTATTTTTGCCCTTATGCCGCAGCGTGTCCTCCGACTCATCACCACCACCGACGACGACCGCCCCGTCTACGTCGCCGGCACCTTCAACAACTGGAAAGCGGCCGACGAGAACTACCGCATGCAGCCCGGCAATCGCCCCGGCGCCTACCGCCGCAGCTTTCGGTTTCCAACCGACGTACTGAAGGTGGAGTACAAATACACCCGCGGCGGCTGGGAGGGCGTCGAGCTGGGCGGGTACGGGGAAAGCGCCCTCAATCATGTCCGCTACACGCACGAACACTGGCGCGTTCCCGACCGGGTCACCCACTGGGCCAGTCCGGGGCTACAGTACCGTGAGCAGCTACTGCCGAAGATCGAAGTCATCGACGAGGCCTTTGCGATACCCGAGCTGATCCGCACCCGCCGCGTTGCCGCCCTGCTGCCCCACGACTACTACCACACCGACAGGCGCTACCCCGTCCTCTACCTGCAGGACGGGCAGAATCTCTTCGACGACTACGCCCCCTACGGCAGCTGGGGGGTCGACAAGCGGCTGGCCGCCCTCTCCGAGCGGGGCATGGGCGACCTGATCGTCATCGCTATCGACCACGCCGAGGCCGAACGGGTCAGTGAGTTCACCCCCTCCTTTCGTACCAAACTGGGCCGGGGCGACGGCCGCGCCTACGTTCGCTTCCTGGCCGAAACCCTCAAACCTTACATCGACACTCACTTTCGCACCCGCCCCGAACCCGAGCACACCGGCATCGGCGGCAGCTCCCTGGGGGGCCTCATCAGCATCTACGCGGGGATTCAGTATCCGGGGGTCTACCGGCGGTTGATGGTCTTCAGCCCGAGCCTCTGGGTCACCGCCGATATCCCCTTCGGGCTGATCAAACTCACCGCCCCCTTCCACGGCCGCATTTACCTCTACGGTGGGGAGGCCGAGAGCCAAACGATGGTGCCCAATATGGAGCGGTTCCGGGAGCAGTTGCTGGCACAAACCGACAGCCCGCACGTCGACATCGAAATGGCCATCGACCCCCTGGGGCAACACAACGAAGCCCGCTGGGGCCGGGAGTTCCCGCGGGCCGTGGAGTGGTTGTTCTTCAGCTGAGCGAAGTTGCTTATCTTGCCGGCTCAGGACCCCACCCCCTTGATTTTGCGTATCCTCCCCTATCTGCTGCTCGTATCTGCCGTATTCTCGGGCGGGGGCGCAGGTGCGATGGCGGAATGGGAAGCCGAAACACTCGCCACCCGGATCATGAACCTCACCGAGGAAGAGGTAGAGCGGCGACTATCCGAATTTGACGATTCCCTGCTGGATTACCGTATGGACGAGTTCGTGTACCGGCGTATCGTGAATTACCTCCGCCACTGGCCCATATCCAGCGGTCGGATGATTGCCCGTTCGGCCCGCTTCTACCCCATCTTCGCCGAAGAAATCGCCGCCGCCCGCATGCCGGCGGCCCTCAAGCACCTTAGCATCGTAGAGAGTGCCCTGCGCAGTTGGGCGATCAGTCCGGTAGGGGCCGGGGGGCTCTGGCAGCTCATGCCGGAAACCGCCCGTGAACTGGGCCTGACCGTAACCGACGTGCTGGACGAGCGCCTGGACCCCACCCTGGGTTGCGCCGCCGGGCTGGAGTACCTGCGCATTCAGTACGAACGCTACGGCGACTGGGCCCTGGCCCTGGCCGCCTACAACTCCGGCCCCGGCAATGTGAACCGGGCCATCCGCCGGTCGGGAAGCCGGGATTACTGGCGGCTGCGGCGCTTCCTGCCCCGGGAAACCCGCCACTACGTTCCGAGCTTTATCGCGGCCGTCTACCTGATGAGCTACCACCACGACTACGGGCTGCCGGCCACCGAGCTGCCCCTCGACCAGCAACTCACCGAACGCATAAGGGTACACCGGAAGTTGAGCCTGCACCGCGTCGCCCAGGTGACCGGCCTACGGCCCGGGGTGGTCATCGAGATGAACCCCCAGTACCTGCGTGGCTACCTGCCCGGGCGCAGGGGGGGCCATACGCTGTTGCTCCCTAAGCGGGTCGTACCGGCCCTCAAAACGTACCTGGCCCGGCATCCGGCCGACCGACGGGAAGATGCCACCCATCTGCCCTGGGCCCACCCCCTGGTAGCGGATGGCGAGCTGGACCCCGACCGCTATTACGAGGCCTACACCGTAAGCCCCGGCCCTTCGGACTCTACGACCGCGCAGGTGGCTCGCACCAACGGAGTGGTACACGATCGCATGCTGGTCTGGAGCAACCGGGGCGAGCGCGATACGGTACGGCGGGAGGAGCAGTTCACCTACCACCGGGTGATCGCCTACCAGCCCTACGACCGGCGAACGAGAGACATCCCCGAACCGGCTATTCCGCTGGCCCTGGCCCGGCCCCGGCAGATCCCCGTTCCCGAGGAAGCCTTCCTGGCTTACCTGCCTTCCGTTGAGCCCGTCCGGGACCAGCAGCGGGCCGACTGGTGGGATAAACTGATGCGTGGATTCCGGCCGCTACGGGACTAGCTTCCCGGCCGGCTGCCGCCCCGCCGACGCAGAAAGATCGGCCGGGGCGTATCCGGGAGCCACGGATTATTGTTAAATTGGCAGCCCTTCGGGCATAAGTTAAACTCGATCAGATGAAATTCAACTCACAGGGTGACGAAGAGGTCACCTACGACGCCATTGTCGTCGGCACCGGTATCAGCGGGGGCTGGGCCGCCAAGGAATTATGTGAGAAAGGCCTCAAAACGCTCGTCCTGGAAAAGGGCCGCATGGTCAATCACGGCGATTACCCTACCGCCAGTCTCGACACCTGGGACTTCGACTACCGCAATAACGTCCCCGCCGAGGAAATAAAGGAACACTACCAGAAGCAAAGCCGGACGGGCTACACCATCCGCCAGCAGAGCAAACACTGGTTCGTCAAGGACAGCGAGCACCCCTACAGCGAGAAGGAGCGCTTCGACTGGATGCGCGGCTACCACGTCGGGGGGCGCAGCATCATGTGGGGCCGGCACAGTTACCGCTGGAGCGACCTGGACTTTACGGCTAATGCCCGTCAGGGTATCGCCACCCCCTGGCCCGTCGGGTATAGCGAGATCGAGCCCTGGTACGATTACGTCGAGAAGTTTGCCGGTATCAGCGGGGAATACCTGAACCTACCCCAACTGCCCGACGGCAAGTTTCTGCCGATGATGCCGCTGAACTGCGTGGAGGACAAATTCCGCAAGGGGGTAGCTGAGAACATGAACGGCCGCACGGTCACCGCCGGCCGCGTAGCCCACCTTACCGCCTACGATCCCAGTGTCCACGGGGGTACGCGGGGAGCGTGCCAGTACCGCAACCGCTGCATCCGGGGCTGTCCCTACGGTGGGTATTTCAGTAGCGTCTCCGGCACCCTACCCGTAGCGAAGCTAACCGAGAATATGACCCTGCGCCCCAATAGCTCGGTCTACAGCCTGGTCATGGACAAGGACAAGGGGATGGCCCGGGGCGTCCGCTTCCGCGATACCGAGACCGGGGAAGACCACGAGGCTTACGCTAAGGTGATCTTCCTCTGCGCCTCCGCCATTCCGAGCTCCTTCATCGTGATGAATACCGAACACGAGGAAGAGGTGGTGATGGACACCAGCGGTGAACTCGGGGGTAACATCATGGATCACCACTTCCGGGTAGGCGCCAACGGTGTAACGGATGAATTTGGCGACCGCATCGAGAAGGGCCGCAAGCCCAATGGCGTTTACATTCCCCGTTACCAGAACCTCGGGGACCGCAACAGCAAGCGCGACTACCTGCGCGGCTTCGGCTACCAGGGCGGTGCCGGGCGCGGCGGCTGGGGCGGCATCGTCCGCGAAATGGAAGTTCAGGTGGGCCCCGAACTGAAGGACGCCCTCCTGCGGCCGGGTCGCTGGACCATGGGCATGACCGCCTTCGCCGAAACCCTGCCCGACACCAACAACCGGATGACCATCAACCGGGACGTGAAGGACAGGGATGGCCTACCTACCCTGACCTTCGACGCAAAGTGGGGCGAGAATGAGTACGCCATGGTCGACGATATGATGAATGATGCCGCCGAGATGCTCGAAGCGGCCGGAATGAAGGACGTCAAGACCTACAACGCCCACTCCTACCCCGGCCTGGGCATCCACGAAATGGGCATGGCCCGCATGGGCAGCAGCCCGAAGAACAGCGTAGTCGATAAGCACAACCGCCTCTGGGCCGCCCCAAACGTGTATATGACGGACGGTGCGTTTATGACTTCCGCGGCCTGCGTAAACCCCTCCCTGACCTACATGGCCTTCACGGCGCGCGCCGCGGACCACGCCGTCAACGAGCTCAAAAAGATGAATATCTGATGAAAAGAAGAGAATTACTGCGGTACACCGCCTACTTCACCGGGGTGGCCGTGAGCGGCCCCGTAGCCTCGGCCCTCCTCTCCGGCTGTAAGCGGGACGAAGCCGTGGCCGCCGGCGATGCCGTTTACGAACCTACCTTCTTCACGGCCGACGAGTACGAATACATCACCAAATTCGCCGACACCATCATCCCCCGCACCGATACGCCCGGAGCCGTGGACGTGGGCGCGCCGGAGATCGTCGACATGATGGTCGGTGAGGTATACAGCGTGGAAGAACAAGAGAAATTCCGGGAGGGCCTTGCCGCACTGATGTCCAAGATGGACGCCGACAATGCCGACGGCGGGGGCTTCCGTGCCCTGGATAGCGACAAGATGCTCGTCTACCTCCAGGACCAGGACCTCCACTACAAAAACCCCGATACCGAGTGGGATACCCTCCCCGAAGCCGAAGCTACCGCCCGTGGCACCTACTTCGACCTGAAGTCGCAGATCGTCGGGGCCTGGTTCAACAGCGAACCTATTGGCACCGAGGTACTCGCTTACCTACCCGTGCCCGGGGAGTACATCCCCTGCGGCGACCTGGAGGAACTGACGGGGGGGCGTGCCTGGGCCATTTAACTCCGGACTTCGTCCAAACCCAGGTACGGTAACTCCTTCGGAATAGTGGTCAACATTTTGCGGAACAACTCCGGAGGAGTTGCCCCCGATCGACTTCGGCCGTAGTACTGAGTAAACCGAATACATGAACTTCAACTCACAGGCAAAAGACAGCCTGACCTACGACGCCATCGTCATCGGCTCCGGTATCAGTGGGGGCTACGCGGCAATGGAGCTGTGTAAAAAGGGCTACAGGGTCCTCATGCTCGAACGGGGCCGCATGGTCAGCCACGGCGAGTATCCCACCGCCAACCTCGACACCTGGGATCTGGACTATCAGAATCTCGTCCCCCGGGAAGAGATTGCCGCCCACTACTACAAACAGGACCGGCTGAGCTGGTGGGTCAACCAGGACAATAAACACTGGATCGTCAAGGACGATGAGTACGACTACGATGAGGTACAGCGCTTCGACTGGATCCGGGGGCACCACGTCGGCGGCCGCTCCATTATGTGGGGGCGGCACTGCTACCGACTGAGCGACCTGGACTTCGAGGCCAACCTGAAGGACGGGATCGCCGTCGACTGGCCGATCCGCTACGCCGACATTGCCCCCTGGTACGGCTACGTAGAAAAATTCGTGGGCGTGCAGGGCAAAAAAGAGGGTCTGGCCCACCTACCCGACGGGGAGTTCCTGCCCCCCTTCGACCTCAACTGCGCCGAAGACCATTTCAAGCAAGCCGTCGAGAAAGCCTTCCCGGAACGCATCATCACCCCCGGCCGCACCGCTAACCTGACCCGCTACGACCCCGAACTACACCACGGGACCCGCGGCAAGTGCCAGGCCCGGAACCGTTGCTGGCGGGGCTGCCCCTACGGCGGCTACTTCAGCAGCTTATCCTCGACCATCCCGGTCGCCAACGATACGGGAAATCTCACCCTGCTCGCGAATAGTATCGTCCATTCCCTTATTTTCGACGATGCCACCCAGCGCGTCACCGGGGTCAACGTCATCGACGCCGAAACGAAGGCAACCCGCGAATACTTCAGCTCGGTCGTTTTCTGCAATGCCAGCACGATCGGTTCCACGGCCATTCTGCTCAATAGCAAATCGGAACGCTTCCCCGACGGGCTCGGTAACGACAGCGGCGAGCTCGGCCACAATATGATGGACCACCACTACGGCATGGGCGGTTCGGCGGTCTTCGAGGGGATGCCCGATAAGTACTACAAGGGCCGCAAACCCAACGGGGGCTTCTACATTCCCCGCTTCCGCAACATCAACGAGGCCACCCGCCGTACGGATTACATCCGCGGCTTCGGCTACCAGGGTGGCCGGGGCGCTGGACCAACCTGAATGCACCCATCGGACCGGACTTCAAAGCGTCCATCACCCGGCCCGGCCCCTGGCGCTTCGGGGCGACCTGCTTCGGTGAGCTCCTTCCCTACCACGAAAACAAGATGATGCTCCACCCCGAGAAGGTCGATCCGTACGGCATCCCCGTGCTGGTCTTCGATGCCGGGCTGAAGGAAAACGAGCGCAAGCTTCGGGAAGACGGGGTCAACTGCCTACAGGAAATGATGGAGGCCGCCGGTTTTCAGGAGATCGAGGTACACAATGACCCGACCGCCGTAGGTGCCGCCATCCACGAGATGGGGACCGCCCGCATGGGTCGCGACCCCCGTACCAGCGTGCTCAATAAGTGGAACCAGGTCCACGCCGTACCCAACGTCTTCGTGACCGACGGCAGTTTCATGGTCAGTTCCGGAACCCAGAACCCATCCATCACCTACATGACCATGACGGCCCGGGCGGTGGATTATCTGGATAATAAACTGAAGAAAGAGGGGAGGATTTAACCCGCCAACGTCTCGTGCACATCCGTCCGCGCCGCACGCCAGGCCGGAATGACCGCCGCCAGCAGACCGACTACTACCGCTCCGACCAACAGCCACCATTCCTGCGGCAGAAACACCAGCGTCCGGAAATCGTAACGGTATGCTTCGCTGAAGTAACCCGCCACGGCAATCAACCCGAGATGGCTTAACGCTAGTCCCAACACCGCACCTGCGACCGCGCCCAACACCCCTTCCAGCAGTAAGAGGGTAAATAACTTCCCCGGCCCCGCCCCGAGGCTACGCAACAGGGCCAACTCCCCCCGCCGGCGATCGAGCGAACCGTACAGCCCGATGAAAATGCTCAGGATACTTACCCCGACGATAACGTACCCCAACTGCCGCAAAATTTCTTCCCCCTGCCCGACGGTAGCGTACAACTCCGCCAACTGAATACTGGGGGTAACGGCTTGCATCTGGGTATTTTCATTGATGCCGCGCTGCATATTGAGACTGGCCACGCTATTCCCCTTAAAGGTGAGGAGCAGGGAGGTGATGGACTCGTCGTTGTACTCAGTCAGCGGTTGGTGTATATCGTAGGAAGCCCCGTGTTCGTGCCCTTCTTCATGTTCGTGCTCCCCATGATCGTGGGTATCGTGAACGGCCCAGAGACTTTCCGCCGGGGTGAGCAAAACAAGGTCGGCCACCGTACCCGTAGGGGCCAGTATGCCGGTGACCCGGAACGGCGGGGCGTCGCGGTGGGTGAGGTCATCGTCCTCGACCAGTCCGTGGCTGCTGCGAAAGGTATCACCAACCCGAAGATCTAGCTCCCGGGCAGCACTGGCTCCGGCCACCACGTCCATCACCTCCGACCACATTTCGCCCTCCGCTACTTCAGCGCCGTAGAGTTCCAGAAAGACGGGCCGCGTACCGACCAGCCGCCGCCCCCGGTAGCTATCGCCCAGGGAGAGGGGAACGGCCCGGGCGATATAGGGATGCTGGGGGTTGAGGAAGGGCCTGGCGTCCTTCAGGGCTACGTTGCCGGTGGGCGAGCTGATGTGGTACATGCTCGACATCATGAGTTGCAGCGGGCTGCCCTTGGCCCCCACGACCAGGTCGATGCCGGCCAGATTGCGGTCGAACTGCTGCTCCAGCTGCCAGTTGAGTAGCAGGATCAGGCTGATGAGCCCGGCCCCTAGTGCGGCCAGAATGACGCTCAGGGCGGTCGTCCAGGGTCGGTAAAGTAAATTGCGGAGGGCGAGACGGAACAGGGACATGCGGCGGACTTAAACGGTGGCGGGGGCGAGTTCGGTGACGTTATCGAAGTCCGAACGCAGGCGCTCGTCGTGGGTGACCACCAGCAGGGCCGCTCCCAGTTCCCCCGCCCGTGCCCGCAGCAGTCGGCTCACCCGGTCGGCATTGGCGCGGTCCAGTGCACTGGTGGGCTCGTCGGCCAGGAGTAATTTCGGACGGTTGACCAGTGCCCGGGCGATCGCCACCCTTTGCTGCTGGCCGATGCTCAGGGTCTGGGGGCGGCGGTCGGCGTAGCGGGCGATACCCAGCTTGTCGAGTAGCACGTGCTGAAGGTTGGGGTCGGCGGGTTGTCCGGCCATACGGCGGGCCACGGCCAGGTTCTCCGATACCGTGAGGGCTTCCAGGAAGTAGGACCGCTGCAGAACCAGCCCAATATGGCGCCCCCGGAAGGTGTCGAGCCCCCCCCCCCGCAGTCGGGCGTAATCCGTTCCGTCGAGTACCGTGCTGCCGGAGGCCGGGGTCAGCACGCCGGCGAGCAAATGCAACCAGGTCGATTTCCCCGACCCGCTCGGCCCCAGGAGCAGGGCAGCCTCCCCCGCGCCCACGCCTAGGTCGGGAAACGAAAACGATTGGCCGCCATCGGGGAAGCGATACGTGAGGGAGTCGGTCGTCAGCACCCACCAAAGGTAAGTGTCCGCCCCCGGTCGCCCCCGGTCTTCGGCCACAACCTTCCCCCCACCCCCGGGCGTTTAGTGGACCTACCGCAGCATGCAGAACAAAACCGTCCTCATAACGGGTGCCAACGACGGCATCGGACGGGCCACGGCCCGGCGCCTGGCTCACAAGGGTGCCCACCTGGTCCTGGCCTGCCGCGACGAAACGAAAGCCCAGCGCACGGCCGCGGAGCTGGTAAGGGAAACGGGCAACGAGCACATCGACACCCTGCCGCTGGATCTTTCCGACCTGACGAGCGTACGGGAAGCCTCCGAACTTTTCCTGGCGGACTATCCCCGCCTGGACGTACTGATCAACAACGCCGGCCTCTATACCGACACCCTGGAAATGAGTGCCGATGGGTACGAACTGCAGTTTGCGGTAAATCACCTCGGCCACTTTCTGCTTACGCTTAACCTGATTCCCGCCATGCAGTGCGCCAATCTCTGTAGCCGCGTCATCAATGTATCCAGCGCCATGCACCGCAAGGGAACGATCGACTTCGGTAACCTCCGGGGGGAACGGGGGGCGAGGGCCTATAATGGCACCGGGGCCTACGCCCAGAGTAAACTGGCCAACGTACTCTTCACTAAGGAACTGGATCGCCGCCACGGCAATGAGCTCACGACCAACTGCCTCCATCCCGGCGTAGTGGGCACTTCCCTGGCCAATAAGAAAGCGAATATTCTCACCAAAACCGTCTGGTCGCTCTATAAGCCCTTCGCCCGCCGGCCCGAGCGGGGCGCGGATACCAGCGTCTACCTGGCGAGCAGCCCCGAAGTACGCACCGTTTCGGGCCGCTACTTCAATCCCAGCCAGTGCCTGCTCCGACCCTCTCCCTCGGCCCGCAACGAGGCCCTGGCCCGCCGGCTGTGGGACTATAGCGAAGCGGCCGTACGTCCCTTTTTACTTCAACTCAACTAGGTAGTACCTTCGCGCTATGCCACTCGACCAACAGGACGTAGACACCTGGGAATACGATACCGACGGCCGCCCCGTAGCGATCGAGGAGAAGGAGATGTCCTTCGTCGACCACCTCGAGGAACTGCGGTGGCACGTGATGCGGGCCCTGGTGGCCATCCTTGCCGCGGGGGTGGTGCTCTTCGTGTTCAATGACTGGTACTTCACCTACGTGCTGTACGGTCCGCTGCGGCAGGACTTTGCCAGCTACGATATGTTCTGCCGGCTTTCGGCCTGGCTGGGCACCGGTGGGGCCCTCTGCTTTCGCCCCCCGGAGGTGCTGGTGCAGGCCACCGAGTTCGGGGAGCAGTTCATCACCTCGGTCAAGATGGCCTTCGTGGGGGGCTTCGTGCTGGCTTTCCCCTACGTTTTTTACGAGATGTGGTCCTTCGTGCGGCCCGGCCTGTATCCGGAGGAGCAGCGGGCTACCCGGGGGGTCATCTTCATCTGCTCCGTCCTGTTCTTTATCGGGGTGGCCTTTGGTTTTTTTATCGTGGCTCCCTTCGGTACGAACTTTCTGATGGGCTTCGAGGTGGGCGGCACGGTCAACCAGCCCAAAATGGCGTCCGTGATCGGCTATATGGTCATGTTCACCCTGCCGGCGGCGCTCATTTTCGAGCTTCCGGTGGTGGTGTACTTCCTGGCTAAATTCGGTTTGGTTACGGCCGAAGGGATGCGCAAATACCGGCGGCACAGTCTGATCGGTATCCTCATCCTGGCGGCCCTGCTCACCCCTCCCGACGTGGTTACGCAAATCCTGATCGGGGTACCGCTGTACGGATTGTACGAAGTCAGCATTTTCGTGGCCAAGCGGGCGCAGCGTCAGTACGAGGCATCCCTGGAGTAAACTTGGGGCGGCGGGGCGCAGGTGCGGTGCTTCCAACACCCGTCGGACGGTTTAAAACCGTCCGACGGGTAACCACCAACTAAACAGTTCAACATGTTCATCATTCCACCCTACATCCGTTTTGCCCTGATCGCCCTGGGCGTGCTGGGCGGCATCCTGTTGTGGGTGCTGTACGGCTTTTGGTACGGCTTCCCCTTTCTACTGGCCGGTATCATACTGCTCGTCGGATATATCTTTCTGGGCACCGTCGGCCCGGCCGGAAAGGCCGTACAGGTCCAGGATTTCGACCGGGCCGAAAAGCTGCTCGATCTCACCATTAAACCCGACTGGCTCTACAGCGCCAATCGCGCCTTCTACTACATGATGCGGGGTACCATCGCCCTGAGCCGGAAGGATCTCAGCGCCGCCGAAGGCTACCTCAAACAGGCCGATGCCGTAGACGTACCCACCGCGAACGAGAAGGCGATGCTCAAACTACAGCTCGCGCAGATCGAGGCCAATCGTCGCAACTTCCCCGCCGCCAAGAAATACCTCAAAGCCGCCAAGGACACCGGCTCCAAACTCCCCCAGATCACCGAGCAAATCGACACCCTGGACACCGCCCTCAAACAGTCCGGCCAGATGAAGGCCGCCCAGCGCATGGGCAAGCAGGGCCACCGCATGATGAGCCGGGGCGGTAAGCGGCGGCGGCCGAAGGGAAGGTAGGATTAGCAATTTACAATTTACGGATTTCCAATTTGGAATTTGGAATTCGCGGCTCTGCTTGGGCGGCGAGGCCACCCGCGTTTTAGCGGTAGGTGCTCGCCGCAAACACGCGCGGTAGCCACGAGCGTAGCGAGCAGTGCCGCCCAGCCCCCCGACCGCAATCAACAATTGTACATTAGAGGTTATGTCAGTCAAGAAAGCAAATTCGCGCGCATGCGATCTAAGGTA
>CAZQNE010000004.1:0-45266 GCA_964594535.1 uncultured Lewinella sp.
CCAGAGCCCGAACCGAACCCGGAACCCAACTGCTCCGACATCCTCCCCTGCGGGGGCGTGGCGATACGTGAGAGTTTCCCCTTCTGGCTACAGAGCCCGCCTAATCCATTCACGGAGTACCGCGACATCGAGTTTACGGTAGCCTCCGTCACGGTCACTACGGAACAGGGGCAAACCATCGAACTGGAGCAGGAAGCCAGGAACGAGCTCAACGCGGTCATCGCTCGCATCCTGGCCGGGAACAACCGGATGCTGACCGAGAACAACTTCAACAACGTGATGGGCAGCGTCACCGAGCGGATCGAGCAAAGCGTGAGGGACCATATCGACCCCGTACTGCAACTTCCGCCGGAGGGTGCCCTGCTCCGGCTCGCTCACGCCGCCAACCCCTCCTTCGACCGACTGACCCTCGACCGCTTCGAGTGCCACCACTACGAACTGGTCGTGCGGGTGGAGTACGGCGAAGCCATCGGTAACCGAAACTTCACCCTGCCCCGGGTGCGAATTTGGACCTACGCGAACGGGGAAGCCCGTGTGGAAACCTCCCTCGAACTGGACAATCAGCCCGGCACGGCGGAAGCTACGGCCCCCTCCTTCGACCGCTTCCGCATCGATCGTTGCGAGCCTAACGGGGAGGACGAGCCGCTCTGCACGGGCCGCGAACCGGACGTCACCGTAGCGATCGACGGGCGGGGGCCCGTCCGCCAGTTGGAAGTAAGTGGTGGGAACGGTACGGTTTCCTACTGGGAGATTGGCTTCGCGCTCGTCCCGGTATCCAACGAAGAATCGTTCGTCGCCCAGTTTGCGGGCAACGATTTGTCGGCCCCGGTCCGTTTGCTGGTCGTCGACCCCGACAGCGGCTGTTTCACCATCGTGACCGATAGTATCGGGCTCTGATGAGCGGCCGCCACCACATCCACCGGCAGGCGCTCGTACTGGAACTGGGCGGCCCCGCTTCCGGCAAGGGGTGGCACCATCGTCTGGAAGAGCTACAGCGGGAACGGTTGCTGCCGGCGATGGAAGGGGTATTCGACCGCTTCGAGGATGGTAGCAACCGCTGCATTGAACGACTTGAGGTTACGGTGACCGTTGCCGACGCCGAGCGGATGGAGGCAAACTTTGGCGGGCAGTTCGCGCGGGCGCTAAGCCGTGCGCTGGCGGATTTGGGTGCGGACCAGGCTAGTGCCGCGCAGGTTCCGGCTTCGGCGGCATTCCTCCACTTCCTGCGCACCGGAAATATGCACTGGTCGGTCGGGAGGCCGGCGGAATGGCTGATGAAATTACCCGCTTCCTTCCGGGAGTGGACCCCGACGGACTGGCTAGCGTTCGTAAAACTAGCGCGCAGTAGTGCTACGGCCCGGGAGCGGCTACGTGCGTTACCGGAAAACGTTCTGACGGCGATCTTCGACCTGGCCCCGACATCCGATGTCCGGGACGGGGCTGAAATACCGCACACGGGCGAGAGTACGGGCATAGAGAACTTACTGGCACCCCTTCGGTACGGGGAAAGGGGCATGACACCCGAGGTGAAGGCGCAAAAAAGGGGGTCGCCCCCCACCAGTAGTCGAGTAACCGCTACTCCGGGCTCGAATGAAACTACGGAGCTATCCCCCGCCTGGTACCCGGAAAACGCCGGTATCGTGCTCCTGCACCCCTACCTGAAGTACCTCCTGGAACGGGTGGGCTGCCGCCCCTCCCCCGAACGGCCGAACGAGCTGGGAAGGGCGGCTACCCTGCTGCACTATTTGGCCTTCGGCACCACCGACTGCCGGGAATGGGAGCTGCCGCTGACCAAACTCCTCCTGGGCCTGCATCCCGACGAACTGCTCCGCCCCGCCGACCGACTGGCGGATCGCGACCGGATAGAAGCCGACGACGTACTTAGCGGCGTGATCGACCACTGGTCGGTACTGGGGAGTACGAGCCCCGCCGCCCTGCGGGAGGGATTCCTGCAACGGCCCGGCAAACTGGAACGGGCACCCACCGGCTGGCGACTAACCGTAGAGGAACGCCCCCATGATCTGCTACTGGACCGGCTGCCCTGGTCGATTACGCCCGTCCGTAGCCCGTGGATGGACGAGCTGCTACAAGTAGACTGGCGATGAGGGAGCGCCTACGTATCCCCCGGCCACCGGCACCCGTTCCGCAATCGCTGCGGAACCCCGACCCCCTTGTTCCACGGCGGGAAGCTACCGTGCGTCCCATCCGCCCGGCACCTGCGTCCCCGCCCGCCCCTACCGTAGCGCCCCCCGAAACGGAAAGCGAAGTCGTTGCCGAGCCCGAAGCATCCGAAGTCGAGCTCGCCCCACCCGCCCCCGAACCCGTGGTGGTGGAGCTCATCATTCCGCCCCCGCCGCCCGAACTGGAAACCCAGAGCCAGTCCGGAGCCCGCCGCGCCGCCCGCCAGATGAGCGATGCCGGTACCGCCAACGCCACATTGCCGCCCGCCACTGACAGTATGCAGGCCGCCCGCGCCCACGTCGACGAACCCACCGAAGAAACCGCCTCCCGCGCCCAGGGTGCCCTGACCGCCGCCCTGAGCGAACAACCCACCCCCAGCCCGGAAATCGAGCAGCTCTGCGACGACATCCAGGACGCCATCGAGAACCGCCGCCCGGTAGATGAGGATAGCCTACGGCAGACCGACCCCGAAACCCAGGCCCAGGAAGTCGGGACCGCCCTGAATGACGACATCACCGAAGAGAGCAACCAGGCCGCCGGGGAATACGAAAACGTCAACGCCCCCCCGGAGGGCACCCCCGAGCAGCTGAGCGCCCCCCTGCCCGACACCCCCGCCAGCGTACCCACTCCCGCCGTCAATGCCAGTGCCGCTACGCCCCCCGCCGTACCCGCCGAGGACGTGAGCCTGGAAGCCGACGTAGCCGCCACCCAGGGCCTGATCGAGGAAGCCGGCATGGACAGCGAGGTCGCCGGACTGATCGATACCGGCCCCGTAGCCGAGGCCCGCTCCGGCATGGGCGAACTCGAGGAAGTAGCCGCCCGGGATCCCGCCGAGGTCTTGCGCGAACAGGAGGAGGCCATCGCGAGCAGCGAAGAAGCCATGCGGGGCGTGGAAGCCAGCGCCCTGGCCGCCCTGGAGGCCAGCCGCGGCGGTACGGTAGCCGGAACCTTCAGCCAGCAACTCGCCCTGGCCGGCTCGGAGGAAGAACAGCGCCTGGCCGCCGCCACCGCCGCCGAAACCATCTACACCACCGCCCGCGACGCCGTCAACGACCAGCTGGAACCCATGGTGACCACCGCCATGGAAATGTGGAATACCGGTAAGGACCTGATCGCCACCGCCTTCGACACCGAACTGCAGGAAGCCAAGCGGCTGGTGGACGAGCGCCACGAGGGTATCGACGGGGCCGTGGTCTCGCTCTGGGACGACGTGGCCGGCCTACCGACCTACATTACCGACATCTACACCCGCGCCGAGCGCACCTTCGGCCGCGACATCTGCGCCCTGATCCGCCGGGTGAGCACCTACGTCAACGGCATCGTGCTGGCCTGCGAGGAGATCATCGACAATGCCGACCGGCAAATCGAGACCATCTTCAGCCAGCTGCCGGAAAGTTTGCAGGGGTGGGCCAGCGAACAGCAGGCTGGCTTCGACCAGCAACTGAACGAACTGCGGGACAACGTCCACGACACCCAGCAAAACTTTACGGACGACCTCGTAGCTCAGGCCGGCGACGCCGTGCAGGAGGCCCGCGAACGCATCCACGCCCTGCGGGAGGCCGCCAAGGGGGCCATCCAGAAAGTGGCCGACGCCATCCAGGAATTCCGGGACGACCCGGTGCGCTTCCTGATCAACGGGTTGCTGGCCATGGTGGGCATCGCGCCGCCGGCCTTCTGGGCACTGCTGGTCAAAATCGAACAGGCGGCCCAGGACATTGCCGACGATCCGGTAGGCTTCGGGAGTAACCTGCTGGCGGCGCTGCGGCTGGGTTTCGACAACTTCTTCGGCAACTTTTTCGGTCACCTGCTGTCGGGCTTCATCAACTGGCTCTTCTCGGCCATGGGCACCGTGGGGGTGGAGCTGCCGCCGGACACCAGCCTGAAGAGCATCATCACTTTTTTCCTGCAGGTCATGGGCATCACCTGGCCCAACATTCGCATCATTCTGGTCCGCCACGTGGGCGAGCGCAACGTCGAACTGCTCGAAAAAGCCTACGAGCTCATCACCCTGCTGATCGAGGAAGGGCCGGGGGGCATCTTCGAGATGATCAAGGAGCGGCTGGACCCGGCCCAAATCATGAACACCATCATCGAGGCGGCGGTGTCCTACATGGTCGAGGCCATCGTGAGTATCGCCACGGTGCGCATTCTGGGGCTATTCAATCCGGTGGGGGCCATTTTTCAGGCCATGGAGGCGATCTACAAGGTCCTGAAGTGGGTCTTTGAGAACGCGGCCCGCATCTTCACCCTGGTCGAGACGGTGGTCAACGGCATCGTCGACATCATCGCCGGAAACATCGCCGGCATGGCCGAAAAAACGGAACGGGCCCTGGCCGGGATGCTGGTGCCCGTGATCGACTTCATCGCCGGCTTCCTGGGACTGGGCGACCTGCCGGAAAAAATCGCCGAAGTGGTGGGCGGCTTTCAGGCCATGGTGCTGTCGGCCATCGATTCGGCCATCGGGTTCCTGGTGGCGCGGGCCCGGGCGCTGCTGCAGTCGCTGGGGATCGGGGGCGCGGACGAGGAGGAGGGCGCGGACGCAGGTGCACTGGACGATGAGGTGGGAAAGACGGTACGGTTTTCGGCGGGGGGGGAGGGCCACCGGCTATGGATCGATACCGCCGGGAGCGGGGTGGAGGTAATGGTGGCCAGCCAACCTACTCCGCTATCGACTCTCCTCAACCGGTGGAACGGTCGGGTAGGTAGTCTGGACGAATCGGTACGGGGCGACGCCCAAACATTGTTGAACACGGTAAGCGAACAGAACGGGATCACCCTCCGGGAAGCCCAAGAAGCAGATGATGCCCGGGATGCCGCGGAGGGGGAACCCCAAAATGAGGAACAGCAGGAGCGGGCCGCCCGCGAAGACGACCAGGTAGAAGAACTGGAAACCCAAATGACGACCGGTTTGGGCCGCCTGTTCGATATATTCGAAGGGGGGGCACCCTTTCGGGAGGAAAGTGGGTCGAGTAGCACGCCGGTGCTGCAGATCACCATCTGCAAGGGGAGTGACGACAAGCTCAGCGTCCGGCTTCGGGGTGAAAATTTGCTCCGGGAGGTTGCATCCCTTCAGAATGGCCCCCTTGGCAGGACTCACCACGGCCACGGTCTTACGATGCTCAGTCGGCTGCTCAATACCCTCGGCCCACTGGTGGAAACGATCGAGAACGTAGCGGTAACTAACGACCGCATCCTGTCCGAACAGGCCGCCCGACTGGGGGAGTGGATGAACGCGCTGCGCACCGCGCTGCGCGAGCTCGATCCGACAGTCGCGGTTTCCTTCGCTCACCTCGCTACGAATGCCCCGGAGGACATCGACGAGATCGAGGTCACCTTCCCCCAGCAACTGGGCAACTCGACGGCCATCCATACCGAATACGACCGCCAGCTCGAATTGCAGCAGGGGGGCATAAACCGTTTGCTGATCGACCAGTGGATCCTGCACCGGAATGCCTACGCGCTGGACACTACCCGCCTGACGGCCATCGACGACGAGGAGGCGCGGGTAGCCCTTACGCTACTGAAAGAGCGTGCCGAGGCCGCCATGGTACGTGCCCGCTCCCGCAAGTCTCGCTACGAGCAGGCG
The DNA here is from genome assembly GCA_964594535.1 of uncultured Lewinella sp. Classification (GTDB taxonomy): domain Bacteria; phylum Bacteroidota; class Bacteroidia; order Chitinophagales; family Saprospiraceae; genus Neolewinella. Next base: position 5,768 of record CAZQNE010000004.1, read on the forward strand.
ATCACCGAACTGGAGGCCCGTATTCCGGCACCCGGGCAGCCACTGACGGGCCCCCCACCCGACTTCACCGATATCGAACTGGTGACCGGTCGCTTCGGCACCGAATCCAAGTGGCGGCGTGAGAACCGGGCGGGCGTACGGGCCGTCCTGCGGGAACTGCGCGGCACCGCCACCGGCTGGGATGCGATATTCCGGCGGGCGGACGTGCTGCATAATGCCGACCAGATTGCCGGCGGGTTCGGGGAGATCCCCCCGGTGGCCCGGGTGACGAAACCACCCGCCGGTGCCGACCAGTCCGCCTGGCAGGCCTACCTGGCCGAATTACAGCCTTTCGTCGGCTCATCTAACGTCAATCGGAGTATTGGCTCCCTGTGGTCGACCCGTATCGACACCCTGGAGCAGCGGGTACGGCAGGCCCGGAAGCCCGAAGGTTGGGGCATCTGGCGAATGAAGGTTAAATTAAGGAGAATATAATCGTAGCCTATGTCCATGGTCGGCCAAGCTTTCCACAATCGGTTCGGAGCGCCCTCCCCCGCTACGGAAGTGGGCTTCCACTTCAGTCGTTCCTGGCACGAACTGGGCTGGAAACCGCTGGCCGGGGAGATCGGGGCCGGTCACTTTATGGACGGCTTTCTTTACCTCTGGGGTGAGGGGATCGGGGCGCTCGATTCGATCCTGGAGCAATGGGCCTTCTTACTCCCCGATGCTAAAAATCGCCGGGTGGTTGGGATCAACGCTCACGGAGTTTTACTTGTCACCGAGGAGGAGGCAACTGCGGGTATGGCTAGCCGAGTTGGGGTACTTTCCCCCCTCCTGCTGACCTATACAACCAGCGGCGACCGGCTTTTTGGTAATACCATTGGAAATTATTTGCCCGAGGGAAAATTGACGCACTTCCTGGACGATACGGTATACCGGGCCTGGAAAACACCGGCTTCCCCCCTGCTGCTTCCCGACCAGATCCTGGCGGCGCGGGAACCCTATGTGCTGGGCGGGGCGGCTGACCCCGATAATTTTCAGGTGGAACCTACCGTGGATTACTTCTCGACTACGGCCCCCATCTACCGCAAACTGAACCGCAGCCGTGACCGAACGGAATAGACATAAGAATCTGGAGCACGCCCTGGATTACCTCGCCCGCCTGGCGGAAGCCCGGATCAGGCTGTATTTAGGGCAGTCGGAGGGACTGACCGTCGACCCGCCCGATCTGGTGGAGGATGGCTCCCCCCTCTACTGCTTCCTGCACCGGTACCGGCCCGACTACCGGGAATTCGTCACTCTATTAGTGGCGTTGATTCCGACCATTCGCCCGGCATTTCTCGACGATCTGTTCGGGAAGCACTTCGCGGCGGGCCAGCACCACCCGGGGATCGGTGGATTTCGGGGGAAGCAGCACCGGGGGTTCCTCCCGACCGGGGAGTTAGTGCAATTCCTCATCGCGGGGAAGGATCTACACCAGCGGGTAGGGACGGCGACTCTCTTCGGGCCAAATCACTGGTTTGCCCGCGACGGCATCCTCCGCCTCCTCCCCCCGCCCCCCGGCGAACCTCCCATGGCCGGACAGCTCGTCGCTGACCCCGACTTCGTGGACCGCATCCTCTACGGCCGCAGCAGCCTGCCTGCCTTTTCTCCGGCCTTCCCCGCCCAGCGGCTGGAAACGGAACTCGACTGGAGCGACCTCGTCCTGCCCGAGCGGAGCCTCGCCGAGATTGACTACCTCCGCCACTACCTGGATCACCGCGAAGTAGTCTCGGGCAGCGATGGCTACGGCCGCCACAACCGCCGGGGATACCGCGCCCTCTTCCACGGCCCCCCCGGTACGGGCAAGACCCTCACGGCCGCCCTGCTCGGAAAGGTGACCGAACGGCCCGTCTTCCGGGTGGACCTGTCCATGGTCGTTTCGAAATACATCGGGGAGACAGAAAAGAACCTGGCCGGACTCTTCAGCCGTGCCGAGCATAAGGGGTGGATTCTCTTTTTCGACGAAGCCGATGCCCTGTTCAGCAAACGGGGGGAGGTGAAGGAGAGCCGCGACAAGTACGCCAACCAGGAGACCAGCTTCCTCCTGCAGCGGGTAGAGCACTACGACGGTCTGTGTATTCTGGCTACTAACCACCGCCGGAATATGGACGCGGCCTTCACGCGGCGCTTCGAGGCCATCGTTCCCTTCCAGTTGCCGTCGGTAGAGGAACGGCTCAGGCTGTGGCGTACCATCTGGCCGACCGCCCTGCCCCCCGCCCCGGACCTGGACGTAGAACGACTGGCGCGACGCTACGACCTGACCGGGGCCCACATCGCGAATATCCTCCGCCACTGTACCTACGAGGCCGTTGCGCGGGGAGCGCAAGAGCTGAACCGGGAAACCGTCGTCGCGGCCGTGGGGCGGGAGTACGCCAAGGAAGATCGCCTACCCCCGAAATAAAAAACTGCGAAGGAATTATTCCCTCGCAGCGCAACGTCCCAGTGATGGTAAAAATGGTGTAGTAGTTAGGTCAGCAGCTGTTGCTATAAGCGCGTTTAGCAACTGCTCACGGTGATCCAAAGATATAGGCAATCTATCATAAGTATTTATCTATATTTGTAATGCGGATCATCAACAACATTTATGAACTTTACGCTGCATCAGCTCCGTATTTTTCTACAAATTGTTCAGTTGGGTAGCGTCACCAAGGCCGCCGAAAGCCTACACCTCAGTCAGCCGGCGGTGTCCGCCCAGTTGAAGAACTTACAGAACCAGTTCGATATTCCCCTGACCGAGGTGGTGGGTCGCCGGATTCACATTACGGAGTTCGGCAGGCGGGTAGCCGACTCCGCCGAGCGGATCGTAGCGGAAACGGAGGCTATTTCCTTTCAGGCCAACTCCTTCCGGGGGCTGCTCACCGGGCGGCTCCGCTTCAGTATCGTTTCTACGGGCAAGTACGTGATGCCGTTCTACCTGGTGGATTTCATGAACGAGCACCCCGGCATCAATCTCCAGGTGGACGTGACCAACAAGGCCATGGTGATCGAAAGCCTGGAAGCCAATGAAGTGGATTTTTCCCTAGTATCCATCCTCCCCGAGCGGCTCGACACGGATGGGGTGTCCCTACTGGCCAACGAGCTTTTTCTGGTGGGCAATGCCGGTCGCGAATTTCCCGAGCCAACTTATCCTGCCCAGATACTGGCCGAGCTCCCCCTCATCTACCGGGAAGCCGGATCGGGTACCCGGGCCACTATGGAGCGGTACCTGCAGCAAGTGGACGTTCCCGTGCAGAAAAAACTCGAACTGGCGAGCAACGAGGCCGTCAAACAAGCGGTACTCGCCGGTATGGGCTACTCCATCCTGCCACTCATCGGCTTACGCGACGAGTTGGAAAACGGAACCCTACAGATCATCCCCGTGGAGGGTCTGCCGGTCACCACCACCTGGCACCTGATCTGGATGAAGCGGAAACAACTCTCCCCCGCCGCCACCTACTTCCTGGAATACCTGGAGCAGCAGAAGCTGCACATTACCCGGATGCACTTCAGTTGGGCCGACCGGTGGCGGCACCCCACGCCCTAACTTCGCGTGACGAATTCGTAGGCTTTTTTGTTGTCGGTGGTATCGTAGGCCAGGGCCAGTTGCCGGAGCTCGAAGTGGTCGAAAAAGGTATCCCAGCTGATTTCCCGAAGCTTCTGATCACTACGATTTTCGGGCCAGATGATGGCCAGGGGCCGGCTGTCGTTGGCCGTGGTGGCCTCCTCGATCACCCCGGGCACGCCGTTGTGTTTGTCGGCCCAGGCTTTAATGGTATCGTGGTCAGTGGTGGTGGCGTTTGGCATGCAGAAGGGGTGAAGGGGTAAGGGGGTAAAGGGGTCGGGGGGGGGGTCAGTCGCGGCTGACGAATTTGTTGAAGGTACTGTCGCCATCCGTGCTGTGCAGGAAGGCCAACTTACTATCGTCGAAGATTTTGAAGAATTCCTCGTAACTCACCTCATCGAATTGCTCATCATCGCTGCTCGCGTCGGGAAAGTGTACGCGGAGCACCTTTGTCTTGCCATCGTTGTCGATTACAGAGGGGACGCCATCGTGGCGCTCGATCCAGTTTTTGATCTTGTCGTGGTCGGTGGTGGTGGCGCTGCTGGCCATAGGTACGTCTGGTTTTTGGTCTACTTCGTCAACGTAAGCGGTACTACCGCAGGTTCGCAGCGTCAATCATTCCGGACTCACCGGGGACCTGGCGGACGCCCGAAGGTCCGCTACCGATCGTAGCCGAACCGCCGCAGCCACTGCTCGTCATCCCGCCAGTCTTCCCGGATTTTGACGTGTGTCTCCAGGAATACCTTCCGCCCTAAGAACTCTTCCATCCGTTTTCGCGCCCGTGTCCCCAATTGTTTGATGCTACTTCCCCCCTTCCCGATCAAAATCGGCTTCTGCGTTTTCCGGCTTACGTAGATCACGGCACTGATACGGGCCAGTTTCTGACCGTCCTTCGTTTCGGTTTCCTCGAAGGTTTCGATTTCAATCTCGACGCTGTAGGGGATCTCCTGGTGGTACTGCTCCAGGATCTGTTCGCGCAGAATTTCACTGACGAAGAAGCGTTCCGAGCGGTCCGTCAGCTGGTCTACGGGGTAGTAGACCGGCCCCCCGGGCAGGGCGGACTTGATCGCGTCGAGCAGACCGCCAATCCCCAATCCCTCCCGGGCCGAAATGGCAAAAATTTGCTGGGGGCGTAGCCACTTGTTGAACTGCCGTTCCAGTTCGTTGATCCGCCCTTCGTCCGTCAGGTCGAGCTTATTGAAGACCAGGAACAGGGGGGTATCCAGTTTTCGCAGCTTGCCGATCAGGAGGTCCTCCTCGCGGTGGTCTTCCAGGGGGTCGACGAGGTAGAGCATCACGTCGGCGTCTTCGAAGGCGGAGTTGACGTAGCCGTTCATTTTTTCCTGCATCCGGTAGCCGGCCTCCTCGATGTAGCCGGGGGTATCGCTGAACACGATCTGGCAGTCGGGCTCGGTCAGGATGCCGATGATGCGGTGGCGCGTCGTTTGCGGCTTGGCGGTGATGATGCTCATACGCTCGCCGACCAGGGCGTTCATCAGCGTTGATTTTCCGGCGTTGGGCCGGCCGACGATGTTTACGAATCCACTCTTGTGCATGTGGCTAAAGTACGACCCAGGCCCTACCTTTCGGAATGGCCCGATCTAACATTGACGTAGCGGAAGCCTACGGGATAGCCGCCGACGGCCGAACCGACAACGCACTGGCTCTGATGCGGATGCGCCGCGACCTCATCGGCAGCGACCGGCACTGGGAACTCCGTTTCCCCCCGGGCGAGGTGCTAGCTTCCGACAACCGCTGGTTGTCCGGGGTACGCCGCTTCACGGTGGTGGGTGGCCCGACTACCTTTCGCAGCATCTATACCGGTGATGACGAGATCTTCCACCGCCCGATCTGGCCGGGGGATATATTCCAGGGCAATACGCTCATCTACCGGGGCAGGAAATCCGACGCTCCCGGTTCCCCCATCCACTCCGCACCCGCGTCCGCGCAACAAATCCGCTTACTTTCCGCCGACCACGCCCGTCGATTTTCCGCCGGCGACCGCATCCTCCTCTTTTCCTACGATCAGACGGGACTGAATTACCCGCCCGGCGCCCGCTACTACGAATGGCACACCGTCACCGCCGCGGAAGGCGCCACCCTGAGCCTGGAGCACGCCCTGCGCTACGACTACCCCACCGACATCTGGCCGCTGGCCTACGGCGATGAGGGGGATAGCCTTACCGTACCGGCCATCATCAACCTGGACCGGCCCGACTACGTGTACTGCGCCTACGCCGAGTTTCACGATGTAGTCTGGGGTGACTCGACCGGCGGCGTGGGGGGCAACGTGCAGTTTCCGGCCGGGGAGTTGCACTTCACCGGTTCTTCCCGCTCCGAATCGGGCTACTTCTGGCCCACGGAGAACCGCCTGGCTACCTTTACCGGTCTGCGGCACCGGGGGGGATCGGAGGTAGACCAGCTGAACGGGACGGTCGGACTCGCGGACTGCGATTTCGCCGGGGGGCTCGTCGGACCTACCGGCACCGAGCGCTTACTGTTAGAAGACTGTACGTTCGGAGACAAACTGGTGATCAACCCCCGGGAACTGGAGATTCGCAACACGCTTATTCGGGCGGGGGACCGACCGGACACCTTCTACCCGAGCCTGGCCTCCCACCCCTCGGGCAACCCCGTGCGGCGGGTCGTGCTCGACCGCATCACCTTTGCGGGCGGAGCGACTTCGGCCCACGAACACCACATCGACCTCGGGGGGTGGCAGCACTACCAGATCGAACGGGTGGACGGATCGGACATCGAGATCCCCTTCCGCGGTCGCCTGCACCCTCTGGCCACCAAAATCCCTTACACCGCCGAGGCGGGCCGGACGCGCATCGTGGAGGAACACGGCACCAAGGGGGGGCTGATCACCGAAATCTCCTTCGATCCTAGTCGCAACGGTGGCCGGGGCGCGTACCTGGTGCGGGGAGATTGGGACCCGCCCTGCCCGGGGGAAACGTGGTACTGGAGTTCCTTCCGGGAAATTATCGACCGGGGGGGGCACCGGGTCGCGGATGGCCGGCCGCTCTGGTCTCCGGATTGCTTACGGTGGAGTGGTAATACGGCCCCCGCCGGGGAAACACATACCATGACGATTGACAGCCGGTCGCTGCGGAGTGACGGAAAGGAAATGGTGATCCCGTTCTACGCCGACCTACTGAGCCTGGAAGCGAGGGTGACTTCCGCCGGTTCCGGCACCCTTACCCTGAGTGGGGATGGAGGGGGGAAGCTACTTTCCGTACCCCTGTCCCGGCCGGGCCTCTACACGCCTACGGGAATCGGTGGATGGCAGCCCCGCCTGTACCTACACGTACGCGGTGGGGGGCGGGCCGTGGAACTACCTACGGTCGAGATTCGGGCGAACTGGCGGGAGCGCTGAGGGGGCGGCGGCGCGCGGGTGCGGGGTCAATCCGCTTACCGGGAATGAACGGCCGTCACCACCCGGGCATTTTCGATAATGTGGCGGGGCTTGAACATCGAACAGAGAATGATGCTTCCGGGTAAATCCGTCGCCAGGCGGGAGAGTTTCTCGGGGGGGCTCAGACCGGGCAGCGGGGCCTGCATGGGGGAATAGAATACGTGACCGCCCGTACCGCCAGCCACCAGTCGGTCGTAGGCCTCGCGTTCGGTAGGTACGTTGGTCTGCAGCACGTCGAATAGGTGGAGGTAGTCGGCGTGCAAATGACGGTGGTGCTGCATGCAGGTCATGCCGAAGGCACGGATCTTACCGGCCTGCTTGAGCCGATCGGCTTCCCGGAGCAGTTCCTCCCAGCGCTCGATCCGGTGGTCTGACTCGTGAACGAATAAGTAATCCAGGTAGTCGGTGCGCAGGGCCGTCAGGGACTCTTCGAGATTGGCCCGCAGGTTCTTCGCCCGCAGGGGGACCCGGTCGAACAGCTGCCCCATGAGGGGGTTGAACCTCCCTTCGACGGGGGGCGCGGTTTCGGCGGTAGCCGGGGCGGGGCGCCGTCGCCTCAGCATCCTCAGAATTGGCTTGGCCGGGCGCATGATGCTGGCTTTCCAATTGGCGCGAATACCGAACTTGCTGGCGATTACCACCCGGGGCCTGGCGGACCGGAGCTGATCGCCCAAAAAGCTTTCGGCCCGACCGTATCCGTACGAGCGGGCAATATCGAAGTGGTTCACCCCCCGGTCCAGCGCCACGGAAATAGCGCGGGCGGCCGTATCGGCATTTACATTACCCATGATGGGGGCACAGCCGAAGCCTAAGACGGAAGAAGAGATGCCTGGTACCAGGTCGATCTTACGCATACATTATCGGTTGAGGGAAGTTCGCCGACCGTCCCAGAGGGCCATCCCCCAGAGTAAGGCGATCAGGATCAACAGGGGATAGAGAAAGGTGATGAAGGCAAAAAATGATCGAAAGCCCCAGAACCCGAGGAAGATACTCAGGCTGGATATGGCTACCACCAGTGATTCGTTTTCGCTGGTGAAGTAGCTCAGCGCATCGAAGTAGAGGAGAAATACGGCGTAGATCACCGCATAGATGAACAGGGCAAACAGGCCCTTATTTTTGTACGCTTCCCCGATCACGGAATAGGACAGGCTGGTCGTACCCATGAACAGCGGCCCGTCGAGCACCCACCGCGGTTGGAAGGAGAGGTCTTTGGAGCCGACCAGGATGGGTTTACTCGGCCAGATGGCCCGGGGTATGGGGTTAGCGATGATCGTAAAGAAGTTGTGAAACCCCTCGAATTCGTACTTATCGGGGAAGCCCTTCAGGATCATACACAGCAGGTACATATTATTGTCCCGCTGCGATTCGGTCACGTCGATGGTTGTAGCGGATTCCAGCCCCGCCCTACGGGCCGCACCTTCGGGGTCCGCGATCACCTCCAGTAGATTCCCCCGGAAGCGTACCTGAAGCTCCATCACGCCGACCAGCCCCAGGAAGAGCATACCGGCGAACACCCAGAACTTCAAGCCCCGGTTCCAGTTGTAGTAGAACAGCCCGAAGAGGTAGGGGGCGGCCACGTACATCATATTGCCCCGGCTCCCGCTCAGGAAAAAGGCAAAGATGACCAGGAAGCCAAGTAGTAGCGCGATGAGCGACTTGGCATCCCAGCCTTCCCCCGAACGCAGGAAGGTAAGCAGGCCGAAACAGGGCGTGATCTGCCAAATAAAATTGATGGGCAGCATCAGGGAACTCGCATCGCCCACCGAATTCTGAATGAGTAAGCCCCCGGCCGACCCGCCGCCGGACCTCCCCCCCGCAATGGCCGTCCACAGGATATTCGGGGAGCCGTAGTACACCAGGAATGCCAGTAGCGGCACGGTGAAGGTGAAGAGGGTAACGTAGAAATAAAAGTTAGCGGATGGCCTGAGATGGCGGACGAATCCCAGCCGGTGAATGGCCGACTTCGTTAGCGGTTGCTTGAGGATCAAATACGTCGCGTTGACCATAAACAAAAACGCGGCCGTCCAGGCGAAGGCTTCCAGTCGGTACACCGGGGCGATGTGCTCGTAGGCATCGTAACCCGGGAGGATGGACTCGAGAAACAAAAACCAGATCGGCGCCAGATTAATGGCGAACAGCCCGTTGAATAGCACCGGTAACCGCCGCTGGTAGACCATAAAGCCGAGCGGGGCCAGGGAGGCCGCGATGGCGATGTAGCCGGCACTGACCGCCACCCCGTTGGAATCGGGGGCAAGCAACCAACAGGAGGTAAAGAACACCACGGCTAACAACTGCACGATGGTGCAGAACAGGGCCAGTTTGCGCTGCTGCCGGATGGTTTCGACGTCGGGCCGTGCCGGTATGGAAACGGTCGGGTTCATAGGGTGCGCTGAAGTTCCCGGGCCAGATTCTCGCCGGCTTTCTCCCAGCTACCGAGGCGGTCGGTCGCCAGCTTGGCCCGGTGGGCCATACCGGCGACCAGGTCGGGGCGGTCGGCCATTTCCTGCATCTTTTCGTGGAGGGCTTCGTCATCCGCGGGGGGTACGATGAAGCCTTCCGTACCGTCGGTGATCAGGTCGTCGCCGCCGGTATTGGTCGTAATCAACAGGGGAAGGCCGAAGGAAAGGGCTTCACCCTGTACCAGACTCAGGCCCTCCTCCAGGCTCGGCAGTACGAAAATCGTAGCCCGTTGGTACTCCCGCATAAGCTCGTCCCCCTTCAGCACTCCGGTAAAGGTGACGTGGTCGGGGACGGTGGTTTTTTCCAGGCCGGTGATCTTGGTTTCGGGCCCCACGATGACGAATTCCTTGTTCGGATGCTTCAATTTAGCAAAGGCCCGCAGGGCGTAGCGCAATCCCTTTCGGTAATTGATCTGCCCCACGTACAGTACCCGGAAGGTGGTATCCACCTCCACCTGTCGGTCGGTTTTGCTCTCGAAGGTGCGGAAGCCAAAATTGACCTTGAGCAGCTTCTCTTCCGGTACGCCCTGCTCGAGAAAAGAGCGCTTCACGAATTCGGAGGGGGTCAGGATGAAGTCGGCGCTCGCGTAGGTACGCAGCCGCAGGTCGTAGTCGTAGTCCATCCGGTAGGGACTCGAAAGACCGAGTTTTTCGTACTCGTCGCGAAGGATGGCGTTGGCGTAGGTAACGTGGCTATTTACCTCCTCCATCACGCAGCGGGTACCCGCCCCCTCCCGGTGGAGCCGTTGGGTGGTGTGGAAGCCCTCGGTGCGGTAGAACAGAAAAACATCCGATTCCGCGGCCCAGGGGTAGGATGCCGCATCCAGTCTGCGGTCGGAGCGGGCCATCAGCCACTCCGTGACCGGCATGGGGGCCCGCAGGCGATTGCTCAACAGCATCAGGGTTTGCAATACATCGTGGCGCTTCATCCTATCCCCTACCGCCGGCAGCGGAGCCCGGGGGCTTAGGCGGCTAAATCCGGACACGAAGGCATGTAGGTGCCCCAGTTGGTGGAGCTGCTCCGCGTAGGGATAGTGGTGGGAACGATTCGGAGAAGTGTAGGTAACTTTCATGAGTGAGCTTATGTGGTCTGCCAGCGACTGAGTAGTTTTTGGGCCGTTGCTCGCAGTTCGGCGACCGTACCGGCCAGGAAGGAACCGAAGCTATCTTCGGAAAGAATGAGGGCGTGATGCAGCACGTACGGAATCAAAATCAGATCGGCGATCACGGTAGAGAAGGCCGCCCCACGCAGTCCCATGAGCCAGGTCAGCCCCGCGCAGCCGATGGTAGCCAGGGCGGTAGCCAGTACGTAACGCCGGGCCAGCCCCTGGTGCCGGTTGCAGGCCATGAGGACCGTACTGCTCGTCAGCCAGAGGGCATTGAAGGGAATGGGCAGCAGAAAAAAGAGCAGCAGGGAGAAGGACAGCGCGATGCTGTCGCCCACCCAGAGATCATACAGAAACGGACCGAAGGCAGCCAGGCCGATAACCCCGGCCACGGCCAACACCACGCAGAGGCCGACCCCCAGTCGGTGCAGGCTGCGGATACCATCGGTATTCCCCTTTCCGAAGAGGTAGCTGAGCTCCGGCCAGATGGACTTACTCACCACCTCGAGCGCCTGGTTCAGTACCCGTACCAGGGTCCTCACGGTACCGAAAAGCGCCACCGCCGTTGGCCCCAGGATGAGCTGAACCGCCAGTAGGTTCCCCTGGAACAGTAGGGCATTCCCGAGCGGGAACGCCTGGAAAGCAAAGCCCTTATAGAAAAGGTTCCGGAATTGCTCGACGCGCACGTCCGCCAGCCGGAAGGTGAGGTCGCGGTAGGAGAAATAGCTGAGCGTTCCGTAGACCAGCAAGTAGGTCAGGGTCCCTCCCAGCACGCCCGCCGCCAGGTAATCGAAGCGGGTGCTGAACTGCAGTACCCCGAACAGAAAAAGTAGTTCGATCCAGCTCTGCGAACTGTTGATGAGGATAGCCTGGTGCGCCCGCTCCGCCGCCCGGAACCGACCGTAGAACAACTCACCCAGAAAGGAAGCGAACATGGCCAGGGCCAGGAACACGACCGCCCACTGGATTTCCCGTTCCCGCTTCCCCACGGTATCCAGAAAAGATGCCCAGGAGATGACGGGCAGCAGGAGCAGTACGATTGCCATACCGACTACGGCGATGCCCAGCATAAAGGCAAAACTGGTGGCGTATACCTGGCGGGCCACCTCGTGGCGCCCCCCGGCCACCGCGATCGGAATCTCGTTCGCCGCCACGCTACCGAAACCCTGGCTGGCGTAGGCCAACCAGGAAGGCAGGGAGTAGAGAATCAACCATCGCCCGTAGTCATCCGCCCCGAGAAATCCGATTAACAGCGGCACCTGCACCAGCTTGAATAGGATAGTGGAAACGCGCCCCCAGGTGCCCGCACCGAAATTTTTGGCTACGTTATCCAGCTTTCCCATCCCCTAGAGTTCGCTTTTGATCTGGTCCGCGATCCGTACCGCCAGAGCCATAATGGTGAAGGTGATGTTGGAGAAGCCATTCGTGGGGAAAACGGCCGCGCTGGCTACGAACAGATTGTCAGAGCCGTATACCCGGCAGTCCCGATCCACCACCCCGGATTCGGCATCCGGGCTCATAATGAGCCCCCCGCCCTGGTGGTAGGTGTCGTGCAGCGGTCCGCTGTCCGTACGCTCGTCTTCGATCCAGCGCTCGAGCCGAACATCCGCCACCCCGGCTTCGACCAGTTCATCGCGTAGGTGGACGGCAGCCCGCCGGATGGTCCGCCGGGTGAGGGGGGAGATGTTCCAATCCAGGGCGATCCGCCGCATGCCCAAGCTATCTTTCTCTCCGCTCAGGGTAATGCGACTATCCGCGGTAGGCTCCTGTTCGGTTACTACCTCCAGATGAATCGGCCGGCTTACATCGGAAGACCCACGGCCCTTCACCTGCCAGCGGTACAGCGATCGCGCTACGGCAGCCAGGCCGGTCGGATTGGCCACCGCGGTCAGCTCCCCCAGGGGAGGGCGTCGGCCGGCGCGTACGGTCTGAAATATTTTCTTCAGTCGGGGCAGCGGTCCCGCCGCGTCATCGGAGAATATCACCTGCCCGGATGCGTGCAGGACTCCCGCCAAGCGCGCCCATTCGGGTTCACACCGGAGGCGCGGTAAGTATTTGTACCCGTCCCGGTAGAAGGGGTCGAAGAGTTCGTGGAACCGCGATCGGGAGCGCGGAACGATCTCCCCCACTACACTGGACACATGATCCTGTACGTAGCAACCGACCAATCGACCGGACTGTCCCAACCCTCGGTTCCCGGCAGCAGTAGAAATCAGAAAGAGGCGGACCGTTTCCATCGCCCCTCCCGCGGCGACTACCCGGCGGGCCCGTACGCTGCCCCGTTTCCCCGTTAACGATACGATCTCTACTCGCCGTACCTCCCCGGAAGCCCCGTCGGTAACGAGTTCACGGGCCGTCGCATTGGTCAGGATCCGGATCGTATCCGCGGCGGCAATCGCATCACCGTGTAGCAGTCGGAAGTTCGGAGTTCGCGACCACTTAGTGACGAAGAGGGCGGGGGAATCGCCGGTAAAGGCGGGTTTAGCGATTCCCCGCTCCGACCAGGGGTCGTAATCGAACGGTACCCGGGTATCGGTACCGACCAAATGTTCCGCCCGCTCGTAGTACGGCCGGAGGTCACCGTAGGTCAGCGGCCAGCCGGAAATGCCGACCCCCGGTCGTTCGGCGAAATCTTCCTCCATAAAGGGGTAGACCTGTCCGCCCCAGGCCGTAGTCGTGCCCCCCAGTATGCGTTCCCGTGCCGAGTGGATCCCGTCGTGGGGATGCCCTACTACCTCGGCTCGCTTCAGATCGTCCGCCCGGGAATCGGGTGCGACCAGGCCCGATTCCAATACGAGCACGGATAGCCCACTATTCGTTAGGGAGAGCGCACAGGTCAGCCCCGCCGCCCCCGCTCCGATGATGCAGACGTCACAGTCCAACTCCGAATCGGTAATGGTATCGAAGTCAGTGATCATGGGAATGGGCTTCGTATTCCTCCGGCTGACTGGCGAGCAGGCGGGAAAGTTGGTCTAACTGGGCTGGACCAAGCAGCGGATCGTGAATTGCGCGGGCAAGCTGCCGGATGCGTTCCGGTTTCCGGGTAGAAAATAGCACCGTCCCCCCCTTATTTTGATAAATGGCGTACTCCAACAGTACGCGCGCCAGAACCGCTTCATCCGCAGGCCGATCGAATACGGTAGTTTGCCACCGCTCCAGAAAGTCCGGCTGCAGTAGCAACTGCCTCAACTTCCCCAATCCGCTCGAAATCGCCCGGTAGGTGATCACCCGCTCGGTGGTGGCCGCAAGCTCCCCGACGGGGGCCGGTAGGGCCAGGCTGTTCTCTAGCTGCGCGATACGGTAGGTGGCGGGAAAGTCCGATACCGCGGAACGCACGTCGGCCACCGTTCCGGTGGTACCGGCGGCCCGGATAAGCCCCCTTTCCCGTACCGCGTCGAGCTCCCCCCGGATGTCCTCCCGGGCGGCATAGTCGTAGCTCGCGTCGTGCAGTAGGAATAGGTCGATGGGCCGGCCGATGAGGTCAGTGCTTCGCTCCAGGGAGCGGGTCAGGTCACCGGAACTAGCGGTCTCCGCTACGGTATGCTTTGGCTTCTGTAGCTGGTGGACCACCCGGGCAGCTACCCGTTTCAGCCCCCCGAACTGGCGAAACACGGGGCGTAACCCCCGGCGGAGCAGGGATGCCATACGGCCACCCCCCACCGGCTCAATGCCGTACTTAGTGGCGATGGTAACTGGTTCGGGTACCGAAGCGAGAATTTTGCCTAACAGCCGTTCCGCGTCCCCCGATCCGTAGTAAGGGGCCGTATCGAAGTGGGTAATCCCCTCCTCAATGGCGGTACGGATGAGCCGTTCCTGGTGGGCGAAGTTGCCGCTTCCGGCCAGGCTCGACAGGCCGAAACCAAGGGTTGCTATGTGGTTGGTGTTCATAGGGGTGCGTTCGGTAGGTTCTACCCGGTCTATTTGGTGTACGGTCCGTAGCCGTACTTCATGACGTCGCTCTTGTAGTCATTGAGCACGATGACGGGCCGGGGCAGTTTGCCCTTCTCGTTGATATCGTCGATGATGCGCAGCTCCGCCAGGCGGGTATAGCGGGCCCGTACCACGTAGAGGGTGACGTCCACCAACTGACTGAGGGCGTAGGCATCCGACACCTGGCCGATGGGGGCCGTGTCGATCACGACGTGGTCGTAGCGCGAACGCAGTTCGGCGATCAGTTCCGTGACCCGCTCCCGGCGCATCATCTGGGCCGGATTTTTCGGCAGGTTACCCGATCCGATGAAGTACAGGTTGTCCACCTCCTGCGACGGGGTAGCGAGATCCTGTAGGGGAAAGGCATCCGGGTTGGAGAGGTAGTCGGCGATTCCCGCTTGTTGTTGGGACTGGGGCGCGAAGAGGGTCTTGGGGTTGCGCAGGTCCATGCTGATGACCACCGTTCTCCGATCATTGAGGGCCAGGCTCGCCCCGACGTTTCCGGATATGAACGTTTTGCCCTCCCCGCTCTTACCGGAAGTGACCAGGATGACCTGGTTCGCGTTGGGGTGGGCAAATTCCAGGTTGTAGACCAGGAGCCGGAACAACTCCGCCCCCGGGGTCGTATTCTGGGCGGTGACGACGGTATCGCTCTTACCCATTTTAGGGTAGATTTCGCCCACGATCGGCGTCCTGGTAAGTTCTTCGATCTCCTCCGCGCTCTCGACTTTGTCGAATAGCAGGCGCCGGACGCCTAGCATACCGAAGGGAATGAACAGCCCGGCCAGCGTGGCCGCGAAATAGACCAGAACGTCCTTCGAGTTCACCGGCTCCTTCTGTACCGTCGGGGGAGACAGGACCCGCAGGGCCGGAACCCCGGTTGCCAGCGAGAGCGCGGTTTCTTCCCGTTTCTGCAGCAGGTACAGGTAGAGGCTATTTTTGATCCCCTGTTCACGCTTGATCTCCAATAAATCGCGTTCGATGGAGGGAACGCGTCGGACCTGAGCCTCGAAACGGTCACTATTCTCCTCCAACCTGCTCTGAATGATCGCCAGGCTTTCTTTAATGTTGTCGATGTTCTCGAGGATATTCGCGCGCAGGGAGGTCAACTGGCGGCTCAAATTGACGACCAGGGGGTTATTCGAGGTCGAGGTTTCCAGCAGTTGCTGCCGTTCGAGCTGAAGCTCATTGTAGCGGGACACCAGGGCGGTTAGCGTCGGGTCCTGAATGGTGAGGGAACTGGGCACGGCGCTGAAGGATTCCGAGGGCTGCTGTATGTAGCGTTCGATGGAGTTCAGGATGTCCATCCGGAGTTCGTAATCCCCCAGTTGCTCCCGGTATTCGTTGGCCCGCTCGAGGTAACGTTCGGCGTTGGACGCGACGTCGGTCAGCTCGTTGTTTCGCTTGTATCGCTCCACGTTGCTCTCTACCTGGGAGAGCTCGTCCGTCAGCAGGCTTAGTCGCTCGTCGATGATGTCGAGGGTGCTGATGGATACCTGGTTCTTTTCCTCCACCGCATTCTGCTGGTACGATTCCAAAATCAAATTCATCACGTCGAGGCCACGCCGCGGCAGGTTATCCACCAGCCCCATGCTGATCACGCTACTGCCCAGGTTGACCTGGGAAACACCGAAGCGTTCCGAGAACGCTTGCTGTACGTCCTGTAGGTTGTGCAGCATGAAGGTGAGGGGCGCCAGCGTACTGGTGACCACCGTGGAGTCCACGACGACCAGACTGAACCGGCCGTAGGGCCGTTGCACGGAAGCCCCGATCCGGTAGCGATCGCCGCCGGGTTCTACCTCTTCCCCCTCAACCAACCGGTAGTAGGGTCCGTCCAGAAATTCAATCGTTACGGGTACCTCGGGAATCACGCCCTGCGCTTCGTCGACGACGATTTGCACTGGTAAGTCCTTTACGTAAACCTCCCGATCGTCGCGGTAGTACGATACTTCCTGCTCCAGTTCCGTCACGGCTTCGAGCATCAGGGTGTTGGACTTCAGGACTTCGATCTCGTCCTCGATCTTGCTAATCGGTTGGAAGAGGCCCAGGTCCTCAAAGCCGGTCAGCGTTTTCGGGTTAGCCGCATCCTCGTTGTCGCGGATCAACAACGTACTGCCGACCCGGTATTCCGGCACCACTAGTTCGGTCAGGTAGTAGTACGCAGCGCCCCAGAAGATCAGGAGCGATATGACGAACAGATACCACTTTCCGAGGTAATAGGATGCCTCACTGGACTGGGTTGCCGTTGCTTGTTGGTGCATACTGGACATAATTAGAACTGGGCGGTAGGTAAACTTAGCGGGCTACGATCAGGAAAACCACGGCGGAAAGGATGGATACGCCGATGGAAATATTGCTGCGCGTCAGACTCGCCTGCTCGGCCCGGGCCCTGACGGGTTCCACGTAGACCACGTCATTCGGCTGCAAAAAATAATACGGAGAGTTCAGAATCTCGGCCCGGCCCAGGTCCAGGCGAGCCGCCGTCCGTACGCCGTTCGTCTCGCGGATCACGATCACGTCGTCCCGCTTTCCGTAGGGGGTCAGGTCGCCGGCCAGCCCCAGGGCCTGTAGTACCGTGATGCGTTCGTCGTCGACCACGAAGGTGGAAGGCATCTGCACTTCCCCCAGCACGGTTACCGTCATGTTGCGTAAGCGGATGTACACGTCCGGTTCCTGCAGGTAGGTTTCCAGCCGGTCGGTCAACTCCCGGGCGAGTTCCCCCTTGGTGCGGCCTACCGCTTCGATCCGCCCCAGTACGGGAAAATTGATCGTTCCGTCCGCGTCCACCTGGTACTCGGGCAGGTCGGTGGTTTCGCTCTCCTCCCCTTCCGGATTGAACTGGATGTCCGATTCCGGGCTGGCGCTGTTGACCGATATGGCCAGCAAGTCGCCCGTACGAATGGGATATTCCGGCGGCAGGGTGTACCGGCCCTCGTACGTGCCGGTGGGGCCCACGAGATCGTCCAGGTAGGCAATATTGCGGCGAGCGCAGGATGCAAAGAGTATCGGGATCAGCAGCAGGAGGAGGAGAGAATCAAATTTCATCGCGGGGGGGTTATTGGATACCTTCATAGGGCGTTGTGCTGACGTCAGCGGTAAAGGTCGGTGGCTTTAAGCTCCCGGTACTTCAGGATAATGAGGTATTCGTAGATGGCCTGGAGGGCAGCGTAGGACCACCCGGCCCGACCGTCGAGTATCCCCCCCCTAACGAACATCATATAGGCCCACTTGAGGAGGGGCCGCCCGGGAAGCTTATAGAATAAGCCTTTCTGATGGTAGCGACGCACGTTGAAATCCCGATCGAAGAGGGCGCTGCGGAAGCTGAACGGAATCCCCTTCTCTTCCTCCTCTAACCACCGGATCGCTTCCATGCTGGAATAGGTATTGTGTTTGTTCACCCAGTGGCGGATGCCCTTGGAAAACGGGTAGTGATCGAAGTACCCGTCAATGTCGGCTACCTGGCCCTCCACCTCCAGCACCTCGTTGATTTCCCGGTGGTAGCGGGCCTTCCCCACCCGTACCAGCCGGATGTAGAACGGAGAGATCTGCGAACGCTTTAGCCAGCTCCCGAACAGATAATCCCGCCGCCGAAACCGAAAGGCATCGGTGACCGGCCGGGCCTGCCTGACGTGGGTGAGCATCTGCCGGTGCAGTTCCGCCGGTATTCGCTCGTCGGCGTCCAGGATTAACAGCCATTCGTTGCGGTATTCGAGCTGCGTCAGGGCGGCATTGCGCTGGCTGGCGTATCCGTCGAACGTCCTTGCGGTCACCTTTGCACCCGCGCGCCGCGCCAACTCCACCGTTCGGTCGGTACTATGGGAATCGAACACATGCACGTCGTCGGACCACTTGACCGACTCCAGGCACCCCGGAAGGTCGCGCTCCTCGTTCTTGGTCAGGATCAGTACGGAGATCATAGGGCCAGCGGGTTTTCGTCCACCAAAAAGTTAACGCGCTTTTTGACTTCCCGGCAGGGGTTACCGGCGTAGACCGTCCAGGGTTCCAGGTCGTGGGAGGTGAGGGCCGCCGCGCCGAGCACCGCCCCCTTCCCGGCCCGTACTCCCGGCAGCACCACGGCCCGGGCGCAGATCCACACGTAGGGTTCCAGCGTGATCCGTTGCTTCAGGTAGGTGAACTCCCGTACGTTGTAGTCGTGGGTCGCTCCGCAGAGGTAGGCATCCTGCGAGAGGATGACGTGGTGCCCGAGGCGGACGCCCCCCGGGTTGTATACCTCGACCCGCGGGCCGATGGTGACCAGGTCGCCGGTGCGCAACAGCCAGGGGGCCCAGATCGTACAGTTGGGGTAGATGCTGTTCTGGTTTCCGATGCGGGCTCCAAAGAGCCGGAGGATGAGTATCCGCCAGCGGTGCATGGGCCGGGGCGTCCAGCGGCACAGTAGCGTCCAGCAAACGATCCAGCAGTACCGGAGGATGCGGTTCTGGAGGCTGAAGGCCTGGGAGGTGTAATAGTCTCGGTCGCTCTGGTTCATGTTTCTCCGGTTAGCAGGCCAGGGTGGCACCGATGGTTTCTTCCATCCCCAGGGCCCAGCGATAGAGTTGCAGCGTATCCCGGGCCACGCGGTCCCAGGTGTAGGATTGACGGACCAGCTCGTAACCGTTTTCCCCGATCTGTCGGAGCCGTTCCGGTGGTTGGTTCATCAGCCGTTGCATCCCGGCGGCGATCCCCGGGGCGGAGGTGTCGATCTTCAGGGCGGCGTCGTGCCGGAAGCCGTCGGGCAGGTTGCACTCGGCGGTCATCAGTACCGGCAGGCGGTACGACCAGGCTTCGAGTACGGCCATGGGTAACCCTTCACTGAAGGAAGGCAGGATGAAGGCATCCGCGGCCAGGAAGGTTCGTGCTTTATCGGTGCCGAATTGCCCCCCTACGAAGGCGGAAGTCGCCGTGATCCCCAGTTCCATTTGCAGGGCGCGCAGCTGGTCCCAGTACACCGTATCGTTCGTATCGCCGGCGATGACGAGCCGCCAGTCGTGGCGGTCCGGCTCCGTGAGAGCCCAGGCCCGCAGGAGGTTATCCAGGCCCTTTTTCGTGTGAATCCGGCTCAGGAAAAGGAGCACCTTACGTTTATCGCTTGCCCACTGCGGGGGACCGGCGGGCCGTTGGTCCGGTCGGGGCAAACTGGTAGCGTTAGGAATGATAGCGACCGGATTGGCCAGCCCGAAATCCCGGATGGCGGCGCATTCCGGTTCGTTGAGGGCGTGTAGGGCGGCGGCCCGTTGCAGGTGCTTCCCCTCGTAGAGCCGCAGAGCGATCCTTTTAGTCGTATTCTTCCACCAGGACTGCCGCAACTGCCAGATATCGAGCATACCGTGGGGACTGATCACGTAGGGCGTGCCCGTTTTGGCGTGGTAGCGACGGTTGGCGTGAGCCAGGTACAGCCACATGCCGTGGACGTGGATGATGTCCGGGGCAATGTGTTCGATCTTCGCGTACACATCCGGGGAAAACGCCAGATTGGCCGGCCCGATTACCCGGTAGGTGTGTACGTGCATCCCCCCGAAGAAGGCCCGGTCGGCGGCACTGTGGTGATCGTCGTAGAGCAAGAAGTGTACTTCGGTGCCGGGCAGTTGCCGCAACGCATGACCGTGGCGGTGCATGACGTGGAAGACACCTCCCCCGCTCCTTGAGCTTACGCCACCGAGAATGAGAACTTTCATGAATGTAATGTTGCGGCTGACGGATCAACAGACCCGACCTATGCGCCGAAGACCGCATAAACATCCAATCTCGACCCAGCCGCCCTATCCGAACGAGATTCGGACGCGTTTCGGGCGGACGGAAGGTGCTTTAATAGTTAGCGTACTTCGGGTGCGGTAAAGGCCAGCCCGAAACCCGTAGAAACCGGAAATTTAATGCGGTGATTGTGTTGTGTAGTGTCGAGAAATAAAGCCTGAGAGCCGGTCTCCCCTCAAAAGGAGGAGAAAACCCGTACTAAATAGTGTCGTGAATTTACTACAAAGATAGCACGCCCGATCGAATTCACCCAATTCATTTTCCGGGGAGAAGATACGAGCGGTGTACTTTTACCCCCAGATTCTCACCTAACTGATCTTACGCACATCCATTTTAGATGTATAACACCAAGCCTACATCCGTAAAATGTGTGATAGAACACGATACATTTTTTAATACATAATATGCTGTAGGATCGAAAATTGCACTGTTTGAGCCGTAGGCGAGTTTGCGATTTTCTTGGTTTTTGCTCCACTTTTCATCAAGGAAAAGTGGAAGGTGACGCTGGCTTTGTAAGGTCGGTCACCCTATTCAATTTCGAGGGGGAAGAAACAGGCGGTGTACTTTTGCACCCACAATTTCACTATGCAGGCTACCATCCTTACCGTCGGCGACGAGATCCTCATCGGTCAGGTCGTCGATACCAACGCGACTTACCTGGCCACCGCCCTCAGCGAGGAGGGCATCACCGTCATCGAGCACCTCTCCGTAGCGGACAGCCGGACGGGCATCATGGCCGGCCTCGACCGGGCCCTGCAGCAGTCGGATCTCGTGCTGATGACCGGCGGGCTAGGCCCCACTAAGGACGACATCACCAAGCGGGTGCTGGCCGACTACTTCGGCCGCGAGCTCCGCTTCCATTCCCCCACCTACAAGCGGCTCGAAAAGCTCTACAAACGCCACGGCCGTACCCCCGGCCCCGCCCACCGGGAGCAGTGCCGCCTGCCCACCGGCGCGAAGGTGCTGACCAACGAACGGGGCACCGCCCCGGGCCTCTGGCTGGAAAAGGACGACAGCATCCTCGTCTCCATGCCCGGCGTGCCCTACGAAATGACCTACCTGATGGAACGGGAGGTGATGCGCCGCATCCGCAAGATCAACGAAACCGACGACCGCCTGCGCTCCCTTACCATCCTGACCGCCGGGGCCGGGGAATCCGATATCGCCCTGCAGCTCGAGCGCTTCGAGAACGAGCTCCCCGACGATATGACCCTGGCCTACCTCCCCAACCTGGGTACCGTGCGGCTGCGGCTGAGCGTGCGGGGGCGGGACGAGGACGAACTGCAAAATCGGTTGGGCACCTACCGCAGCAAAATCGAGGGCATCCTCGGCAGTCTAGTCTTCGGCTACGGTAAGGACGACCTGGCTTCGGTAGTCGGTCGTGCCCTCCAGGAGCGGGGGCAGACCGTAGCCACCGCCGAAAGTTGCACCGGCGGGGCCGTCGGCCAGATCATCACCCGCCACCCGGGTTCCAGCAAGCACTTCCTGGGTGGCATTATCGCCTACTCCAATGACGTCAAATCCGCCCAACTGGGAGTAAAAAAGAAGCTGATCAAGGAATTCGGTGCCGTCAGCCAGGAAGTAGTGACCGCCATGGCCGAGGGCGCCCGCAAGAAACTGAGGGCGGACTACGCCATCGCTACTTCGGGCATCGCCGGGCCCGGTGGCGGCACCCCCGAAAAACCCGTCGGCACGATCTGGATCGCCGTAGCTACGCCCGACCGCACCGTGACCAAACTGCTGCGCACGGGAAAAGACCGGGAGCGGAACATCCACTATACTACCCTGCAGGCGTTGAATCTGCTACGGCTCAGTCTTTAGCCCCGTCGGCCGGGCCTCACGCAGCGTAGCGAAGTTTGGCACGTCCGCCGGGGCGGGTAAACGGTCAGTCCTGACCGAGCACTTCCCCCACAAACGTCCTGCCGAACACCCCGATATCCGTCGTACCCATCAGCCGCAGTTCGTCGAGCAGACTGCTCTCCCCGTTCAGGAAGGCCAGCACCCTGGCGGGCGGGTTATTCCGGAAGAGGTTCACGAATACCTCATCACCGGGTAGGTCCCCGCGTTCCAGGATACGCAGTAGGGTGGCGTCGTAGAGCAAATGCTTGCGCGACCAGGTCGGCACGGCCGGAACCGCCGGAAAGTCAGCCGCCATCCGCCCCAGTTGCCGCTGCAGTCCGTAAAAGGTATAACCCGTAGAGGGCCGGGCCGCCCCGCCACCGAGGCCGATGTGGATCAACCGCCCCTCCCGCAGGGGAAATTCGTAGGTGGTCATGGGGATATTCCCGTCTTCGGTATGCACGATCCCATAATCACCCCGCGTCCAGTGTGCGGCGATATAGTTTGCGATGAGCCGGTCGTATTCCGCGGGGTCCAGGTGGTGGTTGCTGAAAATGGCGATCTCCACCATCGCCCGGCGTTCACTGAACGGTAGCACGTAGAAAAAGCGCGTTTCCCCCTCCTGCGGTGTCCGGAAGTCCATCAGGGCGGCCTCCTCCGGATTGAAAACTTCATCTTCCGTCTCGATGATCCACCCCCGGAAGTGTTGGTCGAGATAGGGGGCCTTTACTTCGCGGTGGTCCAGGGGGCGGGGCAGGCTACTGAAGGCCCAGTCGGCCGTGCACGCTTCCCCCGCTACGGTAAAACTCACCCCCCCCGCCCCGGCTCGAATATCATCGGCGGTCGCCAAGCAGCGGGTCAGGCCGGGGATGTCGTCGACCACCCCGTTGACGCGATCGTACCACTCGGTGCTGCGAATGAGCTTGTAGGAGTAGGGGGCGAGAACGCAGGTGCGATGCTGGCGGGCATTGCAGACGGTGACCCGTGGCCAACGGTGGTACACCAGGTCTTCGAACGGCCCCGGCTCCCGTTCCCAGAAGGACCAGGTGCGGTCGTGCCCCCGTTTGCGTTGGGGGTCGATCAGGGCGACCCGTTTTCCGGCCAGTTTTCCGGCGCGTTCAAAGTGGTACAGCAGGCTGAGTCCCGCCAGCCCCCCACCGATGACCGCGATATCGTAGTGGCTCATAGGACCAGATTCAGAACAAGGAAAAAGAACAATTGAGCCAGAAGGTACACCCACAGTAGCGGACTCCGAAAGCGAATCCGCAACAACTGCAGCGGTAGGGAAATGAGGAAGGCGACCAGTGCCCACATCAGGTAGTTCTGGATGGGGATGGTGCCCCCCGCCCACTGCCAGTAATCCAGGGTAATGGCTACCGGCTCGATGGCCACGTCGTAGAGGGCGGTGAGCACACCGGCCAGCAGAGCGGCCCCGATGCGATGATCCCGATCGGTATTCAGGGCGGCCATAGCCACCTGATTGCAGGCCAGGGTAAGGGCGCACCAGTTCAGGGCGATCACGAAGGGCACCCCGAGCCACTGCCACCACATCGTGGCTCCGTAGGCGTAGTCCCCGAACAGAGCCCCCGTCGCTACCCCCACCGCCTCCGCCGCGAAGGTGAATACATAAGCCAAAGCCAGCCAGATCAGCAGCCGCCCGTCCCCGTTCCGCCGGTACAAAAAGTAGAACAACAGTCCGTTGATGACCAGCAGTAGCCCGTCCGTTGTGTAGCGCGTCACGGGCAGCACCGCCGGCAGCGTATGGGCCAGAGCGCCACTGGCGTAGGCAAAGACCAAAAAATAAGCGAATTTCTTTTCGCCCTCCGACCAGCTTTGCACCCGCGTCCGCGCCCCCTCTCCCTTGGCTCTAGCCTTAGCCTCAACCCCCTCCCCTCCCCTCATAGCAAATTAAACCGGTGCTTGACCGCACTACTCGCCAGCAGGTAGACCTTACGGCTGTCCCGCACCCGGATACGCTGCTCGGTCACCCGGCGGGCCGGGGAATTTTTGATCTTCTGGAAGAGCTTGGTGTAGTACACGTAGGCCAGGTAGACGCCCAGACGGGCACTGTGGGGCAACTCCTTGATGCCGAGGTAGGCGTGGTCAAAGTCCTGCTTGATGTCGGCCTCGATCGCGGCCTTGGCGTCGTTGTCGAAATTCTCGTAATCCACCCCCGGGAAGTACACCCGCCCCCGCTCGTGGTAGTCGCTGCGGATGTCGCGCAGGAAGTTGATTTTCTGGAAGGCCGAACCCAGCGACCGGGCCGGCCCCTTGAGCCGTTCGTACTCACTCGCATCCCCGTCCACGAAGACCCGGAGGCACATCAGCCCCACCACCTCCGCCGAGCCGTAGATGTACTTCTGGTACAGGCTGGGGTCGTAGCGCGTGTTGTCGAGGTCCATTTCCATGCTGTTCAGGAAGGGGTCGATGAGGTCGCGCCCGATGCCGTAGCGGTTCGCCACCTCCTGGAAGGCCTGCAGGATGGGATTGAGGCTGATGCCCTCCTCGATGGCCCGGTAGGTATCCTCCCGGAAGCGGGTCAGCAGGCTGGCTTTGTCGCTGTCGTGGAAGGTATCGACAATCTCGTCGGCAAAGCGCACGAAGCCGTATACCCCGTAGATCGGTGCCCGCAAGGGTTTGTCGAATACCCGGATGCCCAGGCTAAAGCTGGTGCTATAGCGGCGGGTGACGAGGGAGGCGCACTCCCGGCAGACCTGTTGGTAAAGACTAAGCATGGGCGGGCTGGGCCTTGAGGATGTCACGGGCGGCCACCTGCCCGCTGATGATACTGGGGGGCATACCGGGGCCGGGGGTGGTCAGCTGGCCGGCGTACCAGAGGTTGGCGAGTTTCTTGCTACGGAGTTTCGGCTTGAGGAAGGCGGTCTGGGTGAGGGTATTGGCCAGGCCGTAGGCATTGCCGCGGTAGGCATTGTAGTCTTCTTTGAACTCCCGGTGGGCGTAGCCGCGGCGGTACTCCACGTGGGGGCGGATGTCCACGCCGGTGCGCACGGCCAGGCGGTCGCACATCATATTCCAGTAGTGCTCGCGGCGGCCTGCGTCGTCCTCCAGATCGGGGGCCAGGGGCAGCAGGAAAAATAGGTTTTCCTTCCCCTCCGGGGCTACACTGGGGTCGGTCACCGAGGGGGCACAGACGTAAAAGAGGGGGTCTTCCGGCCAGGACGGTTCGGTGTAGATGTCGTGGGCGTGGCGATTGAAGTCCGCGTCGAAAAAGAGAGTATGGTGGTGGAGCCCGGGGATCTTTCGGTCCAGCCCCACGTAGAAGAGCAAACTGGAGGGGGCCATGGTGCGGCCGGTCCAGTATTTCTCACCGTACACCCGGTCGGCGGGCTTCAGCACTTCCTGCTCGAAATGGTGGTAGTCGGCGCAGCAGACCAGGGTGTCGGTCGGGTAAACCGTGCCGTCTTCGGTAGTGACCGACCGCACGCTACCCGCTTCGGTTGCAACGCTCGCCACGGCGCTACCGGTGATGATTTCCACCCCCTGCTCCCGGGCCACGGTGGCCATGCCCTCAATGATCTTGTGCATACCGCCCACGGGGTACCAGGTGCCGAGTTTCAGGTCGGCGTAGTTCATTAGACTGTACAGGGCCGGGGTATTGGAGGGGGTGGCCCCCAGGAAAAGCACCGGGAACTCCAGCAACTGAATGAGCTGGGGGTGGCGGAACAATCTGCGCACGTAGGTGGCCATATCCGTCAACATCTGGAGCCGGAAGGCCGACTTCACGACCCGCAGGTCGGCAAAATCGAGGATGCTGTGCCCCGGCTTCTGTACGAACTCGTTGATGCCGACGCGGTATTTGTACTCCGCTTCCGCGAGAAACTTACGCAGATTCGCCGAGCTACCCGGTTCCAGCCGCTCGAAGAGTTGGAACAGCTCATCGGTGCTGGCGGGCACCTCCACCCGATCCTCGGCCCCGAAGACGATCTCGTAACTGGGGTCCAGTCGTTTCAACTCGTAAAAGTCGGCCGCCGTACGCCCGAAATCCCGAAAGAACTGCTCGAAAATTTCCGGCATCCAGTACCAGCTCGGCCCCATGTCGAAGGTGAATCCCCCGGCCGAAAAGCGGCGCGCCCGCCCCCCCAATCCGTCGTTCTTCTCCAGCAGACGCACGCGGTGGCCGGCCCGGGCCAGATAGCTGGCGGCGGAGAGACCGGCGAACCCGGCGCCGACTATGGTAACGGTTGGTGGCAAGGGGGGTAGCGAAGGTTTTGCGTTTGTACAGCGACTAACAGCGATGGCGCAACTATGTTGGAGGAAAATTTCAGCCCTCCAGCACGCCCAGTTCCTTCCCGACCTTCACGAAGGCGGCGATGGCCTTATCCAGGTGCTCCCGCTCGTGGGCCGCCGAGAGCTGCACCCGGATGCGGGCCTTGCCCTGGGGCACGACGGGGTAGAAAAAGCCAATCACGTAAATGCCCTCCTCCAGTAGGCGGGCGGCGTACTCCTGGGCCAGTGGCGCCTCGTAGAGCATGACCGGCACGATGGGGTGGTCGCCGGGGATGATGTCGAAGCCGGCCTCGGTCATTTTGTCGCGGAAGTACTGCGTATTGTCGGCTAGTTTATCCCGCAGTTCGGTGGAAGCCGCGAGCATATCCATCGCCTTGATCGAGGCTCCCACGATGGCCGGTGCCAGGGTATTGCTGAACAGGTAGGGGCGCGAACGCTGCCGCAGCAGGTCGACGATCTCCTTGCGGGCCGCCGTGAAGCCACCGGAAGCGCCACCCAGGGCCTTGCCGTAGGTACCGGTGATGATGTCGACCCGGTCCATCACCCCGCGGTATTCGTGCACCCCCCGGCCCGTCCGGCCAATGAAGCCGGTGGAATGGCATTCGTCGATCATGACCATGGCATCGTACTGATCGGCCAGATCACAGATTTTGTCGAGCTGAGCAATGGTGCCGTCCATGCTAAAGGAGCCATCGGTGACGATGAGGCGGCGGCGGGCTCCGCTTGCCTCTTTGAGCTGTTTTTCCAGGTCTTCCATATCGTCGTGGAGGTAGCGGTAGCGGGCCGCCTTACAGAGCCGGATGCCGTCGATGATGGAAGCGTGGTTGAGGGCGTCGCTGATGATGGCGTCTTCCTTACCGAGTAGGGGTTCGAAGAGCCCCCCATTCGCGTCGAAGGCGGCAGCGTAGAGAATACAGTCCTCCATGCCCAGGAACTCGGCCGTCTTGCGCTCCAGTTCCTTGTGAATATCCTGGGTGCCGCAGATGAAGCGCACCGACGAGAGGCCGAAACCGTGGCTGTCGACGGCCTCCTTACTGGCCTTCAGTAGCTCGGGGTGGGCGGAGAGGCCGAGGTAGTTGTTGGCGCAGAAATTGAGCACGTCTTCGGTGGTGCTGGTATCGATCTCCGGCCCCTGGGGGGTGGTGATGATGCGTTCTTCTTTGAATACGCCGGCGTGGCGCATGTCGTCTAGTTCGGCTACTAGGTCTTCTTGGATACTGTACATATTATGATTGGATTTATAGTTAGTCGCTATACCGCGGAGGCCCACAGAGGCTACGCCGCACGGAGGCATGCACTGAGTTTCGCAGAGTGAAGCCTGACTCTGAGACCCTCCGTGGATACCTCCGTGCGCGCCCGTAGGGCATCTCCGTGGGTAAGTTCAACGATCATTTCGGCGTACTGATAGCGGATTGCTGCCGGTAATACCGCCCGAGGTGGTCAATCATTTCCCTAACCAAACGGCCCAGGTCGTAAGTGGGTTTCCAGCCCCAGTCGCGGCGGGCGGCGGAGTCATCCAGGCTGTTGGGCCACCTGGCGGCGATGGCCTGGCGGAAGTCCGGCCGGTAATCGACCCGCAGCTCGGGTAGGTGCCGGCGGATCGCCGCGGTCAGCTCGGCCGGGGAGAAGCTGCATCCCGCTATATTGTAACTGGTCCGGAGGTTGATGCGGTTCGCCGGCGCGTCCATCAGTTCCAGGGTAGCGCGGATGGCGTCGTCCATATAGATCATCGGCAGGCGTTCGTCCGCCTCCAGGAAGCAGGTGAAGGCCTCCCCCCTGACCGCCCGGTGAAAGATGTCCACGGCGTAGTCGGTCGTTCCTCCCCCGGGCAGACTCTGGTAGCCGATCACCCCGGGGTAGCGCAGGGAGCGTACGTCCAGGCCGTAACGGTGGTGGTAGTACTGGGCCCAGTTTTCTCCGGTGGCCTTACTGATGCCGTAGACGGTCAGGGGGTCGAGGTAGCTGTCGTTGGGCGTTTCGTCGAGGGGAGCACCCGGCCCGAATACGGCGATGGTGCTGGGGTAAAAGACCCGCTCTACTCCTTCCAGCCGACTTACTTCGAGCACGTTAAGGAGGGAACGCATATTGACGTCCCAGCTCCGCAGGGGGTCCTGCTCCCCGGTAGCCGACAGAATGGCCGCCAGGTGGTACACCTGGGTGACCTCCTCCCGGCGTACAAGCTCGGTCAGGGCCGCGGCGTCGGTAGCGTCCAGGTGGGCGAACCTGCCGGTGATGGTTTCTCCGCGGCGGATGTCACTGGCGATCACCCGCTCCTCGCCGTAGCGGTCGCGCAGGGCGGCTTGTAGTACGGTGCCGAGTTGGCCGTTGGCGCCGGTGATGAGAATAGTGGGAAGGGGCATGGGGCTATTTAACGGTTAAACGCATTCATCGTGTTCTGTAGGCCGTGGGCGCAGAAACTCAGGGTGGCCCGGGCGGCGGTATCCAACAATTCCGGGAGGCCATCGCGCTCGGCGGGCGTCCACTGGCTGAGGACGTAGTCGGCCTGCTGCCCGGGGTGGAAATCACTGCCGATACCGAGGCGCAGGCGGGCGTAGTGGTTGCCCCCCGTGAGTTGGTCGATGCTTTTCAGTCCGTTGTGGCCGGCGTCGCTCCCCTTGCCGCGTAGGCGGATGCGGCCGAAGTCGAGGTGCAGATCATCGACTACCACGAGCAGCCGCTCTTTAGGAATGTTTTCCGCCCGTAGCCAGTAGCGTACCGCCTTCCCGCTCAGGTTCATGAACGTACCGGGCTTGAGCAGGATCAGTTGCTTGCCCCGGTGCTTTATCCGCGCCAGTTGGCCGTGGCTGTCCGCGCTCCAGTCGTCGGCGAGGCGGTCCAGTACGCGGTAGCCAATGTTGTGGCGGGTGCCCTCGTATTTCGGGCCGGGGTTCCCGAGGCCGGCGATCAAAAATTTCATGCGGCGAAGGTAGGGCGCTGACGCAGGTGCGCTGGAATTCAGTTACTGCGCGAGTCGGCCGGCTTTGGCAAAAGGGGCAAGATGGGCTACCTTTGGTTGAGCGATCGCGGCTTTACGGGACCATATGGCCCGGTGAAGCGACGGTCTTTTGGATTCACGTACAACACGAGACACTATGAAACGCTTCCTGAGGGGGTCCGTCATCGGGCTCCTGCTTCTCTTTGTCGCCATTGAACTGGCGGGTCGCTTCTACGGGCTGCACCAGACCCCCACCTACATCAGCAGCCCGGAGTTCGAGTACGTCCACGCCCCGAACCAGGACCGGCTGATCTACCGCAACAAGTTCGTAACCAACGAATTCGGGATGCGCAGCGACCACCTGGACGACCAGCGGGAACAGACCATCCTGTTGATCGGCGACTCGGTCATCAACGGGGGCAACCCGACCGACCACGACAGCCTGGCTTCCACTATCCTACAACGCTGGATCACCCAGGAAACGCAGCGACCGACGACGATCCTAAATGTGTCCTCCGGCTCCTGGGGGCCCGACAACGCCACGGCATTCCTCAACAAGCACGGCCTCTTCGACGCCGACGCCATGATCCTGGTGGTAAGTAGCCACGATGCCTACGACAACATGACGCACGAACCGATCGTGGACGTACACCCCCAGTTCTCGACCGACAATTACACCCTGGCCTGGTCGAAACTCATCCAACGCGGCTGGCAGAAAGTGGAGGGCAAGCTCTTCCCTCCGGAGGTGCCCACCAAATTGCAGAAATCCGACCTGGGCATTAATTATTCCCTCGACTTCAATCCCGGCTTCCGGGCCCTGCTCGCTATGGCCGAACAACGCGGTATTCCTTTCCTGATTTTCCTGCACCCCACCACCCTGGAGGTGAACCGGCGCAAGTGGGACCGCGCCGGCCAGGAAATTATGGCCTTCGCGGAAGCCCACGACATTCCGCTGATCGACGAACTGAATGCCGGGCTCATCAACCAGGCCGCCTACCGGGACGACATTCACTATTCGGACGAGGGGCAGAAGCAACTGGCCACCCTACTGCTACCGGAGATCCTGAGTATGGACCTGGACTGATCCCACGTCCACCGGCTTGCCTACCTTTCGGCCGATGCAGTTCTCTTTACTTCACCGCGATGCCCGCACCCGCGCCCGCGCCGGAACCCTTACCACCGACCACGGCACCATCGAGACCCCCATATTCATGCCCGTCGGTACCCTGGGTACGGTCAAGGCCGTCCACCAACGCGAACTGAAGGAACAGGTGCGGGCCCAGATCATCCTCGGGAACACCTATCACCTCTACCTACGCCCCGGGATGGAGGTCATGGAAGCCGCCGGGGGGCTGCACCATTTCATGCGGTGGGACGGCCCCATCCTGACCGACAGTGGCGGCTACCAGGTATTCAGCCTGGCGGCCAGACGCAAAATCACCGAGGAGGGGGCCACCTTCGCCAGCCACATCGACGGCAGCAAGCACCTCTTCAGCCCCGAAAGCAGTCTGGAGATCCAGCGGACGATCGGGGCCGATATCGTCATGGCCTTCGACGAGTGCCCGCCCGCCGATGCTACCCGCGACTACGCCGAGCGCAGCATGCACCTCACCCACCGCTGGCTCGACCGCTGCGTGAGCTACATGGACAGCTCCGGGCCGAAGTACGGTCACCGTCAGGCCCTCTTCCCCATCGTGCAGGGCGGCACCTTTGACGACCTGCGGCGGCAATCCTGCGAGTTCATCGCCGACCGCGACCAGCCCGGCAATGCCATCGGGGGGCTGAGTGTCGGCGAGCCCATCCCCGACATGTACCGCATCACCGAACTCTGCTGCGACATCCTCCCCGCCGACAAACCCCGCTACCTCATGGGCGTCGGTACCCCGGCTAACCTCCTGGAGTGCATCAGCCGGGGGGTCGATATGTTCGACTGCGTACTGCCCAGCCGCAACGCCCGCCACGGTATGCTGTACACCCGCCGGGGCATCGTCAACATCCGCAACGCCCGCTGGAAGAACGACCACTCCCCCATCGACGACCACCCGGAAGCGGCCCCTACTTCCCGGCTGCATTCCCGGGCCTACCTCTGCCACCTCCTGCGTTGCAATGAGCTCCTGGCCGGCCAGATCGCCACCCTACATAACCTGACTTTCTACCTCTCCCTCGTCCGGGAAGCCCGGGAACGGATACTGGATGGCTCGTTTGGGAAATGGAAGGAGGAGCTGGTGCCCGAGTTGGGGAAGAAGGTCTAGGGGTTCGCGGGGCTGTCAAGGCGGAGGGTAAGGCGGAGGCTTAGGCGGAGGCTTAGGCGGAGGGGTCGCGGGGCTGTCTAAGCGGAGGCTAAGACGGAGGCTCAGGCGGAGGGGTCACGGGGCTCCCAGGCCAAGCAACCTCCGCCTGAGCACCAGCGTCCTGAGCCTGAGCGCCAAGCGTCCTCCGCCTCAGCGCCAGCGTCCTTTGCCTGAGCGCCAAGCGTCCTCCGCCTCCACCTGAGCGCCAGCGTCCTTAGTCCAAGCCTACTACCTTTGCCCCCTCACCCCTTCACTCCTTCACCCCTTCACCCCTCCCCCCATGGCCCTAAAGTACCGCCGCATTATGCTTAAGCTCTCCGGAGAGACCCTGATGGGCGACAAGCAGTACGGTATCGACCACAAGATGCTCATCTACTACGCCCGCCAGATCAAGGAGGTGATCGACATCGGCGTGGAAGTGGCCGTCGTGATCGGGGGCGGTAATATTTTCCGGGGGCTATCCGCTTCGGAGTCGGGTATCGAGCGCACCCAGGGCGACTATATGGGTATGCTGGCTACGGTCATCAACGGAATGGCCCTGCAGAGCGTGATGGAAACGGAGGGCATCTTCACCCGGCTGGTTTCGGCCATTGAAATGAAGGCCATCGCCGAGCCCTACATCCGCCGTCGCGCCATGCGCCATCTGGAGAAGGGACGGGTGGTGATCTTCAGCGCTGGCACGGGGAACCCCTACTTTACCACCGATTCGGCCGCCGCCCTGCGGGCCAACGAGATCGACGCCGACGTACTACTGAAGGGAACCCGGGTGGACGGCATCTACTCGGCCGACCCCGAAAAAAATCCCGAGGCGACTAAATACGACCGCATCACCTTTCGGGAAGTACTGAACAAGAATCTGCGAATCATGGACCAGGCCGCCTTCGCCCTCTGCGCCGAAAATAACCTGCCCATCATCGTTTTCGACATCAACGAGCCATCCAATCTGCGCAAGATCATCTTCGGGGAACCCGTCGGGACACTGGTCAGTCGGGACGCTCCGCCCGCAGCATAGCCCGCCCGAGCCGCCCGAAGAAAGGCATGCCTACCTCATCGTACTCATAGTTTCCGTCGTTGTAGATGCGGTTGGCATTGGTATGGATGGTAGCGGCCAGAATGAACTCCACCTCCCCGTCGGTGATGTAGGCCACGTCAGTCAGGTAGCCGTAGGCCCAGCCTACCTTATTGAGGATGCGGACGTCGTCGGGAATTTTCGTTTTCTCGGGTTGGTCCCCGTAGAGCCAGAATTTGACGTAGTTATCGGGCTCGTCGTAACGGGGGGACTTGCTTTCACGCGGGCGCTGCGACATGGCCTCCCGGAGCAGCGCATAGTCGGAGCCCGTCAACTGGAAGGGCTGGTCGGTGGCTTCCGGCAGGACGATCTTGACCAGGATATCGTGGAGGTTACGCAGGCTGAGGTAGTTCTTACGACTGAAGTCGAAGGGGCGCTCGATGAGGCTATCCTCCCGGGTGAATCCAACGCCCCGCTGCTGTCCGCTCACCCCGGGCAGGGGGTCGTAGTAGGTATCGTGGCGTTCGCCGATCTGGTAGAGCTCCCGGTAGCCATCCATAAAGCGGACCGGATTGAGGTAGGCGTGGGTGGTATCGTCGAAGCCGCCTACCCCGACGCGGTGCTGTAACCTGGCGCCTTCAATGCCTGCCTGCTTCAGGGCCTTATTGATGTAGGTCGGTCCCAGCCACTCGAACAGCCGGTTGTAGGCGTCGTTGTCGCTGGTCAGGAAGATTTTGCGGACGTAGTGGGCTACGCTGGGTAATCGGGTGGCGCTGCTGGTGTCGGAAGTTACGGAGGTTTGGGGCGCGGACGCAGGTGCCGTGCCGGTACCGTGGAGGATAGTCGCATGCGCGTCCATACCGATTACGCCCAGCTCGTTCAGCCGTTGCAGGGCCAGGGCGGCTACGGGCATTTTGACGGTGCTGGCGGGGTAGAAGTATTCCGTGCTATCGCTGCCCCAGCGGTAGGTGTCGAGCTTGACGCTGCCGTCGGGCCGGCGGTCGATGCGGGAGTAGAGGATTTGCACCTGGAAGCTATCCGGGTAGTTCACCCAGGGGGCGAAGCTATCGCGGTGCGCTTCGATCACGGCGGCCAGGGGATCGGTCTGAGCAAACAAGCCGGCGGCGATGAGCAACTGGGCTCCGAACAGCAGGGCCACCGTTCGTTTCGGATGCGGCATACATCAGGGGAGGTAAGTGAGCCCTCCAAGGTACTGTATCTTATAGCCGCACGCCGACCTTGAGGAGCAAACCCGTATTCCCCGTGCCCGAATAGCTCTGGACGAACAGTTTACCACCGACCAGCAGGCGTTCGGAAAGCGCGTAGGAATTTTCCAAAACGAGATTGAAGCCGAAGCCACCCCGCTGACTGAAGGTGTGATCCGTATCGACCAACACCCCGTTGCGCGTCTCCGCGCGGGACAAAAACGCATCGTTGATGTCACCAAACCCGACGCCAGCCCCCAATCGGAAGTCATTCCGCAGGTAGTTGCCGAAGGGAGACCAGAAAAGGGTAGCGTTGCTCGCCACGAAGGTGGATAGCTCCCCTACCCCGTAGGTGCTGCGCCCGAAACCGAGCTGACCGCTGACCGCCAACTTAGGGTGAAACGTATAATTCACTTCGGTTTCCAGCATCAGCCCGCGCATATCGAGGGTACCGGTGCGGTAAGTCCCCAAGCCGCTACGCAGGTCGATAGTGGAGGTCTGGGCGGTCAGCTGACACGCGGTGACCAGCAAAAAGAACAGTACGTATCCTGGTTTCATCGTCTAGGGAATTAGGTGAACGGAAGATACCGTCCCCCCCACTCGAAACGGTGTCCCGTATCCAGTCTTAACCCAAGTTTAAGATTATACCTGCTACCGTGCGTACAGCTCCACCCCCACCGCCGCGGTTACTGACGTGAATTCGCCGGGCGGGGCGGGGTCGCCCGGTCCGCGCAGGTAGTGAGTGGCCCGGTCGGTCCCGTCGGTAAGCTCACCACCCCGCTGCCGCCAGAGGTAGGCGGGATAGAATGCCTCGTCGGTAGCGAATACGGTAGCGCCATCCGGGATCCCGTTCACCAGGGCGGCGGCCGATCGGTGGGTTGGTACGATATCGTAGTAGTACAGGTGGAGGGAAAATCGCCGGGGCACGGTAAAGACGAAGAGGAGGGCCAAACCCACCCAGACCCACCGCAGGTGGTTGCGGACCACCAATAGCCCCGCGGCCACCATCGCCACGGAATACTGCACCACCAGGGCCCGGTGAAAGGGTACGGCGCGCATCAATAGAACCACCAGTAAGGTGGATGTCAGCAGCATCAGATAAAAGCGCAGAAACCGGCGGTAAGCAGGTCGTACGGGAATGACAAGACCGAGTAGGGGAGCAAGGAGCAGGACCGCCGCGCCGGGGCCGATCCAGCCCGCGTAGCCCGGTACGGTGGGCAGAAATGAAATGGCGAACTCCCCGAAGCCCCGCCCCCCCGCTGATATATACCGGTTGCCCACCAGGGATCCTAACCCGGAATAGCCCAGCAGCGGCAGGTAAAACAGCAAAATGCCCATGCCCGCCAGCAGTTGGGAACGCACTAGGTCCCAGCCGATCCGCCGTCGCTCGTATACCATCCAGGCCAGCAGGGCCAGATGGGTGTACAGAAAGACCGGGACGGTAGCGTAACCCAACACGCAACTAACCGAGAAGAGGGTCAGCCAACCCCGGCCCCGCCCCGCCACGAACTCCCAGGCCCCTACAAACGCCAGCCAGGCGAACCATACCAACAGCAGGTAGCCCCGCCCCTGAATGGCGAATCCCCACACCGG
Source organism: uncultured Lewinella sp. (assembly GCA_964594535.1). Classification (GTDB taxonomy): domain Bacteria; phylum Bacteroidota; class Bacteroidia; order Chitinophagales; family Saprospiraceae; genus Neolewinella. The sequence goes on from CAZQNE010000004.1 coordinate 41,114, forward strand.
GAGGCTTACCAGTACCGCCGGCACCAGCGCTCCGCCGCCCAACTTTCCCGCTACCTTCCGCGCCCAGGCATACAGTACGGTCGCTACCCCCCACCAGGCCAGCAGCGAGATGAAGCGCCCAGTCCGGACCAGGTCCCCCGCCCAGCCGAAAACAAGAGCGTTGAGCACATTGAACAGCACGTGATTATTGGGCAGCATGTAGTAGCTCAGCGCCCGGAAGGGGCCCTGCCCCGCGATGTGCAGGGCCGAGAACGCCTCATCGTAGGCCGGGGGAACTCGGGAAGTGCCGTAAAGCCACAGCACCAGCTGAACGGCCCACAGCGCCAGCAGGTACCATCCTTCTCCTCGCGTCACTTGAATTACCAGATCCGCCTGCATCCCGCGCTCCGCCGCCCGCCACCTTGCAAGCAAATGAACGAGCAGTACGCTACCGCCCGCCATACCCAGCGCGCAGAACAGGTTACCCCACCCTTTGACCTCCGGCGTGAAGAAATCGGTGGCCCACTGCCCGTCCCGGTAGAATGGACCGTCACTCAGGTATGCGTCTCTCAGACTCGGGTAATCGCGAAGCAGGTAGCCGATGGCAAAGGCGAGCCCCGCCAGGACCAGGCCCGCCCCGAGCGCGCAGCCCAGGCGATACCCCCATCGAATCAGGCCGGCCGGAATACGCATGGACGTAAATTTAATCCCGGCGGCAACTTGCGATTGGTGGTTCCAGTTAACTTTGCCGACATATTCCCCACGATGCGTATACTCCTTCTTGTTTTTGCTCCCCTCTTCCTGTTCGCTCAGACCGAACGGATCGATCTCGGAGACATCTGGGCCACCTACAAGTTCGTCCCCGAGCGGGTGAGTGGCTTCAATTTCCTCAACGACGGCCGCTCCTACAGCCGCCTGGAGAATAACGCGATCGTAACCTACGACATCACCACCGGGGAGCGGTCCGACACCCTTATCTCCGGCGATGAACTGCCTACTGACGGGGGGTTCAGCGGGCGTATCAGCGACTACAGCCTGAGTGACGACGAGACCAAGGTGCTCATCAGCAGCGAGACCGAGCCGCTATTTCGCCGCAGCTCCCAGTCCTTCTACTACGTCTACGACCGGCAAAGCGAAGAACTCACGGCCGTCTACCCCGAGAAGAAACACCGGCTGGCTACCCTGGATCCCACCGGGCAGCGGGTAGCCTTCGTGGTGGATAACGACGTCTGGATCCGCGAGCTAAGCGACGGGGAGCTGACCCGGGTGACCGATGACGGCCAAACGAACAAGATCATCAACGGGGCCAGCGACTGGGTGTACGAGGAAGAGTTTGCCTTCAGTAAGGCCCTGTACTGGAATGCGAACGGGGAGCGGCTGGCGTACCTGAAATTTGATGAGGAGGCCGTGCCCGAATTCACCTACACCGACTTCCACGACGGGATGTACCCCGAGTACAACACCTTCAAGTACCCCAAGGTCGGGGAGGAAAACAGCACCGTGAGCCTGCACAGTTACAGTCTGGCGGCGGACCGCACCGTGGACCTGCTCACCGTGAACAAGGACGGGGACGACGACTGGCACTACCTGCCCCGGGTACAGTGGACGCTCGACCCCGACGAACTCACCGCCCAGCGCATGAACCGCCACCAGAATAAACTGGAACTGTTGCTGTTCGATCTGGATGACGGCGATCGGCGCACCCTGCTGGAGGAGGAGAACAAGTACTACGTCGACGTCCACGACAACCTGACCTTCCTGGAAGACGGCTTCATCTGGACCAGTGAGGAGGACGGCTTCAACCAAATCTACCGCTACGGCATGGAGGGGGGGCGGCCCGAGCAGATTACCTCCGACCGTTTCGACGTAACCGACTTCTACGGCGTGCACGAGGGCAGGGTATACTTCCAGGCGGCGGGCCGCGACCCCATGCAGCGGGAAGTCTACGTGAAGAGTCTGCGCGGACGCGACCGCCCCCGCCCCCTGGCCGCCGAGCGGGGCTACAATGCCGCCGAATTTTCGGATACCTACGATTACTTCGTGCTGACCCACTCCACCATCAACCAGCCGCCGCGGGTGTCGGTGATGGACGCAAGCGGCCGGACGGTACGGGAGATCGTAGACAATGACAAACTTGCCCGTACCGTGGAAGAATACGGCTTCCAGCCCGTCGAATTCTTCACCTTTACCACCGAAGAGGGAACGGAGCTGAACGGCTATATGATCAAGCCGGCGGGAATGGGCGAAAACGTGGAGCACCCCCTGCTGATGCACGTCTACGGCGGCCCCGGCAGCCAGCAGGTCGTCGACAACTGGCGGGGGCAGAACATGGCGTGGTTTCAGATGCTGGTTCAGCAAGGCTTCGTAGTGGCCGTGGTGGACAACCGGGGTACCGGCGCCCGGGGTGAGGAACTCAAAAAGCAAACCTACCTGACCCTCGGCAAGCAGGAAACGGAAGACCAGATCAGCGCGGCGGAGTACCTGGGCGGGCTGGACTACATCGACGCCAACCGCATCGGCATCTTCGGCTGGAGCTACGGAGGTTTTATGGCCCTACACGCTATCCTGCAGGGGAACGACGTCTTTGCCGCCGCGATCGCCGTGGCCCCGGTGACCAACTGGAAGTGGTACGATACTATCTATACCGAGCGGTACATGCGGACCTATGCAGAGAATAAAGAGGGCTACGACGAGAACAGCCCCATCCACTACGCCGATAGATTAAAGGGCGACCTGTTACTCGTACACGGGATGGGCGACGATAACGTCCACTTTCAGCATACCGCCGAGATGGCTAATGCACTGATCATGAACAACAAACAGTTCGATACCTATTTTTACCCCAACCGCAATCACGGGATTTACGGTGGACCCACCCGGCTGCACCTGTACACCAAGATGACTGACTTTCTGCTGGAGCATCTCGGTGCACCGACCACGTCCAGGTAGATCGTTATGTCAAAACTGTGTCACGACAAATACTTATTTTTCCCACGCTGAATCGCGAACTCCAAAGCTAAAGCGGTAGTTGATGCCGTAAGTACAACGTTTACGATGCAGTGAGAGGCTTTCGCTATGACCCGGCGGAGCCTCTCTTTTTTGCCTTCACCCGTAGGCTGATTTGCCCACGAAGTCCGCCAACCGCGGCGTTCGGCGGGATTTACCTAGGGCAATTCCGTAGACAAAACTCCCCCTCACCATGGCCAAAAAAAAGGACATAGAATTCGTCAACCGCAAGGCCCGCTTCGAGTACGAATTCATCGAATCGGTAGAGGCTGGTATAAAACTGCAGGGCACCGAGATTAAGAGCATCCGCGCCGGACACGTCAATCTCCGCGATGGCTACTGCGCCTTCGAGCGGGGAGAGTTGGTCCTGCGCTCCCTCTATATCGGCGAATACAAGCAAGGCAATCAGTTCAACCACGAGGAACGCCGACCGCGCAAGCTACTCCTGAAACGGCAGGAACTGCGCAAGTGGGAGAAGAAGGTAAAGGAGAAGGGCTTCACGATCGTACCCTACCGGCTCTACCTGAACGAGCGTGGGCTGGCTAAGGTGGAGATCGTGCTGGTGCAGGGTAAGAAAGTCTACGATAAACGGGAGAGCATCCGGCAGCGGGAAACGAAGCGCAGTATGGACCGGATCAGGAAGGAGTACCTGTAAGCCGCTACGTACAACGAGCGGCGCGGCGGATTCCCGCGCGACCGCTAACCCCCCGGACGGGGCGGGGCGGCGGACCCGTCAGAGGCGAACCGCAGATTACGGAGATTGCGCAGATGCCGGCGGGATAATCTGCGTACATCGGCGTAATCTGCGGTCGTGCGAAAGCGGCGCGGCGGTTTCCCGCGCGACCGCTAACCCCCCGGACGGGGGGGGGCCGGACCCGTCAGAGGCGGACCGCAGATTACGGAGAGTGCGCAGATGCCGGCGGGATAATCTGCGTACATCTCCGTAATCCGCGGTCGTGCGAAAGCGGCGGGACGGATAACCGCGCGACCGCTAACCCCCCGGGCGGGGCGGGCGGACCTGTCAGAGGCGAACCGCAGATTACGGAGATTACGCAGATGCCGGCGGGACAATCCGCGTACATCTCCGTAATCCGCGGTCGATGCGAAAGCGGCGCAACCCATAAACGCGCAGCCGCGAATCATACGGGAGGGGCGGCGGAGCCTACAG
>CAZQNE010000004.1:45366-125618 GCA_964594535.1 uncultured Lewinella sp.
GCAACCCATAAACGCGCAGCCGCGAATCATACGGGAGGGGCGGCGGAGCCTACAGACTAGCGATCGAGCGGTACCGCTCGCGCACGCTCAGCAAATGGCCACGCTCCAAACTCAGGTAGGTGCCCATAGCGGGAGCCGCCACCAGGCTTTCGGGGCTGCAGCCCAGGAACAATCGATAGGGGTGAACGGACTGATCGCCAGCCAGGGCCAGCAGTTCATCGCGTGTTTGTTCCGCGGGGACCTCCACCAGATTGTCTTGTCCCCACAGCGCTATGCGAACCTGCGGAAGCGCGGTGGTCGGTACCCGCACCCGGTACCCGTTCGGATGGTCGGGAACGTAGCCCTGCTTAAACATTGGGTTTAGCCGCAGAAGGGTAGCCAGGTGGACGCGGGTTTGCCGGGCCAGCCGCGAAAGGCGCAGGTGACCGTATACGCGCAAACTGGAGGTGCCCGGTAGCTCTACCGGCTTTAGCCCATGATCGTCGTGGTACGTGACGGCGTAGGCGGCGGCCACGTAGGCGGCTACGTAACGACGGGTCTGGCCGGGCAGGTAGGGCGCCACCCGCTCAAAGTCGGAAGACCCCGCCCGGCGAATGGCCCGTCGCAACCGGCCCTTACCCCCATTGTAGGCGGCCAGGGCCAGCTCCCAGTCCCCAAATTCACAGTACAGATCGCGTAGCATTAACACGGCCGCCTCCGTGCTGCGGTGGAGATCCATCCGTTCGTCCACCACGCCATCTACGCGTAGCCCCATTTCCCGGGCCGTGGCCGGCATCAATTGCCACAGACCGGCGGCGTGGGCCGGTGAGGTTACACCGGGAACCAGCATGGACTCGGCCACCGCGAGGTACTTCAGCGATTCCGGCATGCCGTGCTTAGCCAGATAGTATTCGAAAATGGGGAAGTAGACATTCGCCCGCCCGAGCATCCGTTCGGTCCCGACACCACCCGCGCCCATGTACTCCCGGATCTTCCGGCAGGTATAGTCGTCAGTGGAGGTAACCGCAAGGGGGAGGTTCATCCGCTCGATCCGCTGTACGACCTGCCCCGTATTCCGGGCCGAGGCCAGGGGGTAGAGGGCTTCCGCTTGCACGAAGGCCGGTAGCAGGGTCAGGGGTAAAGCCAGGGTGATCCAGCCCAGGATATGGGTGAGTGAACGCATAAATAAAAGTTTCGTGAACAATCACTTCCCGCGGGGCACCTGTTTTTTGCGCGGTGCGCTGGGGCGGGGAAGTCGGGGCGGCGAACGGTGTCGCTAGTTGGTGTCGGCAACGGGGCCCGTGTTACATTCCGTCGCGGCCGCAAATTTAGGGGGCGGCAGGTGTCCATTGCAAGGGTTATGCCGCCTGCCGGACACTCATACAACGGGAGGGGCAGAAGCCATGTTTGACCGTGGTTCGGTGAGGCGTCAAACCGGCCTGTGTATAATTCGGACAAATAGCCCCCTTCGGTAGATATGCGGGTGGGTTAATCCTACACCGAACATTATTCCCCCGACTTACCGCTTATATTTCAAAGGATCGATCTATTAAAGAAATGTTAAACTTCGATCCGGCTCCGATTCCTCCCCCCGCCCGTAAGCCGGGGCGCTTACCCGGGGGTGGATCGTAGCTTTGCCCCCCAACTTCCCCGCATGCTATCCATCGGACTCATTGGCGTAGGCCACCTCGGTAAGATCCACCTCCGCTGCATCGGACTGGCCGCCGCCCACTACCGACTGGTCGGCATCTACGATGCGGATCGTGCCACGGCCGACCGGGTGGCTAGGGAGTTCGGCGTACCGGCCTTCGATTCCGCCCCCGCACTCATGGACCAGTGTGATGTCATCGATGTAGTCACTCCTACCCCTACCCACTTCGCCATCGTGAGGGAAGCCCTGCTGGCCAGCTGCCACGTGTTCGTCGAGAAACCCCTCACCGCTACCCTGGAGGAGGCCCGCGAACTGATCGAGGTGGGTGATCGCACCGGCCGCCTCATCCAGGTCGGCCACGTGGAGCGCTTTAATCCCGCCCTGCGTGCCGTTTCTGAGGTAGACGTCAAACCCTACTTTATCGAAGCCCACCGGCTGGCGATGTTCAACCCCCGGGGAACGGACGTAAGCGTGGTACTAGATCTGATGATCCACGATCTGGACATCATCCTCAAGCTCGCCGATGCCGAGGTGGCCGAAGTACGGGCCAGTGGCGTGGCGGTACTCAGCGAGACCCCCGATATCGTCAACGCCCGTATCGAATTCACCAACGGGGCCGTCGCCAACCTGACCGCCTCGCGGGTGAGCCTCAAGAATATGCGTAAGGTGCGCCTCTTCCAGCGCGACGCCTACATCAGCCTGGATTTACTGGAGAAAGAGAGCCAGGTCATCCGGCTCTTCGCCGCCGACGAGCCCGATCTTCCCAGCGGCGGGCAACAGTTCCCGCTGGAGACCCCACGTGGCCCCCGCATCATTCACGTCGACCAGCCGGCCAGCGACCCGGTCAACGCCATCCAGCTCGAACTGGAAAGTTTTGCCGACAGCATCAATAACGGCACCCCCGTGGCCGTTTCGGTACGGGATGGCTACCGGGCCCTGGAACTGGCCCACCGTATTTCCGCGGCCGTGGCCGCTAACGGCGAGCGCCTCCCCGACCCCCTAGCCTGATTGACCATGCGTTTGCTTGCCCTGCTGCTCCTACCGCTGCTGTTCACTTCCTGCCCCCCCGATCTGGAGGTGGCCCCCGCCTTCGTGACCGTTGCGGGTTTTGAGTTGACGACGCGGCCGGAGCAGGGAGCGGCTACCACCGACATTACCGAGGTCTGGGCCTTCCGGGGGGAGGGGGAGTTCCTCGGCGTTTTCCCCCTGCCGGCCCGCATCCCGGTGGCTTCCGTAGGCCCCACCGACCTCCGCTTCGAGGCCGGAATCCGGCAGGACGGGCGTAGCGTCACCCCCGACATCTACCCCTTCTATACCGCCGTTAGCCGCCGGCTCGATCTGGTGAGTGGGGAAACTACCGCCCTGGGCATCCTGGACATTGCATACCGCGACAACACCGTTTTCGGTTTTGTGGAAGGTTTCGAGGACGACGGCCGGGTCTTTACCGTCCGGGTGGCGGGGGATACCGGGATCGTGCGGCAGGCTGAGGTCGTCCGTTCGGGCGGGGACGCGGGTGCCATCTTTTTGGACGAACAAAATCCTCTCGCCGAATTAGCTAGTGACTCGTTTTTTCCGGGCCTCAACGTGCCCCCCATCAACGTCTGGCTGGAGGTGGATTACCGGTCCGACGCTCCGGCCGTATTCGGGGTGATCGGGCAGCAGAACGGCTTCCCGGTGCGGGTATTCGATCCGGGTTTTCTTCCCCGGGGCGAGTGGACCAAGATCTATTTCAATCTCAGCCCGATCGTCGGTACCGCTAATCTTTCCGAATTTCGGGTCGCCCTTTCCACCCTGCTGAACAACGAAGCGGACGCTGGCACCGTCTACCTCGATAATATGAAGCTCCTTTACTTTCGGCCCTGATGACGCGCTCCCTCCCCTACGTAACGGCTCAGCCTCCGGATACGGCCGCCCGGCGCCGGCGCGACCGCCGGGTGTACGTAGTGATGGACTTCCTGGCCGCCTGGTTGGCGTGGAGTTGCTTTTTCTACCTACGGGGAAGCCGGGAGGGAACCATCGGAGGCTGGGGCGACCTGACCGCCGATCCGAATTACGCCTGGGGCAGTCTGCTTATCCCCGCCTGCTGGCTGGTGGCCTACGCGCTCTTCGATCAGTACCGGGATATCTACCGACTGAGCCGGTTGCGGACGCTGATCGAGACCTTCTTCCTCAGCCTGGCCGGTACGCTCGTGCTGTTCTTCGTCGTGCTGATTGACGATGCGGTCACCGATTACCCGGCCTACGGGGAAAGTCTGCTGACGCTCTTCATTCTTCACTTCACGCTGACCGCCTTCGTACGGATGTTCATCCTCACCCGGGCGAGTCACCGACTCAAGGCGGGGGAGATTGCCTTCAATACCCTCGTCGTCGGTGGGGGGCAACGGGCCCTGGAGTTGTACGACGACATTCATTCCCGCCCGAAGGGACTGGGCAACCGCTTCCTCGGCTTCGTCGACGGGCGGCGCAAAGCGGGGGATCGCCCCCTTTCCGGTCGCCTACCCCGCCTGGGCGGGCTGCACGATCTCGGGGCCATCATCGAGGCCCACAATGTCGAAGAGGTCATCATCGCCATCGATACCAGCCAGCACGGTCGGCTCCGGGAGCTCCTGAGCGTGCTGGATGACTACGAAGGTCGCGTGCTGGTCAAGATCATCCCCGACATGTACGACATCATGCTCGGTACGGTAAAGATGAACCACGTCTTCGGGGCCGTCCTGATCGAGATTCGCCAGAACCTCATGCCCCGCTGGCAGCGTACCGTCAAGCGCATGGCCGACCTGAGTTGCGCCGCCGCAATGCTGCTGTTGCTGTCACCGCTCTACGCCTACATCGCCCTGCGGGTCCGGTTGTCCTCCCCCGGCCCCATTCTGTATACCCAGGAGCGGGTTGGGCTGAACGGCCACCCCTTCCGGATCTACAAGTTCCGCTCCATGTATCTGGATGCCGAAGACGGCGGTCCCCAGCTCAGCCGCGACGACGACGAGCGCTGTACCCCCTGGGGCAAAAAGATGCGGAAGTGGCGGCTCGACGAACTCCCCCAGTTCTGGAACGTCCTGCTGGGCGAAATGTCCTGGGTCGGCCCCCGCCCCGAGCGGCAGCACTACATCGACCTCATCCAGGCGCGGGCCCCCCACTACCGCCACCTTCTGCGGGTCCGCCCCGGCATCACCAGTTGGGGGCAGGTCAAGTACGGTTACGCCAGTACCGTGGAAGAAATGATCCAGCGGCTGAAGTTCGACATCCTCTACATCGAGAACCGCTCCCTGGCGCTGGACGTGAAGATTCTGTTCTACACGCTGGTGGTGCTCGTGCAGGGCAAGGGGAAGTAGCCTATCTTAGGCCGTACCATGCAAAGAAGAACCGTCCTCAAACACGCCGCACTGCTGGCGGGTGGCGTCCTGCTTCCCGGTCGTGCCGTGGCCTCCGAGTCCGCATCCGATGCTGACCGCCCCTACGGCGTCCAGCTATTTACCATCCCGAAGATGGTAGAGGGCAACCTGCCCGGCACCCTCGCCCTGCTGCGTCAGATCGGGTACCGGGAGGTGGAATTCTTCGGCCCCTACCCCTTTAGTGCCGAAGCCACCAAACAGTCCTGGGAGACCGTCAGAGGGATGGTAGGGCTGAACGACAATGCCTTCTACGGCTACACCGCCGGGGAGGTAGCCGGCATGCTAGGCGATAACGACCTGACGGTACCCAGCGTCCACGCCGACCTGCTCAGCCTCCGGGAGGATGCCGCCGGCTTTGCCCGGGGGATGGCACCGCTGCAAGCCCGCTACGTGGTGGTTCCCTCCCTCGAACAACCCCTTCGTTCCAGCCTCGATGACTATAAGCGCCTGGCCGATGAATTCAACCGGATCGGTGAACGCCTCTCCGCAGAGGGCATGCAATTCGGCTACCACAACCACGGGTACGAGCACCTGACCATGGACGGCCGGGTACCGCTGGACTACCTGCTGGAACACACCGACCCCGAACGCGTCGTCTTCGAGCTCGACATCTTCTGGATGACCGCCGCCGGGGCCGACCCCATCGACTACCTGGAACGCTACCCCGGCCGCTTCCGGATGATCCACCTTAAGGACGCCCGCCAGCCCTTCCGCTTCAGTGGGGACGGACAGACGCCCGACCAGTGGTTCGCCGGATTCCCCCTCATGGCCGACCCGGGCGAGGGCGTGCTCGACGTAGCGAAAATTGTTGCTGCGGCGGAAGCCAGTGGCGTGCATCACTACTACCTGGAGCGCGATCTGGCCCCGGAACCCGAGGCTACGCTACGGAATAGCTACGGCAAGCTGGTGGAGATGTAGGGACGGGTCCAGCCGGTCACGGGACTACGGCACCGTATCTTCCCGGGACGCCGACCACCCAATGCAAGTTCCCGAGTGGCGACTTTAGTCATCAAACCCACCAACGAAGCCCTCTACCTCACCGAGGAGGTTACCCTCCCGTGGACCGCCACCAACCTGAGGGAGGGCAGCTTCCGCCTGCGTACCCACGAGCAGGTATACTGGCGGGTGGAGATGACCGGCTACGACGCCGCTACGGGCAAGCTAAACGTTCGCATCGTGGAGTACGAGGTCGCTCCGGATGAGTACCTACCCCACCGGAAAGCCAAACGGGAGGTGAGAAACGTGCACTTCGCCCCATTAGATCGCGAGCAATTTTGCGGCCAACTGAGCTACTTCCGCATCAGCGAGCTGCCCATTCGGGTCACTCCGGGGGGTACGGAACCAAATGAAGAAACTCCCATCCGGATGGACGATCACTCCGGGTCGCAACCGGAGGTCGATAGCCCGGTAGTAGCCTCCCGGTCGCGGACTTTCCCCCTTCGGTTCCGGATGCCCCTCATCGATCTGCGCTTCCGCGACGGGTACGCGGAGGGGCGACACGAGCATTTGTTCGGGGTCAGCCCCTTTCGCATTCCCAACCCCCACCTGATTACGGAATTTCACCCGATTCGCGGCTACTTCGCTAAGCGGCTGGGTCGTAAAACGGTCGAGGTTTCGGCTACCCTGGCATTCGATCCTGCTGGTGAGCCGGTAATTCGGCGGGCGAGTGCCCCACAAATCGCCCGTATCGATGCGCAAATGATTGCCGCGCTGCGCACCAGTAGCCTGCGGAGGCTGACCCGGGCCGGGCAGGTAGATAAGCAGCTCTTCACCCCGGAAGACCTCATGGCGAATTACGGGGAAGACGAACCCGTCCGCGCCCTCCTACCGCCGGGGGGAATGGATCTACTGCAGGAGATACTCGGTAGCCAGGACGTCCGCAATGCCCGCCACCTGAGCTACCTGGCCGACAAGCAGGAGCGGGGGCAGACCCTACGCTTCGTGCTGAGCCCCCGCTTCGGCTTCCTCTTTTTCATCCGGGGGGAAGGCATGCACCACTTCGTGCTCGAACTCCTGAATAGCCACGCCACCTACGTATGGAGTCTTCCGGGAGAAGGAACCTCCGTGGCTAGCCAGCTCGAGCTCATTGCCGCCGAAGTAGCGCATTTAAATGCTGCCGGCCGCGTCTCCTACCGTCGCACGACTACCTTCCAAACGTTCTGGCTCATCCAACACGACGCCATCGGGTCGGACCTTGTGGATGGCTTCCCCCGCTGGAAGCACCGCCTGGAGGAGGGGCTGGTGTAGCGCGTGAAACGGAATCGTTAACGTCCGCATAAAGGGAAGCCGTCGTCGTTCAGGAACTAAGGTCGACCCGGCCGTACCGCCACCCCACGCGGAAGCGGCGGTCCGCAGCGTATCGACCCGAAGACTAGGCTACATAACACTTGCCTACACGGTCAACGCGGCACATCCCGATTTTTCGGGGGTGCCGTCGTTGTTTGGGGGCGGCGGAGCGCGGGTGCGGGCCTGGGGTAGCTCGTCAGTGACTACCCCTGCGTCTAAGGCAACCCAATCGACCGGAAGCCCCGGGCGCTGCGCTGGGTGGAACCGTACTTCCCCGCCAAACGCCCGGCGTGGTCAGGCTAGACCGGGCTTGTCGTCCGCTCGTTTAGCACCATCCGTAGTATTACGCACTCCAATCACAGCACCCTAGCGGCCCAACTTCCCATGTTCTTTACCTTGTCCCCCAGAGGCCAGCCTCCCCTCCCCGACGAGGCGGGCGCAGCCCGGAGAGCAATGCCGCCCCCCTGACCCCTTAACACTCCCCCATGCCCGATCCCGCTACCGACAAACGCCTCTTCCTCCTCGACGGTCACGCCCTGGTGTACCGCGCCCACTTTGCCTTCATCAACCGGCCGCTGATCAACTCCAAGGGGATCAATACTTCGGCCATGCACGGCTTCACCCGTACGCTCTGGGACCTGATGAAGAACCAGCAGCCCACCCACCTGGCCGTGGTGTTCGACCCCGACGGGCCCACCTTCCGCAACGAGCTGGCCCCCGACTACAAGGCCAACCGGGAGGAGCAACCGGAGGACATCGGCATTGCCTTCCCCTACGTCCACCAGATCCTGCAGGCCTTCAAGATTCCCATCATCATCGTCGATAACTTCGAGGCGGACGACGTAATCGGAACGCTGGCCAAACAGGCCGCCCGCCAGGGCTACGAGGTCTATATGGTGACCCCCGACAAGGACTACGGCCAGTTGGTGGAGGAAAAGATCCTCATGTACAAACCCAGCCGGATGGGCAACGGCATCGAGATTCTGGGCGTGGACGATATCAACAAGAAGTGGAGCATCGTCCACCCCTTGCAGGTGATCGATATGCTGGGCCTGATGGGTGACTCGGTGGACAATATCCCGGGCGTACCCGGCATCGGCCCCAAAACCGCCGCCAAGTTCATCGCCGAGTACGGCAGCATGGAGGAACTGCTGGCGAATAAGGACCGGATCAAGGGAAAGAACAAAGAACGGCTGACTGAATTCGAGGCCCAGGCCCTGCTGAGTAAGAAACTGGCCACCATCGACGTCAACGTACCCATTCAATTCGATCCGGAAGCCTACATTATTGAAGACTTCGACCGGGAGTACCTCACCGATATCTTCCGGGAACTGGAATTCCGTAGCATCGCCAACGAAATACTGGGGAGTCCGGAACGACAGGAACCGACCTCCAATCAGGGAAATTTGTTCGCACCCGCGTCCGCGCAAAAATCAAGCCGCAAGAAGGAGCCCCCCAAGCACAGCGTAGCCAACCACAACTTCACGAACACGGAGCAGCGGTACCGGAAAGCCGCAAGCCCGGAGGAACGCGCCGCCCTGCTCGACCTGCTGACGCGGCAAACGACGCTCTCCTTCGACACCGAGACCACCAGCGTGGACCCCACCACCGCCGAACTGGTGGGCATCAGTTTTGCCTGGGAGAAAGGGCTGGCCTACTACGTACCCGTGCCCGCCGACCGCGCGGAGGCCGAAGCCATCGTAGGCGAATTCGCAACCGTACTGGCCGATGAGACCATCGAAAAGGTCGGGCAGAACCTCAAGTACGACATGATCGTACTGGAACGTTACGGCGCCACGGTGAGGGGCAAACTGCTCGATACCATGGTGATGCACTACCTGCTGCACCCCGACAAGCGCCACAAGATGGACCTGGTGAGCGAGGAGTACCTGAACTACAAACCGGTACCCATCGAAAGCCTGATCGGGAAGGGAAAAAAACAGATCACCATGCGGGAGGTGGCGGTGGACAAGGTCGTCGACTACGCCTGCGAAGATGCCGATATTACCCTGCGCCTCTACCACGCCCTCTGGCCCGAGCTGGAGGAAGAGAAACTGACCGAGCTCTACGAAACCGTGGAGGCCCCGCTGATCCCCGTACTGCGCGACATCGAACTGGAGGGGGTGAATCTGGACGCCGACTTCCTACGGGAGTACAGCACGACCCTGACCGAAGAATTGCGGCGGATCGAGCAGGAGATCTACGCGGCGGCCGGCTCCCAGTTCAATATCGGCTCGCCGAAGCAGATCGGGGAGATCCTCTTCGGCCGCATGGGCGTGCCCTATAGGGGGAGCCGCACCAAGACCGGGCAGTACAAGACCGACGAGGCGACGCTGGCCGAAGTGGCCCCGGAGTTCCCGATCGTCAAACAGATCCTGCGCCACCGCAGCCTGAGCAAACTGATCGGAACCTACGTGGATGCCCTGCCGCTGCTGATGAACGAAGACGGGCGTATTCACTCCAGTTTCAACCAGACCATCGCGGCGACCGGCCGGCTGAGCAGCGCCAACCCGAACCTGCAGAACATTCCCGTACGTACGCCGGAGGGGGCCGAAATCCGCAAGGCCTTCATCCCCCGTGACGAGAACCACGTGCTACTGGCAAGCGACTACTCCCAGATCGAGCTTCGTCTGGTGGCCGCCCTGAGCCAGGACGAGGGGATGCTCGATGCCTTCCGGACGGGAAAGGACATTCACACCGCCACGGCCGCCCTTATTTTCGACGTGGATTACGGGGCGGTGACGCGGGTGCAACGCTACCAGGCCAAGACGATCAATTTCGCCATTCTGTACGGGGCCGGCGCGACCCGACTGACCCAGGAACTGGAAATCAGCCGGAGCGAGGCCAGCGAGCTCATCGCCAATTACTACGAGCGGTTCACCGGTCTGAAGCAGTTCATGAGCGGCACCGTCGAGCAGGCCAAGGAAGAAGGCTACGTCACTACCCTGCTGGGCCGGAAGCGGAGTCTGCGGGACATCAACAGCCGCAGCAGCGTAGCCCGCGCCCTGGCCGAACGGATGGCGATGAACACCCCGATCCAGGGCACGGCCGCCGATATGATCAAACTGGCGATGATTCGCATCCACGAAATGCTCCGGCGGGAAGGCTTCAGCACCCGAATGATCTTGCAGGTACACGATGAACTCGTCTTCGATGCCCCCCGGGAGGAGGTCGAGCGGGTCATCCCCCTGATCGAAGACCTGATGCGGGAGGCCATTCCGAACCTGGACGTCCCCATCGTAGTGGAAACGGGCATTGGGGAAAACTGGCTGGAGGCACACTGATGGCCCGGCCCGCGGCCTATCCCCGGCCGAAGCCCGTTTACTCCCCGCAAAGCTTACCAATCCATGCCGAGAAAGGGAAAAAACTACACCGAGCGAATGACCGGCCGCCCCGGAGAATGCGAGCTATGCCACCGCAACAAACCCCTTACGGAGCACCATCTGATCCCGCGGGCCGTCCACCGAAAGGCGTATTTTCAAAAGCAATTCACGAAAGAGGAGATGACCCACCGGAAGATCAGCATTTGCCGCAAGTGCCACAGGGGCATCCACCGCATCGTACCGGATGAAAAGGAATTAGCGCGTGATTTTCACACGAAAGAGCTCCTGCTCGCTGACGAGCGAATCCGCCGTCACGTAGCCTGGGTAGCGAAGCAGAAATAGAAAAGGCAAGCCGGAAGGCTCCAGCTTGCCCGAACATTAACCAAAAACCCAGCAAAAGACATGACCTTAGATTGTGCGAGGTAGTGGCACGGGGGCCACGCTCGCGATAATAGTCCGTCTTGCTAGGGGGAAGTCGCTGCTACGCTGAGCTGCGCACCCGTACGCCGGGCTCGGTCAGTTCAGCCTAATCTCGAGTATTTTTCTTCCCTGAAGTTCAGTCAACGTAACCGTTCAGTGTGAACGGCTTGCTAACATAAAGAAAACTTTTGGGGATGAGGTTCGCAGCTACCGACATTTTTTTGGCAAACATGCGCCAGACCCAACCGTTGCACTACCCGAAAACCGAATCACATGGAATTATCTAAGGAGCAAGCCGCCGAGAAAAAAGCGGTTGCCGCCCAACTACTGACCATCAAGGAAAACAGCTATAAAAATCTGATTGCTATGCAATCAGCCGATCTCCAGGAAGCCGAAACCACCAATGACGACACCCAGAACATGTTCGAAGACGGTAAGGTGGACCAGTCCATCAACCGCGTGGAAGCCCGGGCCTCCGTCGTCGAAGCCCTCCAGCACGACATCAACGTCCTGTCCAATATCGAAGAGATCGAACCGACGGAAGAAATCCAACTCGGCGACATCATCGAAACCAACCACGGTAATTTCTTCGTCGGAGCCGCCAGCGACGAATTCGAGGTGAACGGGAAAAAGTACCGGGGCATCTCGCTCGATAGCCCCCTCTACAAAGCCCTGCGCGGTAAGCATAACGGCGATTCCGTAGACGTGAACGGCACCACCTTCACCCTCCAAAACTCCTACTAGCCCCCTACCGTGACCCTAGCCGAAGCCCAGGCGCTCGTGGATGAATGGATTCGGACCGTCGGCGTACGTTACTACGACGAACTCACCAACACCGCCATCCTGGCGGAAGAAACCGGAGAGGTGGCGCGCCTGATGGCGCGGATCTACGGGGAGCAGTCCTTCAAACATCCGGCGGATGCGGCCGAGGCCCCGGCCCGCTTGGCCGACGAGATGGCCGATGTCCTCTTCGTGCTGATCTGCCTGGCGAACCAGACCGGGGTCGACCTGACGGAAGCGCTCACCCGAAATCTGAACGAGAAAGCCCGGCGGGACGGGGGGCGGCACCGGGGGAACGCTAAGCTTTTTGGTAGCGGCTAGTACGCGGTTACGGGTACAGAGAAGCCCGACGCAGCTAGCTGCATCGGGCTTCTTCATCTGACGGGGGCACTTTGCCGGGCGGAGCGGATTAGGCTACCTCGGCGTCGGCCGTTTTCCCCTTACCGTTCTTACCGGCGTCGACCTCCTCGGTGCCCATGAGTTTGGCCTTGATCTTGGCTTCGATCTCGTCGGCGACCTCGGGATTGTCCATCATGAAGGTCTTAGCGGCTTCGCGGCCCTGCGCGATCTTGGCGTCATCGTATCCGTACCAGGCACCGGACTTGGAAATGATGCCCTGATCCACACCCAGGTCGACGATCTCGCCGGACTTGGAGATACCCTCCCCGTACATGATGTCGAACTCGGCAATCCGGAAGGGGGGCGCCAGTTTGTTCTTAGCGACCTTGACCTTGACGTGGTTACCGACTACGTTGCCCTCCTTGTCCTTGATGGCGGCTCCGGTGCGGCGAATGTCGAGGCGCATCGAAGCGTAGAACTTCAGCGCGTTGCCACCGGTGGTGGTTTCGGGATTGCCGAACATGACGCCGATCTTCTCCCGTAGCTGGTTGATGAAGACACAGCAGCAGCCGGTCTTCCCGATGGTACCGGTCAGCTTCCGCATGGCCTGTGACATCAGACGCGCCTGGAGGCCCATCTTGCTGTCGCCCATCTCGCCCTCAATCTCGGCGCGGGGTACCAGGGCGGCTACGGAGTCGACGACGAGAATGTCGACGGCACCGGACCGAATGAGGTTTTCGGCGATCTCGAGCGCCTGCTCCCCGTTGTCGGGTTGGGAAATGAGGAGGTTATCGGTATCCACGCCCAGGCTCTGGGCGTAGAAGCGGTCGAAGGCGTGCTCGGCGTCAACGATGGCGGCAATGCCCCCCCGCTTCTGGCATTCGGCGATGGCGTGAATCGCCAGTGTCGTCTTACCGGACGATTCCGGGCCGTAGATCTCGATGATCCGCCCTTTGGGAAAGCCCCCGATGCCGACGGCCACGTCCAGCCCCAGGGAGCCGGTAGGGATGGCCTCCACGTTAGCGGCCTTGCTTTCGCCGAGGCGCATGATGGTGCCCTTGCCGTACGCCTTGTCGAGGCGATCGATGGTGTTCTGGAGCGCCTTCAGTTTGGCGGCGGTGTCCTTGTGATTATCTGCCATTATCCTGTTTGTTTAAAACTGCTTTTGTTTTGCGACGCTACAAATATAAACACTGTGTTCGGTCCGCACAAGCTAAATCGCGGACTTTTCCATAAATTTTCTCACTAATTAGTGGATTATCTCGATTTATAATCTATTTGTTTATACTTTTTGTTTGAAATTCGCCGCTCCTATAGCGTCTTCAGGTACTCCACCACCGCCCAGCGCTCTCCCTCCGTGAGCTTATCACCAAAGGTATGACCCCCGTTTCCGTAGCCCGGCTCCGTGGTATCGAAGGTCCAGGTTTCCCCCTTCGCGTGCGGATCGTAGGTCCATCCTACTCTTTGGTGGTCGTAGGCCCCGGTGTCGCCACTGCGGGTCCAGCGGGCGGGTCGGGTGGGGCTGTTCAGTAGTTCGTACAGGGTCGGTACCGATCCGTTGTGCAGGTAGGGGGCCGTAGCCCAGATACCATCCAGGGGTGGGGCCACGTATCCGTCGGTCGGCTCGAAGCGGGACTGGGGCTCGCTCGTAGCAAACCAACTGCTGTTGTACCAGTCTACGATGCCCGACTTACGGATGTAGTCGGCGTAGAGCCGGTCGGTTTGGATCACGTCGAGGTGGATGACCTTATTGGGGTAGGTTTCCTCCTCACCGTAGGTACCGTGGCAACCACTGCAGTGCTCTCCGAAGATCGCTTCCCCCTCCCGGGCCAGGGGCTCATCCACCTCACCGGGATAGGCTGGCGGCTCCAGGGTCAGCAGCCAGGCGTATACATCCTCGAAGGCGGTCACCGACTTGCGGCTGTGGGTACTGTCCGGCACACCGAGTACACTGGCCTGTAGCAGCAGTTTCGGCATACTGCCCCGCCCGATCCCGTTGTAGTACAGGGAGTTTTTCTTCTTCACGTTCCACAGCGGTGGGGTATCGGTGGCGATATTGTAGTCCCACATTTCGTAGAGCGGTTCTTCTACGTAGGTCAGGTCCTGGGGGTCGCGGTGCATCATACAGGCCTCGGCGAGGCGGAAGGCGGGGTTGGCCCCGGGCTGCGTCGTTTGTATTTTCGGGGCCATGGCTCTGAAGTAATTCCCGAAGTCTTCGAAGGCGGCTACCTGGGGGTCGTCTTTCTTGTACTGTAGCGCCATGCCGATGCGCATCCCCTGCCCCATCAGGACCATGCTTTTGGTGTAGTCCGACCAGCTGTCGCCGAGTCCGAGCACCAGTTCGCCATCCACCTTACCGGCGTGGCAGGTGAAGCAATTTCCGTTCACCGTTTCGGCTCCGTTGGGCGCGACGAAGGCGGTCATGAAGTAGGGCATCCCCTCGTTGAGTGCGTTGCGGGGGTAGAGGCTGTCCTGCGGCATCTTCGGGGCCTGCTTCCGCATGATCTCGATGGGCACCCCGCTGCCGATGTAGTCGCCGTGGATGAGGTAGTCCAACCCGGCTACCGGGTCGCCACCCGTGGGTTGTGGACTCGGGGGGATCACTTTCGACTTCCAGGGCGCATCGCTTACCGGTTGTACGTCGGTCAGGGGGCGGTAGGTGTTACAGGCGACCAGTAGGGCCAGGGTCAGAAAAACAATCAGTTTACGCACTCGGATAGCTCGTTCGGAGTGCTAAAAACAGTAGAGACAGCGGAGGGTTGCAGGAACCACTTTGTTCTGTAAAGTTTGGGCGGCGGGGCGCGGGTGCGGTACTTATTTCGGGAATCCTTCTTTACGAAAAGACCCGGGGGTAACGCCAAACTTGGCCTTAAAGCACCGAATAAAGTAGCCCGTACTGTTAAACCCGGTCCGGTCGGCTACCTCTCCCACGGTCAGGTCCTGCTTACCGAGCAGGTCGGCCGCCCGTTCGAGACGGACGTGCTGAATAAACTGGTTGGAGGTTTGATCGAGCAGTGCTCGGAATTTCCGGTTCAGGTTGGTACGGCTCATCCCGACGGCGTGGGCCAACGCGTCGATATTGAACTCAACCCGGTCGATGTTATCCTGCACCGCCAGGATGGCCGCCCGCAGAAATTCCTGATCGACCGTACTGGCACTTACTTCTTCCGGTTGGAGAATAATCGACTCGGCAAACCGCCCACGCAGCAAGCGCCGGGATCGGACCAGGTTTTGCGCCCGGGCCACCAATTCCCTTTCTGTAAACGGTTTGGTCAGGTAGTCGTCCGCTCCCGTTTCCAGGCCCTGTACCCGACTATCCACACCGGCCCGCGCGGTAAGCAGGATCACGGGAATGTGGCTGGTCGTTACGTTCGCTTTGAGCCGGGCGCAGAGGGTGAAGCCGTCCATATTCGGCATCATGACATCGCTGATGACGAGTTCGGGCGCGAGTTCTTCGCTGAGTTGCAGGCCCTGCTTTCCATCCGCGGCCGTGCGTACGCGGAAGCGATCGCTCAGGCAGCGGGTGAGGAAGTCCCGTAGATCGGCGTTATCCTCAACGACGACGATGAGGGGTGCATCTTCCGGTCCTGGACCCGGGGTAGCGGTATCTATCACCTGGGCGGCAAGGGCCGCGGGGGTCACTTCCTGATCTTCGGAGAGGGTCGTAGCGCCCAGCCCCGGCTCGTAGGGCAGACGCACCGTGAAGACGGTGAACGCGCCGGGTTCGCTCGCGACCGTGATGCGGCCCCCGTGTAACCGGACTAACTCCTGCGTCAGCGCCAGCCCGATTCCGCTACCGCCGCCCTCCGGCGAATCTTCACGCGCGCTGGTGAAAAAGCGCTCGAATATTCGGGGGAGGTCCGCCGGGTCGATACCCCGTCCATTGTCGCGTACCTTGATAATCGCAAGCTGGTGGTCGCAAGACAAGGTGACCGTGATGGTCCCGCCCCCGGGGGTAAACTTGAATGCATTGCCGAGCAAATTTTGCATTACGGTAGCGAACTTACCGACGTCGAGAGACAGCACGAGGGTTTGCGGCTCGGAGGCAAAACTTAGGTGAATGGATCGTTGCTGAGCCAGGGATTCGTACTGGGCCACGGCGCGCCGGAGCAGGGGAACGACATCTACCGGTACCGCGGTCAGGGCTAGCTGATTGGCTTCCAGGCGGGATAGATCCAGGATTTGGTTGATCATATCGAGCTGGCGACCGGCATTGCGTTGGATGGTACGTAGCAGTGCCGTATCGTCGGCGGAGGTGATACGGCTCAGCAGTCGCTCTACCGGACCGTGGATCAGGGTGAGGGGCGTACGCAGCTCGTGGGTAATATTGACGAAGAAGCGGCGGATAAACTCCTGCCGGCTCTCCACCTCCCTGGCATGCTGCCGGATAGCGGTCACTTTCAGGAATAAGCCGTAGAAGATGAGGCCGGAAAACAAGACCGAGCCGACCTGAAGCACCAGCACCAACAGCTTCGTAGAAACCGTGCATTTGAATGTCAGTAGGATCGCTAGTGCCGCGCCACCCAGGATCAGCAGGCTAAGGGCGATCAGCAGTATACTGGCTTCCCGACTACCGGCCCGCACCGCCCGGATAATGATGATGGCCGTAGCCATGATCCAGAGGAAGAGAACGACATTCGCAATCGACAGTAATACCCCAAAATGATCTATAAACGCATAAGCTCCGGTCATCGCCACAACCTGCAGAACGGGTAGGCCCAGGAAGAGGGGCCGGAGCCGGAAGGGGCGCTTATTCAGGTCGAGGTAGTAGTAAATATAGCCCGTCAGTGCCGGGATCATGAGCAGCAGACCAATGATATTATCGAACCAGAAGGGAACTCCCATCCGGTCAAAACTCAACCATCCATCTACTTGGTAGTAGTTCTGAATGTAACCGACGAAGCCCAGGAGTACGAAACTGAGCAGCAGAAACGACTTTTCGCGAAGCGATACGAACAGCACCAGGCTCATCAGGATGAGCCCTAACATCACCCCCGCGTAGGTGTAGTATCCCGTGTTGTGGTTGACGAGCTTCGCGGCGAAGCGGTCCATATGCATAAGGCCGGGAACGATGAGCGCGGATTCGAAGAACCTATCGGTGACCTTCAGTTTGGCAAAGAGGGTAGCGGTATCCCCCGGTGCAAGCTGAAAGAAGATGGACAACTTACTATCGAGCGCTCGGCTTGCACGCATCGGCCCTTCCGGGAACACGTAACTCTCCAGTATTTCCATCCTGGGACCGAAGATCCAACCCTCCACCAAATGCTCATCCTGCACGTTGACTACCTCCAAAGCCACCCAGTAGTGCATGGGTACCGGGTCGACGATCGTATTCATTGTCCGCCGCCACGGTAGCCCGGGTCGACTACGCACCTCCTCGATGCCGTATTGGGAGAAGGTATCGACCAGTACTAGGGTACGTGCTTGCAACGCACTACTCGAGAATACCTCACCCGGCTTAACGACGTGGAGCGGCTCCAACTCAGGCTGCGCGACCAGGAGATCAGCGGAGCCGAACAGAGAAATAAAAACGACGGACCCGATTGCGAGTAACGTCCGAAGGGAGTATGGCAAGCTGATCCGGTGTACAGGTGAGATGCTAAAGATAGGCTTACCCCATCTATTCGTACAGAATACCGCCAGCACCTGCGGCCGCGCCACCCAACTGATGGTGACACGGCCGGTAGGCTATTAAAACATGTTCATAGTGTACTCAAAAAATTAACGCACCCGCAGACGACCGACCCCAAGCAGGCGGCCCCGGTCGCCGCGGAGATAGAAGACGTACTGCCCGCCGGTTAATTCAGCCGGCAGATCAATGGTAAGGAGGTTGGACAAGCCTGCGCGATATGGCTGGCGGTAGACGGTGCGGCCGGATAGATCCGTCAGGTCGACCATACCCCTACCCAGTGCCTCCTTCGCCTCAACGGTTACCGCAGAGCCTGCGGGGGCCGGATTGGGGTAGTAGCGAACGACGGGGGGACGGACCTGCCGGGGAACCGAACTGATCAGGTCGCCGGCCCGGGGCCGGTACGTGATGCACCTACACTGGGGTGAAACATTGAGCGCGGAGGCGTACATTCCCGGTACGTGGAATCTATATGCGGTAGACCGGGTGGGCACACCCTGCTGGATACCGAACGCCTGCTGAAGCGCCGCGGGCGCTGGTGCTCCACCTAAAAAGAAACTGTCAGCTAGCGATTGTTCGTTTTTGACCAGTAGCACGTCACGAATCGTATCTACGCCGCCCGTACCGTTTGCTACGATTAGTGTCCCGCTACCGACGACGGACGAATGGGTAATGGAGACGGATTGCTGAGACCCAGGCACGTTGGTCACACCGAACGGACTCGCGGTAAGAATATAATCAGCCCGGGTGATGACCGTATCCTGCCAGCTGGTACCGAAAGCCAGCGGGAAGCGTACGTCGTAAGGATCGGAAGTGTAGTCTACCGTATCCCCCAGGATAATCAGGGAGTCGGTATTGACCCCGGTGAGGGCCGTTAGCGGAAACCTACCCGTATTTACCGTATAGCCCGTCTGATAAAGACCCGTGGAATCAAAGCCGTAGTACGACCGACCCTCCCGTACGAAGTTTTGAAATGTAAAGGTTGAACGGATGCTTTGGTACGCGTCGGGAAAGGTATCGTTGCCCCGGGCGTCGGACCAGCTGAAGAGTACCCTGCTAGTATCGTAGGTTAGGTCGGAAAAGTCCCAGGTCAGGTCCTGTCCTTCCTCGAGAACGATGGCCGAATCGGGGTAGGGAGCACGGTAGGTAGTATCCTCAAAGGCTGCCTCGCGGGGATAATCTTCCAGTGTAATGACGGTTTGGGCGCCTAAGGAAAGACCGCAGGCCAACCCGGCGGCGGTGAGAAAAAGGGGGTAAAGTCGTCGCATAGTAGAGGTGATTGTGGGGGGGGATGGCCACCGCATAAGTGGGGTTTAGTAGGAATGCCGGGGCCGGATGCGTTTAGCGAAATGGATAGTGTGATCAATATGACTTCTCATACTGTGATGGTGCCCCACAAAGGTGGGCGCGCCCTCCGCTCCTGGCGGTTCACAATCGAACCAAAACATGGTACAATCCACCCGAACCCCGGTAGATACGGGGGGTTGATCCACAAATGCGTAGCGGGGAGTACAGTAGGTACTTCCCCGTTCACCTCAATGAAACTAGTAGCTTACTCCCCGCAGCGGGCCCCGTGGAAACTGAACCCGAGCCCTATGTCGATGGTGATCGGTTCGCGGTCCTTGGTTGCCGGCGTCCAGCGCACCCCACGTTCGATCATCAGGTCGATGATGCGGTGGGCTTCCTTCACGTTGCGGTGGTCTTTCCCCTTCGCTAACTGGGGATCGCGCATCAGACCGGTCTCACCGTCGATTTCGAAGCTGATGATTACAACCTCCCGGGCCGAACCCTTGGGTTGGGATTGATTGTCGTTGATGAAGGCACGCAACCGCTTGAACCCGCAGAATACCCGATCCTCGTAATCCGCCTCCCCCTCGCAGCCCGGGTAGATCGGCAGGGTAAACTGATCCGTCGGGGGAAGCTTGGGGCGCTGGATAAACCCATAGTCGGCAAAGAGATGCATCGTTCCTTCCGGCCCGTTAACGACTATGGCATTTGCGCAAGCGGACGGTGGCGGGCTCGTTACCCGGTCCAACTGCCGTTCCGCCGCGGCGGGTGCCTGCCGTAGCCCCAGCGCGAACAAGCCGAACAGCAGGGAAAGGCAAACGCCGATACCGAAGAAGGGGGAATGCAGGCCGTAGAGACGCATAAGCTATAGGGTTTGGATAAAGTTAGGGTACTGGGTTTAGGAACGCAAGCCCGATGCAGCATAAAACGAACGGAAATGCCCGCAGAGGGGGGGGTGAAGCGAGGTCAACGGAGGTTAGGGGGCAAAAAAATGAGCGTCCGCGAATATGTCCAGCAGTTGTGAAGGTTTGAATAAAGCTACGGGCGGTAGCAGGCCGAGTCAAGCCCCCGACTAATCTTACGCATCGGGCAGCAAAATTTCTTCGGAGGTGTAACGCAGCGTAGCGGAGGGCTCCTCCGAGGCATATTTTGCGTAGACTCAACCGCCGCCTACTGAAGATTGCAGCGAATCGGAATATTCATACCGCAAGCCACCGGATTCCCGTCTACATCCCGGGCGGGTTCCCAGTTTACCTCCTGGCGCAATACTTCCATGACCCGTAGTATCTCCCGGTCCGCGTCGGCGTGCAGACTACGGACGATCCGTGCCGCGCCCATCTTACCATATTTGTCAAACTCAACAAAAACTACTGAGGTTCCGCAAAAAGAAGAGCAATTCAAATGGGGAGAATACCGTAAGCGATTGTGGATAAACGTCAGTAACCGACGGTCGCTACATTGCTTCCGGCTGGAGTAATTATCCCCCGCGCAAGCGCGGATCAACGGGTACTCGGAAACCCCATATCCAACGCATCCCCCGCGATACGCTCGGGCTACAGCCGATACGGGTACCGGAGGCGAGCTAACCACCCGAATTGGCTCCGTACCAGAATGAACACAGTGCGTCCGGCCAGGCTCACCCCCCCCCGGTCGTGCTAGGTAACCTCCCCCACAGAAGGCCAGGACGAGAACAATCGGGTAGTAGCGGCGTAAAGTAAGGACGGTCATACCTACCCCGATGCTATTCCCGCAAGATGTGGTGGGTAGGCGTGAAAGCCGGTGGCATTAGCAGCACTTCCCCTTCGGGTTAGCCGATGCGGACCGGAACTCCCCTACCAACTGGCCCGCCCCGTTGCGCCGGGTATCGTCGAAACCCTCACCGTACACGGTTGCCTCGCCGTAAGTATGGAAAGCCTCCCAGCTTACGCCCTGGGGGTCGGTGATCCAGGACTTTTCGCTTTTGGCGTAGCAGCAGGTGGTGTGACCCTCCCGGAACACCTCGCCGCGGGCGGCCGTCATACGTTTGTGGGTTTCGGCCAGTTCTTCGGTATGCTCTACCTGGATACCAAGGTGCTCGATACCGGGTGCCCCCGCCGTGGTGGAAATGGCGAAATTCACCCGGGGGTCGTCGAGCATCCACTTGGCGTAGTCGTCCTTGGCGACGGTCGGGCCGGCTCCGAAGAGGGTGGTGTAGAAGGTGATACTTTGTGCCAGATCGGTGACCTTCAGGTGGACGTGGAAGTTTTTCATGGTACTGAATTATTGGGTTATTGAGTCGGTAGACAGGATGCTCGCTTCTCTCACGGGCATACCCTATATACTACTGACTACGGATCGACCGGAAAGACGCAGAATCGCTCAATTAATTTTCGGCTTACCTTGCCTCCGTGCGCCGCCGCCGCTTCATCCGCCATACCTCTCTGACCGGGCTTGCCGCCCTTAGCCGACTACCCATGCCCGATCCCATCACCTTTCCGCTAGGGTACCAGCTATTCTCCGTCCGTGAGGAGATGAATCACGACCCCCTCGGTACCCTCGCCGCCCTTCGCGATTTGGGCTACCGTCACTTCGAGGTCTACGGCTTCGATGCCGAGCGGGTAAGCTACTACGGTATGCCGGCCCGTGAGTTACGTACTTCCCTTGACGATACCGGAGTAAGCATCAGTAGCGGCCACTACACTTTTCACCAATACCTGGACGGGCCCGCCGACCAGCTCAACCGCTACCTGGACCGCTGCATCGAAGGCGCCAGCGCCCTGGGTAGCCCCTACCTCACCTGGCCGTGGATGGCCCCGGAGCAGCGGACGGCCGCCACTTTCGTCAGGCTACCCGATCTGCTCAATGCTATCGGAGAAAGGATAAGGGCCGCCGGGCTCCGGTTCGCCTACCACAACCACGGCTTCGAGTTTGCCGACTACGACGGTCAGACCGGTATGCACCGTATACTTACCCAGACCGACCCGGAGTTAGTTAAGCTGCAAATCGATATGTACTGGGTCATGCACGCCGCCGTCACTACCCCCAAGCAGCTCATTGCCGACCAACCGGGCCGCTACGTGATGTGGCACGTCAAGGACTTACACACCGTGAGCCGCGACTACACCGAGCTCGGTAACGGGGCGCTGAACTACCGCAACCTGCTACCCGACCCCAGCACCTCCGGACTAACCCACCTGTATATCGAGCAAGGAGGAAATTACACCCACTCGGCCCTGCATAGTGCTGCGAACAGCGCGGCGTATTACCGGCGGGAGTTGCAGTCCGTAGTCGAAGGCAGCTGAAGGCAAGCGCAGGCCGGGCGTAGGATGAAGTCTACGGGCCGCCCCGCCGCATCGGTTTCCAGGTAGGTGCACTCGACGATCTTGGCGCGCAGCATGAGGCGGGCCCGTTGAATGCGGGTTTTGGTAGCACTGAGGCCTAGACCCAACCGATCGGCGACCGCCCGCTGGGGTAGATTCTCGATGTCGGCCAGCCGCAGGGGCAGGGCATATTTTTCGGGGAGTAGATCAATTAACGGACGGACGTAGACCGCCAGTTCCTCAACTACATCCGGTATGTCCCGATCTTCCGGTGGGGATGGCACCCGCGCTCCGCCGCCCCGTTCTTTGTAAAAGTCTACTAGTACGTTACGGCAAATCTGGTAGAGCCAGGCCCGCTCGTTGCGTACCTCGCGGCCGGAACAGCAACTGTCGACTACCCTCAGCAGGACGCGGTGAGAAAGTTCCCGTGCGGTAGTCTCACTGCCGGTACGACGGTGCAGGTAGCGGGTCAGGCTATTCTGGTAGGTAAGCCACAGATCGCTGGCGTTGCTGTACTTAGTTATTTTCATTCTACCTGTTACTGCACCGCGTCCCCCCGCAGCGCCCGGTACTTCTTGCGCGCCTCCACCGCCAGGATGCTATTGCTGTAGTCAATGAACAGGGTTTCGTATAGCTGCTGGGCCTTTTCCTTGTCGCCCAGTTGCTCCTCGTAGAGACCGGCCAGGGCGTAGAGGGCATTGTCCAGCCGGATACTTTCGGGGAAGTCGTTTACCACCCGCTGGTAGGCCGCGGCCGCCCCCTCGTAGTCCCGCAACTTCTGGTGGATCTTGCCGCGTAGGTAGACTACGTCATCCTCCAGGTCGTGACCGGGGAAGTCGCTCACCAGCCGGTCGAGGGCGGCGAAGGCTTCCTCGTGGCGGTTCTGGAAGAGCAGGAGTTCGGCGTCGGCGTAGGACTGTAGCGCTACGGTGGTGGTGTCCAGCCCGAGGTTGTCCATGATGAAGACCGACAGGTCGAGGGCGTCGTTGGCGATCAGGCGGGAGGTGGAGGCCTTGAGCACGTCGAATTGCGACTGCGCCCACTCGAAATCGCCCCGGAAGTAGCTCAGGCGAGCATTGCGGAAGCGGGCCTCGTGGCCCAGCAGGTCCTCCTTGAACTGCTTATCCACCTGGCTGTACAGCAGGGTCGATTCCCAGACCTCCCCCTGCATGAGGTAGTAATCGGCCAGGGCGATCTTAGCTTGGGCCCGTACGCGGTCGTTCACCCCCGGCAGTTGCACGATCTCGGTCAGGATGACAATGGCCCGGTCCAGGTCGTTCAGGTAGAGGGCCTCGAGTTCCGCCAGCTGGATGGCGATGCGGGCCGAGGCCGGGTTGCTCCCGAACTGCTCCAGGAATTCGGTGTAGGCGGCTTCCAGGATACGCAGGTCGTCTTCGGTGTAGGCGTAGCCGTCGGTAATCGCCCGTCGCCGGGCCAGTAGCCCCTCCCGCTTGGCCTCCAGGTAAAAGACGGAACCCGCCGGTTTGCTTTCGACGATGTAGTCGAACGCCTTGATCGCCGTCGCGTAGTCACGGGCATTCAGGGCCAGCTGCCCGAGGTCGAAGACGCGCTGCCCGTTCTCGTCCAGCCGTCGGTCCAGGGCGCGGGCCTGCCGCAGGGCACCGGCGTAATCCTTGCGCTGGATCAGGATCCAGGAGAGCATGGCCGGCCAGAGGGGGTCGCCTTTCTTGTCCTCCTGGATGCGGGTGTAGAGCTGTTTTTGCACCTCCTGCAGCCCCTCTTCGTCCAGGAAGCGCTGGAAGTACGTCTGTACGTTGCGCTGCCGCCGGGGGTCGTTCTTCAGGGCGTCGAGGTAGTAGCGCACCATCGGCTCGGTGTCCCCCTTGCGGCGGTAGAGGTCACCCAGGTTGAAGGCGAACTGCCCCTTTTGTTTCGTCACTTTCTCCCCCCGCTCGTAGACGGCGATGGCTTTATCGTACTTCGTCAGCCGGATGAACGCGTTGGCCAGTTGGCTGATCTGGTAGCTGTCGTTGTTGAGCCGTTCGATGGCCTCGGCGTACTGCTTTTCGGCGCCCCGCTCGTCCTGCTGTTGTTCCAGCAGTTGCCCGTAGGTGACGTAGAGGGTGAGCTCTTCGGGGGTGCGGCGGAGCTGGCGCCTGAGCTGCTTTTCGGCCTCGTCGTACCGCTGCAGGTTCATCAGGCTGCTCAGGTAGCGATCGAAGTAGAAGGTGTTGTACTGTTTTTCGGCCAGGGCGCGGTAGAGCTCGGCTGATTTTTCGTACTCCCCGTCCATGTAGTACTGCTGGGCCAGCTGATTGGATTGGGCGCGGGCGCAGGTGCCGAGTAAAATCAGGAAGTAGAACAGGTACTGGCGGGGCATAGTTGGCGGGGTTAGCCCACAGAGTCAAACGGAGGGTTCGCAGAGTTTAACGGAGTAGGATGCACAGCCTCTGCTTTACTCTGCGCTACCTCTGCTACACTCTGCGGGCTAACTACTCTGCAGGCTAATTCCCAACGCCCCCCAGTACCCGACTGTTGCCCGCCGTAACGACAACGTTATCCTCCAGCCGTATCCCGCCGAAGTTTCGGTAGGCCTCCACCGCTCCGTAGTCGATGAAGTCGGTATGCTTGCCCTCACTGCGCCAGCGGTCGATCAGGATGGGGATGAAGTAGATGCCCGGTTCGACGGTGACGGCAAAGCCTTCCTCCAGACGCCGCCCGAGCCGCAGATTACGGGTGCCGAACTGTTCGCTCCGCTTGAATTCCTCATCGTAGCCCACGTAGTCCTCGCCCAGGTCTTCCATATCGTGCACGTCCATCCCGATCATGTGGCCCAGTCCGTGGGGGAAGAAGAGGGCGTGAGCACCGGCGGCGACTGATTCCCCCACGTTCCCCCGCATCAGCCCGATTTCCTGCAGCCCCTCGGTGATGATACGGGCGGCCAGATCGTGTAGTTGGCGGAAGGGCACGCCCGGGCGGATGCCGGCAATGCATTCCTGCTTAGCGCGATCGACGGTGTCGTAAATGTGTTGCTGCCGCTCGTCCATCTCGCGACCGATACAGAAGGTGCGCGTCAGGTCGCCGGCGTAGCCCGAGTCGGTTTCCGCACCGGCGTCGATCAGGAGCAGGTCGCCCTCCCCTAGCGTATTGCCGTGGTGGTGGTTGTGCAGGATGTGACCGTCGCGGGTGACGATGGCGGGGTAGGCCAGCCGCCCCCCGGCCTGGATAGCGATTCCCTCGATCAGCCCCGCGACCTCCGCTTCGCTCACCCCCGCCCCGGCGTATTCCCGGGCGGCGGCGTGCATGCGCAGGCTGGTGCGGACGGCCCGTTCCATCTCATCGATCTCCCCGGCGGTTTTGACGGAACGCTGCTCCACTACGGCCCGGATCAGTTCGGTACTCGGCCGGGTCCCCTCCCCGATCCAGTCATCGAGGTACCGTTGCTGCTGTTCGCGGTAACAGGGCAGGTGGTGAATCACCTCGGCCCGGCTGACGACGGACTTCATCCGCCGCAGATCACCCCCATAGCCGGTTCCGATCCGTTCGGCCAGTTCAGCTACGGGCGTCTGCCGTCCCATCCAAATCGCGTTGTCTAGGTCGTGGTCGTTGCCATACAGTAGGCTTTCCCCGGTATCGGCGTCTACCATGAGCACCAGATCGGGGCGATTCGGGCCGGCGTAGTAGCGGAAGCTTGAGTCCTGGCGGAAAGGGTAGGTATTCCCGCGGCAGTTCATCCCGATTTCCCCGTTAGCGGGTAGCAGGATGAGGCCGGTCCTGACGAGTTCGGCGAGGCGGGTACGTCGGTCGACGTAAGATTTCACTGGAAACATAAACGGGATACGATCATAAGGGGCGGGGGCGCGGGTGCGAAGCCGTTCCCCAAGGGTAAGGGATTCGCTACTGGATTTGCTCATTCGTATCCCCGAATTACCGTACAAATTTTTCGCGTTCTACGGTGAAGAACTTGCCATCCCTCCCGTCGTTAGGGGGGTGTGACCGATTCTCACCTCATTGAGCGGGGGGACCGCTGGTTTACCGGCCGGGGCTGGACCGCCTTTCCCTTCCAGCGCCAAACCTGGGCCGCCTACCTGGAGGGCCGCAGCGGACTGGTCAATGCTCCGACCGGTAGTGGTAAGACCTATTCCCTCATCATTCCCATCCTACTTGAGGGCCTCCGCGAAACCGGCACCTGCGCTCCGCCGCCCCCGAAAAACGCCGGCCTACGGGCCATCTGGATCACCCCCATTCGGGCCCTGACCCGGGAAATTCAGTCCGCCGCCGAACGCGCCATTGCGGACCTCGGGCTCGACTGGCGGGTCGGTATCCGCTCCGGTGATACCAAGACCTCCGAGCGGACCAAACAGCGGAATAAGCCCCCGGAAATCCTCATTACCACGCCGGAGAGCCTGCACTTGCTGATGGCCAGTACCGGCTACGAAAAGTTTTTCGGCGACCTGCGGGTGGTAGTCGCCGACGAGTGGCACGAACTGCTGGGTACCAAGCGGGGCGTACTGGTCGAACTGGCCCTGAGCCGGCTGCGCCCCCTGCGGGAAGGCAAGCTGCGCACCTGGGGCATTTCGGCGACCATCGGTAATATGAATGAGGCTCTGGAAGTGCTGGTGCCGGGGGTGAGGGCAGAAATCATCCGCGCCGGCACCGCCAAGCAGACCGAGATGGTCACCGTCATGCCCGACCGGATCGAGACCTTCCCCTGGGCCGGCCACCTGGGCATCAAACTGCTGGAAAAGGTGGTGCCCATCATCCACCGATCGGGCTCCACCCTGGTCTTCACCAATACCCGTAGCCAGTGCGAGATCTGGTACCAGCGGCTGCTCGACTTCGACCCCGACCTGAGCGGAGCCATCGCCATGCACCACGGCAGCATCGGCCGGCAGCTGCGCGACTGGGTGGAAGACGCCCTCCACCAGGGGACGCTGAAGGCCGTCATCTGTACCTCCAGCCTCGACCTGGGGGTCGACTTCCGACCGGTAGAGACCATCGTACAGATCGGGAGCCCGAAGGGAGTGGCCCGCTTCCTGCAACGGGCGGGGCGTAGCGGGCACCGGCCGGGCGCGAAGAGCCTGATTCACTTCGTGCCCACCCACAGTCTGGAACTACTGGAGGCTTCGGCTCTCCGGCGGTGCATCGAAAACGAGGTGATCGAAAGCCGTATTCCCTACATCCGGAGCTTCGACGTGCTGGTGCAGTACTTGGTGACGCTGGCGGTAAGCGGAGGTTTTCGGCGGGAGCAGGTGCTGAAGGAGATCCGGCAAACCTACTGTTTCGCTTCGGTGACCGATGAGGAATTCGCCTGGTGCCTGGACTTCATCACCACCGGAGGCAACAGCCTGGGGGCCTACGACGAATACCATAAGGTGATAAAGGGCGAAGATGGCCTCTACCGGGTGGAGAGCAAGCGGGTGGCCATGATGCACCGCCTCAGTATCGGGGCCATCGTCAGCGAAACCACCCTGATGGTGAAATACATGAGCGGCGGCTACATCGGCTCCATCGAAGAGTACTTCATTTCCAGCCTGAAGCCGGGGGATACCTTCTGGTTCGCCGGTCGCAGCCTGAAGTTCATGAAGGTGAAGGGCACGGAGGCCCTGGTGAAAAA
The DNA here is from genome assembly GCA_964594535.1 of uncultured Lewinella sp. GTDB lineage: Bacteria > Bacteroidota > Bacteroidia > Chitinophagales > Saprospiraceae > Neolewinella. The sequence continues at coordinate 73,327 of CAZQNE010000004.1, forward strand.
AAGCCGCTCGAAGAAGGGCAAGGTCCCCAGCTGGCGGGGCGGGCGGATGCAGCTATCGAGCCAACTCTCCCGCTTCCTGCGCAAGGCACTGGAAGAACTTAAACTGGAGGACTACCACGATGCCGAACTGGCCAAGCTCGGCCCCCTGCGCGACATCCAGGCCAGGCGCAGCGCGGTCCCCGCCGCCGACGAACTGCTGATCGAGTATTTCCGCGACCGGGAGGGCTACCACCTGCTGATGTACCCCTGCGAGGGCCGCGGCATCCACGAGGGGCTGAGCTCGCTGATCGCCTACCGCATCGGGCAGTTCGCCCCCCTGACCTTCACGATCGCCATGAACGACTACGGCTTCGAACTGCTGAGCGACCAGCCCATCCCCATCGAGGAGGCGCTGGGTAGCGACCTCTTCAACGTGAGTGAGCTCACTCAGGACCTCAATGCCGGCATCAACGCCACCGAGATGGCCAAACGGCGCTTCCGGGATATTGCCGCCATCGCCGGACTGATCTTCAAAGGTTACCCCGGCAAGCAGAAGAAAGAGAAACACCTACAGAGCGGCTCCCAGTTGTTCTTTGACGTGTTCAGCGACTACGAGCCCGGTAATCTATTGCTGCAGCAAGCCTACGACGAGATCATGACTTTCCAGTTGCAGGAGGCCCGCCTGCGGGGGGCACTGGACCGCATCAACGGCCAGACGATCCTCTTCCAACAGCCGGCGAAGGCAACTCCCTTCAGTTTCGCCCTGATCGTGGACCGGCTGCGGGAGCGCATCTCCTCGGAAAGCCTGGAAGACCGGATCAAGCGGATGCGGGTGGCGTTGGTAAAGGGTTAAGAGCCTGCTGGGACTTCGCTTTTCGAGCGAACGCCGCCAAATTCTGCACTGAACAAGGCGCGAGGAGGGAGCATAGCCAAAGCTACGCGACCGAAGAGCAACGCCGTGCAGTGCAGGATTAGTCAAGAGCAGCCGGAAGGGTGAAGTCCCAATAGGCTCTATAGCCCGCCGATGGCGCCCACCGTCCATTCCAGCCGCGCCTCGATGTTGCGGGTGGTGACCGCGAAGGGGGTGATGACCAGTTCCACGCGAACGTCCCGGTGCTCGAGGAAGAGGTTGCGGAAGTTCTTTTCCCCGGGGTTGAGGTTGACGACGAACTGGCGGCGGCGGCCCAGGTCGTCGACGCTGAACATCAGGTCAATGAAGGTACAGCCGCTTTCGGTCGCCGGGCAGACGCGCAACTCCATGCGCTCGATTTCGCTAAAATCCTCACCCGCCAGGCTGGTGACCCGGGCGCGGATCCCCCCGACGATGTCGACGTCCTCCGGTTGAAACCCGCTGGCGCTCAGTTCGTCCAGGAAATTGGTGGGCCGGCGGGGCTGGGCGATCACGAAGGTCTGAAAGGAGGGCTGGCCGGCGGGAATGAGAAACTCGGTCACCGGGTAGGTGATGTCGAATAGCCGCTCCCCCACCGTACTGCGGGGGCAGCCGCTAAGGGCGATCACCGCCAGAATGGCCAGAAATAAACGCATGCACTACACGAATTTACCGAACGACGGTAACGTCGCCCCTGTAGCCCTCCACCCAACCGTTGATGTAACTGACCTCGGCGTAATAAACGTATGCGCCGAGGTTGACGGGTTTGCCGCCCAGCTTGCCGTCCCAGCCCCGGCGGGGATCATTGGGTGGGTAAGGGGCCGGGGCCGCGTACACCAGATTCCCCCAGCGATCGTAGATGTGCAGCAGTTCCACCCGGTCAATCGCCCGCCCTCCGTAGACGGTAAAGAAGTCGTTGATCCCGTCGTCGTTCGGGGAGAAAATATTCGGGATGAAGGTAGGAATATCGTCCGCCACGGTAAAGTTGACGAAAGCGGAATCCGCGCAACCCGCCCCGTTGGTCCCCTCTACGTACACCAGTTGGTCCCGCAGGGGTAGTATGCGCACCCGGTCGCAGTTGCGGGAGAGGCAGTCCAGGCTGTCCGGGCCCCAGCGATAGCTCATCGGGAAGTAGTTACTGCGTACCATGAGGGTGGTGTCGTAGCCGAGTACGATGTCAATATCGGTAAGCAGGTCGAACTGCATTTTCCGGGGCTGGGTTAGCCGCCCCGGGAAGCTATCGATACAGCCATTCGCGTCGCGGGCGAAGAGTTGGTAATCGCCGGCCGGTAGGCTGTCGAGGAGGGGCGCATCCTGGTATCGCTGCCCGTCGGCACTGAAGGAGTATACCGGCGTCCCCCCGGTTGCGGCCAATTCGAATACTCCGGTAGGTTCGCCGTAGCAAACCGGGTTCTCCCGACCGATTACGGTGGCAACGAGCTCATCCGGGTCGTTCAGTATCACCGTATCGAGACGCTCACAGCCGACGGAGTCCCGTAAACGAAGTGCGTACACTCCCTCCGGCAGATTGACTCGGTCGGGTCCGATCCAGCCATCCGCCCATTCAAAAGCGTAACCCGGGCGCCCACCGACCGCCGTAGCGAAGATCGAGCCGTCATCAGCGCGGTAACAACTGCTGCTGTCTGCGGATAGGCTGACAAGTAAGGGTGGTGGCTCGCTTACTTCGATGACAAAATCACCGGTACAGCCCTCCCGGTCGACAGCGACGACCCGGTAGCTGCCCGCCCCTACCCCGTCGAACGCATTGTTAGCCTGAAACCCTCCACCGAAATCGTAAGCGAGTTCGGGGATTCCGTTAGCAATCTCAATGACTAAACTTCCGTCGCTATCGCCGTGGCAGGTAGGTTCGACAAAACCACTGGTGCCGGCCCGGAGCCCGAGTTGCCGCTCGTCGACGAAGATGTCCTGCTCCTCCTCACAGCCGGCGGCGTCGCGAATGCGCACGTTTACGGTGGAAATCGGGAGGTCCGTCAGGGAGTTATTCGCGGAGAAGGGGCTACCGTTCAAACTATAGGTGTAGTCACCCGCCCCACCGGATAGGACGGTGAAGGTCAGCGCCCCGTTGGTGCCGCCGGCACAGTCGGGCCGGACAATGAGGGTATCGTAAGTGAACGGGTCGGGCCCGGTTACCTCGTATTGGAAATTTGCCTCGCAGCCCGATCCGTCACTCAGGGTAAGGGTGTAACTTCCCCGGTCCAGATCGAGGAGATCGGGGTCCTCGGATCCATTATCCCACTCGTACCGGAGGGACGCTCCCGCCAGGGTACTGGCTCCGGTGAAACTGATGGCCCCGTCGGAGGAATTTGGGCACGTCGTCGGGGTTATTTCCGCCGACCCGCTGAATTGGTCGCTACAACAGAGTACGCCTACTTCGGAGGTCGTGATGTATTCCACGCACTTCCGGGTGGTGGTGATGGCCAGGGTGACACTCGGGTTCCCGGAACGGGCGAAGGCTACGTCGTGGGGCCCGGGGCCGGTGGCGAACCGGGGGGTGGCGTCGGGGCCGAAGTCCCATTCCCAACTTTCGATACCGTCGACTGAGGTGCTGCGGTCCTCGAAGGTTACCGGCTGGCCGACGCAAGTTTCGGTGGTGCTGTAGATCAGTTCGGGGTCGGGGCCGAGAAAGGTACCGGTGCCGCCGAACTCGATGGAAAAACCGTCACCGGAACCCGAAAAATTCAGGATGGCAAGGGCGTATGACTTACCTGCTTCCATTTCGATGGACTGGACAAAGTTGTTGTCCCCAATCGTACAGCCGCAATTTTCGGTATCATCCGATTCGCCATCCCGGATACCGGTAGGGCCCAGGCATACCGAATAGTCCGGTGCCGAGCCCCCCTCCCCGGAATACATGTGCCGCAGGACGCGCCGGTTCCCGCAGCCATCCAGACCGTCGGTCAGCTCGTAAAGCGTGAAGTCGATGTCCTCATTGGGTGCGGCCCCGAGCGGGGTAATGGTAAAACTGAGGCTGCCGGGCTGATCGCAGGTCCACTTGTACCAGGTCGAGTTGGATTCCGGGGGCGGTCTACCACAAATCACGTCGTCCGCCAGCATGTCGTCGTCAACAACGCCCCTACCCTCCAATTTCTCTACCGAGAAGGGGCTCTTGTCGCAGAGGATCACCCCCGTTACGCAGTCGCTACTCGGCTCGGGTACGGCATCGAACTGGTCCACGCAGAGCTCGAAACTCCCCGCTTTGCCGTTGCGGGCCCCGACCATGATGTGGTAGACCTCACCCCGCCGAAGTTCGTTGAAAATCAGGCTTCCGCCATTCTGGTTGCCGCCTCCGGCGAGGAAGGGTGAGCGACAGGCCAGGTTCTCATCGCTGCCGCAACCGCCCCCGAGGAGGGAGAATTGCGGCTGGACCAGCGTGCCGCGCTCGTTGCCCCGCTCGGCTCCGACCACCTGGATCGCGACCGAGTTACGACGGGCCCGAAAAGAAAACCATACGTCCTTTATCTCCAGACGCTCATCGATACAGATGGCGTAGTCCCCCTGTTCCAACGAGGGGGTAGCCCCTAGCGTAGTAAAGGCCCCGGCTCCGGAACAGTACTCATCGGTCTCCGGAAGCTCGATAGCGTTGGCGCAGTTATCGTTGGCCGGTTGTGCGATGAGGCACCCCCCCCACAAAAAGGTGAATACAATGAATAGAGAACGAAACATAGAGCGTCGGTGGCGGAGTGTAAAGAAACTACATAAAGAGACGACTTTCCGAACGGGAACGTGGGTAATCTGTCCTTCCGATAACAAACTTTAACTTGCCGCCCGTGAAAGCCTGGATCCCCAACACCGTCACCCTGCTCAACCTCTTTTGCGGGTGCGCGGCCATCATCTGCATCCTGGACCTACGCTTCATCCCCGCTTTCTGGTTTCTCTTCGCCGCCGGCTGGTTCGACTTCGCCGACGGGCTGGTGGCCCGCGCCCTCAACGTGAGCAGCGAAATGGGCAAGGAAATGGACAGCCTGGCCGATATGGTGAGTTTCGGGGTGGTGCCGGCGATAATCTACTACGTATTGCTTCAGTTCCCCGCCGACTTCGCACCTGCGTCCCCGCCCGACGTTCCGCTTCCCACCGGGGATCTATTGATGAATATCACTTGGTCCTGGGCCGCAGCCCCCGCCCTACTGGTCGCTTTATTCAGTGCCCTGCGCCTCGCCAAATTTAACCTCGATACCCGGCAGACGGAAAATTTCATGGGCGTAGCTACCCCCACCAGTACGGTCTACGCCACCGGCCTGATGCTCATCGTGGCGACCCGGCCGGAGTGGGGCCCCTACGTGTTATCGCCCTGGTTGCTGTACCCCTCCATCCTGCTGTTCAGCTACCTGCTGGTGAGCGAGCACCCGATGTTCTCCTTCAAGCTCAGGGGTTTCGGCTGGGCGGGCAATGAGACGCGCTATATCTTCGCCGCCGCGGCCATCGTGCTGTTCCTGCTGCTGTGGACGGCGGCCTTCCCCTTCATCGTGGCCGTCTACCTGCTGCTCAATCTCGTTTCACCGCCCCCCGCTACCGTATGACCTACCTCGCCCACATCAACATCATGCCCAAGGCCGAACTGCTCGACCCCCAGGGCAAAGTAGTCGTCAAGAACCTCCCCAACCTCGGCATCCGGGGCGTCACCGACGTCCGCATCGGCAAGCACGTCACCATCAAGCTGGAGGCGGATAGCGAACAGGAGGCCCACGACAGGGTGGAAACGGCCTGCTCCAGGCTACTGGCCAACGTGATCATGGAGAGCTACGACTTCGTCATCGAAGCAGTGTAGGGCGGCGGAGCGCGGGTGCAGGGGTCAATCGGTAGGCTTCGCCCCCATGCGCAGTACCAACCGGCCCCCCGGGGCAATCTCCGACCAGGGTACCCGCATTTCCGGGAGCGGCCTACCGTCCAGTACGGCGGAATGAATGTAGACGTTTTCCGGCCCGTTGTTTTCCGCCGTGATGATGAAGTCGCCCCCCGGCCGGTGGATGCGGACCTCGTCGAAGACCGGGCTACTCAGGTCGTAGTAGGGCGCGACGGAACAGCCGGCCTTCATCTCGAACAAGCCCATACTCAGTAGGCAGTACAGCGCGCCCATCTGCCCCTCGTCCTCTTCCCCGACGTAGGCCCGCAGCGGACTATCGAAGAACAGACTATCGGCCACCATCCGCGAATAGCGCTGGGTCAGGTCGGGCCGGCCGGCGTAGTTAAAAAGAAAGGGAGCCTGTAAATTGGGCTGGTTACTCAGGTCGACGTAGCCGCGGCGAAACCCCTCCTCCAGGCGGTGTACGAAGGTATCGCGGCCGAGCAATTCGACCAGCGCCGGCAGATCGTGGGGCACGTACCAGGTGTAGACCCAGGCGTTGCCCTCCATGTAGCCGGGCCCGTGCCAGCTACCCTCCGTACCGTCGAGAAAGGGATCGAAGGGGCTGTACCAGCTACCGTCGGCGTGGCGGCGGCGGAGGTACTTGGTCTCGGGGTCCCAGTGGTGGCGCCAGTTGTCGGCGCGGGTGCTGAAGGTGGCGTACGTATCCGCTTCGCCGAGCGCCCTGGCGAACTGGGCCAGGCACCAATCGTCGAAGGCGTATTCCATGGTATTGCTGGCCCCGCCCGCTTCTTCGGTCACGTAGCCGTATTCGAGGTAGGCGGCGTTGTGGTGGTTGCCGGCCTGCCCGCCGCAGGGGTGGGCGTAGGGCGGTCGGCTGTAGTCGTGCACGATCATCGCTAGTACGCTGTCGGGGTCGAACTGGTGCAGCCCCTTCTGGTAGAGGCTGATCAGCAGGGCGTTCTGGTGCTGGGCGTCCATGACCTGAGCGTATTCCAGGCCGACGGGGGCTTCGGGAATCCAGCCGCCCCGACGCTGCAGCTCCAGCAGGGAGTTGGCGAAACGGTTGGCGTAGTCGGGGGCCACCAGGGTCCAGAAGGGGGCGAGCGTCCACTGGCTGCCCCACAGGCCGTCGCTGCTGTAGACGGCTTCGGCGGGCGGCATGACGGTTTGTACCTCCTCACAGAGGTCCACGTACTGCCCGTTGGTATCGCTCATGAGCACCTTGCCGGTCAGGCTGCGGTAGTAGTTGGTATAGAACTTTCGCTTATCCTCCTCCCGGCCCTGGAGTTCGACGCGGCCGAGCAGTTCGTTCCAGGTGGCGTAGGCGGCCTCCGCGGCGCGGTCGAAGTGGTAGTTCAGCGCTCCCAGTTCGGTAGTCAGGTTCAGGCGGGCGTTGTCAGTACTCACGAAACTCAGCCCGGTGGCGGCCGTAACCGCTTGCTTTCCCTCGGTAGTAAAATTAATAATCAGGCCGCTCAGGGGTCCGCCGGAAAATGCTTCTACGCCCTCACTCAGGCTCACCTCCCGCCGCCAGTCGGTACCGTAGCCCGCCCGGGGGTCGCCTGCGTAGGGGGTGTACCGCCAGCCGGTTAGGCTTTCGATCGGCGCGTCGAAGCGGGTGTGGAAATGTACGCTGGTGCTGTCCACGTACGTATTCCGGAAGGAGATGTAGCCGGCGATTTCGTGGTCGCTTACCCGCGCTACGTGAGCATCCAGTATTTGGGATCGTTCCTCGGTGGGCGGGTCGAAATCGAGCAGCATCCGGGCCTGCCGTCCGGCGGGAAAGGTCGTGCGGATCATGCCGCAACGCGCGGTGGCGGTAAGCTCGACCTTCACCGGGGTGTCGATGAGATCTACGGCGTAGTAACCGGGCCGGCCGGTTTCGCTCGCCTTATCGTAGCGAGATCGGTAGCCGGCCGTCCACATATTTCCGAAGGGGCCGTCGGGGCTGCCGGGAAAGAGCTTCAGGTACTCGTCGCCGAAGTCCAGCTCCCCCACGTAGGGCATGTAGCTGACGCCGGCCAGGCTAAATCCGTGTAGGTGACTGAAGCCCGCAATACTACCCACCGTATACTCGTAGCCGCCGTTCCAGACATTGAGCTGATTGTCCGGACTGAGCTTCACCATCCCGAAGGGCATGCTGGGACCGGGAAAGAGCATCCACCGCGAATTGGAGGTACCCGAGAACACGTTCACGTAATCCGCCGGACGAGACTGCCCCCCCACCGTAGCGAGCCAGGGGAGTAAGGAAATAAACAGGATAAGTCGCATGGAGGGCAAAGTACTGAAGCCACGGTGAACGGAGCTGGACCACTATAATAGGGGGTACTCGTCAGCCGAGTCTCCGTAGCGCAGCGCAGGGCTCGTCCGTGCGTACTCGTCAGCCGAGTCTCCGTAGCGCAGCGCAGGGCTCGTCTGCCGAGTAAACCCCACCCCCCACTCCATACGTTTTCCCGGCATGAAAACAAAGGAAAACTGGAACACCCTCACCCCCGAAGAAGAGCGCATCATCGCCCGTAAGGGGACCGAAATGCCCTTCACCGGGGAGTACAACAACTTCAAGCAGGACGGCATTTTCGTCTGCCGCCGCTGCGAAGCCCCCCTGTACGACAGCCAGGATAAATTCAGCAGTGGCTGCGGCTGGCCGAGCTTCGACGACGAGATCGAGGGGGCCGTCAGGCACGTCCCCGACGCCGACGGCCGCCGCATCGAGATCATCTGCAATAACTGCGGCGGTCACCTCGGCCACGTGTTCAAAGGCGAACGCTTCACCCAGAAAAACACCCGCCACTGCGTGAATAGCCTGAGCATTAAGTTCATCCCGCGGGAGCAGGTCGCCCGCGCCGGTGAGTAACACCCTGCTCCTTGCCTCCGGCTGCTTCTGGAGTAAGGAGTACCACCTGAGTAAGCTGCCCGGCGTAATCGCCACCGAAGTGGGCTTCGCCGGCGGCCACGTGCCCGACCCCACTTACGTTCAGGTCTGCCACAAAACCACCGGCCACGCCGAAGTGGTGAGCGTGACCTACGATCCGACCGTGCTAGCTACCGAGGTGCTGCTGACCGAGTTTTTCACCCTTCATAATTTCGAGATTGACCGCGGCCGTGGTTCGGGCCAGTACCGCTCGGCGATCTTTTCGGTTGAAGAAGACGAGCAGCTGGCCACCGCGCGCCGAATGATCGATCGCCTACGGAGGGCGGGATACGCTCCCCAAACGGAGGTGAAGGTGGTCGCGGCCTACTACCCCGCCGAAGCCCGCCACCAGCAATACTGTGAGCTGAGGGGCCAGCACCCCGAACGCAAAGACCACGCCCACGTCCGGGCCTTATTACTGCCATAAAGACTTTGAATGGACCGGGGCCCGAACGGACTAAACACAAGCAACCAAACGGGGGGCCGGGTGTTAGGTTACAGCAACGCAATCAACTAGAAACGATCTATCTATGGGCCAGCGCCTCATCTACCTCGACAATAACGCCACTACGCCCACCGATCCCCGGGTCGTGGATGCCATGATCCCCTATTTCTACGATAACCCCGGCAACGCGGCCAGCCGCAACCACCCCTTCGGCTGGAAAGCGGAGGGTGCCGTGGACGCCGCCCGCAAGCAGATCGCCGACCTGATCAATGTCGACGAGCGGGAGATCATTTTCACCTCCGGCGCCACCGAATCCGATAACTTGGCCATCAAGGGGGTCTTCGAGATGTACAAGCGTAAGGGCGACCACATCATCACCGCCAAGACCGAGCACAAAGCCGTCCTCGACGCCTGCGCTAAGGTCGAAAAGATGGGGGGATCGGTCACCTACCTGGACGTTGACCGCGAAGGCCGCATCCGCCTGGAAGAACTGGAAGCCGCCATTACCGACAAGACCGTTCTGGTGTCCATCATGTGGGCCAATAACGAAACCGGCGTCATACAGGACATGAAGGCCATCGGCGACATCTGCAAGAAGCACGGCGTCCTGTTCATGTCCGATGCCACCCAGGCGGTCGGCAAGATCCCCGTCGACCCCCGGGAAGTCGGGGTACACCTGATGGCCTTTACCAGCCACAAGATGTACGGACCCAAGGGTGTCGGCGCCCTGTTCGTCAATCGGAAGAACCCCCGCGTAAAGGTGACCAGCCAGATGGACGGTGGCGGGCACGAGCGCGGCATGCGCAGCGGCACCCTTAACGTGCCCGGCATCGTCGGCTTCGGCAAGGCCGCCGAAATCGCCAGGGAGGAGATGCAGGAAGACGCCGCCCGCCTGAGCAAGCTACGCGATAAGCTCGAACACGCGCTCACCTCTATGCTGGAAGAAGCCTACGTAAACGGCAGCAAGGAACACCGCATGCCCCACGTGACCAACATTAGCTTCAAGCACGTAGAGGGCGAGGGGCTCATGATGACCTTCAACCAGAACATCGCCGTCAGCTCCGGCTCGGCCTGTACCTCCGCGAGCCTGGAGCCCAGCTACGTACTGGTGGCCCTCGGCCTCGGCGACGACCTGGCGCACTCCAGCCTGCGCTTCAGCCTGGGCCGCTTCACCACCGAAGAAGATATCGACGAAACCATCGCCAAAGTGGCCGAAGGCGTCAACCACATGCGCGACCTCAGCCCCATCTGGGAAATGTACAAGGAAGGGGTGGATATCGACGCCATCGAGTGGGCGGAGCACTGAAGCACTGAAGGGGGAGTCAGTGAAGGGGTGCGGCAGGTGGGCCTCAACTAACTTCGTGGCGATTACGTTTTAATCATCCGTCCACGCAAGACTACCTTCAGCATAGCGATTCGGCGATTTAACAATTCAACAATTCACCTCCCATGGCATACAGCGAAAAACTTCTCGACCACTTCAAGAATCCCCGCAACGTCGGCACCCTCGATAAGAATAGTGACAACGTCGGTACCGGCCTCGTCGGCGCTCCCGAGTGCGGTGACGTGATGCGGCTACAGATCGAGGTAGACCCCGCCACCCAGAAAATTACCCAGGCGAAGTTCAAAACCTTCGGTTGTGGTTCGGCCATCGCCAGCTCCAGCCTGGCTACCGAGTGGCTGAAGGGGAAGACCGTTGACGAGGCCCTGGCCATCGATAATATGGCGATCGTGGAAGAGCTGGCCCTGCCGCCCGTCAAGATCCACTGCTCCGTACTCGCCGAGGATGCCATCAAGGGGGCCATCAAAGATTATCAGGAGAAGCACGGCATTCAGACCGAAGCGTCCATCGCCGCCGCCCACTAATCTACCTCCGTCATGCTCTTCGTTGCCGATAGCGCAAAGGAACGCTTGCGCGAAATCCGGGAGGCCAAGGCCATGCCCGAAGACTATTTCCTGCGGGTAAGTATCACCAGCGGGGGCTGTTCCGGCCTGTCGTATCAGCTCGATTTCGACGACGAACTGCAACCCCGGGATCAGGTCTTCGAGGATAACGGGGAGAAAGTGGTCTGCGACCTCAAATCGTTCCTCTACCTCTGCAACTCTACCCTGGAGTTCAGCGGCGGACTCAACGGCAAAGGGTTCGCCTTCAGCAACCCTAACGCTACCCGGGAGTGTGGGTGTGGGGAGAGTTTTGCGGTGTAGGTTTTAGCCCGCAGAGTCTAGCGGAGGCGCCCCCCCTCGTCTGCCATTCAAACCTTAAGGAATGCCCCGTTGATACCGTCAGCGGGGCATTTCCTATTATTATCCCATGACTCAGGAAGACCGTTTCAGGGAAGAGCGCAAGCGCAATCGGGTGGCCTACGCAATCGAGGACTTTTATGACAGTATCGATGATCTAACTAAAATGTGGCTCGGGCACATCATCCTGGGGGGCTTCCTGGCGCTCAGTCTGATTTTCGGAGCCGATAATCGATTCCACCTGCTCTGTACTCTCCTTTCCGCAGTTGGAATATACGCCGTGCAGCAGTATCTGGATTTGGCCCGTATTCCCGTGCTTATCGTCAGCATACTGCTGTTTTTGGGTAGCGTAGCCGCAGAATTCGGGCTGGGTGGCATTCCGGACACCCTTATACATGCCTTGTCTTTAGAGCAGGGATGGCGGGGCATTTTCCCTACCCTCAACGCTCTCACCCCCGGCCTGTACATTGCTGCCCGGATTGGCATGGTCTACTTATTGGTCAATGTCTACCTACAGCGTTTACGGTTGGGCAAGCAAAACGCGGGCATCCTTCGCCAACTGGACCAGGAACTGAGCGGGCGTATTCAGTAAGGATAAAACACGATTTTCCTCCCGTATCTCGGTGTCCGCTCCGTGCATCCCTCCGGGCGCGGCCATTGGCCGACTCTGTGGGCCAACCCCTTTAAGTAGTCAGTACCGAAGCCGCCTCCCGCCGGATAGCCCCCTGCGCCAGTGCCACCGGATCCTCGGGGATCTGGGCCGACATACTTCGGAGCCGCTGAGCGATCTGCGCGCTCGTCTCGGCCCCCTCCCCCGCCCTGGCGATCAGCATACCGATGTGGTCCCGCGACTGGCTGATGATGCGCCACAGGGAGTCGCTGACGTAGATCTGTTGGGTGATGTTGTACTCCACTTCCTGGCGGATACTGAGCAGCAACTGGGCGGTATATTCCCGGGCCGACTGATCGGAAGTGGCCGGCATCCGCAGCAATAGATTGGAAACGGAAATACGCTCCAGCATCAGGGTAAAGCGCTCGCAGGCCTGGAGGCGTAGCGCGTTATGATCCAAGCGCTCCGTTTGGGAGGGCGGGGACGCAGGTGCAAGGTGGGTGGATAAATTCCCGATCTGCTGCCCGATGTTGGCCAGATTGCGAATCACGCTGACGGCAAAGGCGACGATACCCACCAGGGCCAGTGCGTAGAACGCGATACCGACCCAGAAGACCAACCCCATATCGTACACCATAAACGGATAGACTACGTTTCTGAAATATTCCGCAGGCAACCAAGGCCCGGAGCAGTTGTTACCTTAGCACCAAAGGTAATTGTATTTATGAGCGCCGACGTTACATCCCCCACGAAAACCACCCCGATCACGATCACCCCCTCCGCCATGGAACAGCTCCAGCGGCTGCGTGGTGAGCTGGGCGTGAACGAGGACCACTTCCTGCGCATCGGCGTGCGGGGCGGCGGCTGCTCGGGTTTCGAGTATCAACTGGGCTTCGATTTGCCCCAGGAGGACGACCAAACGTTCCGGGTCGGCGACGAGCAGGTCCTCATGAAGGCCGGTCATGCCCTCTACCTGTTGGGTATGGAGATCGACTGGGCCACCGGGTTGGAAAACCGCGGGTTTACCTTCAACAACCCCAACGCGAAGGAAACCTGCGGCTGCGGTACGTCCTTCAGTGCCTGAGTTCGGTCGGCTGCTCCCCCCCGCCCCCTCCCAGCGCAGGGGCACCCCGCTTTATTACGCTAAGTCAGAGGAAGAGACCCGCCGCGACGTCTACGAACGCTACGACGAACTCGTCACCCGGCAAACCCTCCTCCACCTGGCGGATCCCCTACACGGAGGTTACCCCTTTCGGCCCCTAGCCGATTACCTGAGCCAGTGGCTGCCCGACGGCAACTCCCATACCGTTGCCGACGTCGGCTGTAGCGTCGGGCGATTGATTGGGGACATCGCTACCCGGCACCCGAACTGGGACTGTTACGGCATCGACTTCAGCTACCAGATGCTCCGGCAGGCCCGGGACTACTGGTTGAAGGGGGAAACGCTTAGCCCTGACGTTCGGCGTTACGGCTACCCGGCCACGTCGCTACCCGGCCACCGGCTTGGTAATCTTCACTTCGCTTTGGCCGATGCCGCGGCCCTCCCCTTCCCCGACCAGGGTCTGGATACCCTGTTCAGTACCTTCCTCATCGACCGACTTGCTGATCCCCGGGCTTTTTTCACCGAATGTCTTCGCATCCTGCGCCCCGCCGCCCCCCTGATTCTCGTTTCCCCCCTGAACTTCCTCAAACGGGAGCAGTGGGACCGGTACTTTCCGCCGGTAAAGCTGCTGCAAACGCTCCTGGAGCGGGGCTGGCACCTGCTCGATCTCACCGACCCCCTGCCGATTGACGAACCCCTGGATGCCCGGGGTAACCGAATGCGCTGGAACTGCTGGGCCTGTGTACTACAGAAGCCGGAATGATAGATCTACTGTCGGATACCTATGCCCCCCTGCGGGCTTCGCTACGCCAGCTTTCGCCCTTTACCGATGAAGAACTGCTTACACTGGCAGCGGGACTGAGGTGCCGGAAACTCGACAGGAGGGCGCTTTTCCAACCGGCCGGCCGCGTATGCCGTGCGGTGGGCTACGTGCTCAGCGGAGCGGTGCGCTACTACTACGTACAGGACGGGCAGGAGGTGACCAACTACTTCTGCCTGGAGAACGACTGGGTGGGCAGCTATACGAGCTTCCTGCGCCAGGAACCGAGTTTGGTGGCTATCGAGGCCCTGGAGCAAACCGATCTGGTGACCTTTAGCTTCGGGCAGCTTCACGCATGGGAGCAGTCGCCCGACCTGGCCTTTCGGATCAATCACTTCCTGCGGCGACTGGCCGAATACTACATCGGCTGTTACGATGATCGGGTAGTATCCTTCGTCCTGCAGTCTCCCGAAGAACGCTACCGTCGATTGATGGAACGTAGCGATCTTATGCAACGAGTGCCGCAGCAATATCTGGCTACCTATCTGGGCATCACGCCGGTGTCGCTGTCGCGTATCCGGAAGCGCATCGCGGAAAAATCGGAGGGGGCGTAACGATCTTATCTTATGTAAACGAGAACGGGCGGTGGTTGCCCGAATTTTGGCGCATCATCAATACCGACCGATATGCACGTCATTCTGGGAGCCGGCGGCTCCGTATCCAACCACCTCACCGAACTGCTCGTCGCCAGTGGCCACACCGTACGCTTGGCCAGCCGAAGTACCCTTACTCATTCCTCCCCACTGGTAAGCTGGATGCGGACCGACCTGCTGGATGCCGAGGGCGTGAAGCGAGCCTGCCGTGGCGCGACTACGATTTACCTCTGCGCCGGGCTGGTGTACTCCGCCCCCGTCTGGGAGCGGCAGTGGCCGCCGATCATGGACCACGTCATCACCGCCGCCCGCGAAACGGGCGCTCATCTGCTCTTCTTCGATAACGTATACATGTACGGTGCCGTCGACGGGCCGATGAGGGAGGATACGCCCTACCGCCCCGGTAGTCGCAAGGGGGAGCTGCGTGCCCGCATCGCGAATACGCTGATGCAGGAAGTCGCCGCTGGCCATATCCGTGCTACCATTGCCCGGGCCCCCGACTTCTACGGTGACGATAGCGACAACAGCGTACTGGACAGTATGATCATCCGGAACCTGGCCGCCGGAAAGCGGGCGCAGTGGATCGGCGACGCCGGCAGTTTACACAGTTTCATCTACGTGCCGGATGCCGCGCGGGGACTGTACATCCTGGCCCAACGCTCCGGGAGCGAGGGGGGAATCTGGCACCTGCCTACCGCCCCGGCACTTACGGGGAACGAACTACTTCACCTAATAGCGACTACCTACGCTGTGCCGAATCGAGCCATAACACTAAAGAAGTGGATGCTGCGGATGGTTGGCCTGTTCGACCCGACGGTTCGGGAAGTAGTGGAGATGTATTATCAGTACGACCGGGACTACGTGTTCAGCTCGCAGAAATTCGAGCGGGCCTTCGGTATGCAACCTACGCCCTACGCGGAGGGAATAGCGGCTAGTCGACTTTCCCGCGCCTAAGCTGTTAGGGTAGCGAAATAAAGCAGACCGATGATGACTACCGACACCCCCCGCATCCGCTTTTCCCACTTCGTAGAGCAATTTCCCGAATTGGAACTCCCCATCACCCTGGGAGAGGATACCGTGCGCCGCATCAGTAAGGAAACCCCTCCCCTGCCGGCCCGGATGATCGAGCAGTTCATCGTGCCGCTGGAACCGGCGCAGATCAATGACGAGTTTACGGAGTTCGTCGCCTGCCTGCGGCTACCCGAAGCGGATCAATACGTGGGGCTGGTGTACTGGCGGGCCGATCTGGCGCAGTACCACTACACCCTGGTCACCCTGAATCCCAAAACGGAGGAGGAGATCGACAGACTGGTGCTGGCCGGAACGAGCTACGACGGCACGGAGCTCACGCAAACTACGGCGGCCATCACCGATGCGCTGATGATCTACCAGGTCAGCGGGCAGGGTGGCGGTGGCGAGTTCGATTATCAGGCCAGTGGCAGTACGGCCCGGCGATTCCAGATTGCCGATTCCGGCAAAATCATCGAGCTATGAACTCTACGCGCTCGCCGGCGGCCGACTCGTGGTTGCCGTAGCCGATAACGCGAAAATTTTCCGTGGCAATCCCCGCCTGCCGCAGGTAGTCCCGGATCGTCACGGCCCGTTCCTCGCTCAGTAACTGGGCGGCCCTGGCACTGAGCTTACGGGAGGTGTGTACCCGGATTTCTACCACCGTCCCGGAAGCACGAACGACCCCGACCAGTTCATCCAGCGCCGCGTACCCCCGAGAATTGGGATAGGCGGTGTTCGGGATGAAGGCCAGGTCCAGCGGCTGCATCCCGGAAGCCGTTTCGATGTCCGGCCCGGCTTCGCTGGTATTCACGGGTTGTTTTTCCGGAGACTTGGCCTGCAGACCAGCCAGTTGCGCACGCAGGGCCTCTACTTCCCGTCTTTGCCGGGCGTAGGCTTGTTCGAAGTGAGTCGTTTCCGCTCCGGACTGCGCCGATGGATGCCGGAGACTGGACCGTACCGTAGCGCTCAGTTGGGACGTATCCAGACTGGGAGCGGTGGGCGTTTCGGAACCTACGGCTTCTATTTGAGGACCGGTGACGGCAGGTAGCGCGAGATTGGGCTCACCGGCGCGCTCCCGTTGTTGTCGCCGGAATTTTTCTTTCATACGTTCCAGCTCCGCCAGGTCGCGGGCGTAGCGGGCCCGGGTGCTTTCCGCTACGTTCGTGGTGGGCGGCAGGGTATCGCCGTTGTTCTCATTGACCCGTTGCAGCTTTTCCCGCAGTGCGGCGCGTTCGGGGTCGTCGCTGGGAATGCCCGTATAGCTGCGGCGGCGGAGCTCGTCCAACCGGTTGAGCTCCCTTTGCTGACTCGCGAGTCGGTTCGTCAGGTAGCGTTCCCGTACCGCGGGGTCGGCAAGTCGGGCTCCGGCCAGGCTACCGGCGGGGCGGTCGCTAGGGGTCGGCAGGGCGGTCGCTGCGGCGTAGGTGATGCTGCCCGCGGGTACCAGGTCGTGACCGTTCGGCATGGCGAATAGGCGCTCGTCCTCCCCCAGATCATTGGTAGCGGTGACGAGTATGCCGGGCGCCGCCGCCAGTTGGCGGTAACGGGTATCCAGTTCGAGCGGTTCCGCCGGCTGGTCCTCTTCGGTTTGTCGCTGCCACCGGCCGGCGCGGCGGAAGAAGAGCGTGCGGCCATCGCTGGCCAGGATGGGGCGGCGCTCAACGGCGCGGGTGTTGAGTACCGTCAGGGGTAGCGGGCCGCTCCACTCCCCCCGGGCTCCGGCGTAGCGGACGTACAGGTCGCCGTCATTCACGTAGATCAATCGCAACTCGTTGGCGTCGAAGGTGAGTTCACCGGGGGAGGACACCTCCGCCGGCACGGGCCAGCTGCCGGCTACCCGCCAGTTTCGGCCGCTGCGTTCCAGCACGTCGAGGGTTGTCCGGGGCCCCTCCCGCAGTACGGCCAGCCGATTTTCATCTACGCTGACGTGCAGGACCCGGTCTTTGCCGAACGTATTGATGGGCGATCCGGGGTTGAGGGGGCGCTCCCATTCCCCGTCCGCACCCCGCTTCCGCATCCAGATGTCGGCGGCGTTTTCCGGGCTCTGGTTGCGGGGGTGGGCCAGCCGGGTGAAGTAGAGGGTGTTACCGGAAAAGGTAAGCACCGGGTCGCTCTCCCGCACGGCACCCTGCTTAGTCAGTAGTCGTTGGCCACGAAGTGATGGGATCCCGAGCAGAAGCGGGAGAAGCAGCGCGAGCAGTACCGGAAGGCGAGTGGGCATGAACGATCGGCGGGACGGGCACCCAATATACGCTCCCGTGGGCGGTCCGGTTGATTACACATTATAATCCACTTCCACCTCCGGCGTGGTCGGGTGGGCCTGGCAGGTCAGGATGTACCCCTCGGCCACTTCCTCCTCGTCGAGGGCGTAGCAGACATCCATTTTGATGCCCCCCTTTTCGACCCGGGCCATACAGGTCGAGCAGGCGCCGGCCAGGCAGCTGTAGGGAGGCGTTTTACCCTCCTCGAGTAGGGCCTCCAGAATCGATTGCCCCGGTTTGAGATTGACCGTGAACTCGTCCTTCCCCAATTTGACGTTCACCGTCCCCCCCTGGCTCCCGTTGGCTTCCCGCTTGCCCTCGCTGGCCGAAACGAAGCGTTCGGCGTGGATGTGCCGATCGTCTACCCCGTGCCCCAGCAGGGCGGCCTCTACCGTTTCGATCATGCCCCCCGGGCCACAGATGTAGTAGCGGCACTCAAGCCCGGCGGCGGGATGATCGTTCAGGAAGCGGGTGACCGATTTGCGATCGATGCGCCCCTTCGTACCCTCCCACCGGGTACTGCTACGCTTGAACAGCCCCTTCAGGCCCTTGGTGGCATATTTCTTGGGGCGCGAGAGGGTATGCTCCACGGTGAGTTGTCCGGCGTAGCGTTGCCGTAGCTCATCCAGCTGTCGTTGAAAGATGATAGAGTCCTCGTCGCGGTTACCGTAGAAGAGCACCACTTCCGATTTCGGCTCTTCTTCCAGTACGGCCCGCAGAATTGACATCAGGGGGGTGATCCCGCTTCCGGCCCCGAAGAGGTAGTAGCGGCGGCGGGCCGCCGGATCGGTTTCCGCCAGGAAGCGGCCCATGGGGGGCATGACGTCCACCGTATCCCCCGCCCGCAGCCGTTCGGCGATGTGGTTACTGACCACGCCGCCGCGTACCCGCTTGACCGTCACGGCCAGTTCGTCGTCGTGGGGGGCCGAGCACATGCTGTAGGCCCGGCGCTCCTCCTTACCATCGATCAGGAAGCGGAGGGTGAGGTACTGCCCGGCCCGGTAGTGGAAGGCGGTGCGGTCGGATTCGGGGACGTTAAAGTATACGGTTACGGCCTGTTCGGTCTCGGGCTCCACGCGGGCTACGGGAAGTTGGTAAAATTGGGGGGTCGCCATTCGTTCGGTTTCGGTCAGTTGGGTCTGGCTTATCAAAGCAATGAATGCCCCGCTAGTTCAATTGGAAGCGCACCACGATGCCGCCGCTGGCCGCCGTCTGGGGGAAGCCCAGTGGATTGAAGGGCGTCGTCTTCCGGTAATCGAAAAAGGCCCGCAGCCCCAGCCGCTGGTTCAGCTGGTACTCCACCGATGGGGCCAGGGTGAAGATGCGGCTGCCCTCGATGATCTCCCGGGTCGGCGGCAGGAGGCGACTGGCGTAGGTCGTGGTCTCCCGCAGGCTGAAGTTGAACTGAATGTCCATGTCGCTCACGTTCAGCCGCCCCCCGCTCCGGCTGGCGCCGCGGTTCGTGCCCGCCGCCGGTGCGGGGTCGCGCCCGCGGGTGCGCCGGTTGCCCTGCAGGAACCCAATTTGCACCTCCTGCAGCACGATGCCAAAGCCGCCGATAATTTGTTTGCCCACCTGCTCCGAGAGCAGTTTGCTGATTACGTTGATACTCCGGTTCTGGCTACTGGTGTAGGCGAAGTTGACCGATAGCCCGTTCTGAAATTCCGCGTCGATACTCAGTAGCGGCGCGAATCCCCGGGACTCGGTCACGTTGGGAATCTCGATGCGCGGGAAGAACTCCTGGCTAACGGTGTCGTACCCGATCGGTGCGGATACGGTGGCGCTGCGTTCCAGAGCGTCCAGGTAGTCCAGGCTGGTCCCGAAACTGGAAATCGAGAAGGTCGACTGAAAGCCGTGGCTGATGTTTACCCGCCGCAGGATGTCGGTCAGGTCGCCGATCCGGTCCAGTCCGTTCCAGGTCAGTCGCCAGTTGGGGGCCCCGGTGAGGGCGAAGGGGTCCAGCGTCACGCGGTTGGGGTCCTCCTCCCGGTAGGCGGCCAGGAAGGCGGGGAGCAGCACGTCCTGTTGATTGGGGCCGTAGCCGAAGGTGTAGCCCTGGGCGGCCAGGTCGGGGTCGGCGTGGGGTTGGTTGCCCAGTCGCTGACTGATGATGAGGCGGTTCGCCTCGAAGGTGTTGAAGAGGTTGTTCAGGTTCGTCGTGTCCTGACTGAATAAGCTGCCGGCCCCGCCGTTGCTGAAGGTGAGCGAGCCGTCCCGCACCGGCACGCTGTGCTCGAAGGGGGCGTCCGGTCCCTTCTCTTCTACTTTGAAGGATTCGGTGTAGTTCTCCGTGAAACTGCGGTCCATGGTCAGTTCCAGTCGGAAATCCGCGAAGGGTTCCACCACGGCATTCGCATCCCACTGCTTGGTGTAGTTCTGGATGACGTCCTGGCTCAGAAAGGGGTTACTGCTGATGAAGCCACCGGCCGCCAGTTCGTTGAGGTAGTCGGCGTCGGTACCCCACTGCTCTTCGGGCAGCGTCCGGATGTCGGGTTGCAATCCCGCCACGAATGCCCAGCCGGGGGAGCCGAAGCCCGGGCTCTGGCCGAAAAATTCCGGCTCGGGCAGGTAGCCCGGTATGATGGTGGTGAAGTTCTCGCTGTAATTCAGCCGCGCCCGTCGCACGGCCAGCAGGGCCCGCACGGCCGTTTTCAGAAAGCCGCCCGGCTCCTTGGCATCCTCGTCTTCCCGGCTCGCGCCGCGGCCCGGGCGGCGGGTGGATCTCCGCCGGCTACTCTGGTTGAAGGGCCGCAGGAAGCCGAACTGGTTGTAGAATTGGTCGAAGTTCAGGTCGGCCGTCAGTCCGCGCTGCTGACTGTTCTGGATGATGTTGCCCAGCCCCCGCTCTTGCACCGACAAGGGGCTGGCCGCCCAGGCGTAGGTACCCAGGTACTGGGCCCGCACGTTCACGAAGTCCAGGAAGGGCAGGTACCGTAGCGGCAGTTGGTAGCTGGCGTTCAGGGTGTGGTTGTACTGCTTGGGCCGGCCGCCGTCGAGCAGGTTCTCCCAGATGCTGTCGCTGCGGATGGCGTCCCGTTCCTCTTCGGGCAGCAGCACCAGCACGTTCTCGTCGGGCTCGTCCACCGTGGCGTTCATATTGGCGTTGAAGCCCAGGTTCAGACTCCGCGTCAGGTTCCACTGCACGTCGTAGCTCCGGTTCCAAAGGAAGCGTTTGTTGAAAAAGGTGTTGAAGCGTTCGTCCACCCCGGCGAAGCGGTAGCTCGTGGTCGCGAAGCTGCGGTTGAAGACGTTGGTGATACTGACCGAATTGGGTAGCGGGTTCACGTTGAACTCCTTGAGCAGACGCAGGTACTTACTCTCCAATCCCTTGAAGGGCTCCAGGCTACCGGCCTGCCCCCGGCTGAAGGTATAGTCGATGACGCCGGTGTGATCGTTGACTACCTCCGACTGAATAAAGGGGTCGCTCTGTTCCGTTTTGGTGTAACCGTAGCTGACGCTAAAGTTGGCCGGGTCGATCGGGCTGGGCTTATTGCGCGCGGTCGCAGGTGCAATGCTGACATTGTTCAAATTGATGGCCGTAATCTTACTGATCTCCTGGGCCTGCTCGCGGATACTGTCCCGCACGGTGGCATTCTCGGCCTGGTCGAGTTTATCCGCCAGTTTGATGTCGAAGTCGTAGGGGTCGTACTCGGGGGTGCTGACCTGGCGGCTGTGCTGAAGGTAAACGGGCAGGTTGACGCCCCAGCGAGTGGGCAGGAAGCGGTTCAGGCTCAGGTTGGTCGCCAGGTCGTAGCCGGCCGCCCGGAAACGGTTGCGTTCCAGGACGCTATTGTCCAGGGCTCCGAAGCCGATGCTGCTGTAATTGACGGCGGCGGTCAGGTTACCCAGGTCGGCCAGTTGTACGTCGGCCCGGGCGATGGCCGCTACGCCCCCGCGTTCGTCGAGCCCCTCCAGCCGGAGCTCGTTCACCCACACCTCGGCGCTGATGCCGTCGTTGTCCAGGTCGCGTTCGTTCCTGACGCCGATCATGAATACCTTTACGAAGCCGAGATTCGGATTACCCTTCACCCGGATGGCGTGGTTGATGCCCGCCCCGGGGGAGTAGGTCTGTTCGTAGAGTTGCTCGATGGGCACGTTGGCGTTGTTCCGTTCCAGTTTCAGGGCGGTGAGGACCTCCAGGGGCAGGTCGATCTCGTTTTCTTCCAGCCAGACGGAGTCGGCGTAGGCCCCGCCGGTCGAATTCAGTCCGGTGAGGCCGGCCGTATCGGAGATGGCCAGGGGCACCTCGTATTCGTAGTAGTTTTGCTCGAAATCGGAGCCCAACCGCAGGAACAGGCGCAGTTCCCCGTCTTCCGGTACCCGGCTCCTGCTCTCCCCCGCGGCCTCGGCGTGCACGAACATTTTCAGTTCCTCGTAGAGCCGCAGGTCCGTCTCGGTGTATTTGAAGACCGCCCGGCTATCGCTGGGTTGGAGATTCTGGACCCGCAGCGACAGCGACTGCTCGTTCTGAAGCAGATTCTGCAGGGTACCCACGTTCTGCTCCCGCACGATGCCGTTGGGAAGGACGTAGTTAAAGGGTTGCCGGCGACTGTTCTCTATAATATTGACGGCGTCGATGTTGAACTCGGTATTGTCCTCCCCCCCGATGATCGGGCCGGTCTGGAAGGGGCGATTGTAGCGCCGCCAGCTATTGCGCACCAGCTCGAATTCGGCGAAGCGCAGCACGACGGGCGCTTCAAAGTCGCGCATGTACAACCGCATAAACCGGATGGACCGGAAGTCCTGAATGCCCCCGACGGCCGTCTTCTGATCGGTATTGAGGGGGATGCGGAAGCGGTACCAGATACGCCGGGTACCCGTACCGTCGTCCGTATTGATGTCCTCCAGGCGATCGGTAATGAAGGGGGTGGCTTCCCGGTCCAGCTCCCGGGGGTCCGTAGCCGACTGCACCAGGGGGATCTCGTACTGGAAGTAGCTTTCGGCCTCGTTCAGGGTATTGTCCTGGTTGAGGTCTTCGTCATCGGGCAGGTTGGTGGCGCTCTGGCGCAGGTTGCCGTTCCCGCCCTGGTTGGCGGCCGAGTTGCCCTGGGTGTTGTTGAATGATTTATACCGGGTCAGAACGCTGGAGTTTTCCCCGAAGCGTTCGCTATTGTTAAAGAAGTAGAAATTATCGTTACTGGGGTCATCGGCAATGCGTTGCTGCACCGTCGGGTTGCCGAAGGCGGCGATGTAGTCGCTGTATTTTTCCCGTTCCCGATCATCGTCGACACCGTCCAGCCCGACGTCCTGGGCCGCGCGGCTCGCCGGGTCGTTGTCGAACCCCTGAGTGATCTGCTGGGCGACCGGTACCCGCGACCAGATGGTCTGGTCTACGGGGCGTTGCGGATTGATCGGGGTCGGCAGGCCGTTCTCGAAGAAAAGCCGGCTGTCGGGCATGATGTCTTCGCTGACGTTACCCAGATTGATGTAAAGCGTACCCTGTTTATCGGCGGCGTTGGGTGCGGCCTGGCTGGCGTTCTCCGGGTCCAGGAAGGGAGAAAGCATCCAGAATTCGACGAACTCGATGTTGGCCGACTGGAAGTCCGGCGTTGTCATCTCCCGCATGATACCACCCCAGCGACTGGCCGGGTCGAGGAGCTTTACGGGCACCAGGGGGTCACCGGAATCCCCCAGCGCGCCGGCGGTCAGGCCGGGAAAGCCCTCGGGCGTATCGAAATTGTAGGGGCCCCGCTCCCCCGGGTAGTAGGCCAGGTCGAAGGTGAAGAACTGGAAGAGCCCCCGCGCGCCCCGGTTGTCGAAATTCGGAAAAACTTCCCGCTGCAGCACGGTGCTGGTGTAGGGATTGCGTTCGTCCCCCGCCGCCGCAATCCGGGCACTCGGGTCGATGCGGTACCAGTTCAGCCCCGCCCGGTTGGCGCCGCGCACCAGCCCCTCGCGGCGGGCCTCCGGGAAGAGGGGGTTGTTATTCGCCGCGTCATTCTGGGGCACGGAGGCCAGGTACCACCGCTGCACCGGTGTCGTAAGATCGATGGGGCTGGCCGACCCCTCGAAGTCGTCCAGGTATACGATGCCGCCCCGCTCGCTCCGACTCTGGTTGATGGCGCGGCTGTGCCCCGGATCGAGGATGGCCGTTTCCGCCGTCAGGCTCACGTTGGAAGGGGCATTGGTACTGAAGAAGGGGAGCTTGTCCAGCGTCCGCGTCAACCAGCCGGAGGGTTTATTGTAGGTCGCGTCGAAGCCGTAGATGCGGTTGTTGATGGGGTCTTCCCCCAGGTTGACCTTCTGGGTAAAGGGCCGCTCGAAGAGCTGCATGAAGGTGCCGCCCACGGCCAGGTTGTCGTTCACCTCGTAGTCGGCCCGCAGACCGAGCATGGTCTTGGTCTGTAAGCTGAAGATGGTATTGTCCTCGAAACTCACGTTGATCGGCACCCCAGAACTCAGGATGGCGTCGTTCAGAATCCGGACCCGCCCGGTACTGTAGTCCACCGTATAGTCCCTGCCCTCCACCAGCAGCGCTCCCCCCGCGGTCACCCGCACCGAACCCTGGGGGATATTGAAGGCCCCTAGGCTGATCTCCGACTGCACCGAAGATTTGAAGGAGCCCCGGATGGCGAAGCGGTTCTTCTCCGGAAATTCCCGGGCCTGGAAGATGGTCGAGTCGTAGAGCTCCTGGTAGGTGAAGCGATTCGCCACGTCGTCCGGCAGCCGCTCGGCCAGGTCGCTCCCGAAGGGCTCCAGCACGGGGAAGTAAATCTTACCGGTCGCCGGCTGGATGGTGATGCCAGGAACGAAGTCGAACACCCCGTCGGGCTGGGGGTCGCCCTGTACGTTCAGGCGGTCGAGATTGAACACCCGGATGAGGGGCACTCCCTCCACAAAGGTATTGGGGGCCCGGGGGGTGGATACCGGTACCGGCAGAAAGCGCTGAAAGCCGTTACCCGGGTTTTCGTACTGCACGTCCAGCCGGAAGTCCTCCTGGTTGACCTGGTAAGCCCCGATGCTGTAGACGTTTTTCATCATCAGGTCCCAGGCCGGCTCGCTCACCCGCTGGGTGCTGGATTTGAGCATCTTGGTGATGAGCACCTGGTTGGAAAAATTGCTGGTGTCGGAACTCGTGTTATCGGTATTGACCGACAGCTCCCCGACTTTAAAAATCTCGCCGTTGTACTTGTAGCGGTAGGAGACGGCCACCACCTGGTCGGGCTGCACGTTGATGTTCAGCGAGATGAAGCCCAGCTCGGGGTGGACGGTGTACTCCTGGGGTCGTAGCTTACGGGCCGATACCTTTTCGAAGTCGCGGATTTGCTCGAGCCCGAATTGCGCCGACTGTAGCACGGACACCGCCCGGTCGATGTCGCGCAGGTTTTGCTCCTGGGAGATCAGGCGGCCGTAGAGGTCGTTG
Organism: uncultured Lewinella sp.; assembly: GCA_964594535.1. Lineage (GTDB taxonomy): Bacteria > Bacteroidota > Bacteroidia > Chitinophagales > Saprospiraceae > Neolewinella. The sequence continues at coordinate 98,377 of CAZQNE010000004.1, forward strand.
GCCCCGTTTTCCGGCAGGGGGCGGCCATCGCAAATTTCCTGGTAGCGGGGGGTGGGGAAGGTCCCGATGGCCGTCGGGTTCGTCAGTCTGCGGGGCTCGGCCAGGTCGGCGAAGGCCACGATGTCGCGCACGTCCAGTACCTCGTTGCGGTCGTTGGTGATCCAGACCTCGAGATTCTCCAGGTGGAACAGCGTATTGATCTGGGGCAGGTTCTCCAGGGCTTCCTCGTAGACGTTCCGGTTGTAGTGGCTCAGGAAGAAGTGGCGGTTCTCGTCGTAGTTATCCGCGTAGACCTCGAATTCCTGCAGCTGCGCCCCGCCCTCCAGAGTGAGTTTTTCCCGCTGCGATTGTTGCTGGCTCGCGATGGCCGTCAGCCGTAGGTGGCCGAACTGGAGCTCCGTCTTGATGCCGAACAGCGACTGCGCCCCCTCGATCAGGCTCCCGCGCAGGGGCAGGCTCACGTTACCGGCCTCAATCTTGCGGATGATGTCATCTTCCCCGAAGGCCTCGCTATTGTAGTCGAGTTTGATCTGGTTATCGAAGTTGAAGTTGGCGCCGGTATTGTAGTTGGTGTTGAGCTTCAGCTTATCCCCGATCTGGCCGGTCACATTCATCTGAATGTCCATGTCGAAGTCGAAGATCGTATTCCGACGGAAGCGTTCGACGATGAAGGGGTTATCCTGAAACTGGTAGTTCAGCCCGAAACTCAGGTCGACATTTCCCTGCGGCTGGATGCTGATCTCGGTCCCCCCGAACAAATTGTCGATCTGGTCGGGATCGAGTTCGATTTCGGCCAGCGGGTCTACGGAAAGAGCGTCCTCGTCCTCCGGCCCTACCCCGGCCAGACGGTCGAAGTAGCGCTCTCGCTCCTGCCGGTCGCGGTACTCGAAGTATTCCTCGAAGGTCAGGTAGGTGGGCGGGCGGAAGTCAACGTCACCGATACGCTCCCGCACGATGTAGCGGCGGGTGGCGGGGTCGTACTCTACGCTGCGGTTCACGCTGGCCGGGTCCCGCAGGTCGATCGGGTTCCGGTTGGGCGTGGAAATAAAGTCGGCGGTACGGTCCCGGATCGGGGGTAGGGTATCGATCACGCTGCTTGGGTAGCCGTTGCGTGCGGCGGTTTCCGCATCCCGGTAGGGGACGTAGGAAAATCCGAGCGAAACCAGAGCCACACAAAGGAGCGTGAGTGTCTTGTTCATACCTTGAAATCCTGCCCGACACCCAAGGCTAAGGAGGGGCGGCGGGCGGCAGTCAGAAAAGCTGTCGGACTAGGACGATAGTTCGCGCAGAGCCCGTTTGATAAGGTCTTCGGGGGTGGCCGTCTGGGGGTGTGCGGCCAGTACGCGATTCAACGCGCGCTGCACCGCCGGCCGGCCGAAGCCGAGGTTAACCAGGGCAGATAACGCCTCGCTCCGTAGGGTATTGCTCTGGGGGGTAAGCATTGTCGGGGCCGTGCCCCCGTCTTTGATCATCTTGTCCTTCAGGTCCAGAATGATACGCTGGGCGGTTTTGGGTCCGATCCCCTTCACCTTGCGGATCGTAGCCACGTCCTCCCCGATCACCGCCGCCCGTAGTTCCTCGGCATTCATGCTCGACAAAACCACCAGGGCTGTCGCCGGGCCGACCCCACTCACCGAGATCAGCATTCGAAACAGGTTGCGTTCCGCCTCCTCGTGGAAGCCGAAGAGCGTCTGCTGATCCTCCTTCACGTGAAAGTGGGTCAGCAATTTGACCTGCTCCGCCCCCTCGATTTTCGTGTAGGTATACAGGCTGATGTTAACGTGGTAGCCAATTCCCCCGGCCTCCACCACTACGAAGCTCGGGTTCTTATGGGCCACCTTTCCGGAGACGTAGGCAATCATGCGGCGAAGGTAGGAATTTTGAGTAGCCCTACCCCTATCGCCTTCCGCCTATCTAATGATCTGCCCCGTCACCCGCAACAGCTCCGTCTCCAGCGTCTTCAGTTCCAACAGGGCATTCAGCAATTGAAACTCCGCGTTCGTATAGTTCAACTGGATTTGCCGGTAATCGAAGCTATTAATCGTACCCCCGCGGAAGCGCTCATCGGCAATCTCCAGATTGCGTTCGGCATTGGCGATGAGCTGCTCCGTAATTTCAATCACCCGGGTCTGATTTTCGTACTGGGCCAGGGTGTTCAGCAGGGCGGTACGCAATTGCTGCTGGGCGGACTGGTAGTCCAAACGGGCCGTAATCTCTTCCAGGCGGGCCGACTGAATACGGACCCGCCGGTTTCCCCCGTCGAATAACAGATAGTTGGCCGTTACGCCTACGTTCGCGGCCAGCGTTCGGGCGGCCCCGCGAATTTCCTGTTCACGGCTCGGTTGATCGCCCCCGAAGTCGAAGGTTTGGGTACCCCGCTGTAAGTTGATATCGTAGCTGGCCCCGGCCCCGATGCCGACGGTGGGTTTGCGCTCGGTTTCGATCAGTTGGGTCTGTAGTGCCGCCAGATCGCGATTGATAAGCAGGTTCTGCAGGTTGCGGTTGGCGGCCAGTAACTGGGCTTCTAGTCTGGCGGCATCGTAGTCGGTGGGGTCGTAGGTGAGGTCGGTGGTCAGTACTACGTCGGGCGTCAGACCCTCCCGCCCCATGAGTTGCAACAGGTTGCGGACGGCATTGCGGTAGGTAACCCGCTGTATGACCAGGTTAGTGGAGTCGGACAGGAAAGCATCCCGCGCCTGCAACTCGTCGAAGCTGCCGCCCTGCCCGAACTCCCGCCGCACCTCCTGGTACTCGATCTGGTCGCGGCTCAGTTGCAACACCCGCTGCAGCACGTCGATCCGCTGCCGGGCCACGACGGCGGTGTAGTAAGCATTGATGATGTCCTGCACCGTATTCTCGACCTGCAACTGCAACTGACCGGCGCTCAGGTCGGCCAGGGTTTCAAGCCGCTCCTTGTCTACTTCGATCCGACCGCCGTTGAAGAGCACCCAGTTCAGTTGGGCGGAGGGGGAGGCAGTATAGCTAGTGCTCATGCTCTGAACGACAATACTGGCGGGATTGACCTGGTTGCGGTAGTTCACGCCGGGGCTCAGTCCCAGGCTGATGGTAGGGTACTTCTGAGTAAGGGCATAGTCGTTGTTGTTGCGGGCCACGTCCAGCTGGCTGGCGGCGATGCGGATCTGGTAGTTCTCCTCCAGCCCGGCCTGGATGGCGTCACTGAGACTCAATGCCTCCTGAGCGGCCAGCCCCCCGTGCAGGGCTAGCCCCAATAGTAATGCGTACAGTTTCATGCCGGGACGATTCAGGCCGCAAAATACTACCTTTCGCACGGTGCGCCCGCCTGTCCTCATCTCCCGACCGATCATACCCTGGGCTACGGCCCCGCTGCTCTGGCCGACCCTCTTCTTCGCGGGAGGTATCGCCGCGGCCGCCGCACTGGGCTATGGCTACGGGCATTTCTATCTCGGTGCGGCGGCCATCGGTTTCGTTTCCGGGCTTGGCCTGCACCTGCGTCCGCGCCCGTCCACCTTCCTGCTCCTGCTAAGCCTGTTCGCCGCCGGAGCCTGGTACGCCACCGAACGCCACCCGCCGAACCGCGACGACCATTTCGGCCGTACCATCGGCAAAGACGACCTGCTACTCGGTACAGTAGACGCCGTAAAGGGGGATTCCGGCCGCTGGACCGCCGAACTCAGGGTGACCACCCTGCTGCACGACGACACGACCCTACCCGCCAGCGGGCGCCTGATCGCCTACCTACGGGGAAATGCACCGCGCTACGGCGACCGGCTCCTGCTCGCCTCCCGGGTAGAACCCCTCGGTCGGGCCCTGAACCCCGAAGCCTTCGATTATGCGGCCTACCTCGCGGGCCGGGGCATCTACCACCGCACCTTCGCCGATTCCGGTCAGTGGCAACAAGTCGGGCGACGTAGCGGCTTTTCCCTGCGGGCCCTGGGGGAGGCCAGTCGCGACGCCTGGTTCGCCAGTCTGACGCCCTACCTCAGCGGTGACGACCTGGCCGTAGCCGCAGCCCTCATCATGGGCAGGCGCGATCTGCTGGGTAGCGAAGTACGCTCGGCCTACGCCGATACCGGAGCCATCCACGTGCTGGCGGTGTCGGGGCTGCACGTCGGCATCCTGGCACTTCTGGTGGTCCAACTGCTGCGGTTGCTGTTTCCGCCGCGCCCCTTTTTTCGCTACCTCGGCATGGGACTGACGGTCGTCGTGGTCTGGTACTTCGCCCTGGTCACCGGACTGAGCGCCTCGGTACAGCGGGCGGCACTGATGGTGACCGTCGTGGTAGTCGGCAAGGGACTGAACCGCAACAACAGCCTGTTCAACCTGCTGGCCATCGCGGCCCTGATCATGCTGGTCGCCGAGCCCAAGCAGTTGTTTCAGGTGGGTTTCCAGCTCAGCTTCGCGGCGGTGGCGGGGATCGGGCTGTTCACCCGCAAACTCCAGTCGCTGCTCTACCTGCCCCGCTCCCTGCGGTGGACCTGGGATGCCATCAGCGTTTCGGTGGCGGCCCAGCTGGGTACGCTGCCGCTGTCGCTGTACTACTTCGGGCAGTTTCCGCTGTACTTCCTGCTGAGCGGCACGCTGGTCATCGGCTTTGCCTACCTGACCCTCGGCCTGGGTTTGCTCCATGGGGTACTGGCTACCTTTGGGGGCACCCTGCTTACCGGCCCCCTGCTGGCGGCGGTCGTTGCCCTACAAAATGCGTTCATTTTCTTCTGCCGGCAGCTTCCCGGGGCGCGGCTGGAGATTGCTTCCTTCGGCTTGCCGTCGGCGATCGGGCTGTACCTGCTCATCGGGGGGCTGGCGTACCTGGCGTACCGGCCGAGCCACCGGGGGCGGTGGTGGGTGATGGGATGGGCGGGGACGCTGGTGCTGTGTTGGTCGGTGGGCCCCGCCCTGTACCCCGAGCCGGCCCGCTTCGTCGTATACCAGGTACCGCGGGCCAGCCTGGTGGATGTCTTCGACGGAAGGGCGGGGCTCGCCATCGGGGATAGCCCGGAGGAGGAAGCCCTGCGGTACAATGTCCTGCCCCTGCGCAAACGGCTGGGTTATACGGTCGACACTCCCCTACCCTGGCGAACGGATACCAGCCTGCGGGCGGCGGCGGTGGCCTACCCCCTGCTGCGGCTGCTGGACCGGCGGGTGCTGGTCCTGGACGGACGATCCGACGATCTCGTGATCACCGACTGGGAAGGGATCGATCTGGTACTGGTGCGCAACGGCTTCCGACCCGGTAAATTGGCGGCTTCCATTCCCGAGGGAGTAGAAGTTGTAGTCGATGGCTCCAGCCCGCCCTGGATCGCGAAGGACTGGCGGGAGGTGGTGCCCCGCGCGCACCTTACCGCCGAGGATGGGGCCTATATGTATTACCCCTGAACCCGGCCGGCCGACGGCCCAAGGTCGCTACGCTCGTAAGGGCCGGCGGACGGCCTAGCGATAGCCACGTCGGCCGGGCCTTACGGAGCGGAGCGGAGTTTGGTTCGTCCGCCGGGGCGGATAAACTGACTCAAATCGTCATGACCTCATTCTCCTTATTATCGACGATCGTCTCGACGCGCTTGCTGTACTTATCGGTCCAGTCCTGCACCTCGTCCTCCTTACGCTTACCGGCGTCTTCGGGGTAACCGTTCTTGACTTCCTTTTTGATGTGCTCCATGGCGTCGCGGCGGGCGTTGCGGATGGAGATTTTCGCTTCCTCCCCCTCGGAGCGGACGATCTTGGCCAGTTGGCGGCGGCGCTCCTCGGTCAGGGGTGGGATGTTGATGCGGATGAGCTCGCCGTCGTTCTGGGGGGTCACGCCGAGGTTGGCCTCGAAGATTGCCTTTTCGATGTTGGGCAGGTTCGACTTATCGAAGGGCTGAATGGTGATCGTGCGGGAATCGGCGGTACTGATGTTGGCCGTCTGGTTGATCGGGGTGGGCACGCCGTAGTAGTTCACCATGATGCCGTTGAGCATGGCGGGGCTGGCCTTACCGGTGCGCACTCTGACGAGTTCGCGTTCCAGGTGCTCGATGGACTCTTCCATGAGCATTTTTGATTCTTCGAGATGATCGCTAAGCAGGTCTTCCATTAGGATTTACAATTTACGATGTACGATTTGCGGACGTTGAAGGGGGCGGGGACGCGGGTGCAAATAAATCCGGACAAAAGTAGGAATTCACCGGTGACTATTCAGATAGCAATTCAGGGCTTGAAGAGGACGGTCAGGGCCGTAGCCGGTCGCTCCCTACGTAGGCATGCAGCACTTCCGGTAGTACGATCTCTCCCTCCCGCTGGTTATTTTCCAGCAGGGCGGCCATGATGCGGGGCAGGGCCAGGGCACTTCCGTTCAGGGTATGGACCAGTTCGGTACCCCCCTCCGTGCGGTAGCGCAGTTTCAGGCGGTTGCTCTGGTAGGTTTCGAAGTTGGACACCGAGCTGACCTCCAGCCACCGTTGCTGGGCGGCGCTCCAGACCTCGAAGTCGTAGGTCAGGGCGGAGGTGAAGCCCATATCGCCGCCGCAGAGGCGCAGGATACGGTAGGGCAGTTCCAGTTCGTCGAGCAGCCCGGACACGTGGGCGACCATCTCGTCGAGTTTGCCGTAGCTCGCGTCGGGCCGCGCGATCTGTACGATTTCGACCTTATCGAACTGGTGGACGCGGTTCAGCCCCCGTACGTCGGAGCCGTAGCTGCCGGCCTCCCGCCGGAAACAGGGGGTGTAGCCGGTGAGCTTGATCGGTAGGGCGTCCTGATCCAGTAATTCCCCGCGGTACAGATTCGTGAGGGGCACTTCGGCGGTGGGGATGAGGTAAAGATCGTCGGTCGGCACGTGGTACATCTGCCCCTCCTTATCGGGCAGTTGGCCGGTGGCGCGGGCCGTGTCTTCGTTGACGAGCAGGGGCGGGGCGTACTCGGTATAGCCGGCGGCCGTGTTGCGGTCCAGGAAGAAATTGACCAGGGCCCGCTGCAGCCGCGCGCCCTGGCCGGTGAAGACGGGGAAGCCGCTACCGGTGGTACGCACCCCGAGTTCCAGGTCGAAAATGCCGTAGTCGGCGGCCAGCTCCCAGTGGGGTTTGGCGTGCCGGCCGAGCGTGGGCAGCTCTCCCGAATGATCGCGCACGACCTCGTTGTCCTCCGCGCCGGCACCGGCGGGGACGCTTTCGTGGGGTACGTTGGGCAGATCGAGCAGGGCCCGTTCCAGTTCGCCGGTGGTGCGGGCCATCACCGCTTCGGCCTGGCTCACGAGTTCTTTGATGGCACCTACCCGTTCGCGTTTGTCGGTGGCGGCTTCCCGCTTGCCCTCCCTGAAGAGCTGGCCGATTTCGTTGGAGAGGATATTGCGTTCGGCGAGCAGGCGGTCGGTCTCGAGTTGCAATTCCTTACGGCGATCGTCGAGCTCGATGATGCGGTCGATTTCCGCGCTTGCCTCCAATTGGCGTTTGCCGAGCCCCGCCAGGACCCGGTCGCGTTCTTCCCGCAGTTGCCGTACCAGTAACATATGTGCTTCCTTTTGGCCGCCAAAGGTAGGCATTGCACCTGCCCCGATAGCTATCGGAGCCGCCCCGGCTGAACCTTTATGCCTCCACCGGTGTACTAAATTGCGAATCTTACGGTTATCCTTTCCGGCTTTACCGAATTATGGTCGTAGATTTGCGGGGCAAGCGATTCCGCGCGCAGTCACCGGGTGCAACTTTTCTCCGTTCACCCTCTGCTTCCCTTCCGGAGGCCGATGCTGCTTCACTTCCTGCTTACTTTCCATTTCCCTCCTCTTTCCTCTTACGTACTACCATAGATGTATAGCATAGCGCAACTACAGGGTATGCTAGTCCCCGAACTCCGGGACTACGCAGAGCGCCTTGGCCTGAAGTCCTACAAACGGCTGAATAAGAAAGACCTCATCATGACCCTGCTCGAGCAGCAGGCCGTGAAGAATACCGATACGGCCAGTGAGCCACCCGCCGCCTCCGACACGGATCGCGTACCCAACCGCCGGGCCGCCGCCGCAGCCGCCGCCAAGGCCCGCAAACAGGAGGAGGACGAGTCAGACAAAAAGCCCAAACGCCCCGCCCGCGGGCGCGGACGCGCCTCCCGTAAGGACGGCGACGACGGTTCGTCCGATCAGGAAGACAACCAGGATGACAACAAGCCGAGCCGGGGGCGCCGCGGCCGCCGCAGTATGCGGGACGGAAACAACCGCCGCGATGATAAGGCAGAGCAGGGCTCGAACGAGGAGGACAGCAATACCAACTCACGCGGCCGCGGTCGGAACCGCAACACCGACAACGGCAGCAGCAACGGAGAGGACCAAGCCCGCAACGATCGCTACGAGCGCCGCGGCCGTACCGAAGAACGCAACGATAGCAACAGCAACCGCCGCGGGGGAAACAATAACTCTAACTCCAACTCGAATCCCGGCAACGACCGCAGCGACCGTGGGCGGGGGCGGAACACCGACAACAACAATACCAATACCAATACCAACGACCGCGGGCGGGGCCGCCAACAGCCTGAATATAAGCTCGACGGCATCATCAGCGCCACCGGCATCCTGGAAATGATGCCCGACGGCTACGGCTTCATGCGTTCCCCGGACTATAATTACATGACCAGCCCGGACGACGTCTACGTCAGTCAGCAGCAGGTCAAGTCCTTCGGTCTGCGTACCGGCGACACCCTGCGCGGCCCGGTCAAACCCCCCAAGGAGGGGGAGAAGTACTTCGCCCTACTCGACGTCGAAAAGATCAACGGCTTCGACCCGAAGGACATCCGCGACCGCGTACCCTTCGATTACCTCACCGCTCAGTTCCCGACCGAAAAGTTCACCCTATCCGGCTCAACCGGGGGCCGGGATTACGGAATGCGGCTGGTCGATCTCTTCGCCCCCATCGGCAAGGGGCAGCGGGGGCTCATCGTCGCCCAGCCCAAGTCGGGTAAGACCTTCCTGCTGAAGGACGTCGCTAACTCCATCGCCAAGAACCACCCCGAGACCTACCTCATCGTACTGCTCGTAGACGAGCGGCCGGAGGAAGTCACGGACATGAAGCGCAGCGTAAAGGCCGAGGTCATCAGCTCTACCTTCGATGAACCGGCCGAAAACCACGTGCGGGTAGCCAATGTCGTACTCGAAAAGTCCAAGCGACTGGTTGAGAGCGGCCACGACGTCTGCATTCTGCTCGATTCCATCACCCGCCTGGCGCGGGCCTACAATACCGTTCAGCCCAGCTCCGGGAAGGTTCTCTCCGGCGGTGTGGAGGCCAATGCCCTGCAAAAGCCCAAGAAGTTCTTCGGTGCCGCCCGGAACATAGATGGCGGTGGCTCGCTGACTATCCTGGCCACGGCTCTCATCGACACCGGCTCCAAGATGGACCAGGTCATCTTCGAGGAGTTCAAGGGTACCGGTAACATGGAACTCCAACTCGATCGTGGGCTGGCCAACAAGCGGATGTACCCCAGCATCGACTTCACCCGTTCCAGCACCCGTCGTGACGACCTACTGCTCGAGCGGGACGTGCTGCAACGCATGTTCATCCTCCGCAACCACCTGGCCGATATGAAGCCGGAAGAGGCCTTCCAATTCCTCATTCGCCACATGAAGAATACGACCAGCAACGAGGAATTCCTGGCTACGATGAACTCGTAGAATTAGTGGATTGGCGCGGGAGGTCTTCCAAGGGCTGGCACCCTTTTGAATCCCTCCGCTCGGGGTGAATGTCTCCTTCGGAGCCATGGGTCCGCGACGGGGGGCGGGCGGGCCCGCGCCGCCAATTTGAAATGGTAAATCCATAACTGGTAAATTGTAAATCCCCATGACCGCGGTAGTCTCCCTCACCCAGAACCCCGTTCAGGAAAATACCTACCTGGTCTACGATACCGACACGAAAGAGACGATCATCTTCGACCCGGGCTGTTATACCCCGGCCGAAGAGCGGGAACTGGTGGCCCAAATTGATGAACTGGGGCTGAAGCCGGTGAAACTCATCAACACCCACTGCCACTTCGACCACATCTTCGGCAACGCTTTCGTAAAGGAGCGGTACGGGCTGAAGCTGGGCATTCACCCCCTGGAGGAGCAAGTCCTGACCTCGGCACCGATGGTCGTGCAGCTGTACGGGATGCCCGGGATGACGCCCTCGCCGCCCCCGGACTACTTCATCAACGAGGGAGATACGATCACGCTCGGGGACGCCAGCTTCGAGGTGCTGTTCTGCCCCGGTCATTCTCCCGGAAGTATCTGCTTTTATAACGAAGCGGAGGGCTACGTAATCGCGGGCGACGTACTGTTCCAACGCTCCATCGGGCGCACCGACCTGCCCCTGGGCGACCACGACACCCTCATCGGGTCCATCCTGACTAAACTGATGCCGCTACCGGACGAGACCACCGTCTACCCCGGCCACGGGCCCAGCACGACGGTTGGGGAGGAGCGGCGGGAGAATCCTTTTTTGGGAAGGTCAGCGTAGTAATTCCCGCGTTCACCGAAAATCCATTGGGCCGGGGCCGTTCGCGGAAGACCTTGGAGGAAAAGCCGTATGCTCCGCTCTTTCCTCTTCACCGCGCTAGTGTCATCACTGTTTTCGTCCACCCTGCGGGGGGAGGGGGCCTTTACGCTATTTACCGACTGCGAGTGCGACTTTAACTATCTGATGCAGGAAATCCCCTACGTCAACCACGTGCGGGTACCCGTAGGAGCTGATGTTCGCCTACTGGTGGTCGCTGGCGGCACCGGGGGCGGCGGACGACGGTACGACTTATCCCTGACCGGCCTTACCGGTAACTTTGAGGGGATAACCGAACAGCTCAGTTTCCAGGTAGAGGCAAACAGCAGCGAGGATGCGGTGCGAACGGCCCTGGTAAAAGCTGTTAAACAAGGACTACTACCCTACCTGCTCCTTACCGGCCTGGCAGATCAAATCAACTATCATGTTGAGTTGCCGGAGCCTGCCGCGGTTCGGGTTCCTAAGGCCTGGGATAGCTGGATTTTCGGTCTGTACCTCGAAGGGGATTATGAGGACGAAACGGCCCAGCAGTACCTCCGGGGGGAATTAGGTCTCGACGCAGATCGGGTGACTGAACTCACCCGTGTTCGCATTGACGCCTCCATGGACTACCGCCAGTGGGAAGTCGACCGGGATACGGCGATCTTTTTGCGTATACGTCGCGAGTGGGCGGGTTCGGCCAGTATGGTATGGTCCCTGGGCCCGCACTGGTCGATCGGCGGATTCGCGGGCTACGAATATTCTACCTTCCAAAATTTGGACAACTCCTATTCACTCAACCCCGCCGTTGAGTTTAATATCTATCCGTACGACGAAGTCCTGCGCCGGGAGATCAGCATCGCCTACCGCGTCGGATATCGCCGAAACAACTACCTCGAAACGACGATCTTCGACGAGACGGGTGAGAACCTCTTCTATACTTCCTTCTATGCTCAGGCGCGCTTCCGCCAACCCTGGGGAACGGTGAATGCCAGCCTTACCGCTTCCGCCTTCCTCCACGACATGAACCAGAACCGTACCCGCGGCGATGGCTGGATCGAACTGAACCTGTACCGGGGGCTCGCCCTACGCCTGTCGGGCCAGCTTTCGCTGATCCGCAACCAGATTAACTTACCCGCGGAGGACTCTTCCCTGGAGGATATTCTACTCCGTCAGCGACAGATTGCCACCGACTTCCGGGCCGAAGCCGGCATCGGCATCAGCTACACCTTCGGCTACCTCACCAACAACATCATCAATTACCGCCTCTGACCCCTAGCGGTCCAGCCAGGCCTGAAAGTCACCCACCCGCCGACTGCTCACGAATACCTCGGCACCCGCGTCCACCGCCAAATCCACTTTCAGTCGGCCGTTAAAGTATTTGTGAACAAGCCCTACCGCGTCGATAGCTATGATCATCTGTCGGTTGACCCGAAAAAACCGGTCGGGGTCCAGCATTCCTTCCAGTTCGTCCAGGCTGTGTGGCAGGGGGTAGCGATGCCCTCCACGGTCGATGAGCAGGCTTACCTGGTCCTCGTATACGAAGCAGGCGATCTCGCTGGTGGGCAGGGAGCGCATCCGGCTTCCGGTTTTGACCAGAAAGCGCTGCTTCACGTTCGTTCGGGCGGCGGAGCGCAGGTGCCGGGTCAACTGGTCGAATAAGTGGTGGGGGGTTGGCGAGAGTTGCTTCCGTAATTCGTCCAGTTTGCCGAACGCGGCGAGCAATTCCTCGTACTGAATGGGTTTGAGAAGATAGGCAATACTATGGAGTCGAAATGCGTCCAGGGCATACTCGTCGTAGGCCGTCGTCAAGATGACCGGGCAGGTGATCGCCATTTCCCGAAGGATATCGAAGCCACTGCCATCCAGCAAATGAATATCGAGAAAAATCAGGGAGGGCATGCCTTCTTTCCGTAAGAAAGCGACCGATTCCCGGACGGAGGGGAGGGTGTCCACTATAGCGTCGCCGGCCCCACGCCGTTCGATCATTTCCGTCAGGCGGCGGGCGGCCAGCGGTTCGTCCTCTACGATCAGAATATCCATAGGTTGACTCATTGAATTAAGGGGAGGACAACCGTGAAGAAATCCTCCTGGCGAAGCACGGTGGGCTCACCGCGCGTCAGTAACCAGTAGCGACGGCGGATATTGTCAAGCCCCGCCCCCTCGGAGGGGATGGCCCCTCCGCTTCGCGGCCGCAATTCATTACGGACACTCAGCTTCCGGTCGGCACCGGCGGTGATACGGATCAGTAAGGGGGAGCTACGATCCAGGGCGTTGTGTTTCAGTACGTTTTCGAGCAATATTTGCAGAGACAGCGGCGGTAATTTCCAGTGTCCGGAAGCGCCTTCGGTTTTTCGTTCTACCCGAAGGGCATCCCCGAAACGAATACGGAGCAGGTAGACGTAGTCATCTACGAAAGCCAGTTCCTCGGCAAGCGTAACCAGATCCGCCTCCCGGTGCCGTAAGACGTACCGGTAGATCGCGGCGAACCGATCGATAAAGTCCTGTGCCGCTCGGTTACCGGGCTCGACCAGCGAGGCAATCATGTTCAGGTTGTTGAAGAGGAAGTGGGGGCTTAGTTGAGCCCGTAGGCCGAGCAGTTCCCCCCTGAGTCGTTCCCGTTCCGCCTGCTGCCGCTCGGTGACCGCCTGCCGCCACTTCGCTAAATAAAATATCGCGAACTGGATCGATACAAGTGGAATCAGCACCACCAGACCGTAGAGATTCAGTAATTCGACCTGTTGCCGAATGGGCGGTAGCTCGGTATAATGGATTTTGAAGAAGTAGTAGCTCAGATTGATCGCCGCCAGACTGAATACCAGGGTAACTACGAGCTGTAAGACTAGTCGCGGGGTGGTAAAGACCCTCCGCCCGTACCACCACTCGATCAATCGGTACATCAGGTAATTGCCCAACCAGAGGATCAGCAAGACAGCAAGGGCCCAGAAGACCGCTAGCTGGTAGGTGCCGTAGGCGCCCTCCGACTCGGACCGCCGTAGGTAGTAGTAGGCCAGCACCGTAAGCAGGGCAAGCCCACCCAGCGCCAGGGGTTGCCAGCGCCTCCGCCTTTCGTTCGTTCCCGTTTCACTCAAAATCAACGCGCTGGATATCCTTCCACTGCACAAATTGGCCGTTCCTCCAGGTAGCCTCAATGAGTATTCCATTATTCGTGCCGTTCACATCGGAATTCCCCCCCAGCAGTAACTCCCGTTCCGAGCGTAGGCGGACGGTAGCGAAGCGATCGTTGCGCGGCACTACGGCAGCTACGGAAGCAAAGGGGAGGTAGTAGGTTGCGTTTCCGTTCACCCCGTTGAGGATCTCGCAGTCAAGGCTTTCCTCCAGATCGTAGACGAACTGACCGGTCAGCATAGACCCATCGGCCAGGGTGATCCGGCCCTTCAGCGCGTGGGGCGTTCCGTAGTCTTCGTAGCGCGGCAGGGCGAAGGAAGGCGACCGCAGGTTCAGGGACACGAAGCCCTCCCAGGGAAGCTGCACCGCGATACTTCCGCGTAAGAATATCCGAATTCCGTGGTTTCCGCGATCGACATCATCGTGGTCATTCAGAAAGAGGGACCGACCGTTGGTCAGGGTGATTTGGCTCCCTTCCCCCTCAGCGATGAGGGTACGAATGTTGCCGAACGCAATGTCGACCCGGGTTCCTTCCCTTCTGCCGCTGATGATATCTTGGGTCAGGCATTCTTCCAGGTCCCAACTGATGTAGCCCGTAAAGGTGCCCGCCGTGGTAAGTACCTCCCCGAATACGGCCTGCCCCGGAACGGAGATCAGGCCGGGCGGGGTGGGGGAAAAATCGATGCGGGCGATATCACCGAAGGGCAGTTCAACCCGGCTGGCGGTCTTCTGGTCGTAGATGACAATATCATCCCCCAGGTCACCGCGCCCCCCCTTCAGTTGAATCTGCCGCCCCCCCTTCAGGGTGACCATAGCGTAGTTATCGGCACGGTGGTTCACGATGCGGACCAGGTAACCAAAAGCGCACTCGAAGTGAAGTTCGGCATCGTCAGTCTTATCCTTCCAGAGTTCCATGAAGCCGAAGCTCGCGCCAGTGATGCCCCGCTGCTTCCGGCGGTGGGCGGCCGCCACGCTTGAGTTCCGCTCGGTAAGGGTAAATTCAGTGCGGTACCCCCGGAAGAAATTATGCCACAGGGCTTCTTCATCGTCCCAGCGTAGTTGCCCCCGGTACTGCTGGCCATTCTGGGCGGTCACCGTTCCGTAGAGCACGGATGACATCCCCGTAAGGGAAAGGCAGCAGATGCAACAGCTCAGGAGTGTACGGGTCATCTTTCAAAGATGGGCAACTTATTCGTCCTGTCGCCTCCGAGATTTCATAAGCGTGGGAAATTCGCCACCGGCCGCAACGGTTAACGGTCTCAGCGATACTTTCACTCAGGCCCCATCATCCAGCCCGTACGCCTGCCCCGCGTGTTCCAGCGGCACCTCGTCCGTCAGGTCGCGGGCGAAGCGGCACCACTCGCACTCCGGTTTGCCACAGCCGGTAAATCGCTGCTCCTGGATGGCTTCCCACGCTTCCCCGATGATCTTGCGCAGGGCGTCGGTGTCTTTTTGTAAGATTTCGATCCGTTCCTCCCCCTGCTCCCCGGCGGGGTTGGTGAGCAGGTAGCTGATGCGCCCCTCCCGTACCCGCCGTAGCGTACCCGGGCGGTTATCGTAGAGCAGTTTGTAGAAGGTAAGCTGGCGCCAGTAGCCCCCACCGTAGGGGTTTGCCTTCGTGGGCCGCTTCATCTTCCCCCTGGCCCCCGTACTGGTTTTGTAGTCCACCACCGCCACGTAAGC
The DNA here is from genome assembly GCA_964594535.1 of uncultured Lewinella sp. GTDB lineage: Bacteria > Bacteroidota > Bacteroidia > Chitinophagales > Saprospiraceae > Neolewinella. The sequence continues at coordinate 113,623 of CAZQNE010000004.1, forward strand.
GTCATTCAGCCCGTCGACGCGGTCGATGATGCCGGTGAGGGGTACCCCGTCCACCTCGGCGTTCTGGATGCGGTATTCTACCTCCACGTCGTTGACCCAGCCGGAGCGGTAGCGGTCGTAGTAGGTGCCCAGTTCCCTACGCCCGCGTTCCAGCCGGCCGGCGTAGCCCTTCGCGGTCAGTAAGCCCCTCCGTTTAGCCAGTGCTAGTTCGAAATTGTAAATCAGTTCCTCCCGGCTGGGAAAGGCTCCGTCCGGGTTGCGCTTCATGCGTAGGAAGTAGTCCTGCAGGGCTTCGTGGAGGGCCGAGCCGTAGACCGTGCGTTCCCGCTCCCGGTCGGGCACCCGCAGCAGCTTTTCGTAGTAGAAGCGCAGGGGGCAGTCGAGGTAGGCATACAGGGCACTGACGCTGAGCCGGAAATCGGCCAGCAGTTCCGCAATCGCCGAACGTTCCAGCAGGGGGAAGCGGGCCGGGTCCTTCGGGCGAAGCTGCAGCTCGGCCAGGGTCTGCAGGCTTGCGGCGTCTACGCTGGCCTCCCGCACGGTGACCCGCCCGGACTGGATCAGCTCATCCACGAAAGCGACGTGCTGCTGTAACTTATCCCGATCGCTAAACTCGGCGCAGGACAGGGTGACTTCCGATCGCGCCCGGGTCAGGGCCACGAAAAACAGCCGGCGACGGGCCTCCTCCTCGTCTTCCGTCCCGGCGTAGGTCAGGGTGTCGGGCAGTTTGAAGCGGCGGTTCCGGCGGTGCCCCCCCGTGCCCCAGTTTTTTTCGGAGCAGTCCAGCATCCAGACTTTCTCGAACTCCAACCCCTTGGCACTGTGGGCGGTCACGAGCAGTACGGCCTCGGCCTGGTCCAGGTGGGAGCGCAGCGGCAGATCGATCCGGTTGCCGTCCATCTGATCGAGGGTTTCCAGCAGACCGCCCAGGTCGAGGCGGGGTCGGCGGGCCAGTTCCCGCAGCACGAAGTCTACGAAGGTGGCCACGTGCTGCAGTAGTTCGCTCCGGTTCGGATCGCGGAGTACGGCGGCCAGCAATCCGCTCCCGTTGAGTACCCACTCGATGTATTCCGCCAGGGGGCGGCTACCGATCTGCCCGATGGCCGCTTCCAGCCAGTCGGCTACGCGGTGAATATCGCCCGGGCGTTCCAGACCCGACGGGTAGAGGCCCGGGTCGTGCAGGTATTCTCGCCAACCGGGTAGCCGTCCGCCACGGTCCGTCGCGGAAAGCCGGCCCAGGTTGAGCACCGACAGGTCGTGGGGGCCCAGCCCGAAGCAACGGAAGTGCAGGACGCGAAACAGCAGGTACTCCCCGGTTCCCGGTCGCTCCCGCTCGGCGTGGAGGTAGCGCAGCAGATTGCGGAGTTGGCGTACGGGTCGCCCGTCGAGTACGTTGGGTCGCCGTTTGCTGCGGTAGGGGATGCCGGCCCGTTCGAGGAGGTGGCGGAGAAGTTCGGCTTGCCCGTGTTTGGCGTAGATCACCGCCATTTCCGACCAGGGCACCCCGGCTTCGTGCCAGCGTTGGAGTTGTCCGACCAGGTAGCCCGTTTCCTGGCGGTGGTCGGTGAATTTCAGGAAAGAGATCGCACCCGCGTCCGCGCCCGTTGCCCTCACCCCCAACCCCTCTCCGCGGGAGAGGGGAGCTACTGTACCGATATTGCTCTTCAGTTTTTTGTTGATTTTTTCTGAGAGGCGCTCACCGATCCGAAGGGTATTTTGGTTGATGAGGGTATCGGCCCCGTCGAGAATGGCCTGCACGCTGCGGTAATTGTCGTTGAGGGTGACGACGGTGAGGTTGGCGGCGTAGCGCTGGTGAAAGTCGACCAGTGAATTAAGCCGGGCCCCCTGAAATTCGTAGATCGCCTGGTCGTCGTCGCCCACGATGAACACGTTCGGGTCTTCCCAGTAGTCGGACAGCAGGCGGATGATCCGATCCTGGGCCCCGTTGGTATCCTGAAATTCATCGACGAGCAGGTAGCGGTAGCGTTCCTGGTAGCTCAGCAGCAGACTCGGGTGGTCGTGGAAGGCCCGCAGCACCCAGCCGATCATATCGCCGTAGTCGTAGCGGCGCTGCCGGCGCAGTTCCTCCTGGTAGCGGGGAAAAAGGGAGACGGCGGAGGCGAGTTTGGCCATCTTCAGTCGCTCTTCGGCGATCTTCCCCTCGTGGGGGTCGCCGGCCCGTTTGTCCTTGAACTTGCGGCGGTAGATGAAGTCGGGATGCCGCTCCAGTCCGGTGACGTAGGCGGTTATCTTCTGGTGCAACTCGTCCTCGGTCCAGTTCTCGGCCTTCATCTGGGCGAAGAGGTCCTGTAGGTGATCCTCGTAGTGGTAGGTATCGTGCTGCCCCAGCCGGAGGGGGTCGGTCTGGGGAAGGGCGTCCAGGAGTCCGCGGATGATGCGGATGCGTTCCAGTTCCGAGAGCGGCTCCAGCCCCGGCCGGCCGAAGTAGTGCAGGTTTTGCTGGATGACGTTGCTGCAAAAACTGTGGAAGGTGAAGATGCTCACGCGGTGGGCCTCCGGACCGATGAAGTCCAGCAGCCGCTGGCGCATGGCCTTCACCCCGGCGTCGGTGTAGGTGAGGCAGAGAATATTGTGGGCCCCGGCGTCGGTCTTCAGCAGGATATTACCGATGCGGGCGGCCAGCAGGTGGGTCTTGCCCGTGCCCGGCCCGGCCAGCACCATGACGGGACCCTCGATGGCCTCGACGGCTGCCCGCTGCCCCGCGTTGAGGCGGCTCAGTTCCCGGCGGAAGCTGGCGTTGTAGTCGTAAAGTCTGCGGGAGGGCAAGGGATGAACCGGGCTAATTCACGAAAAGCGCCGAGATACTGGCGTTGTCGTGGGTATTCTGGATGGCGGTAGCGAACAGTTCGGCCGAGCCCAGCACCTTGATCTTCTCCGACTGTTGTTTGAGGGGGATGGTATCGGAGACGATGAGTTCACCTAACTGGCTATTCTGGATGTTCTCGTAGGCATTGCCGCTCAGCAGTGGGTGGGTGGCGATGGCGCGTACGCTCCGGGCCCCCTTTTCCATGATCAGGTCGGCGGCCCGGCAGAGGGTTCCGGCGGTATCGACGAGGTCGTCGACCAGGATAACGTCGCCCCCCCTGACGTCTCCGATCAGGGTCATACCGGCAATCTCGTTAGCCCGTTTGCGGTACTTATCGCAGATGACCATATCGCGGGCGAAGTATTTGGCGTAGGCCCGGGCCCGCTTCACGCCACCCATGTCCGGGCTGGCGAAAATGACGTTGCTCATGTCCTGCTCCTCGAAGTAGGGGATGAAGATGGCCTGGCTCTGCAGGTGATCGACGGGGATATCGAAAAAGCCCTGGATCTGATCGGCGTGGAAGTCCAGCGTCATGATGCGGTCTACCCCGGCCGCTTCCAGCAGGTTGGCGATGAGCTTGGCGCTGATGGGCACCCGGGGGCGATCCTTCCGATCCTGTCGGGCATAGCCGTAATAGGGGATCACGGCACAGACGTAGCCGGCCGAGGCCCGGCGGGCGGCATCGATGGTCAGCAGCAGTTCCATCAGGTTGTCGCTGGGCTGGAAGGTGCTGCCGATGATGAATACGTACTCCCCCCGCACCGATTCCTCGATGATGGGCTGCATCTCCCCGTCGCTGAAGTGGGCCACCCGGAACTGCCCCAACTCGTGGTCGTAGCTCTCGGCGATCTGCTCGGAGAGGTACATGCTCCGGGTCAGCGACAGCAGGGTCACCTTTTCGTTCATGGGGGTGAGGCGGGCCTTTTGGGACATGGGGATGTACTATTTACAATTTGCAATGTACTATTTACAATCTAGCTACCGCATGGCTCTGGTCCCTCACTTCAGCCGCTCAATCAGCCGCCCCGCCACCCGCAAAAAGTCCATCTCGGTGATGATGCCGACCAGTTCTTTGTCCTTGATCACCGGCAGGCAACCGAGTTTACTGCCCCGCATGATCTGCATGGCCTCCTTAATGGTGGTTTGGGGGGCGACGGTCTGGGGGTTCTGAATCATCAGGTCCCCTACCGTTTTATAGTCGTTCATGTTGTTGTCGATGCGGCCCCGTTTGATGTAGTAGCGCAGCAGCTTCCGGGTGGTGACGAGGCCGCAGAGGTGGCCGTCCTCGTCCTCCACGGGCAGGTAGCGGAGGCGGCGCCAGTCCATCAGGTCGCCGACGAGTTCCAGTAGGTCCGATTCGCGGACGGTGAACAGGTCAGTTTCCATGAATTCCTCTACGCGCAGACCCACGGGCCGGTACCGCTTCAGATCTTCAACGGTGGGGATGGGCCAGGTGTGTACGGGGTCTTCCTTCAGTTGGCATTTTACCATTTGGGAGGTCAGTATGGTGACGGCCTCGTCGCGGTTCACTCGTTCGGTGAGTTGGGTAAAGGACTTCAGTAGCCAGCGGGCGCCGTTCTGGTGGGCATCGGCCCTTCCCTGAATCACGTTGAGGTAGCGGTTAATATCGTCTTCGGCGATGTGCTGCGCCCGCAGACCCTGACGCGCCAGGGGCAGGAGTTCCCCCAGGATGAGGTCGCGGCAACTCACCTTCCGGTTCCCGAACCAGGTAAATTGGGTATCGATCCCGAATTTGGCCGCTTTGCTGAAATTATCCTTTACGTCGGCGAAACTCAGGTGCTCGCGAATGTCGCGGAACTCGTGGGCCATTCCCATCATCAGCCCGAGCCAGAAGGCGGCGTTGGCCGTTTGGTCCAGCACGGTGGGGCCGGCGGGCAGTACCCGGTTTTCGATGCGCAGGTGGGGCATCCCGTTATCGCTGATGCCGTAGCAGGGGCGGTTCCAGCGGTAGACGGTGCCGTTGTGGACCTGTAGGGCGCGCAGTTTGGGGACCCGGTCGTTACCGATCATCTGCAGGCTGTCCTCGTCGATGTCGGTGCCGAGCAAGACACGGAAGCGGGCGATGTCTTCCTTGTAAATCTCCATGATGCTCCGGTCGAGCCACTGGGTGCCGAAGCTTACACGGGGCTCGCTCTGCCGCATGTGTTCCTTACTGGTGCGCACGTCCAGCGACTGCTGGAAGAGGGCGATCCGCGACTCGTGCCACAGCCGCTTGCCGAACACCAGGGGGGAGTTAGCGGCAATGGCCAGAATCGGGGCCGCCACGGCCTGGGCGATATTGTAGAGCGGGACGAAGGTCTGGGGGGTCACCTGCAGGTGTACCTGGTAACTGGTGTTACAGGCCTCCAGTAGGGGGCTATCGTGCAGGATGTGGAGCTCGTCAATACCCTGAAGATTGAGCTCGAAGCCCTTCACGTTCTTCTGCTGTGCCTGGATGGCTTCGATCAACGCCAGGTAGCGGGGCTTGGGCGTCAGGTTCTCGATCTGCAGGTCGAACTTGCGCAGGGTCGGCAGGATGCCCGTCAGCACCAGGTGGGCCTTACTGCCCTCGGCGGCGGCCTTCACGATCTGTAGCTGCCGCAGGTTCTCTTCCTCCATTTCCCGCAGCGCGCTTCCGCCGAAGACGCGGGGGGTGAAGTTGGTTTCCAGGTTGAAGCGGGCGATCTCGGTGGTAGCCCAGGGGTGGTGCCGCAGTTTCTTCAGCACGTTGATGTTCTTCGGGGTGGGCTTGAGGGTTTTTTTGTCGACGAGGCACATCTCCTGCTCGGCCCCGATGCGGATGGTGTCGGTCTCGAACCACTCGTGCTGTAGCATATACTCCAGGGCCTGAACGTCCTGCAGCAGGTGGTGGGTGAAGGCGGCGATGCTGTCCTTGGTCGGTACGTTTACTCTTTCTTCTCCCATTGGTGCGGTGTATACACGCGTAAGGTAGGACGGGAACGCAGATATTAGTACAAATACCAACCACTCACTGCCCCCCCGCCGAGGGAAAAGATAATCCCGCTTTCGGGGTACACAAGCAACTCCCCCCCCAGGGTGGTCACCCCGTATGCCGGAGCGCCGTATTCCCGCAGGATATCCTTGTGGGTACTGCCTACCGAGATTTCCATAGCGCTAGCCCCACTGTATTCCCGGGTGAGGTGGGCCACCGTAAGGTCGCTACCCATTCCCCCCGAATGCCGCATCAGGATGACGCCCGGATCGGAAATTTGGAGTCGGGACAGCTTCATACGGCCGGAGCCACTTCCCAGCAGAGAGGTGGAAGCAGGGGGTGCGGATCGCAGCTCGGCCAGCGTTCGGTCCCCGATTTGCTCCTGCATAACGAAGGGCGGGGACGCAGGTGCGGGCGGAGCCGGGGGAAGCCTACCGTGCCGGAACACGGACCAGTTAGCGGAGTAAAGCGGACTGGACTCCGCCCGGGCAAAGTGTTCGAATACCCGGGTTTCTTCGCTATCCAGGGCGGCCAGAATACCCAGGAGCAGATGGGCGTTCACCGCCGAGACGGGGTCTCCGGTGCCGTCAGCCAGACGGATGGCTTCCCGGGCCCGTAGGGCCGCCTCCAGGTGGTGATCCGCGGCAATGGCCCGGGTGAGGCTATCGACTCCCCCTTCCGTCAAACTTGCGGCGAGAAGGGCGTGGGTGGAGGCGAGGTTGATTAGGGCGGGCACGTAATCCGGGTCGAGCAAGTGGGCCCGCACGAAGTGCTTCCGGGCCTCCTCAAGGTAGAAGTTCCGGGTCGCCGGGTCGACGCCGATTCCCCGGGTTTGCCCCTCCAGCCGGGAACGGAGGTCCAGCTCGATGGGATAGACGTACTGAAGGGTAGTCGGCGGAAAGAAGGGCAGGGCGGCCCGGGCGTATACGACACCGGCGTTATTGTGCATTTCGCGGCTGGGGAAGGCCCGTAGCAAGTGCTCGTAGTAGGTGGCCGCCTCCCCGAAGCGTTCCAGGGCGGTGAGCACGTTGGCCATCTCGAATACGGCGACCAGCTCCCGCAGTCGTTCGTGGTTGCGTTCGGCCAGTGCCTTCCGCTCGTCCAGGTCGGGGTAGCCGGCCAGCCGCTGCGGTAGGGCGTAGGTCTCGTAGAGGCGGTCGAGGAAGCGGGGCATCAGGTTGGCGACGGGGTAGCCGGCCAGGTAAGCGAGGAATCCGCCGCGGTAGTCGGCTTCGCTTTCTTGGGCGGTAAGGGGACCTTCATTCGCGGCGAAATCCGATCCCGAATCACCCGTCGTGATGAGCGCCAGGGCCTCCTTTCCGTAGACGTGGCCGGCGTAGTAGTGGATCAGTTCGTGGGCGAGCACCCCGGCCAGGGCGGCATCCCGGTCTTCCCCGAACTCCACGCAGAGGTCGTAGGCGGCTTCCTCCAGAATGATGAAGTTTCCCTCGCAGCGGGCACCGCTCCTTTTTCCCGTAGTCAGCACGAAGTGGGGATCCGGGACGCTGTGGTCGCCCCGGGCGGCTACCAGCCGCTCGAACACGCCGCGGGCAATGGCTTCTTTTTCGGAAGTCGTTGCGGTCAGAGGGGTAGTCGCCAGCAGCAGCAGCAAGCAGAGCAGGTGGCGCATCATTCCGGTCGTTGCAGCAGGGCCCGGGCGGCTGACCGCTGGTTCCACCGGCTCAGAAAGGCGGCGTAGGTGCGCAGGACGAGCGGATTGCCGGGTGCCGTTTCCAGGGCCGCGCGGTAGGATCCATCGGCGGCGTAGAGGTAGCCGGCTTTTTCGTAGACCATGGCCGTCATTACCTCCCGCACGGCAGCGCTGTGGGTCTGACGGTAGGCTTCGGTCTCGGTCAGGGGCCGGCGGATGCTTTCCCGATCCTCCGCCCCGTAGGTGAAGTAGATACGGGTACCGGCTACGGCGGGTGCGGCTACCCCCAGCCGGGTCGGTGCGGAGCGGGCGGGCAGGTTGGGGTAAACTTCCCAGTAGTAGGTGGTTCCGTCAGCTAACTGCAGTCCGCCTAAATCGATACGCAGGCTACTGTCGCGGGCGGTGGCTTCCAGTACGACGGCTTCCGACAGGCTATCCACGATGCGTAAGCGGTAGGAGGTCGCCTCCGATTCGGCGGGCCAGCTGAAGCGCAGTACCTCCCCGCCGACCGTGCCCCCGAAGGGATAGAGCCCGACCAGCCCCCCGTCGCCCAGGCCGCTGATGTTGCCCTGGGCGTTGCCCTGGTTGGCCTGGTAGGCGCGTTCGAGGTCTTCTCCCGAGGCGGAATCCTCCAGCCCCCGGCGTACGAAGTCGAGAAACTGCCCCAGGAAGCCCCGTTCCGCGGGAGGTGAACCGAAGAGTTCCGGTACCGAATACCTGCCCGCCCCGTCCAAGCGGATGAATTGGTCGCCCCCCATCAACTCGACGTTTGCCGACTCCCCCAGCACCAGCGCCCCGCCGCCCGCTAAATGATGCCCCGCGTACACTTCGTTCAGATCGCCCGTACCCACCGCGCCCTCGTAGCGCACCGGCCCCTCGGCGTACATCACCAGGGGGACGACCGCATCCTGGGCGGATACGGATAGGGAAAAAAGGAGGACGGATAATACGTTTTTCATGGCGTGGGCCGGGATAGGTACGGAATGCGTTTGCGCAGGAAGCTCTCGTAAATCATGACGATGTCGTAGGCGAGCAGCAGCGCGAGGAGACCGACGGCGAAATCGAGTTTGAGCCGGAAGTAGTGAAAAAGTACGGCCGTCAGGAAGAAAAAACCAAAAAGTTCGACCAACTGCAGGATGCGGGTGACGCCGTGGTAAGAATCGGGTAGTTTATGGTACATCCGGTGGATGAGATAGACATTCGCGTAGGTGAAGCCGAAGATCAGCAGCCCCTCCAGCCAGCCGGGCAGCTCGAAGATGTAGCTGCCATCCAGGATCATGGACACGATGTTGGCGTGGATGACCGCCCCGTACATATCGGGCAGGCTGCGGCCGGTGTACACGGGATTGAGGGGGGTGAAGTAGCGGTCCTCGATGGGGGCGTCGGCGGCCCGGCTGTCGATAAAGCCGATGATGGCGATGCGGTCGCGGAAGATCGCCAGGGCCTCGTCGCCGGCCTCGAGCAGGTCGTAGCCGTTGACGCGGGGGAAGCTCCGGTAGTCGCCCCGGTAATTGATGCGCACCGGCCGCTCGCCCCGCCGCCAGAGCAGCCGGCGCACCCGCTCGGGGGCTAGTTCAGCGGCCAGGGATACGGAGAAGGCGGTCTGGGTTTGCCCGTCCAGCGTACGTAACCGGGGGGTGAAAAGTCGGACCGTGCGGTCGGTGCCGGCCAGGAAGTTGGTGTAGGCATTGCGGCCGTGGCGGGAAAAAAGTGAATCGGAGACGGTGAGCCCGGGAATGCCGTCCCGTTCTTCATCGTAGGGGGCCAGGTTAGCCGCCAGAATAACTTCCGGATGGCGGGAGAGGCTGGCGGCGAGGAGGCTGTCTCCCCGGGGGTCCTTCCGCCCCGGAAAGAGAATATCCACCCCGATGGCGGCGGGTCGGCGGGAGGCGATGCGGTCGATGAGGCCCGCGATTTCGGCCCGCTCCGGGTGATCGACGTGGACGAGCACGATGCGGTCTTCGGGCCGCACCCGCTTCGGATCGCGCAGTTGGGAGAAGAAGATATCGGTGACCTCGTAGTCCTGGATCCCGTTGTTGAAGGGGTCGAAGAAGTGGATGTCGAAGGTGATGAGCCGCAGCACCCCGATGAGCCCGAGCACCAGGAGGGTGATCGCCAGGGCGTGGAGGTGGGGGGCGGGGGTGGGCATGTTCGGGGAAGGTCGCTACATGGATTTGCTGATGGGGGGCGGGTGGTCGCGGCGCTTTTTGAAGATGGTGCTGCTGCCGCCGCTCAGAAATGCTTCAAGATCACCAAATTCTAGACCTTCACTTGCCTGTAGTTGAACGTTTAGAGGGCTGAACGTTAGCTGCCGGTCATAGTCAGGGATGCCATCTATTACTGGGACCAGTACGGGCCGTATATCGTCCTCGGTTCCTAAACGGAATAACTGGTAGGGTTGTCCGTTCAGAAAAACGTCAATGGGAAGGTCACGGGAAAACTCCAGCTCTAGCTCGTTAACCACCGTGTCGCGGACCCCGGAAAGCAGGTAGTCCTCGTCCTGATAACGAAGAATGTCGAAATTCACTTCTTCGGCTTGTTGTTCTTGCCCGCACTGAAATAGCAGGAAGGAGAGTAGGAAGAATAAAAGACGGCTCATGAGCGATCGTTTTGATCACTCTGCGTCTGTGGGTTAATGCAGGGCTTAATTTTGTCGTAATAGTCGCCGTATTGAGAGTGTTGTAATTCGTTTCGCAATTTAGGCCAGCTATCTCCTAAGCTAGCGCGTGCCTCAGCTACGGTTCTGCAGGCCCTGCGGGTACGATTTAGTTCGAGTTGAATATCGATTAGCGTGTGGTAAGCCCGCCATTCGTTGGGGAACTGTTCAACGCCGATCTCCGCGACTTTCTCGGCCTGATCGTACTGGTCATTTTGGTAAAGCGCAACGGCGATATCCTGGACGAAGTCAAAATCCCGGCTTCCCTTTTCATTTATTTCTCTTCTGACCTCATTTTTCCACCCCAAGGCTCGCAGTCCGGCCCGGCCGGCGAAGATTTCGGGAAGTTCATGGCGGTTCTTTTCACTGGCTAGGTACCGTCTGCCCTGATGGCGTAACCCTTGGCGAGTGGCCCGTGTACCCCCGTAAACCAAACCAATTCGCCGGTAGGTATGCCTCAACATTTCTGTATTGCCATCGAAGGAAGTGGCCGCTTTCTTGAACTGTTTGGCGGCAGCTCGTGGGTTGGTGGAGGGACTCTGCCGGTAGAGGTAATACCCAAGGGCATAACTAGCCTTTCCCCGCAGTCGACGGTTGTCCAATTCGGCAGCGCTACGGTAGAGCCGGACCCCTCGGCTTTGACTGTCCGCTTTTATCAGTCCCCGGGCGTAGCCGTACTGCGTTTCTGGTATATTCGGTAGGGATACAAATGCCCGCCGCAAGTGGGCTAGCCCGTCCGTACGCGTACTTTTTGAACTCACTTCGATATTCCCGAGCCCAAGGTGGGCAACGGCCAGATCCTTACGTAGCTTTAATGCCTCCTTGTACAGATTTGCAGCGGGGCTGTAGTTTTCGGGATTAATCGCGAGAATAGTATTGGCCTGATTGACAATGGGCATAGCCCAGTCCGGAGCAGCCCCCCTTGCCCTTTGATATAAATTCTGTGCTGTCTCCAGATCGCTCTTTCCGCCACGTGTTTGATACACAATGCCTAACTCGTTGATGACGTAGGCCGCATTTTGCAGTACCTCCAGGGCGGCATTCAGCTCAACTTCCGCGGATGTCAGGTAACCCTCCGCGGCAATTCGATCGGCATCCACTACATTTTCCGCCTGCATCCGGGCTATTACCCCCCGGAAGTAGGCCTGTTTACCCTTGACGATAGGGTACTGATCCGATTCCTTGTCTAGAGCGCCCAATACCTCACCAAGGCAGTTAACGTACCCCTGGGCGTACCCGATTCGCCCATCCCCCGCCCGTTTGGCTAGTTCGGCGGGTTCGGCCCGTAGGTAGCGGGTCAGGGCGCTGTCCACGCTATCTAGCGTGCAGGGCTCGGGCTGATGAATGTCACTACTGACGGAGACCTCGGGTTCGGACGGAACGAAGAGAACTACGGCGAGCAGGGTAGTGATCCAAATTTTAAGTGACATTCGGTAAGTAGTGAGTGGTCATCATTCATGTATACCATCCCCCCGCCCGCGGTAACCTGCGTACCCGCCCTAAAATCCATACTCCCTCCGCAGCTCCTCGTACTCCGCCATTCCACGCAGGCTCTCCAGATCGCTGTCGCTATCGATGTCGATGCATTCCTCATCCAGGAAGCCGAGGTCGAGGGCCAGCTCCAGATATCCGAGGGCAGTTTCACTATCCCCGTCCAGCGCGGAGGCACTTGCGGCCATGTAGGCATCCATCGGGTCGAGGGTATAGTCGGTCGTCTGGGCGTAAAAGAATGAGGCCATTGTGTAGTCCGCCAGTTCGTAGTACAGGCTGGCTACTTCCCCCATCACGTAGGCGGCCTCGTAGTCGTTGGGGCCGGTCTCCAGGTAGTCAAAGAGGACCTCCTCCCCGAGTTCGAGGTAGCTTTCGGCCAGTTCGTCGTCCCCCTCTCCGTCGGCGTATTCCTCGTAGG